>CAYMFM010000012.1:0-8204 GCA_964389685.1 uncultured Rikenellaceae bacterium
TTTTTTTTTGCAGAAGATGACCAACACACACAGGAGCATCATCCACATTGACCTGGACACATTCTTTGTATCGGTTGAACGGTTGAAGAACAGTGCACTTGAAGGGAAGCCGGTTATTATTGGAGGCACATCAGACCGGGGGGTTGTTGCCTGTTGCAGTTATGAAGCGCGGCTGTTTGGTGTACGTTCTGCCATGCCCATGAAGCTGGCCAGGGGGTTATGTCCCGATGGCCTTGTGATCCGGGGTGATATGGAGCTTTATAGCAATTATTCCGATATGGTCACGGAGGTCATTGCCGAAAAGGCTCCTGTTTATGAAAAGGCTTCTGTGGATGAGCATTACATCGACATTACAGGAATGGACCGGTTTTTTGGCTCCCTGAAATGGTCCCGGGAATTGCGGCTGACCATCATAAAGCAGACGGGATTACCCGTTTCTCTTGGATTATCAGTCAATAAAACCGTGTCTAAGATCGTCACCGGTGAAGCCAAACCCAATGGGGAACTGGAAGTGACGGATGATCGGGTAAAGGCTTTCCTGTCACCTCTCTCCATCGGCAAAATACCCATGATCGGGGACAAAACATTCCAGTTGCTGCGTTCGATGGGAGTTGCAACCATTGACACACTGAGCCGGATACCGGTTGAAATGATGGAGCGTGTGCTTGGGAAAAACGGGATCGTGATCTGGAAGAAAGCAAACGGCATTGATCCCACTCCTGTCATTCATTACTCCGAACAGCAGTCGATCAGCACGGAAAGAACCTTTGAAAAGGACAGCATTGATGTAGCAAAGATGAACCAGTTGCTGGTAAGCATGGTAGAGAAAATCGCATTCGAGTTAAGGCAGAAGGAGAAACTGACTTCCTGCGTGAGTGTTAAAATAAGGTACTCCAACTTCGATACGCATACACTGCAGAAGCGTATTCCCTATACTTCGTTCGATCATATCCTGATTGAGACAGCCAAAGAGCTTTTTGCCCGGTTGTATCAGCGCAGGATGCTGATCCGCCTGATTGGTGTGCGCTTCAGTCACCTGGTCCGGGGAGTCCAGCAATTAAACATGTTTGAAGACACACCGGAAATGGTACGGTTATACCTGGCAATGGATAAACTGAGAAGACGTTACGGCAGGAAAGCAGTGAAAAGAGCGGTAGGAGTCCCGACACGGGAAGAGATTGAAGCCCGCATCAGGGCAGATGCAGACAGCCATCCTGCTGTAAGCGGGATGGCTGTTAATAGTGAATGGGTTAGGAAGTTTGGTAGCAACAAACTTTGAATATCTGAATAAAATAAGAACCCTGCCTGTGGCAGAAAGCCGAGAAACCAGAAACTAAAAACCATGTACCTAAACACCCACTCATACTACAGCCTGCGATACGGCACCTTATCGGTAGAGGCACTGGTTAAGGAGGCGGGAAAACGCGAAATTGAAATCATGGCGTTGACCGACATCAACAACTCGACCGGGGTGTTGGATTTTGTTAAGTGTTGTACGAAAGAAGGCATTCAGCCGATTGCCGGGATAGAATTCAGGGAGAAAGACCGGTTGTTGTACGTGGGTCTTGCCCGAAACAGCGAAGGATTTATGGAATTGAACGAATTCCTGAGTTTTCACAACATATCGGGAGAGCCCCTCCCCCATTCAGCTCCTCCTTTTCAACATGTTATTGTCATTTATCCCTTTGGTTCCAGGTCATTCACGGAGCTGAAGGAAAACGAATACCTGGGGATCCGTCCCCAGTCGGTCAGGAAGCTTCTATCCCTGGAACAAAGTAACAACCTGGCAAAGCTGGTTGTCCAGCAACCCGTCAGTTACATCAACAACACCGGCTTTGTTCTGCACCAGCACCTCTGCGCCATAAGCCATAATACACTGCTAACCAAAATCAGACCGGGTGAAGAGACCGGTGTTTTTGAAACATTCATGCCACCGGATGAGTTGCGAAAAGCATTTGAACGGTACCCAATGATCATCCAAAATACGGAAGAACTGATGGCAACCTGTTCCTTCAGTTTTGATTTCAAAAGCTACAAGAACAGGAAGAGTTTCACCGGGAACCGTTATGACGATAAAATGCTATTGGAGAAGCTGGCACTGGATGGACTGGAATACCGGTATGGGAAGGATAATGCGGAAGCGAAAAGAAAGGTGTTATACGAGCTGGAGATCATTGACCGGCTGGGTTTTTCCTCCTATTTCCTGATCACATGGGACATTATCCGCTATTCACTGAACCGCGGTTTTTATCACGTCGGACGGGGAAGCGGTGCCAACTCCATTGTTGCTTATTGTCTCAAGATCACCGATGTAGATCCCATTGAGCTGGATCTCTATTTCGAACGTTTCATTAATCCCAAACGCACCAGCCCGCCGGATTTTGATATCGATTATTCCTGGAAAGAGCGGGATGAAGTTCTCGATTATATTTTTAAACGATACGGACGAAAGCACACGGCACTGCTTGGTACAATGTCGACATTCAGGGGAAAATCGATCATCAGGGAACTGGGTAAGGTCTATGGGTTGCCAAAGGCTGAAATTGATTCCCTGATCGAAAACCCTGAATCAGCAATGAATCAGAACGAAGTTACCAATAAGATTTTTACCATCGGGCAATACCTGGCAGACTTTCCCAATCTTCGAAGCATCCATGCCGGCGGAATATTGATCTCCGAAAAACCAATCACCTGCTATACTGCTCTGGATATGCCTCCAAAGGGCT
Source organism: uncultured Rikenellaceae bacterium (assembly GCA_964389685.1). Taxonomy (GTDB): domain Bacteria; phylum Bacteroidota; class Bacteroidia; order Bacteroidales; family VadinHA17. The sequence goes on from CAYMFM010000012.1 coordinate 2,727, forward strand.
ACCCCACCACCCAGTGGGATATGTATGTTGCTGAAGAGATCGGTTTTGAAAAGCTCGATATATTGAGCCAGCGGGGTATTGGTCATATTAAAGAAGGTGTGGAGATCATCAGGAAAAACCGTGGGGTTCGTGTCGATATCCATGCGATACAGGAGTTCAAGCAGGATAAAAAAGTGATCGGTCAGTTGAAAAACGGTGAAACCAATGGCTGTTTTTACATTGAAAGCCCTGCAATGCGTGGTTTGCTGAAGAAATTGAATTGTGATAACTACCGCGGGCTGGTTGCTGCCAGTTCGGTGATCCGGCCGGGTGTTGCACGTTCCGGCATGATGAGGGAGTATATCCATCGCTTTCACAATCCCAATGATTTCAAATACCTCCATCCTGTTATGGAAGAGCAGCTATCGGAAACGTTTGGTGTTATGGTATACCAGGAGGATGTACTGAAGATCTGTCATCATTTCGCAGGACTGGATCTGTCTGATGCCGATGTGCTCAGGCGGGCGATGAGCGGGAAGCACCGTTCAAAAGATGAATTCAAACGAATTGTCGATAAATTCTTTCGCAACTGCAGCGAGCGCGGTCATTCTGAAAGCATTACCAGGGAGGCCTGGCGCTGGATCGAATCGTTTGCCGGTTATTCGTTTTCAAAAGCCCATTCGGCTTCCTATGCGGTTGAAAGTTTCCAGAGCCTCTACCTGAAAGCCCATTTTCCCCTGGAATTCATGGTGGCTGTTATCAATAACTTCGGAGGGTTTTACCGCCCATGGGTCTATGTGAACGAAGCAAAACGATGGGGTGGAAACATTGAATTGCCATGCGTGAACCGGAGTCTTTATCTCACAACTATTAGTAATAAGGATATCTACCTGGGCATGGTGCATATTCAGAACCTGGAAACGAAAATCGGGCAATGCATACCGGAGGAACGGATAAAAAACGGAGAATACCGGGGAATTGAAGATTTCCTGCAACGCGTGCCCATCGGGATCGAACAGGTGATCCTTCTTATCCGGGTTGATGCATTCCGGTTTACTAAAAAGAGTAAAAAGCAACTGCTCTGGGAAGCCCACCTGCTGCTTGGAAAGACCAAACCAGCTGCCCATGCTTTGAGCCTTTTCAGGGTTGAAAGAAAAAATTACCAGCTGCCTCCGCTTATCCAGAATCGGATTGAAGATGCGTATGACGAGGTGGAACTGCTCGGTTTCCCGGTCTCACTCTCCCACCTCGACCTGCTAAAAACCCGATTCCGTGGAGATTGTAAAGCAAAAGAGCTGTTGGATAATGTTGGTAAGATCGTGCGAATGGTGGGACATCTGGTAACGATTAAATACATTAAAACAGTGAAGAACGAGTGGATGCATTTTGCTGCTTTTATCGATTCGGATGGTGAATTTTTTGATACCGTCCATTTTCCACAATCACTGAAGAAATATAGCTTCAGAGGAAGTGGAAGCTACCTGATCCGGGGGAAAGTGGTTGAAGAGTTTGGCTTCCCCAGCCTGGAAGTGGAAAAGATGGCTAAACTGCCGGTTATCGCGGATCCAAGGTTCAGGTAGTTATAAGTTAAAGGTTAATAGTGATTTGGAAGTCGATGTTGGACGTTGGAAGTTCGATGTTGGACGTTGGAAGTTCGATGTTGAACGTTGGAAGTTGTTATGTCCCCGTCAGATCACTCCTCTCCTCCTCAACAGGTTTAAAAATAGACCGGTCTGAGAGGTTTTTCATCCTGCGAAAACCATAGGTCCAGAGGTAAATGATAAAGGGCACGAAAAGTACCAGGAAAACCGGTTTTTCAGCCATCAGGAAAAAATCATAAAATCCATGCAATACAAAGGGAAGGAAAAAAGCCAGAAACAACTGTTTCCTCCTCTCTTCCGGGTAAAATCTCGCCAGACCAAACCGGTACCCCATGACAATACCAAACAGGGCGTGAGCAGGGACAGCAGTGACTGCCCTCACCAAACCAATTTTATAACCGTGCTCCAGCACATAAAAGATGTTTTCCACAGCCGCAAAACCCAGGGATATGAAAACGGCATATACGATTCCGTCAAACTTTTCATTGAAATGACGGCTTCTCCAGATGATCAGCAGAAATGCCAGGTACTTGAACAATTCTTCTGTAAGGCCTGCCGTGATAAATGCCCTGTACCCTGCGTAAACTAAACCATGCAAAGAATAATTGAAATGTTCAAAAAAATTTTCAACAAGAATAATGGGCAACATAATACCAATTCCGATCAGCAGGGATCTGAACAGGAGACTGAAGGGCTCTTTCTCATACTTATCCCTGAAATAGATGTAAAAGGCAATGATGAATACCGGTGCAAGAGCTAAAAAGATCAGTTTCACGGAGAAGGGAGGGAGTTATCAGTTAAATGTTAAAAGTAAAAAAAATTATTAAGACAATTAACAATTAACCAATAACAATGACAATCGAATGAAAATGAGTGAAAACAATGTCGTCAGGATAGAAAGTGTGGTAAGACGAAACCGGCATTACCATTCCCTGTAGAATGGATCATAGGTATTAAATCTTCCGGGACGGAACGGATCGGAATAGAAGTAGGGATTCATTCCATTCGAGACATTGATTTGAGCTCCAACATGAAATGAACTGGCAATCCTGTAGTTGAATCCAAGGGAGTAACTCTCATAATTGCTGTTCATCTGGTAAGGATATAATCCAAAGTTGTAATGGTTCATTTTCCCTTTGACAAATGAACCGTCTACTACTAATCGATCTGTAACCTGGTATGTTCCATACAGGTAGAATTGATACGATGGATCGTTTCCGCTGGTCATCATAGATTCGCCGGCTGTTGAACCTCCGACAGGATAGTTGTACAATACTGTTCCCCCGATATGGAGATCCAGTTTCGGAGAGATTTTATACCGTATGGAAGGCGAAAGGTATGAGCTCATCATTGATCCGGCTCCACCAAAGCTGCTGAATGCTGTACCGATATCCAGCCTGTAGTGAATTCTTGATCCGGTAATCTGCTCTGTATTGTTCTCCTGTTGAAGGTCATGAAAATATTTTTCAGAACCAGGTGCAGGAGCATAATAAGCATCCGGATGATGCAATATATGCTGTGCTGCTCCATTTAATCCGGTAAGCAGGAAAAGGGAGATTACGATATACCCACTCATTCTTTTAACACGAGCCATCACCGTAAACGTTCAATTTCAACATCTAAAGGTATAGAAGAAAATGGTATTCTGCAAATAGTTGTTCCCATAAAAGCAGCAGCATATGAAAGAGGCAATCATTCCATTGCCGGTTCATCAAACCGGGCTGCTTTCAACACTCCTTTTATTCTCAGAAATTTTCTCAACAGGGCTTCCAGGTGTTTAGTGTCTGACACAAAAACTTTTAAAACACCTTCAAACATACCATCTTTTGATTCAACGGATATGGATCTCATGGTGACTTTGCGGTCATCTGAGACCACATCGGAAATGCGGTTTACGATTCCAATCTCGTCAATTCCTGAAATTCTAATCACAGTATGAAAGGAAGACCTCCCATCAGGATCGGTCCATTTGGCATTCAGCACCCTGTATGGATATTTGGTCAGCAACTGGTGTGCGTTTGGACAGTCTGTTCGATGAATTTTAATTCCATCACTGATGGTTACAAAGGCAAATATTTCATCTCCAAGTATCGGGTTACAGCATTTTGACAGTTTGTAATCCAGGTTTTTGACTTTATTATCAATAACCAGGTATTCCTCATACCTCACATCGCGCTCTAAGGATTCCCTGGCTACGAGATCATCGCTTTTTGGAACCTGCTTGGTTGTCTCTTTTTCTTCATTCCTCAGAAGAAAATTTTTCATCTCTCCAAGATCAATCTTTTCTATAGAGATCAGGTAATAAAGATCCTGGGATGTTTTGAGTTTATACTGGTGTAATAATCGTTTAACGTTTTCATCATTAAACGGGACTTTCCAGTTTCTGAATCTTCTTTTGACAATTTCTTTTCCTGTTTCTGCAAGCTTAAACTTCTCTTCATTCAGTGCCTGTTTGATTTTTGTCTTAGCCTTTGAAGTGACCACAAAGTTCAGCCAATCTGATTTGGGTTTCTGGTTTTTGGAGGTTAGTATTGCGATCTGGTCACCGTTCTGTAACTGGTGTCGGATAGAGACATTTTTATTGTTCACTTTGCCACCGACACAGGTGGAGCCGATCTCAGTATGAATTTCGAATGCAAAATCAAGCAGTGTTGAGCCCGCCGGAAGCTGTTTCAAATCTCCTTTCGGTGTAAAAACAAACACCTCATCCGTATAGAGGTTAAGCTTAACCTGATCGATAAAATCCGGTGATTCATACTCCTGGGTTTCAAGAATTTCTCGCATTCTCATCAACCACTCTTCAATCACATTTTCTGTTTTCAGCCCCTTGTATTTCCAGTGTGCTGCATATCCCTTTTCAGCAATTTCATTCATTCTCTCCGTTCGTATCTGGACTTCGACCCATCTTCCTCCGGGTCCCACCACCGTGGTATGGAGGGATTCATATCCATTCGTTTTGGGAACCGAAATCCAGTCCCGCAGTCGTTGCGGGTTGGGTTGATACAAGTCAGTAACGTAGGAATAGACCTGCCAGCAATCGGCTTTTTCCCGTTCCGTTGAACTTTTAAGGATTATACGGATAGCAAAAAGATCAAACACCTCCTCGAATTCGAGGTTCTGCTTTTTCATCTTAAGCCAGATGGAGTGGATCGATTTGAGTCGTCCCTTAATTTCGAATGCATAACCGGCATTTGAAAGGATTTTTTTCAGTGGTTCAGAAAATTCTTTAATAAACCGATTACGGGAAGAAGTGGTCTCTTTCAGTTTTCGTGAGATAAACTGGTATTTTTTCGGATCTGTATATTTCATGGAAAGGTCTTCCATCTCTGATTTGATATTGTACAGACCCAGGCGGTGTGAAAGCGGGGCATACAGGAAATAGGTTTCTGAAGACACCTGAAGTTGTGTCTCCTTCTTTACACTCTTCAGATTCCGCATATATTCAAGCTGGTCAGCCAGTTTAATTAGAATAACGCGGACATCCGTTGCCAGGTTAAGCAGCAATTTCCGGAAATTTTCCGCTTGCAGGTGTGTTTTTTTTGTATCAATACCGGAAATTTTGGATAACCCGTTAAGGATCTGCCACACCTGTTCTCCAAACTGTTCTTTGATTGTCTCTTGCGGAAAACAGGGTTCATCCGTAAGATCATACAGGAGAGCACAAATAACGGATGGAGCTCCAAGTCCGATCTCCTCAACAACGATCCGGGCAACCGAGATGGCATGCAAGACATGCGGTTCTCCGGTTATTGTTTTCTTTTCATGACAGAGTTCATTAGCAAGATTCAGGGCTTTTCTGATTTGTTTCAGATCATCCTTCTCAACCACCGGTTTAATGATCCTGATCAGGCTTTTATACCGGTTGGTGATCTCCATGTCTGGTTCAGCCTGCTTTTTT
>CAYMFM010000012.1:8304-75532 GCA_964389685.1 uncultured Rikenellaceae bacterium
GATCAGGCTTTTATACCGGTTGGTGATCTCCATGTCTGGTTCAGCCTGCTTTTTTTCCTTATCCATTATACATACATAATTCAAAGGCAAAATTAGGAATCTTATACAAATAAGTTGATAAGTTGATGATTTGATATGTTAATAAGATAGTAAATAGAAGATTTGAAATATTATTTTTAGGATAATTTTGATCCTCCTTCTCCGCACGCTGTCGCCGTAGCTTCAGCGTAGGCGCCCGGTCGGCGGATTATTCGCGCGCGCAATGCTTTCGCACCATCCGCTCATGAGGTTTTCGCTCCTTCGTTACTCAAACGTTTGGCGTACGGGAAGGTCTGGTCTAACCTGCCAGCCGGCAGGCTGGTTCCCCGGGGCTTGCCCCGGAAAAAAGGGTCCAGGGCTTGCCCTGGGGTTTAATACCATTTAAACAAAAAAGGAGTATTATTAAAATTGCTTTTTACACTCCTATAGATTCCAGGGAAAGATTAGACCTGCATCTATTTTGTTAGGATTACCCTTGATCAGTGTAGGGCGACTTTCCAAGTCGCCAATTAGTCGACTCAGGAGACCTGCCTGCCGCAGGCAGGGTCGACCTACATTAGTTTTAGGAATGCTTGATTAAGGAAGATTTCGTTTACAACATTGTGTCGATTATCTCAGCGATACACCCAAACCTGCAGTGATCAGTGAATAATCTGCATAGGTATAGTCGGCATGAATGGTAATGACAGTGAATTTAAGCCGAAAACCTGCGTTCAGCCTCGGCTTTGTTGCATTGCCTCCTTTGCTCTTGATTTTAATATCAATGGGATCTTTAAGGACGCTGTTATCGGTCACCTCAAAGTTTGCGGTGAAATCCGGAAACGGATAGTCCCCTTCCAGCATAAGGGTAGTTGTTGCACCGCTTATTCCTGCTCCTCCATAGATTGTAATAACGGGTAGATCAGCTGAAAAAAGCAGGTTTACCGTATAGCCCTCTACCATCATGTTCAGTTCCTGGTTTTTAAAATCGATAGCATCGCTGGTGGCATCGGTCCAACCCACTGTACCAGGAGCAAAATTCAATCCCGAATTCAGGGACAACCGGGTATATCCACCCATAAGGGACATGTTGAAGAAAGGTATCCGTTTCAGTCCGGGGATCCATTGACTCAGGCTGTGCTTGATCCCGACTCCCCACATGCCCGCTTTTGTTTTTCCGGAAAGGCCGAGCTTGGTTTGTGGCATATAGCGACCGATTATTTCCGTCTCTTTCACCAGTCCGACACTTGCCTGGATCATGGGTGACAGAAAATAGGAAGACCCCGTACCCTTTGGCATTTCATAGGAAACAAGTTCTGTAACGGGAAGTACCCCGTCATCATAGGTGTAGGTAATGGTTTGTCCAGTTTCTTTTTTCCCTGCCACTGTAGAAGAAGAAGTTCCTGTAACCGACGTTGTGACGTACTCGCTGGTCGGTGCATATTCCAGTTCACTTGCATCAAACGAACGGTGTCCACTCGGGATAAAAGCCATGCTGGCACTGATGGTAATGTCGAATCCGAAAAGACTATGCGGTTTTGCGGTGTTATACCAGCCCCCGTTAAGATTTGCACCCAGTGCATTCGCGTAGGGCTTAATGTACTCGGTCAATAACATGGAGGCATCTGCTTTCCCTCCTGCCAGGACTTTACCAATCTCTTCTAATTGTGCATAAGACATTGTAAATGTACTACATAGAAAAAATATCAGTATTGCCTTTTTCATCTGTTTCATGATTTTTGTATTAAGAGTGATTCTTTGATATAATTCTGTTTTGATTAATTAAAAGACGGAATTTTTCGCGATTTGGTTGCTTTTCTGAAACGACATGATCTAAGTTTTGAACATACCATTATACTCGAAATGATTCATTTTGTTACAAATATTCCATTTTATATAAAGGTTGCAAACCACGAAAGATACTGTTTTGCGCAATATCCATTATATTTGCAGGTAACTGGATCAATAACGTTAGCTGATGTCCCCGAACCAACCCCTGGCAGACCGAATGCGTCCGAAATCGCTGGATGAATTTGTCGGGCAGGAACACCTGGTTGGAAAAAATTCACTATTGCGGAATTTTATTGAATCGGGCAATATCCCTTCGTTCATCATGTGGGGGCCGCCCGGTGTGGGTAAAACCACCCTGGCAAGGATCATTGCCAATCAGCAAAACCGGGCATTTTACCAGTTGAGTGCAGTTCATTCCGGAGTTAAGGAAGTCAGGGAAACCATAGAAAAAGCGAAAAACCAGCAGTTTTTCGATAAACCCAACCCTATCCTTTTCATTGATGAGATTCACCGTTTCAACAAATCACAGCAGGATTCATTGCTTGGATCAGTTGAACAGGGAGTCCTTACCCTGATTGGAGCCACAACAGAAAATCCATCCTTTGAAGTGATCTCTCCGCTCCTCTCCCGTTGTCAGATCTATGTGCTGAAACCACTGGAAAAAAATGATCTCCTGCAATTAATCGATCGGGCTCTTAACCAGGACCCCTACCTGAAAAAATTCAGTGTTGTTATCGAAGAGAAGGAAGCCATTCTGAGATTCTCCGGTGGTGATGCAAGAAAATTATACAATGTTCTGGAACTGGTTATCAATACGGAATCCGCCAGCCAGGCTGAAAAAGAGGCAAAGGATGTCGGGTCCATCATCGTGAACAATGAAAAGGTTCAGGCACGGGTACAGGAAAATATCGCATTGTATGACAAGAACGGAGAACAGCATTATGATATCATTTCAGCATTCATAAAATCGATCAGGGGCAGTGATCCCAATGCTGCTGTTTACTGGCTTGCCAGAATGGTTGAAGGTGGAGAAGATGTCAAGTTCATTGCCCGAAGAATGGTGATCCTTGCCGCAGAAGATATCGGTCTTGCCAATCCGAATGCATTGCTCCTGGCTCAAAGCTGTTTTGAAGCAGTGAACGTGATCGGATGGCCGGAATCGAGAATTATTCTCTCCGAAGCAGCCATTTACCTTGCTACCTCTCCGAAAAGCAATGCTGCTTACCAGGCTATCAGTGAGGCCCAGTCAGCAGTGCAGAAAGAGGGAGACCTTCCCGTACCCCTGCATCTGAGAAATGCACCTACAAAGCTGATGAAAGAGCTGGGTTATGGTGAAGATTATAAATATGCACACAGCTATGAAAATAATTTTGTCAAGGATGATTATCTGCCAAAAAATATCGTAGAAAGAAAATTCTATGATCCGCAGAATAATCCAAGGGAAAAAGAGATCAGGGAAAGATTGAGGAAGTTGTGGGGTAAAAAGTATGGGTATTGAAAAGTAAATAATCGGGGAAAATCTAAGTATAAAGGTTAGAAATCTGAGGATAATAGAGAGCCTTGACAGAAAATATGTAATGACGATTTCGTTCACAGGGATCTAATTATCACAAACTCAATACTAATTAACTATTAACTTTTAGCAGAAATTATCTACATTTGAAAACCATATGCATATAATAGAGTCTATATCGAATATCAAGCACGCCAGCGGGACCAATTTTTTCCTCATTGCCGGACCCTGTGTTGTTGAGAGTGAGGAACTTGTTTTTTCTGTTGCCGGGCAGGCTATGGAAATTGCTGACAGGCTTAAGGTACCCTATATTTTCAAATCCTCGTATAAGAAAGCCAATCGATCAAGGATTGATTCGTTTTCCGGTATCGGTGATGAAAAGGCATTGAAGATCCTGGGCCGTGTCAGAAGTGAGTTGGAGCTGCCCGTACTTACCGATATCCATTCGGTTGATGAAGCGGCGATGGCTGCAGAGTTTGTCGATATTCTCCAGATCCCTGCTTTCCTTTGCAGGCAGACCGAACTATTGGTTGCTGCAGCAAAAACCGGAAAGGTAATAAACATCAAGAAAGGCCAGTTCCTTGCAGCTTCTGCTATGCAATTCGCTGCTGAAAAAGTAACTGATTCGGGAAACAACCGGGTCATGCTGACTGAGCGGGGAACCATGTTTGGTTACCAGGATCTGATTGTTGACTTCAGGAATATTGTGGAGATGCAGAAAATCGGATTTCCGGTTGTGCTCGATATTACACACTCGTTGCAGCAACCGAATCAGAATAGCGGAGTGTCAGGGGGAAGACCCGAGCACATTGAAACCATAGGGCTGGCTGGCGTTGCTGCCGGTGTTGACGGTATTTTCATTGAGACTCACCCCGAACCCCAAAATGCTAAATCGGATGGCGCAAACATGCTGCCGTTGCATGAGCTGCAGGCATTGCTGGAAAAAATGGTACGCCTGCGCACGGCTCTTTGCGGTAATTAATATTTTTATACATTCAATTTTTCTTTAACTAATCTCTAAAACAATTGCTATGAAAAAATGCTTTGCTTTACTGACCGGCTTACTATTAATATCATTTGCAGGTTTGCTGGTTGCACAGGACCTGGATGAGATCCTTTCCAACCACTTTGAGACCATTGGTCAGGATAAGGTGCTAAAAGTCAATACGATGACAATGAAAGGTAAAATACTCCAGCAGGGGATGGAATTGCCCATCATGTTACAGATGAAGAGACCGGATAAGGTGCGAATGGAAGCTTCCGTTCAGGGACAGAAAATCATTACCAGCTTTGATGGCGAAAACGGATGGCAAATTAATCCCATGATGGGATCACTTGATCCACAGGATCTGGGACCGGACCAGGTAAAAGAGATGAAATCGATGGGTGATATGGATGGCGATCTGTACGATTACGCTGCAAAAGGACACCAGCTGGAATTGATCGGTGAGGAAGAGATGGAAGGAACACCAACCTACAAGGTAAAACTTACGAAAAAAGACGGGGACAAAGTCGTATATTATTTTGATGCTGAATCCTATGTCATCCTTAAAATCGAAACAACCAGTACCATTCAGGGTGTTGAGCAGACCTTTGAACAATTTCCCGGAAATTACAAAATGGTTGAAGGAATGGCCATGCCATTCAACATTTCAAGTGCTTCCCAGGGCCAGATAATGATGGAGATTGTAATCGATACAGTTGAGATCGATCAGGAGATGCCCGACAGCCTCTTTGTCCGTCCTGTGAAATAAAGAAAATAGGAATACGAACATTTTTTATTTGGTTACACCGAACCGATTTTTTAAAACACATAAAAAATGAAATGCTCTATCCGTCATCTTTCCCGGATGGCTCTGCTATTGTTTATTTTGAGTCATTCAGCTGGGATGCTTATTGCCCAGCAAAAAATATCGATCACCTCTTCTACCATTGAAGCCATTGAAGCCAGGCATATTGGCCCGGCAACCATGAGTGGCAGAATATCCGCTTTAGATGCGGTAGTGGAAGATCCAAGGATCATCTATGTTGGATCTGCCGGTGGCGGTTTGTGGAAAAGTTCCAATGGCGGCACTAAATTCAAACCGGTATTCGATAAGTACGATCAGTGCATTGGTGCGATCACTATTGACCAGCATCATCCGGATACGGTATGGGTGGGTACAGGTGAACCGTGGACCAGGAATAGTGTCTCTGTGGGCGATGGAATTTATCGGACAACCGATGGAGGCGATAATTGGAAAAAGATGGGACTCGAAAAAACGGAGCGGATCGCACGCATCGTAATTAATCCTAACAACAGCGATGTAATCTGGGTGGCTGCACTGGGGCATCTCTGGGATAGCAACCAGGAGCGTGGTGTCTATAAAACCTCAGATGGTGGTGTAACCTGGGAAAAAGTGCTTTATCTGGATGAAAACACCGGGTGTGCCGATATAGCAGTTGATTCCCAAAATCCGGAAATACTTTATGCCGGAATGTGGAATTTCAGAAGAAAGCCATGGACCTTCCGGTCCGGCGGGCCGGGTTCGGGATTATACCAAACGACGGATGGAGGGGATACATGGAACCGTTTAACCAACGGTTTACCCGAAGGCGAATTGGGCCGGATTGCCGTTACCGTTTCACCGGTGACCCCAAACCTGGTGTATGTACTGGTAGAATCAAAAGAATCCGCCCTTTACCGGTCGCTTGACCGGGGTGAATCGTGGGAAAAGATGAACACCACCATTCCCATCCAGGAACGCCCATTCTATTTTTCCTATATTTTTGCCGATCCCGTTGATACGAACAGGATTTATAAACCAAGTTACGATCTGAATGTTAGTGATAATGGAGGGAAAAACTTTCGGATTGCATACATTGCAGGGGGAAATGTGCATTCGGATTTGCATGCATTCTGGGTTGGTAAAAAAGACAATAATCTCCTCTATGTGGGAACAGATGGTGGAGTTTATGTATCGCGCGATAAAGGAAGTTCATGGAATATCATGAGAAACCTACCGGTTTCACAATTCTACCATGTGAGTGTGGATATGGAAAAACCATATTATGTGTATGGCGGATTACAGGACAACGGTTCATGGATGGGACCGTCTGAAAAAGCAAACGGTATCAGGAATGCAGACTGGATCTCAATCGGTATGGGTGATGGATTTTATATGTTCCCGGACCTTTACGACAAGAACATTGTTTACTGGCAGGCTCAGGGAGGAATGTATGGACGTTACTACAAAAATACGGGCGAGATAAAATTCATCCAGCCAACCCCGGATGAAACCATGGATGAATTGCGGTTTAACTGGAATGCAGCAGTGGCATTTAGCCCCACCCGGGATGTCATGTATGTCGGGGGACAATACCTTTTTCAATCGAAAGACAAGGGTGATTCCTGGAAGCGGATCTCACCAGACCTTACTACCAATGATCCGGAAAAACAGAGGCAGTTTGAAACCGGTGGACTAACACTTGATAATTCAACGGCTGAAAATCACTGTACCATTTTTACGATTGAGGAATCACCGGTAAATGAACAGGTTATCTGGGTCGGAACGGATGATGGAAACCTTCAAGTAACCCGGGATGAAGGAACAACCTGGACCAACGTTGCACCCAATGTTCCCGGTTTACCGGAAAACACCTGGTGCTCATTCGTTTATGCCAGTACGTTTAAGGAGGGAACAGCCTATGTCACCTTTGACGGGCACAGAACCGGGGATATGGCACCCTATCTTTATAAAACGACTGATTTTGGTGTTACCTGGACAACCCTGGTTAATGAAAATATAAAAGGATACTGTCACGTCGTGAGTCAGGACCTGGTAAATCCTGCCCTGCTATTTCTGGGAACAGAGTTCGGATTGTTCGTATCCTTTGATGATGGAGAACAGTGGACTCAAATGAAAGGGAATATCCCCAATGTATCGGTCAGGGATATGGTAATCCATCCGCGTGAACATGACCTTGTCCTCGCAACTCATGGAAGAGGAATACTGGTCATTGATGATATTACACCCCTCAGACTGATTACCCAGGATCTGCTTCAAAAGGATGCGGTGTTTTTAGCCTCTCAACCATTCGTTATTAAACCCATTGAACTGGGACAGACATTTCCCGGTGACGATGAGTTTATCGGAAGAAACCCGCCGGATGTTGCTATGCCGGCATCCGCTACCATTACCTACTATCTGAACAAGCGGCATGTTTTCGGGGATATGTACCTTGAGATTTACGATCCGGAAGGAAATTTTATCAATGAGATACCAGCTGGGAAACGGAAAGGCATCAACCGGGTTCAGTGGTCCATTATGCAAAAACCACCCAAGGTTCCATCTTCCCCATCGCTGGCACAGTTTGCCCTGGTTGGACCCTACTATAATCCCGGTGAATACAGGGTTAAACTCGTTAAAGGAGATGAATCCTGCGAAGGAATACTGGTCCTCAAATACGATGAAGATTCTCCCCATTCATTGGCTGACCGGCAATTGAATCAGGAGGTGGTAAACAAAGGATATAAGCTGCTTGAAGAGCTTGCTTTTGTGGACCGGAAAGCAACCCATGTTATAGAGAAAGCGAGGGAACTGGCAGCCACCAATCAATTCAATAAATCAATGAAGCGTGACCTGAATAACCTTGCTGATACACTGGAGGGATTGCATCAGCAGATGGTGGCAACCAAGATGGGTGGAATTACAGGCGAAGAGAAGCTTCGTGAAAAAATCACGATGCTCTATGCTAGCTCAATCCTGTTCCAGGGAAAGCCAGCTCAGTCCCTGATAGAAGGTCTGGAATTTTATAACGGAGAGGTTGCGGGTATGGATAAGAAAGTAGAAGCGTTGCTCCAAACTGACCTGGCGAAACTGAATGCTAAGCTGGAAAAAGCCGGATCCGAACCAATAGGGGTCCTTACACGAGAGCAATACCTGAAAGAATCAAAGGAATAATCCGGGATTAGTAAACGGTCATTTGATAAGAAAAGAGCAGGCCTGTAAGCCGGGTTCTGTATCCTGATGCATTGTCTGAAACAGACGGTCATCAGGATTTCTATCATTTATCTGGTCACGCAGTTGCCTGCGCGATCGATCGACCTACCCCCCGGCATCGGACGGGCTACCCTCAAATGCCGGTATACATGGTCTTTCAACCCAGGAGATGAACGGCTGCCCCGGTCACCCGGAACACCGGTGAGCTCTTACCTCACCTTTTCACCCTTACCCCGCCAAGGCGGGACGGTTATTTTCTGCTCCATTACTATACCCTCGCGGATATCTTCCCGTTAGGAAGCCTGGTGCCCTGTGTTGCCCGGACTTTCCTCCCCTCCGCCAAATGGCGGAACAGCGATAGAACGGCCTGCTCAAATGCAAAGATAATAAAAGATCGGTTAACGGTATTCGGTTACGAAGCCCGCCCTGTGAAATAATGCTTCGCATTAGCAACAAATTCGCTATTTCACAGGGCCCGTTTCGGTTTTCGTTGTTCGTCTCCTGGTTTTAAAGACGTTACCGTCTTACGTCATTCGTCCTCACAAAACACCTTGCCGGGTCGTGTTAAATTTGGAGTTCCGTAAAGCAACTACATGGGAAATTCGTACCTGTCTGGAGTATCAATTGCCACTTTGAAATAAAACACAAATCACAAAAGACAAAAAACAAACAAGCTTCAATTAAACAAATTCAAAGCTGATGGTGATTGAAATTTGAGTATTGTAATTTATTTGTGATTTGTTTCTTGTTCATTGTAATTTTTCAAATCTCCCCGTCTATTGATCCGGATCTGCAAGTAAGATCCTTACATAGAATCACTTGATTATTACCAGTGTCGCACCATATCCATACTCTTTAAAGGAAGCATCCTGAAACGTAAGCAATGGGTAATCGCTTTCCAGTTTTTTGCGTATTTCATATTTTAGCTTTCCCTCTCCTCTTCCATGGATAAAGACGATTTTTTTCTGTCTGTTCCGTATGGCTCCGTTCAGAGCTGTGGTAAAACGTGCCATCTGGGCTTCAAGAATCTCACCGGCTGTGAAGTTTTCGTGGTTGGACAGGATATGCTGAATGTGCAGATCGACCTCTTCAATAGCAGGGGTCGGTTTTATTTTTTTGTCTTTCAGCTTGTTAGCACCTATGACCTGCTCCTTTTTGTCCAGGTAGTCAGCAAGGGTTCGTTTCTTTTTTTCGGTTGCTTCTATATTTTCTGATTTTACTTCTCCCGTTTCAGGTTCAGGCTCTTTCCCTCCCGTTTCCTCAAAATCCTCGGGCTTAGCATGCACAACAATAACTTCTTTCTTCAATACCGGGAATTCAAAACCATCTTCCGTTAACACCCTCACCATCTCTTCATTCATGAATTCCGTAATGATACCCCCTCCTGTTTCATTCAGGAACCTGACCCTGTCTCCTATTTTCATGGGTTGTATGGCTTTTGGTTTATTTTTTCAATCCACTGTAAAATTAATTATTTTTATGCCAATATCCCGTTCAGGATTATCAGAGATGCAGAATACAACCGACAGGTCAACCATTGAATCCATCCTTGCCAGCCTGGATATTTCGGAGTTTGCCTATACCCTCCCACCGGAGCGGATAGCCAAATTCCCGCTTGAGAAGAGAGATGAATCAAATTTGCTTGTATACAATAAAGGAGAGATCCATAAGGATCGTTTCTCATCCCTCTGGAAATACACAAATTCAAAAACCCTTCTTGTATTCAACAACTCAAGAGTCATCCAGGCAAGGATTAAATTTTTCAAGGAGAGTGGTGCAAAAATTGAAGTTTTTTGCCTGGAGCCTGTTGAACCGGCAGATATCCAGCTGGCATTTCAAGAGAAAAAAAACGTCACATGGAGATGTCTGGTAGGTAACCAGAAGAAATGGAAAAATGTTCCGCTATCAAAAAAGGTGGTGTTTAAAACGAACGAGATTGTGCTTACCGCCACGCGCAGGGAGACAACATCGGCAGGTACCATCGTACAGTTTTCCTGGAATAATCCGGAACTGACATTCTCGGAAGTACTGGAAATTGCAGGAGAGATGCCGATACCACCTTATCTAAAAAGAGAACCGGAATCCATTGACCGGGCCAGGTACCAGACCATTTATTCCTTAAACGAGGGATCGGTAGCAGCACCAACAGCAGGCCTCCATTTTTCAAACGAGGTGATTCAACGGCTCAGAAAAAAAGGAGTTGATTCAGCTGAATTAACCCTCCATGTTGGCATAGGAACCTTCAGACCCATCCTGTCCGACTCACTGGTGCATCACGAGATGCATACAGAACATTTCAGTATAACCATCAAATCGCTGAAAAAAATTTGTGATAATGTGTCCCGGATGATTGCTGTAGGAACGACTACTGTCAGGACACTGGAGAGCCTCTATCTGTTAGGGATTAAAGTTTACCGGAACAACAATATCCCGGTTAACGAACTTCAGGTGAACCAGTGGGATGGGCTGCTGAATGAAACGGATATTTCCCCGGTTAAAGCGTTGAAATGCCTGGAGGATTATATGATGGCAAGAGGGATCAATACACTTCACTGCGCCACGCGGTTAATGATCGTTCCCGGATACCGCATCAGGATGACCGAAGCATTGATCACGAACTTTCATATGCCACGAAGTTCTCTCATTTTACTGGTTGCAGGGTATATCGGCGATGACTGGAGACGGGTTTATCAGTATGCACTGGACAATGATTTCCGGTTTTTAAGCTATGGAGATAGTTCCATGCTATTTCCAAGAGGCCGACTTGGGGGTGTATCCGGGGCAACTATTAAACTGACCTGAGAAGAGGATTGATTTAAGGCAGTTAGATGACTATTCGCAAGTCACCTATGGAAAGGGGTAAATTTCAAAACTCTTTTCAGTACTTCAACAAACCGTTTAATGTCCTCTTCGGTTGTATCGAACGATGTCATCCACCGCACCTCTGATGTTGTTTCATCCCATACATAAAAGAAAAACTCCTTTTGAAGGATTGGAATCACCTCTTTGGGGATGGTTGCAAAGACCCCATTGGCTTGCACTTTTTGGGTTACGGTAATTTCCGGGAATTTTGCCACTTCATCGGCAAGGATCCTGGCCATTTTATTGGCATGTTCTGCATTTTTTTTCCAGAGGTCATTGGACAAGTATGCTTCAAACTGGGCAGCAATAAACCTCATTTTTGAAGCCAGCTGCATGCCCTGTTTCCTGATGTATTTAAAATCTTCTGATAGTGCCTGATCGAAAAAGATAACCGCTTCGCCATACATCATACCATTTTTTGTGCCACCAAAAGAGAGCACATCAACACCTACATCAGCCGTCATTTCCCTGAATCCTGATCCAAGAGTAACTGCCGCATTTGCTATCCTGGCGCCATCCATGTGAAGGAGCATCTGGTGCTTATGGGTAAAATCTGCGATCTCTGAAATCTCTTCTGCAGTGTATACCGCACCCATTTCGGTTGCCTGTGTGATGGAAACCACTTTTGGTTGTGAATGGTGTTCGAATCCAAACCCATGCATGTGATAGTTGATCCCTTCCAGGGTAAGTTTACCATCCGGTGTTGGCACCGAAAGTAATTTGCATCCGCAGTAGTTTTCAGGTGCACCGCATTCATCCTGTTGGATATGGGAGCATTCAGCGCATATCACTGAATTGTAAGATCGGGTGGCAGCAGTCAGTCCCAATACATTGGCTGCTGTACCGATAAAGACAAAGTAGACATCAACCCCGTCTCCGAAAATCCCTTTAATGGTCCTGATCGCCCGATCGGTATACACATCATCGCCATACCCTGTAACATGGCCAGAGTTAACCGACTCGATGGCTTTCAGAATATCGGGATGAACCCCGGCATTGTTGTCACTGGCAAATCCTCTGGTATTTTTCATGGTTGTCATGCTAATTTACATCGATAAATCAAATGGTATGGACTCCGATTAAAACAATTCGTCGTATTTAGTCCAGAGGAAATCACCCAGTTCCACGGCTTTTCTAACCACCTTCTCTCCCCAGCTAATGGAATAATTGGTCAGGTATTCAATCGTTGCAGCCGGTTTCTTGGGGTTATATAATGCAAGTGCTTTTTCCTCGGTGCTTTTTTGAGCGTCAAACAGCTCTTTTTGCCAGACATTCCACACTGTATCCACATCGTGTCTCATATCGCCCCATCGTTGTGCTGCAAGGGTTCCCAGACGGTTAAAAGCCCACCAGGCAGATTCGGTCGTATACCCGTTTGTCCTTCCATGTGTTTTATAGGGAGCTGCCATGTCGGTAACAGAACAATAAACCGGCACATAAATGGAAGTAGCCACGTTATCCTGAGCCAACCAGACCACTCCTCCTATTTCATCAGGCAACCAGTTACGGCATTGGATAATGGTTGCATACATGGTATACCATCGTGCAATGGTTCGTTCTCCTCTCCAGCCCCATCCGCCATTGATGCGAAAAAGTAAGTTCATGTCATAGGGCATATGCGGGTTTGCGAGGGGAGAAATGACTGCTTTCCCATCCTCATCAGCCACGGTAAGGTCCTTGATCATATTAAACGGTGTGTTTTCGTAGTAATCTTTAAATACAGAAACCATGTCTTCCAGCGTAACGGGACGATCCGGCTTAACCGAAAAAGGATAGTTCTCCGCCCAGGGATCGAGGTTCAGGGATGGGGCAAGCAGGTCGAATACCCTCCATTCCCTTCTCCTGGATGCAAGTGAAGTCCGGCTATCCGGAGCATAGGCATAGCAAAACCGGAAGAGTCCATCTTCCTCATCCCACCAGCCGTTGGCTTTTGCCACCTCATATACATTAGAAGATGCCATGAAATGATCCGGATCAGACAAATCAATTTCTTTAATTGTGCTTGCATTGGCAGTCACTGCTATATGTTCATCCGGCACACGCTGTGCTACCCAGACAGCACCAACCTTGCCTTTTCCCGGACCTAAAATTTCAAAATGCCAAACCTCTTCCGGGTCGGCAATTGTTAACACTTCACCTGCATCATTATAACCATATTTTTTTGTCAGTTCATCGGCCATTTTTATCGCTTCACGTGCAGTAGTGCACCGCTCAACCATTAGCTGGCAGAGCCTCGTGCAATCGATCAATCCCTCATCGGAGTGCAGTTCTTCCCTTCCCCCGAAGGTCGATTCACCAATCCCAAGCTGATGTTCGTTCATGCATGGATAGGCTGTATTCACGTATGCATAGGTATGAAATACCTGTGGTATTTCACCAACAGGTTCATGACGATAGGCAGGCATTGCTTTCGTGTCATCCGCCACTCGCTTGTACAGGGTGGTAAAACTCCCTTTTTTATGGTCTTTAGCCGGCATGATATCGATCCATGACCGGGTGCGGTGAGAATCGTCTGTATGAGAAGTCATAACCGATCCGTCAGCAGAGGCTTTCTTCCCGACAGTAATGCTCGTGCATCCATCGGGAAACCCATCAATCCAATCGGATTTATCCTGTGCAGGCGTGTTAAAAGAGAATAAAGTTCCTGTAAATAAAGAAATAACTACAAATAGAAGACCTTGTTTTTTCATATTTCCTATAAATTTCGTATTTTGGTATCTGGATAAGGTCCAAAAATATAAAATTTCAACAAATAAGGATTCACTAATTAAATATAAGATGTTCCCTTACTGATAAACCCCCATAAGGGACAACCATTCTACCGCTTCGTTTAGAGGAATACTTTTCCAGGATTTTTTGATCGTTAAAAGAATTCGATATGGATAAACTGTTGTTTAAGAAAAAGTTAGTAGAAACATGCATGAAAGAGCAGGATCAGGTTGTTGAGCATGCGAAACAGCGAATGGATGAGGCTCAGGAAAGTGCCAATGAATACGGTCAGCCACAGGACCGGTATGATTCCTATCGCACTCAGATGCTGGGCAAACGGGATATGTTCGCAAAACAATACTGCAAAGCAGTGGAAGAACGGAATGTCCTTGACCGGATCGACCTGGATGAGGAGAATGAACAGGTTTCTTTTGGTTCCGTAGTGATTACCAACGATCAAAAATTATTCATCTCTATTAGCCTGGGTAAAATCATTGTGGATGGTGAAGAATATTTTGCCATCTCTCCCCTTGTCCCTCTTTTTAAGTCATTGGAAGGACTGAAAAAGGGCGACTCTTTTGAATTTAACGGAAAACAACGAAAAATCAAAGACCATTTTTAGCTGAAACAACGTTCAACATCTGCCAAAGGCATGCCTTCGGCATAACTTATAACTTGTGCTCCCCCTCTGGATTCGGGTACCTCTTCAGAGAAACCATCATCACAAGGATTGCTGCAGCGAGTGCAATGATTGCTATGGTGAACGTTCCTGTAAAATCGATCAATTCGTAAAAGAAAATGCCAAGCAGGGGTGCAAAGATTGCCCTGACACCCGTTAAAGAAAGATGTACCGACTGGTAATCTGCCGCTTCTTCCCTGCTGCAGAAATAGGCAGATCCAATATACCATAATAATGCCATTGCTGCTGCAAAAATCCCATTAAACAGGACAGCAATAAGCAAAACAGGGTAAATACTGATCCCCGCTAACTGGACATTATAGGGCCGGTATTCAGTCAATCCCATGAAAAAGAAAAAAAGGAGAAAAGAAGAAAAAGTGAATATGGCAAATTTCCTGGGATCTTTTTTTCCCAACATCCTGCCCAAAAGAGGCAATATTAGAATCGCAATGATGTTGTACACGTTTTTATAAAACCCTACACCCGAATAGTTCAGGTGAAGTGCCTTTTCATAAAAAATGGTAATGACAGCAACTGTACTCATGAATGCAAATCCATACAACATAAACCCAATTTCAAAATGAAGGTATGGCCTGTTGAATCGAAGAATATTGACCATTCGCATCGAAGATTGCCTCACTGCTCTGAAAAATGGCTCTCTTACCTCTTTGAAATCTTTTTCTTCATAATCAATGTTCGACAGCAGAAACAGGGCAAAAATGGATAGTATGGCAAGGCCCGGGTAGACATAGATGAACGCGAATTTATCAGCATCCAGCAGGATCCCAAAAAAAAAGGTGGAAACCAGCATAAGGGCCTTGTTCACAGAAGTGGCATATCCGTATAATTCTCCAAAGTTTGGATGTTCATAGTTCGTTTTGAGAAGAAGGTTTATGGTGGGGTAAATGACCAGGTTTGCAACATAATAGATCAAAAAGATTGCAAGAAACAGCGTATGATACAAGTTGGTTGCCGTAAGCTCATGAATGTCGGTTGGAAAAATCAACAGCAAAAAAAGGGGTGCCCGTGTAATCAATCCGATAATTCGCAGCAGGTACCTTTTGTTCCTGATCCTGCGGATGAATTCATTGAACAGGAGCAATAATACCATCGCAACTACACTAAACTGGAAGAGAAAACCAATCTGATAGTTGGATCCGTGGAGACTCTTTAAAAAAACAAATTCATTCAATACCAGTATTCCCAGTATGAAGCCCTCAATGATGGAGTATGCAAGGTGAATCCTGAATGTTTTCTTTTCCCTGTGGCTTAATGGCAGATGATTAATTCGTATACGGAGCATGTCAGCAATGTGAGCAGATGATTATCAGATGAATGTGTACATGGAGGAAAACCCGTTACATCATCATGTTATAAGATTATTCAGAGCGTTAACGACAGTCGTTTCCAGCTCATCAAACTCTTCGATACCAACTGATAATCGGATCATGCCGGGCAGTGGATATTTTTCTCCCCAGACTGCTTCAACCGGTAGGAGGATCGTTTCAGCATCCCCTAATGTTGGAATCAGCCGGATCTTATCCGAAACGAGCTCAATAAACCGGTCCCTGTTTGCCTCCTTTTCTGAGTTTGTTGATCCGGCAAGGTCAAAAGTGATCATTCCACCATAGCCTTTACCCCGGAAAAGCTTTTTTGCCAGTAAATGGGAAGGATGACTTGTTAACCCGGGGTATAAAACAGATTCTACTGCCGGGTGATTGTTAAGGAGATTCGCCAGTTTTGCAGCATTTTCACAATGCCTGGTGAAGCGAATTTCAAATG
The DNA here is from genome assembly GCA_964389685.1 of uncultured Rikenellaceae bacterium. Taxonomy (GTDB): domain Bacteria; phylum Bacteroidota; class Bacteroidia; order Bacteroidales; family VadinHA17. The sequence goes on from CAYMFM010000012.1 coordinate 24,641, forward strand.
ATTTCAACATATCATTCAACCGGTATGCATCATCCGGTGAAAGCATATGACCCACCAGTTTCCGGTATTCAATCGCCATTTTCTCCAGTTGTGGTTCATTCCCGCAAAGGACCCCGGCAGTTAGATTACCATGGCCGGCAAGGTATTTGGTTGCACTGTGGATTACCAGATCTGCTCCATGGCTGAGCGGATTCCAGAGCGAGGGAGTGGCAAATGTATTGTCAACAATCACTGCAGCGCCAACTTTTTTTGCGAGATTAATAATCGTAATGGCATCAGCAACGATAAGCATAGGATTTGAGATCACCTCAAAATAAACCAGCTCTGGCCGGAGCCGGTTCAACTGATCCTCCAGAAGGTCTGCATTATATCTTCCCTCTGTTGCAAAAAACCGGTGAATATCCAACCCACGCTTTTCGATCAGAACCTTGTCAATGAATGCATTTGTTCCCCCATAGATCTCACTGAAGAATAACCATTTCCCCCTATTGATTCCTCGCTGAAATAGAGACAATGCCACATCGATTGCAGCCATACCAGACTGTGTAAGAATTGCCCATGAGCATGCTTCCAATGCCATGACAGTTTCCTCAGCAGCAACAACTGTTGGATTCCTGTATCTTGAATAGATGTAGTGGTCCGGTGATCTCGGGTGCTCCAACTCATCCTGGAATGCTTTTTTGGTAAGGCCCGCATCTTCAAGATAAAAACCGGCATCCCGGTAAACGGGGACACGTGTGGTATTTACAGTCCCTCTCTTTTTTTTATTTGCCATGATTCTTTTTAATTGTTAAACGATTTGTTTCTCTAACCGGCACGTTGCAAATTTTTCATTAACCAGCGGCGGAGCTCTTTCTCCGGTGTAACGTAATCCAGCTCCAGGTAGAATTCCATCCGGTCAATGATTTCGCCAAAACTGACTGAGAAAAGAATGAATAACCAACCGGTTTGTGGAATCAACAGGAATAAAAACAGGGGCGATACTAGTCCAGTGAGGATTCGCAACAGGCTGATAATCCAACGAGGATCTTTTTTCATTCGTTTATACTCAACTTTCCTGCAGATATACAACAATAACTTTAATGCAAGAACAAAAATAAAGGGAAAAAATGATTCCAGAAATATAGAGATAAACAACATTGCTGTCAACAATGTTTGTGAGGAGTGCCACTGTCTTTTATCCATCCGTGTCTGTAAATGATAAACCCTGTCGATCGAAAATGTGGTTAAAAATCCCAGGAAAAGGGTCAACAGGATCATCCAGAATGAGGTTAATCCAGTGATAAGGGTGAAAGAGGAGACTCCCAGGAAAAGCAGGAAAAAAAGGATTTCCCGGCTTAGCCACGAATTCCTGAGATTCAGAATGGCACGGTAAAATCGCCTCTTTTTCCCAAGGTGAAACAGGCTAACCAACAGCGCAAAGAATCCGGATAGAAGAAACAGTTCCTTCCAATAGGGATGGTGTGATGTGGTAGCTCCTGCAAATATCCCGATAATCAGTGGAACTAAAAAGGTAAACAGTACAAGTGGCCACTCAGTGGCAAGTGAAACACGGGACTTGGGCTCTGGCAGCTCATTCCTGTAGTTGATTGCTTTTTCGGGTGACTTTGTTCCCCCTGCCATTTCGGGTATTCGCTCCTTTTTGCTCGATGAAACAAATTTGATCCTCGGTCCGGTGCCATAATCTGAAAAACCTTTCACCGGATCAAAAGGTATGGATGGATCAAATTCGCTGAACTCCAGTGCTCCTGTCGGACAGCATTTGGCGCAGGCAGGAATATCCCCCGCTTGCAAGGGATCAATGCAGAGAGTACATTTCTCGATAATCTTTTCAAACGGATTATATTCCGGTGCGTCAAACGGACATGCCCAGGTGCAATATTTACAGCCAATGCACTTATCCTGGTTAACCAGTACAGCGTTTGTCACAGGATCCCTGTAAAAGGCATTTGCCGGACAATGGGTCATACAGGGAGCATCTTCACAGTGATGGCATGCAATGGAGTGAAAAAAAACCGGTATTGCCGGAATGCCAGCTTCATTATATTGATATACCGACCTCCAGTTGTTACCGGAACCCACATTGTTTTGGTTCGAACAGGCAACAATGCACGCGTGACATCCTACACAACGGTCTGTATTGAAGATGAATCCTTTGTCCATATTATTCTCGCAATAGATCCTGAAACAAATTCTCCGACGGAGTCCTATGGACAGGATGACGGTACATAAGACACTCGTCATGCTGAATTTATTTCAGCATCTCATATTTTAACCAACTCAATATCCACCCGGTTATCGTGAAATGCAGCGCCATACCCCATATCGGTTTCACGCGGTGCTGATAAAAAGTTTACTCCTACCCCTTCGGATATCCACAATCCGTTATAAATAACCAGGCAACCTTCAAGCAGGCTGTAATTTATCTTTGCAGTAAGGATAACCTCTCCCCTCTGGTTGAATACCCGGACCAGGTCCCCGTTTTTGATCTTTTTTATCTGCGCATCTGATGAAGCGATTTCTACTGTCGGGTGCGGGTCAAATTGTCTGATGAGGTTGAGGTTACCAAACTGGGAGTGAATCCGGTTCTTTGTAGTCGGGGTCAGCAGATTGAAAGGGTACTGTTGTTTCTCTTTTCCTGACGGGCCAGCTTCGATTGGTTCAGAATAAGTTGGCAGGGGTTCAACGTTCCACATATCCCGGGCCTGACCGGAAAACAACTCAATCTTACCGGAAGGTGTTCTGAATAGAAGATCACTGAAAGCTATTGTTTGAAGGTTGGGCGCTGGTAAAGGTCCTTCCTTGAGCTTATCCAGCGTTAGCTCGGGGAATTGTTCCAGTTTCTGCTGGAGCCATTTCTCAATAGCATCATCGCCAGGTGCTGGAATTCTTTGCATTACCTCTTCGTTTTTCCACCCCATTTTTTTTGCCAGAAGGTAATAGATTTCCGATTCCGGCTTAATTTCACCCGGAGGATCAATGACTTTTTGTTTAAGTTGAACGTACGGATTCCAATATGAACCAACAAGATCAGACTGTTCAAACATGCTTTTTGCTGGAAGGATCAGGTCGGCCTCACGGGCTGTATCCGTCAGGAACTGGTCGATCACAACCCGAAAGTCCAGTTTTCTGAATGCCCGTAATACGCTATTGGTATCCGGATTCTGGGTTACCGGGTTTCCCCGTTCCACCCAGATCATTTTTAACGCTGGGTCTTTGGCATTGAGCATATCAACCCCAAGCTTTGCAATAGAAATTGTCCTTCTGAATACTCCATCCTGGTTTTTATCCGGGTAGAGAGACAGGGGTTCGAGGATTTTATCAAACACATAACTCTGAAGGTTTGCATAGTGCCAGCAGGCTCCCGGTTTGCCGATATTTCCTGTGATTACCTGCAATGCAAGCATGCATCGGGTCGTCTGTCCCCCATTTGTATATCGCTGGTATCCGTAACCGGGAATGATGGTCATGGGTTTCAGTGTTCCAACATATCCGGCAAGTTTATGAATCAGTTCAACCGGGATGCCTGTTATCTCCTGAACCAGTTCAGGGGTATACTCATTTACCGAAGCTTTAAAACGGGAAAATCCAAGCACCTGTTTTTGAATGAATGCGTGATCGATCCGGTTCTCATTGATCAGCAGCCTGGCTAAGCCAAGTGCAAGTGCTGCATCGGTTCCCGGTTTTGGCTGCAGAAGAAGATCCGCTTTGTCAGCAGTAGGTGTGCGCCTCGGATCGATAACCACCAGTTTAGCCCCTTTTTCAATCGCATTTTCAACAGGGATCATCTCCTGAACATTGCTCTCTACAGCATTCTTCCCCCACATGATGATCAGTTTTGCATTCTCAAGATCCCACGGAACATTGTGTTTGTTTTTCCCAAGTGTTAATCGGGTTGCTTCTAAACCTGCCGGCCAGCAAAGATCTCCATAAGTAATGGTACAACCGCCGAACATTTCCCAAAACTCATATGGAACAGCGTTTAACAATCCAGCCATTCCACTCGCTTTATAAAAAAGAATGCTCTGCGGACCATACCGCTCTTTAAAAAATGCAAGTTTTTCTGATAAAAGAGAGAATGTTTCTTCCCAGGAAATTCTATGGAACGTTTCAGTTCCCGGTTTTTTTCGTAGTGGATAAAGAAGCCGGTCGGGTGAATGAACCCGCTCAACATAACTTAATCCTTTAAGGCATGGACCTTCCGGCGTTGCCCGGTTTTCCGGATGTGGCTCGATCAATTTAATTTTACCATCCTCAACATGCACCTTGAACGAACAGGTACTGTAGCAATTCCTGGGGCATACTGTGGAATAGATCTTAATCAATGCAATAATATCAAGCATTTAAAGGTATATATTCTGCAGTAATTCCGGAATAATGACGCGTTAATTTGTTTTTAGCTCAAATAATTTAAAATGGGTAAAAATTGTTATAATTACATTTAACAACGAAATGACCGATTTTGCAACGGTGTACAGGTTCTAAAAACATTAACAGGATAAACGATGAAAAATGAGTTATACCATAAATGGCATGAAGATTTTGCGGGAGCATTAACAATATGCGATGCAGAAGGAATTATTCTTTATATGAATAAGAAAGCACTTGAAATGTACAAGGATGATGGCGGGATTGAGTTAATTGGAACCAATGTGCTGAATTGCCATACAGAACCCAGCAGGTCCCAACTCAAAAGAATGCTGATAGAACAGAGTGAAAATATTTATATTGTTGAGAAGAATGGGAATAAGGAACTGATTTACCAGGGACCCTGGTTTGAATCGGGTGAATATTGTGGTATTATCGAACTCTCCATCGAGTTCCCTGCAACAATAAAACACATTTGCAGATAAGCATTGGCCCTGTCTACTTCCCCCTCCTCCACCGCCTGTATTGGGCCGTCTTTTTTACCTGCAACGGGAAAATACCACTGTGAACGGTTCTCGCATCCTCGATGGTATAAAAGGCATTCGGATTATGCTGGTTTATAATAGAAACAATGTCCTTAATATTACTACGCTTGATAATCATGAATACCAGGTGCACAATCCCTGACTTTCCCTTTGCTTCGACAGTGGTTGTACCAAAGCCTTCAGTTTGCAATGCATCAATGAGTTTGTATGCACCCTTTTTGGTTATGATCCGAACGACCTCAAAACCAATTGCCAGCTTCTCTTCCAGCTTTAAACCCACGTAATTTCCCATAGCAAATCCTCCTGCATAGGCAAAGTAGCATACCACATTATCCAGATTTTGCATGATCTTGCCGATGGCAAAAATCCAGATAAGAACTTCAAAAAAACCAAGCAATGGTGCAATGATTTTGTGGCCCTTTGAAATAAAGACAATGCGAAGTGTGCCTATGGTCACATCCATGATCCTGGCAACAAAGATCAGGAGGGGTAAAATAATAAAGCTGAACAGGTCTGTATTAACAAATGTCGTTTCCATGGTATCTAAGAATAGTAAATGCCTCAATAATCTATTGTGCAAAAGTAATGAATTAGCTGAAGTTCTGAGACGCTGATCCTATCAACGCTCAAATGAGGCTGGAATCCCGCTGAGGGCGGAGTCAATCACTGAACAGTTATTAGTTGTGCCGAAGGCCCCATAGGGATGCCTGCCCGGCGGCAGGCGGGCAGGCATCCCTGTGGGAAAAGATAAAAGATACCCGACCGGACGGGCAGGAAAGTAATGCCATAGGCATAACAATTAACGGCCAAAGGTGGCTTACAAAGAATTTGATGATTTGCATGCAGGTTTATGGAATAGGTCCAGGCTCATCCCCAACAAACGATCCATTCACCATCAAACAACCAGAGCCTGGACCTCAACCATAAATTATTCACCGGTAATCCAACTTACAATCTTTTCAGATAAGGGATTTTCTTTTGAGTAAACGACATCAACCAGGTTGCCTGCCTCATCAATCAGGTATTTCTGGAAGTTCCATTTAACCGTGGAATCCATCACTCCGTTTTCTTCCTTGCTTGTCAACCACTGATATACCGGGTGCATGTCATTGCCTTTAACCGATATTTTCGCCATCATTGGAAAGGTAACTCCATAATTTAAAGTGCAAAATTCCTTGATTTCTGCATTGGTTCCAGGCTCCTGCCGCAAAAAGTTATTAGCAGGGAAACCAATAATTTCAAAATTATCCCCTCCATACTGCTCATACAGTTCTTGTAAATCGGCATATTGCGGGGTAAAGCCGCATTTGGAGGCTGTATTCACAACCAATACCTTCTTCCCTTTTAGCTGTGAAAGATCGAATTGGTCACCTGCTATTGTTTCAACCTTAAAATCATGAAATGATTTCTTTGTTTGTGCATGTAATCCTGTATTCATAACTACGAGTGTTAATAAAATGGTAATCTGTTTCATCAGTATTGTTTTTATCTCTGCAATGATATGAATATTCGAAATATCTATATATACATATTATAACAAGAAATAGTCGACTTTGTTCAAAATTTACGTTTCAGAAACCACTTTCGTATATTCAATGTCAGAGAAATAATAAGGGCTACAAGGAAGCAAACAAGGGTTAGTGCATCAACCAGGGCTGCATCAAAGTTCAGACCTGTAATCCGGTCGCCGATATATTTCATGTATGAATTTGGCAGATCGTATTTTCCAAGATGGCGCAGTACCTGAAAATGCCAATCAGTAAGCGGGCAATAACCCATACCATAGAAGAGCCCCAGGATAAACCAGGATCCCCCGGTTAATAAAAGGGTGATGAGGTTCCATTTCAGTGTCCGTTTCCAGATCCATCCGAACAGGTTAAATAGCACAAGTGCGGAGTGAAACAGGAGGAAGAACAAATCAAGAAATTTATATCCTGCCATTTGTCGGGATTACCATTTCAGTACGATCTTTCCCACTGAGCTTCGATTCTCCAGTGTCTCATGTGCTTCTGCAATTTTTTCTGCCGGGAAGAGGCCTCCTACAACGGGTTTTATTTCTTTATTTTCAGCGAGTTTCACTACCTGCTGCAGGCATTTGCTTAGAATTTCGGGTTTATGATCTGCCAGTCGAAGCATATTGACTCCTCCAATGGTAATGGACGAAGAGAGTAATCCAACCGGATGGAGGAAACCAAAATCGAAAAGAAGTTTACCGGTTGTCAGCCAGTTTTTCTTCCGGTTCAGTCTGTCAGACACACCATATCCGATTAACCGGCCTCCGCTGGCGAGAAGTTTGCGATCCTGCTTAAAGGATTTTCCCCCGATGGGATTAAAAACGACATCCAGTTTCTTCTTCCCTCTGATCTGAAGAATCCTTTCCACATAGTCTTGTTCCAGATAATTGATTGGGAAGTCGACACCTTGCTGTTTCAGGGTATCAAATTTCCTATTGGAAGAGACCGTTCCGTACACCACACAATTTTTTCTTTTCGCCAGCTGGGTAAGTGCAATGCCTACACCCCCCGCTGCTGCATGGATCAACAGATGTTCACCCTCTCTGATATTCGCAACTTCACAGGCACAATAGTATGCTGTTCCATATTGGGTAGGTAGTGCAACAGCTTCTTCCATGCTAACGTTTTCCGGAACAGGAGAAACAGCTCTCCAATCCGTTGTAACGTATTCTGCATAGCCTCCAAAACGGGTAAAGGCAACCACCTTCTGCGCTGTATGGAACGCCGTTACGTCCTCTCCTTTTCCAGCTATAGTGCCAGCAACTTCATAACCCAGAACAGATGGAATGGGTGGTGCATCCCCATAGAGTCCTCTCCTTGCCATCACATCGGCAAAGTTAAGTCCGAAATAATCAGTTTTTATTAATACTTCATCCGGGCCTGGAGAAGGAATATTGCATTCCTTGATGGCGAATGCTTCCGAAGGATCTCCATATTGGACCAAATAAACTGCTTTCATCAGTCGAGGGGAGCATCGGCTATAACTTCCATGCTCAATGTGTGTGTGACCTCGCTTTCAATGTCTATCTGATAGGTAAATTTCCCTTTTCCCAGCCACACAGCGTGGGTATAATCCACGGGTCCGTAAGTATATTTTATCGAATTGATATATAGCGATATATCGGCTTTGGGATAGGCAAAATCAAAACGTTTATAGTCACTTTGAGTAGCCGGATTCAAACTTCCATAGGAATGTTCACCTCCTGAAGTATTGACCAGGATACTGTCATAAACCTCTGAACTTATATTTTCGATTCTGATATCGGAAGGTCCTTTATCACGATCATACTCCTGGTCGCTACAACCCATAAGCAATAAAGTTCCCACCATAAGAAAGAGGAATGCGCCCTTCGATTTGCGTTTTTTTTTCATGATCCCGTGAATTTAAATTTTTCGTATTTCGGATGTAAGGAGCCACCCTTTATTTCCATCTTCCAGTTTGACCTCCGTCCATATTCCCAGGGTATCTTCTATGCTAACCCTGGTCCCTTCATGAATCAGAAAGAGATCAGTGCCACTCTCATCCGGAGAACTCTTTACCGTTACAGAAGATGAAAAAACAATGGCTTTGTCATGACTGGTTGTTATCTTGTTGTGATGATACGAAAAAACAAATGTTGAGATCGAGATAAACAGCAACAACAAACTGAACCAGAAAGCAATTCTTTTTACGCTGTAACGATGTATAAACAAATATACGGAAAAAGTAAGAAGGAACAGCATGAAGGTGATGATGCTAATATATGCCCAGTTGTTCGAATTCAAAACTCTGACAAGGCCGGTATACCACTCTTTCAGAAAAAACCGGGGAAGAACATCGATGTTGTCTATCACATAGGTTCTTGCCAGCTCAAGGTTATAGGCAATGTCTTCGTCGTTTGGTGAGAGTAATGCAGCCCGTTCATAATTCAGGATTGCCGGAGTAAGCTTATGGGATTTAAAATAGGCATTTCCCAGGTTGAAATATAATTCCGCAGCTTCATAACCCGAATCCAGTACACTCTCGTAAGTCTTTATTGCCGCCTCAAATTCTCCATTGACATATTGTTGATTGCCTTTTTCAACGAGTGAATATAGATCCTGTGCATGTGATGTCCACGTGAGTAAGATTGCAAGTATTGGAAACAGGATATTTTTCATAGTTGACACAAGTATTCTCATGATTCTACCTCAACTTTTGTTCAAACCGGCTCACGACTTTCGAAGCTTTTTCATAGACAGGTTCTGTTTCAGAGATTTCCTCTGAAGGTGCAAAACGTGCAAATTCGCAACGGTCTATTATCTCAAAAAATTCATCGATCATTTCAGGGTTAATACGGTTCTTCTCCAGAGCGCTCCGCGCCTTTTCCCTGGAAAGATCGGATACCGGAATACCCAGTTTATCGCTAAGGTATCCCCAGAGGGCTTTCAATAACTCTTCATAGAATTTATTGAATGAACCCTCCTTTAAAAAGGAATTGGCCCGTTTGAGTCTTTTTCTTGCTACTTTTTTTGCTTTTCTGTTCCTCACCAGGTTACGGTCTGCATTCCGTTTAATGTGATTCCGTCGAAGGATTACCAACAGACTAAAAGCGAGCAGAGCAATAAGATAGGATAGATAAAAGGGGAGTGATCCGAAGAATGACCTGTCGCGTGGCTGAAGTTTGATTTTTTCATTTTTTATGAAACGGATATCGCTGCCGATAAAACGGAGGTCTTCTTTAGAAAAGCCTGAGATTACAGCACCACTTTCGCTTTCATCGTCTTTGGTGACAAGAATATTGAATTCATTGCTTCTGAGGGATTTGTAGCTTTTTCCAACCGGATCAAAATAGCTGAACTCAACGGGTGGTATCCGGTAATTCCCGGCGTGCCTGGGTATTGCAAGAAATTCAAAAGTTTTGCTCCCGGACATCCCATTTTCCGAGTGATTCAGGTTGGATGATATCTTTGGATCATACAGATCAAAATCGGGAGGAAAATCAATATTGGGTGCTTCTATCAGTCTTAAATTTCCATTACCTGAGAACCTGACCTGCAGGTTCATTGCTTCATTTTCTTTCAGTTGGTTCTTATCGACGGTAACATTCATTGCAATTTGTCCAACGCTCCCAGTGAAGTAGTCCGGAGCATCATCCGGTAGCTCTTTGACTGTAATTCGTACCGGGGGGCTTTTAATGGTTTGTTTTACGTTCTGGTAGGAGTCAAAGAAGTTATCAAAGAATCCCCGATTGGATTGTTGTACTCTTTTTTGGACAAGACATTCGAGTTCCATGGGATCGATCACCAGATCCCCGGTTACCTGTGGAAAAAGGATAAACCGCTGCAATACACCGCTCCCATAGATCACTCCGTTAACACTTTCCCTTTCCAGGGATCGCAAGGCAGGAGTTTCAATATCTTCACGCAGAAATCCGTTGAAGGATGGGAACGTTGCATTTTCAAAGCCCGAAAGGTTGACCCTCGAGTAGATTTTTACCGTAGCAATGATATGTTCTCCCCAATAGACCGCACTTTTGTTTACATGAATCCTCAGGAAAAGGTCGTTATCCCCTGCCGCGGGAACATTCACTCCGGGTATTGCCTCCTCACCTCCGGTACCGGTTTCCGGCGATGCCGACCCTTTCACCACTTCAATCTCCAGGGCATTTGAGGTATAGGTTTTATTTTTAACTGTTACTGTTGCCGGATCGATCTGAAAAACACCCTCTTTTGTGCCCTCTAAAACATAGGTGTAGGTATAGGTGACCGTTCTTGTCATTTTCCTGTTGATGATCTGGGTACTCTGGCTGTAGGAGGTGCTGGGCCCCATCAGGATATAGAAATCACTCATGTCTGGCGGAACCAGGTCATCGGCTTTCTCATTCACTGTAAAAGAGAGCCTGAATTGTTCTCCAACAGCAACCACTTTGGGGGCAGAAGCAGCAATGGTGATCTCCTGGGCTTGCAGGAACATCCCGTTCATTAAAAGCAGTATCCCAATGAAAACCTTATTCATGTTCACGCAATCATCCTTTGTTAAGCAAATTGTCGAAAGCAAAGCAAGCTACCAATTTTTTCTGACCACCACCCGATTTTTTCTTGCTTCGGCTTTCTTTAATTTTTCCTGCAACTCTTTTTCGTTTTCAGCAAGGGCTTCAAGCAGCCTTTTTGCATCTTCTTTTGATATCTGTGGTTCCGGTTGCTGTTCTTGCTGTTGATCCTGTTGTTGCTGTTGCTCATTTTGCTGCTGGTCCTTCTGGTCTTTTTCCTTATCCTCCTGTTCCCGGTTATCATTCTCAGAATTGTCCTGATCCTGTTCTTTTTGCTGCTGCTGTTGTTTTAGCAGGTCCTGCGCATAAGCAAGGTTATACTTTGTTTCAAGATCATCCGGGTAATTCCTCAGGGCATTTTTATAGGCCTGAATGCTCTCTTCAATCCGGTTTGCTTTCAGCAGGGAATTGCCCAGGTTATGGAATGATCTTGCCCTGCTGATTTCATCAATTCCTGTTTGAGAAAGGGTATTAAATTCCCCGGCTGCATCATCAAATTTATCCTGTTTATACAGTGCATCACCCAGGTTGAAAAGTGCTTTGTAAGAGTCTGATTGCTCTTCAAGTGCCTTTCTGTATGAGATCTCCGATTGATCGAATTCACTTTTCTCAAAATGATTGTTCCCCTCACGGATGTATTTTTTCTCAGTTTGTGAGTAGCTCTCCCTGCTTCCTGAAAGGATCAACAAGATGAAAACGACGGATTGCAAAAACGATTTCATTACGACCTGTTTTTATAAATAGAACTGGTGTTTTTCACATTTTTATATGGAAGATCCTGATATTTTTCAATAATCGGTTTCTTCTCTCCAGGATGAAGAGATCAACGAACAGGAATAAGAGAGTAAGGCCTGCCAGATATTGGTATCGTTCCTCATATTCAGAATAAATTCTTGCCTCCAGTTCCTGTTTCTCCATTTTATCAATTTCATCGAATAACACGTTCAGTCCGAGTCTGGTATTTGTTGAACGAATATACATTCCTCCCCCGGCAGCTGACACCTGGTTCAGCGTGGTTTCATTCAGCTTGCTGATTACTGTATTGCCATCCTGGTCTTTCAGGTAGGACTTGACTCCGGATCCCGAGTAGACCGGAATGGGTGCTCCATCCGGCAACCCAAGACCAATGGTATGGATCGTGATCCCCTTTTCCCGGGCCTGTTTTGCCATAGCGATGGCGTCCCCTTCATGATTCTCACCGTCTGTAATGATGATCAACACCTTGCTTGATTCGTTATCGGGACTGAACGATTTCATCCCAAGATCAATTGCCGAACCGATTGCCGTACCCTGTTTTGGAACAATATCACACGTTATGGTTGAAAGGAACATTTTGGTGGAAACGTAATCCATGGTAATGGGCACCTGGGTGTATGCATCACCAGCAAATACGATCAAACCGATCTTGTCATTGGTTAGCCGATCCACCAGCTTGGAAATTGCCTGTTTTGCCCGTTCAAGTCTGTTGGGCTGAATATCTTCTGCCATCATCGAATTTGACACATCGAGAGCGATTACAATCTCCACCCCTTTTCGTTTTATTTCCTGAAGCCTGGAACCAAATTGAGGTCCTGCAAGAGCAAAGATCATAGCAATCAGGGCAATATTCAGAAGAACAAATTTAACAGCCGGCCGTGTCGAAGAGAAATCCGGCATCAGCTGGTTCAGGGCTTCAGGGTTTCCAAATTTCCTCAATGCTTTGGTTCTTAATCTCCTGCTTATCCAGAAGATCCCCAAAAGCAAAGGGATGATCAGCAATCCCCATAAAAAATCCGTATGTGCAAATCGAAACATGGTTCAATTTAAATGGTTTACGGAATATTTCGTAACACTGTATTTTTAAAAAGTAATTCAGATAGCAGGAAAATACCTGCTAAAAGCATAAATGACAAATACTCCTCTTTTTTCTTACTGAATTCAGTTACATCAATTTTTGTTTTTTCCAGTTGATCGATCTCCTGGTATATTTCGATCAATTTCTGGTTATTGGTTGCCCTGAAGTATTTTCCCTTTGTCATATCGGCAATATTCTTCAGGATCTCTTCATCAATTTGAACTTCCATGTTTTGGAATTGTGTTCCGTATGGAGTTTGAACAGGATAAGGGGCTATTCCTTCTGAACCTACACCTATGGTATAGACCCTGATTCCGAACGTATTAGCAATTTCAGCAGCTGTCATCGGGGCAATGGCCCCTTTGTTGTTTATCCCATCGGTTAACAGAATGATCACTTTACTTTTTGCATTACTATCTTTCATGCGGTTGACACTCGTTGCAAGTCCCATCCCGATGGCTGTACCATCTTCAATCATGCCGCTCCGAACGTCCTTGAACAGGTTTATCACCACAGCATGGTCAGTGGTAAGAGGACACTGTGTAAAACTTTCACCACTGAATATTACAAGCCCGATCCGGTCATTTGGACGGCCTGAAATGAATTCTATCGCCACATCTTTAGATGCTTCGAGGCGATTGGGTTGAAAATCCCGGGCAAGCATGCTGCTGGAAATGTCCAGTGCGATCAATATATCAATGCCTTCTGTGCTAACATTTTGCCAACGGTCTGTTGATTGTGGACGGGCAAGTACAATGATCAGGAGGGCAATGGCAATAACCCGAAGAACAAACATGCCATGCTTCAGGATATGTTTCCAGGTTCGGGGAGCTTTACCAAACCCTTTAATTGAAGAGACCTGAAGTGTGGCCTGCGAATCCTTTAGCTTCAACAGATACCATATGATCAGCGGTATCAGGATAGCAAGCAGGTACAAAAACCCCGGATTTGCAAATGTTATCTCATTCATTGTCTAATCGATCCATTAACTGTTATTGCCTTCATTCTCCTTTTTTTCTTCCCCTGATGCATCTACTTCTTCCTCCTGTTCATCTCCCTTTTTCCATGCTTCTTTAGTCTCATTTACAAACAGATAGGATGAGAGTAGCGAATTTTCATTCTCATTGGGCAGGGGTTTTGCTTTTGCAAATTTAGCCATATCAGCCAGGTGGAATATTTCTGTAAGTTTATCATACAGGTTGTTGTCATTAAATCCAATCTTCAGAAGAGCATGAAGTGTTTCACTGCTGGTTTGCTCCATTGCCAGGATGCCATACCGGTTTTCGAGGTAAATCCGCAGGGTTTCAGTTAACCGGCTATAATACAATTTCACCTTCTCCTTTTGCCATAATTTCTCCGATTTTAATTTATCCAGTTCGCGGAGGGCAATAACATGGGCAGGTTCAGTGGGTTTTATCCGTTTTAAAATGGGTTCATCCTTCTTCCTTTTCTTCAGGAAACAGATCAGGAAATAGATCAGTCCCACGAGGAATATACCTCCCAAAACATAGGGCAACACCTGACGGAAGCTTATGGGGGCACTGTAGGGCATTTTGATATCAAAAACCTGAATTGTTGAGTCAGCCGGCTCGGTGTCCGTTCTTTTAACCGTCAGATAAATGGGTTCAGACCGGAAGGTTGTTGAAACAGCTGTATCCGCCAGGGAGGCTTCAAAAGGTGGAATGACATAAATGCCGCTATCAAAACAGGTGATCAGAAACTCTTTTTTAATGGAAATGCGGTTCCCTTCCAGGTTGCTTGTATCAAATTCACTTTGCAGGAGAATTTCAATACCATCGGTCAGTGTATCGGTATAATCCCTGACCTGGAGAATCATGTCAGCAGGATGGCTTATTTCAAGGTGAATGGTTGTCTGATCGCCAATTAAAATTGCGGAACTATCAATCGAAGCGGTTACATTAACCTCCTGGGCAACGGAAGAGAGATTGGTTATCTGCAACAGCATGGCCAGGGAAAGGGACAACCATCCCCCGGTTATTCTCGCAGACATATTTCGTAAGAAAAAATACATGATCGTTGTTTCTTACCTCACCGTTTCTTAAAAAGGTTCAGGAGGGGTTTGACATAATCCTCATCGGTACGAACAGCGGTACTGTCGATACCGCATTTTGAAAAGATCTCATTTGTTCTGGCCTCTGTTTCCCTCCACCATCTGTGATACATCTCCCGGGTTGCTCTGTTGGAACTATCGATCCAGAGATCTTTCCCTGTTTCACTGTCTTTCATTTTTACAAGACCGATTGCCGGGATCTCTGATTCTCTTCTGTCATATATTTTCAGGGCAACGACATCGTGTTTGTTGTTAGCGATTCGGATTGCCTCTTCGAAATCGGGAGCGATGAAATCTGAGATGACAAAAGCAATGCACCTTTTTTTCAGCGCATTGGTCAGGAAACGAAGAGGTTCAGTGAGGTCTGTATTCCGGCTTTCGGGGGTAAAGTCGATCAGCTCCCTGATGATCCGCAGTATATGTTTCCTCCCCTTCTTGGGAGGGATAAATTTTTCAACCCGGTCAGTAAAAAAAATCACCCCGATCTTATCGTTATTCTGAATGGCCGAGAAGGAGAGAACAGCGGATATTTCCGTAATAACGTTCTTCTTCAAAAGGTTTACGGACCCGAACTCTCTTGAACCGCTAACATCGATCAGAAGCATTACGGTCAATTCCCTCTCTTCTTCAAAAACCTTTACATAAGGATGGTTGAACCTGGCTGTCACATTCCAGTCGATCGTTCGTATCTCATCACCATATTGATACTCCCTGACCTCACTGAAAGCAATCCCCCTGCCCTTGAATGCACTATGGTATTCTCCGGCAAACACCTGGTTTGATAAACCACGTGTTTTAATCTCTATTTTTCTGACCCGTTTTAGAATTTCAATTGCTTCCACTTCTAATCCCTTTGACTGGAGTCAATTTTTCTTGTTGTTAGCGTAAAAAACCACTCCCCTTTTATCAGCTCAATCCTGTACTTCTCTCCCTCCAACTCTTCGATCCAGGCATTCTCATCGATTTTTTTATATTTTTCGTTCATCACAGCAATCTTTGCATTATAGCACGAATAATCACCAAGATACTTATAGTAGGTGCATACATCATCTTCCGAAAGAAAGAATAGCAGGGTTTCTGTTTTAAGATAATTTTCATATTTAAGATACCGGTATGACGGATTTTTTGTGGTTGTGCTTAGTCGGAAATCCTTATACCGCTTTTTCATGATCGTTTTTATCTCCGACCCGGAATGGTTGATCAGGTTTTGTGAAAACAGGGTTGTTCCTGCCAGCAAGAATAAGAGGGCAATGTATATTCGTTTCATATCTTTCGTGCTTTGCGTAATGCCGGGTATTAATGAATCACTCATTATGGAACTTCAATGGTATTCAGAATTTCGGTTATGATATCCTCTGAGGTAATGTTTTCCGCTTCTGCTTCATAGGTCAGTCCAATCCGGTGCCTCATAATATCATAACACATGGCACGGACATCCTCAGGAATGACGTATCCTCTTCGTTTAATGAAAGCATAAGATTTTGAGGCCAGTCCCAGATTGATGGATGCCCTGGGGGAACTTCCATAACTGATCATATTGGTAAATTTTTCCAGTCCGCATTCGGCTGGATTTCGTGTTGCAAAGACAATATCAAGAATATACCGTTCAATTTTTTCATCCATATAGACATCCCTCACAACATCCCGGGCTTTCAGGATATCGGATGGTTTCAGGATGGTATTTGCTGTTGGAAATACCTTGGCCAGGTTTTCCCTCATGATGAGTTTCTCTTCCTCTTTATTGGGATAGCTAATGACTACCTTCAGCATAAACCGGTCGACCTGTGCTTCGGGAAGCGGATAGGTTCCCTCCTGTTCGATAGGATTCTGGGTTGCCAGAACAAGAAAGGGCTCTTCCAGCGGATAGGTTTCCGATCCGATGGTGATTTGCCGTTCCTGCATTGCCTCCAACAGGGCGCTCTGGACTTTTGCAGGTGACCGGTTTATCTCATCCGCCAGCACAAAATTTGTAAAAATGGGACCTTTCTTAACGAGGAACTCCTCTTTCTTCTGGGAATAGATCATGGTTCCCAGAAGATCGGCTGGCAAAAGGTCAGGAGTGAACTGTATCCTGCTGAACTTAGCATCAATGGTATCTGCCAGCGTATTTATAGCCAGGGTTTTTGCCAGGCCAGGCACACCCTCAAGCAGAATATGTCCGTTGGACAATAAACCAACCAGCAGACTCTCCAGCAGGTGTTTCTGCCCTACGATCACCTTCTGCATTTCCAGATTGATCAGATCGACAAAGGTACTCTCTTTTTCAATCCTTTCATTCAGTTCTTTAATATTTACCGATACATCCATAATCAATGTTTTAATAAACAGAATTACAAAAATAGAACCTGTGCGATTTTTTTTATAGGTTTTCTCCGTTTTTTTTCCTTTCAGGCGATACAAAATTGTTAAATAATTCTATAATCCGGTGTTAAAAAATGTTAAATGAAAGCAACGGAATGGTGAGCCTGTACCAGGAAGGAATTTGCCACAGGTATTTGTTAAAAAGAGTTGGATGACAAAAAATAGCCGGATTATTTTTTTTTGTAACTTATCATCGATATGGAATTGAGTAATCATCCAAACCAAATAGCCATGAAACGCATACTTTTTTTTCTGCTCACTGTTCACTTCTCACTACTCACTCTCTTTTCCCAGGCACCACAAAGCTTTAACTACCAGGCGATTGCCAGGGATGGATCGGGAGATCCTCTCCCCAATTCAGCGTTTAGTGTGAAAATCGGAATAATCTCCGGAAGCATAGCGGGTCCGTTGATCTGGGAAGAAGAGCATTCCGTGAATACCAATGAGCTGGGTTTGTTCACGGTGACCATCGGAGATCCCGGAGCAACAAAAACGGGTGGTTCAGCAGCATCGTTCGATGCCATTGACTGGGGTGCGGACATTCACTTTCTGAAGGTTCAGATAAATCCCGGTGGGAGCTACGTTGATATGGGCACAACACAATTGCTATCGGTACCCTACGCTCTCTTTGCCGACCAAACAGCCAACACCGATGATGCAGATGCGGATCCGGGAAACGAGTTACAGGATTTGTCATTATCTGGCAACACACTCAGTCTAACAGGTGACGCTACATCCGTAAACCTTGCCCCCTACCTCGATGATACCAATCATTGGAATCAACTGGGGGAAGTCATCTATTACAATACAGGGAATGTTGGAATCGGAACGGATGCACCGGATGGGCGCCTGGAAGTAAAAGGGAACGCTTCGGGTGACGCGTCTGATCCTCTGTTTGAGGTGAAAAGAAATGACGGACAGGCGGTTTTTGCTGTCTATCCGGATAGTGTCAGGATTTACATCAATGAGGCGGAAACGAAAGGGACCAAGGGTGGTTTTGCCGTGGGTGGCTTTACTCCTTCAAAAGGAATATCCAATGATTACCTCAAGATATCTCCCGATAGCGTCAGGGTATATGTAAGTGACGAACCTTCGGGAAAAGGAACAAAAGGTGGATTTGCCGTTGGTGGATTTGCTCCGGGAAAGAGCTCCAGCCCTACCAGTTTCATGTACCTTACACCCGAAAACTATTTTATCGGACATGAAAGCGGTTTGTTGACAACCAAAGGGCTCTATAACTCCTTCATCGGATATCAGAGCGGTTACTCAAACACGGAGGGGATGAGCAACGCATTCCTGGGATATCAAAGCGGATTCATGAATACCACAGGGGACGGGAACCTGTTTCTCGGATACCAGACGGGATATTCAAATGAGGTGGGTGATTACAACACCTTCCTGGGATATGAAAGCGGTTACTCGAATGCCGGGGGGCTGAACAATACCTTCCTGGGAAGCTTCTCCGGGTTCAGCAATACCACGGGAAGCTACAATACGTTTGTTGGAGACTCATCCGGTTATTATAACAATGGAGAAGGGAACTCATTCCTGGGGGATAAGAGTGGTTTTTCCAATACCACCGGGGCAAACAATGTTTTTGTAGGTACCTATGCAGGTTATCTGAATACCATTGGGGATTCATGCATATTCATCGGGAACCGGAGCGGATACAATAACACGTCCGGAAGTTCGAATATTTTTATTGGTAACCGAAGCGGTTTTTCAAATACAACAGGAAGGTATAATGTATACCTGGGTTACCAGAGCGGTTACAATTCCATTGGAGCCAGCTATAACTCATTTATGGGATTCGGAGCCGGATACTCCAACACCACCGGCTTCAGTAATATATTCATAGGCTACAGGAGCGGATATTTAAATAATACTGGTAAATATAATGTTTTCATGGGACACATGGCCGGTTATACAAGTGATGCCGCTTATAATGTTTTTATTGGTCCCTATAGTGGATATTCAAATACCTCCGGACAATATAATGCCTTTATGGGATATTTTACAGGAAGATACAATACTACCGGTTCTAATAACCTGTTTATGGGTAACCAGGCAGGTGAATCAAATACCACCGGTATTGGAAATGTATATCTTGGCTATTATGCAGGAAATACAAGGGCTAATGGACAGCATAATGTTTTTATTGGAACAGAAAGTGGCAGATTGGGTACATCAGGATCTTTTGGTGTCTTTATCGGCTACAAAGCAGAATATCAAGCAACCGGAAATTACAATACAGTGATGGGCTATCTGGCTGCAGAAAATATGACGGGAGGTTACCAAAACGTGATAATAGGTGACTTTACCGGAAATGACTTGGTCTCCGGAGCAAACAATACCCTGGTTGGAAAGAGTGCGGGCAGTAAAATCACTACCGGAAATTATAATACCAGCCTGGGAATGAACGCTGGAGGCGGAGTGATAACAGGGAGCAATAATGTGTTTATCGGCCATTTGGCTGGATGGTATGAGACCGGTTCTGATAAACTCTATATTGATAATTCCAATACAACTGATCCACTGATATGGGGAGATTTTGCAGTTAACAGGGTCGTTATCAATGGAAACGCAGCAGATAATTCAAATAACAGAACTTTTTACGCCAATGGGACGGCTGGAGGTGATTATGCATGGTATAACGATAGCGATATACGCCTTAAGAAAAACATTAAATCCATTCCTGATGCGCTTGGAAAAGTCATGGAGTTGCGCGGGGTGAATTTCGAATGGAAAGATCCTGATGCTGCTGAGAAGGGAACACGAATGGGATTTATCGCGCAGGAAGCAGCTGGGATCATCCCTGAAGTGGTGGAAACCGGAAGTGAATACATGTCCATGCAATATGCACCCATTACCGCTCTCCTTGTTGAAGCAATCAAGGAACAACAAAAGCAGATTGAAAAATTGCAACAGGAGAATGAAACTCTCAAAGGATTGATTGAGGAAAACCGGGAGCAGGAAAGAGAGATTGCCGAACTGAAGAAAATATTGACCGAACTGCAGCTTACCCTTGTGATCCTCAGTGAGAAAGATTGATTCCTTTAAAAAATTATCAATAAAAAATTACCCGATAAATACTGCCGGGTGATTTTTTTGTAACTTATCATCGATATGGAATTGAGTAATCATCCAAACCAAATAGCCATGAAACGCATACTTTTTTTTCTGCTCACTGTTCACTGCTCACTACTCACTCTCTTTTCCCAGGCACCACAAGGCTTTAACTACCAGGCTGTCGTCAGAGATGATGCCGGGACCGTTGTATCGGACCAAGTCGTTGGGATTAAGATCAGCATTCTGCAAGGAAATGTCTCTGGTACAGTTATATACAGTGAAACGCATGCGCCAGCAACGAATGCCTTTGGCCTGGTGACACTGGAAATTGGTGGCGGTACAACATCCGATGATTTCAGTGCAATTACCTGGGGAGATGATCTCTTTTTCCTGAAGGTTGAAATGGACGCAACAGGCGGAACATCCTATTCAGAAATGGGCACAACACAGCTGTTATCGGTTCCCTATGCCCTCTTTGCAGCAGAGACAGCCAATACGGATGATGCGGATGCCAACCCGGAAAATGAACTTCAGGATCTGTCACTATCCGGTAATACATTGAGCCTGACCGGTGATGCCACATCCGTAAACCTGGCATCTTACCTTGATAATACCAATCACTGGAGCAAAATGGGAGATGTGATCTACTACAACACGGGGAATGTTGGGATCGGAACGGATGCCCCCATTGGACGCCTCGAAGTAAAGGGAAACCTGTCGGGCGAGGGATCTGATCCCCTGTTTGAGGTGAAAAGAAATGACGGTCAGACCGTTTTTGCTGTCTACCCTGACAGTGTCAGGATTTATGTTAATGAAGAAGAGACCAAAGGGACCAAAGGGGGTTTCGCTGTCGGAGGATTCACCCCGGCAACAAAAGGATTGACCAATGAATTTCTCCGGGTCACACCGGACAGTGTTCGGATGTACATTAACGATGAAACCACCAAAGGAACCAAAGGAGGATTTGCAGTAGGCGGTTTCACCCCTGGCAAAGGAATAACAAACGATTTTTTAAGCATTACTCCCGACAGCACACGGGTGTTTACAAAGGATACGATTAGCGGATTTGCCATAGGTAATATAGAAACTGGTAATGTTACCAATTATCTGCACTTAACTCCAAAAAATTACTTTATCGGTCATGAAAGTGGAAAGTCAATGGTTGATGGCCTGTATAACATCTTTATCGGGTATCAAAGCGGGTATTCAACCCTTGGAACTGATTTGTTTGATTGGCATGGAAGTAATAACTCATTCATTGGGTATAAGAGTGGTTTTTCAAATACCTATGGTCATAAAAATATTTTTATTGGAAATGAAAGTGGGTATTCCAATACTACCGGATATGATAATGTCTTTATAGGTGCACGTAGCGGATATACGAATACAACAGGTGCAGACAACATTTTTATTGGCAAAGGATCTGGAGAGAGCAACACTTCAGGAGCGCATAACTTCTTTGCCGGATCACAATGCGGCACCAAAAATACAGAAGGAGATAATAATGCTTTTATCGGTCATTATGCAGGATATCTGAATACTACTGGAAGCAATAATATAAATATGGGATATGGAACTGCCTTCTATAATACAACGGGAAGCGACAATATTTATATTGGACATCAGGTAGCCTGGAATGCTACTACAGGATCCGGCAATACCTTTTTGGGATCCGGAACAGGTTATAGTAATACAAGTGGTTACAGTAACACGTATATTGGATACAGAACTGGTTATGTTAATTCCGTTGGACATCATAATGTTTTTATTGGAAATCAAGCCGGATCTGCTGAAACAGGATCGAATAAATTATACATTGATAACACCAGTACGTCAGCACCGCTTATCTATGGAGATTTTAGCAGCAATTACCTGAGATTTAACGGGAATGTCGGGATTAGCGTAACACCGGCTTATACTCTTGATGTTAATGGGATTCTAAATATCAGGAGAAATGGAGTACCGGCGCTATACATTAGCGGCTATGAAGCCATATGGTGTAACGGTACCTATTTTAGCTGGGGATTTGGAGGTGCCTATAATGCATTCGCCGATAAGGTATCCATTGGAACAACCAATACGAGCGGATACATGCTGTATGTTTATGGTTCTGCCTATACAACAGGTAGCTGGCTAGGGTCCGATGCCCGCTTAAAAGATGATTTTCTGGAGATAGAACAGCCCCTCGAAAAAGTCCTGAGCATGCAGGGAGTGAACTACCGCTGGAAAACCGATGAATACCCTGACAGAAATTTCCCGGAAGGCAGGCACTACGGCGTAATCGCACAGGATATTGAAAACGTCCTGCCGGAAATAGTCATGGAACACAACGGGGAAAAAGCCGTGGCCTATACCGAAATCATTCCCGTACTCATCGAAGCAATGAAAGAACAGCAAAACCAGATTGAAAAGCAGCAAACGGAGATTGATGAACTGAAACAAATAGTGCAGGAGTTGGTGGAAAATTCAAGAGACTAAGGGACTGAGAGACTGTGGGATGGGGAGATGAAGAGAATGTGAGAAGTGAGAGGGGATAGTACAGAGTAGGATAGGCAAAGTGCATAGAGCATGGAGTATGGGGAGGAATGAGTAGATCAGAGTACGGATTTTATACACCTTAGTCAAAGAATCAGATAATATATCAGAAATTGAACCATTGTAGAGACGCCCAACCTGGGCGTCTTTGCACCCGGCAAACAAGAAATACATTAAACACGTTAACAGCTACTGAAGTGGCTGCCTACTATTTGTCAGTTCCTCCGGAACGTTTTTATCTGTGCAACCTTAAATAATGGAACCATATGAAACATCTACTCACTACTCATCACTCACCTCTCACTACTCACCCCTTGAGTTTTTTTCCTACCTTTGCCAATGTCGTTTATACCCACCCCCATGACCTACCGATACTTCATCCGGCTCGCTTTCAGAGGCACCGGGTTTCATGGATGGCAGGTTCAGCCCAATGGAAACAGCGTCCAGGCTGAAATGATCCGTGCACTCACCACGATTCTGAAAGAAAAAACGGAAGTGGTCGGAGCAGGACGGACCGATACCGGAGTGCATGCACGCAAATTTTTTGCACATTTCGATTCATCCAAACAGGATCTTTCCGGAAACAGGGATCTGATATACAACCTGAATGGCATCCTGCCAAAAGACATTGTCGTTCATGAGATAAAAGTGGTTAAACCGGGGGCACATGCCCGGTTCAGTGCCATCTCACGAACCTATTCCTACCATATTCACCAGGTAAAGGATTCGTTCCTGGATGGTTTATCTGTATATTTCCCGGGAAACCTCGATCTGGAGAAAATGAACCGTGCTGCTGAACTACTGCTTGAAACCACCGATTTCACCAGCTTTAGCAAGGGGAAGACCGACGTAAAAATCAACATTTGCCAAGTAATGCTGGCAGAATGGATCCGGGATGAACACCAGTTGATTTTTACCATCAAAGCCGACCGGTTTCTGCGTGACATGGTGAGGGCAATCGTGGGAACTCTGCTGGATGTAGGGTATGACAGACTTTGCCTGTCCGAGTTCAAGCAGATCATTGAACGGAAAGACCGCTCGGCTGCCGGGGCATCCGTCCCGGCATGCGGACTATACCTCGAGGATGTGGAATACCCTGAGGATGTTTTTTTGTATTAATACATAACATTTTTTCCAAAGGTGGGACGGCCATGCATATGGCACAAGCTTGCTTTGCCACCTGCACCCGACTGGGCAGAGCGATGAGTAATGAAATTGGCTGTGCTCCGGATTCAGTCCGGGGTACGACTTTGAATGTACCTTGATTCATCGTCCGAATTGAAATCGGGCGATGAGGGAATATTCTTATCTGCTAAAAAACAAATCACATCAGGTCACAGGCTTCCGGTGGGATCCAGTGCGAATCTTTACCCTCCCATTTGATGGTGCATCCGATGGGGTTGGTCAGCGGTACTGAGATGTGTCGTCCGGCAAGATGCTCATCCAAAGCCCTTTCCAGGTCGTTTACAGTTATGCGGGATGCATCTCGGGGACTGTCGACTCCCCTGCCGGTATATACCAGTTTGCGCTCCTTGTCAAACACAAAAAAATGAGGTGTTTTGAGTGCTCCTATCTTTAAAGTAAAAGCCATTCGTCGAAAATTATTAAATGATCATCGCAATCTGTTCGTAACCCTCAACTTGATTCAATCACCCGTTGAAGCGAATTAAAGTCATTCCGGGCTCTTTTTCCCATTCTGCCCCTGGCGAACACAAGCATTGAACGCCAGAAAATGTTTTTCCCGGTCACCCTGTAGGTACCGGTTATTTCTGTTTTCATTTCCATGGGAGTGAATTGGTTCACATTTTCAATGGACATGAGATCATGGTGTATACGCACAGAGAAAAGCTCATTCCATCTGAAATCAAGAACCTCCTCCTTCAGCGTAACCTCTTTCCCATTCATCTCCAGTATCAGGTTAAAGATACTGCCCGGGAAATTGGGTAAACCGCTGACCAGTTCAATCTTTTTAAATCCGGTTAACCATTGATCCATTTTTGAACCATCGATAAAAACCATGAACGCTTTATCAACCGGACAGTCGACTACTATTTTGCTCTCATATTGTATGGAAGGTTTGATCAATCCAATGGAAAAGAACAGAACCAGAATGATAAACAATGCCAGGATAATCCATGTAATCTTTTTCATATCTGAATGAATAATAGTTAAATGTAAAATGTTTTCTTCAATCCCCCTTTAGTCCCCCTTCTCCAAGGGGGACAAATCAATTTTTGCCCCCATGTTGTCCCCCTTTCCAAAAGCCTGCCTGCCGCAGGCAGGGGGGATCAAGGGGGATTCTATTTTTTCCAAGCAAATATAGACCAATCGACAAACATTCCAAAAGAGGAATTCTTTCCTACCCGTTCCAAATTTCCCAGGATCGTTCGGCCTGCAGTTCAAGCATTTTTCTTCCGTTTACGGCGGTTGCCCCTGCTTCTCTGCCCTTTCGAAGGAACACCGTAACTTCGGGGTTGTACACCAGGTCATAGAGGAGATGGTCTTCAGTTAATCCATCATACGGTATATCCGGAAACCGGTTGTTGTCAGGATACATACCCACGGGTGTGGCATTGATAATGATTCGGCACTCCCTGACAATACCGGGATTCAGGTCATCGTATGAAAGCTGGTTCTCGGATGAGGGATTTCTGGAAACAGAAACAGGTTCTATTCCCAGATCATTAAGGACGTACAGCACCGCTTCGGATGCGCCTCCTGTTCCAAGCACCAGTGCTTTTTTCTCTGCTCTCCCGAGGTGAGGGATCAGGGATTCCCTGAAGCCATGAACATCTGTATTGTATCCGGCAAGGAAGGGATGCGTATCCGACTGCAGTATTTTAATCGCATTCACGGCACCGACGATCCCGGATATTTCATCCATTGAATCGAGGTATTCGACCACCGATTTTTTGTAGGGAATGGTAACATTCAAGCCTGCCAGGGAAGGGTATTGTTCCAGCAACGAGAGCAGCATATCGATGGAATCCAGCGGAAAATTTTCGTACCGTGCATCCCCAATTGATTCCCTCTGAAATTTTTCCTCAAAATATCTTTTGGAAAATGAATGAGACAGTGGTTTTCCAATTAATCCGTATAACCTCGGTTTTCTCAAAAGCTATTTCAGTGTTTGGTTATTCAACCGTTCCCTTCTTATCTTCTGCCATCTTTTCGATCAGTAAAATGCTCAGTACTCCGATAATCATCAAGCCCACTGCAATCACAACCTCCAGGCTAAGGGTTTCAGGAAGCACTCTTTCGTACCCCTGAACAACGGGTTCACCGCTAAGCTTCAGGATATTCCCGAGTCCATCTGTCCGGTATATGTTTTCCTTCCAGGGCCAGAGCACTCCGAGTGATCCGAGGATGAAACCGGTTAGGAGCGATATAGTAAGGTCTTTGAATTTCCTGAAAATCCAGGAGAGCAAATGGGAGAATGCGATCAGGCCAATGATGGCTCCCAGAATTACAGGTCCCAGAATTTTTGCATCCAGGTCATTCACTCCTTCGATAAAAACCAGTTCGTAATTTCCCATCAGGATCAAGACAAATGAGCCGGATAATCCGGGCAGGATCATGCTGCAGATTGCAACAATGCCACACAGGAACAGGTAATAGAAATCTCCATTTGGAGTAGCCGGGGTTAGCAGTGTAATCGCCAGTGCAACAAATGCACCCAGTATAAAGATAACGACCACACCCACGGTGATTTTCTCGACCCTCCTGCCTACAAAATAGACAGAAGCCAGGATCAAACCGAAAAAATAGGACCAGATATAGATCGGGTAGTTATCAAAAAGGAAACCAAGCAATTTGGCAAGGGTAAAAATACTGACGGCTATACCAAGAAACACGGCAATCAGAAAATACAGGTTCACATGTTCTGCAAATCGCTTCACCTTACCCGAAAACAGGAATTTAAGGGCAACCAGATCGAACGATTTAATGGAATGGATTAATTTTTCAAATATTCCTGTAATCAGTGCAATGGTACCTCCGGAAACACCCGGGATAACGTTTGCCGCTCCCATGCCGACACCTTTAAAAAAGAGACCAATATATTCCCTCATTGGCAAATGGTATAGTCTTATTGAGAAGATTAATGGGTGTTTACAGTAATTCGGTTAATGCTTCAACTCTTCCGGGAGGAATTCATAAAAGGTATCGCCCCGTAATCCGAGCCGCAACGTTTCCAGTGAAACAACTTCACCGGGAGCGATATTTCCCAGGTTTACGTTGGCACCCAGCAATCTAATAAACCAGGCTTGCTGACTTTTAATGGGCGCTTCCCAGATAACATTTTCAATCTGTACCTGTTTTACGATATCATCGATCAATGTTGTATTTGCTGTACCATCCGGGTTGTATATGCCGACAGTACCACTTTCTCTTGCTTCAGCAATCACTTTCCATGAACCGGCATCAATTTCAGCTTTCATCATGGCAACCCAAACGTTGGGAGGAAAAATTACATCTGCCTGTTTTGAACCGACTTCAGAAAGAACCGTAACCTCCTGGGCCAGCTTTTCGATATAGGAAAGCTTATCCGTGTGAGGGATGATCATGGAGCCATCGGAGACTTCCACCATGTCAAGACCGTATTTGTCGATCAGCTTCCGGTATTCATCAAACATATTCCGGATGATGAAGAGTTCAAAGAGCGTTCCTCCAAAATAGCACCGGAGGTTCCCTTCTTTATAAATCCGGATTTTTTCTTTCAGATTGGGGGTTACCAGTGCCGTGCCAAAGCCAAATTTTACCACATCGGTGAACTCTCCGGAGGAAGACACAAAATTCTCTGCTTCTCTCACGCTTAATCCTTTGTCCATCATCATGGTTATTCCTTTCTCCCGTGGTTTCGGGTCCCTTTTAGGGAGGTGTGGAATCTGCTCAATCATTTTTGTTTGTTTTTAAATTCGTGAATAAAACGCTTTAATTTTCGGTCTTTTTCACCTGACGGATACCAGGAGAACAGTTCGACGTGCTTATGATAATTTATCTCCAGGGCTCTGGTAAGACAGCTGTATGCCTCTTTGTCGTTTGAAAGAAGAAAATGGCATGCTGAGGCTCTGAACATCAACCCTGCATGGTCGGGCAAATTGCTGATGGCTTTCTCAAGAATGGAAAGGGTATCGAGCACTCTTCCCGATTTAATCAGCAGATCACCATACTCGATCCAGGTGTGGTAATCATAGGGATCCAGCTTTAAGGCTTCTTTGAATGCTTCCTCCGCTTTACCAAACTCCCTGGTGCCTTCCAGGGCCATGGCAAGAGCAATCCAGTAATCGGGATCATCTTTATCCAGTTCAATGGCTTTTCTGAGGTAATAGAGGCTGTCTTCAGCCAGGTTCTCTTTTAGAAACAACTTACCCAATCCATACCAGGGTTCGGGAAAATCGGAATCTACCTCCAGTGCTTTCCGGAAATATTTAATTGCATTTATGGTATCGTTCAGGCTTTCGTAACATTCGGCTATGTAAGTTAATGCCTCACTGCTCTCTTCATCAATCTTCATGTACTCAAGGTAGGAATCAATCGCTTCCTTATACCGCTCAAGGTTTGCCAGGATATTCCCTTTGTTGAAGTGTGCAAATGCATTCTGATCATTGATTGCCAGCGCAAAATCATAGGCTTCGATTGATTTGGCAAAATCACCATTCTTGTTGTAGATAATACCCAGATTATACCAGACATTATCCGAATAGGGTTCTATATCAAGGTACTTAATATAGAACTGGATGCTTTTATCTAACTTATTGAGCTTGTTATAGCAAAACCCCATCTCATAAAGAACAGCCGTGTTCGAGGGACTGGATTGATAGGCAGATTTCAGGTATTTCAGTGCTTCCCGGTAGTGACCAAGGTATTCAAATGAGAGCACGATATCCATTAACAGGTCCTCTTTATTCTCAGGATCGAGTTTCAGTGCCTGGTCGAAATTTTTCCGCGCACCTTCAATATCACCCATCAGGCTCAATGCGCTGCCTTTCATTGCAAATATTTCATAATTAGTTGAATCCAGCGCCTCCAGGCGTTCCAGAATTTGCATGGACTTAAGGGCTTCACCTTTATCTACCAAAACCTGAGCTTTTTTCAGCTGGATCGGGATGGAAGAAGGATGTTGTTGAGAAGCAAGGAAAACCGCTTCGTAGGCATGGGTTGACTCATTGGTCTCGATATAGTAATCGATGATATTCTCAAATTCGTACACATCGAAGAAATACAAGGTCTTGTTTTTCTTCATCTTCTCATACCGCCGTACCGTCTTAAGAATCTCTTCTTTTTCAAATGTTGAATCTCTGTCGTCGTTCATGGCTTTTCATTCACGCTGTAAAATTACGAATTATTATCATACTGCTTTTTAAAAAAAAATTAATTTTACGCACCTGTCATATGGATACTGCGCTTATACCGATATTGATCGTACTCTTTCTGGCTGCTCTAACACGGTCAACCTTCGGTTTTGGTGATGCCCTGGTCGGTATGCCACTGCTTGCAATCATTGCGGGTATACACATTGCAACTCCTGTCATCCAAATGTTTGGCACCACGATTGCCATTTCCATTCTGATAAGACAATGGAAGCAAGTCGATCTGAAAAGTGCCTGGAAACTCATTGTCTCATCCCTCATTGGCATACCCATCGGACTCTATTACCTGAGGGAGGTAAATGAGAACCTGGTGAAATTTATCCTGGCAGTTATCATCATACTTTTTGCCCTCTACCAGCTTACCAGGCCAAGGATGATCAGATTAAAAAACGACCGGTTTGCCCTGCTTTTCGGATTGCTTGGCGGAATACTTGGAGGAGCGTACAACACAAACGGTCCACCGGTAATCTTCTATGGAACGTTACGGGAATGGGATCCTGTGCGATTCAGGGCAACCCTCCAGGGGTATTTCCTTCCAACGGGCATCGGAATTTTAACCGGTCATTTTATTGCAGGGTTCTGGACTCCAACGGTAATCCGGTATTATCTTACAGGGTTGCCGGTGGTTATTGTGGCTATCCTGCTTGGAAGTTATTTAAACAAACGGGTTCCAAAAGAAAAGTTCGTGCGTTATGTCTACCTCATATTGATTATGCTTGGGGTATTCCTTCTGGTTGATGTGTTCAGGTAACAGTGAATCATCAGTTGTTGCGTGCACTGTCGCGATGAAACAGGATTCCCGTGGAGGTATCCAGTTCCGAAAACCGTTGTATGATCCCCTCTTTCTTTTCAGTAAGTTCTTCAACCAGTTTCCGGTTATTTTTCAGGTTGCCCGAAAGGTTTGAATAGAGAATATGCAGTTTCTCTGAAAAAAGCTCTCCCTGTTTTGATAGCCTGTTCGATATACTGCCCTCTTCGATTTTCATGCAGATATCGGTTAATCCATAATAGGCATCATTGAACTCAAGCAGCTGCCTGGCAATGTCTTTACCGAAAAGTGCAAGAAGGGCTTTATAGAGTGACAGATCCGGATGGTACTCATTGTTATTCCATTCAAAATCAGCAACCGTGGTAAATTTTATCTTATAGAATTCACTGGAAGCGGAGCCGTTAACATACATGTGTGGACCATCAACATACTGGTAGAAATTTTCAGGCACGTATACATCGTACGGTTCAAACAGGTTACACATGCGGACTTTCCCGGGATAGAGGGCAGCATACCCTCCATAATCAGATTCCAGTGCCCTGGCATATAATGTATTGTCCCAGATCATCGGTTTGCGCCCAATCAGTCCTGTGTATTTTTCAAAATCAATCTTATCATAGGATAGGGATCTGACTGTGGGGCCGGTCCAGATGATGGAGATGTCTTCCGGAATCGCTGGCATCAATTCTTTGAAATAGCACTCCGCCCTTCCCATGCTGCGGTCAATAAATTCATTCAAATACCAGGGAGGACAGAACTCAAATCGTGTTCGCGGATAATTCATCTCCACCCATTGGTGAAGGGAATTGATCATGTATTCATGCGCATGCTGCAGGTTTCCAAAAACCTTTCTATCCTCTTCTGTATAGAGGGTATAGAGTTTTCGTGAACCGTTTTCATGGGGAACAAAGTCATCTGCCATCAGCATAATCGTTGTGGCACCTGCATCCAATCCCCGCTTGAATGCCTGTTTCAGCTTTTCCATACTTCCCGGATCACTGTGTGTCCAGGCATACCGGAGGTCATGAGGGATCGAATCAACATGCATTTCATAGTCAAGGTGATAATAGGGATTGATCATGATTGCCAGGTCAATAGCCCCGTTTCTTCGACACGCCTCACCGATCATGGTAACACCCTGCTTATAGAGGTCGTCAGGATTATACCACTCTTTTCTGCCCCTGGTCTGACCGTACCCGATGTATGCTTTATTAAACTTCATGAGGCTCATGCGATCAATATCAGCCAGATCATCGTTCAATGCTGCTTCATTCTGCCAGGAATCGAACAGGTACGATCGCCCCAAAAAATCCGGGTAGTCGTATATGGACACACCTTGAAACTGCTGGTTTTCTGTATCAAATAATTGCAATGCAGTTGCTGATGCATAATAATCACCCTCAGGGTTGCTTCCAACCAGAAAAATAACCGGTGTATTACCCTGCAATACATCCACCAGGTACGATTGAGGTTTTCCACCGGGGATGCTTACACTGAGCTGCTCAGATGATCGGTAATAGAGATCCGTCTTTCCAACATTGAACACTGCTGAATAATCATCCAGGTTTGGTGGGGTATATCGGGAGACAGACACCTGGATTGAGTCATTTTCTTCCATTTTTTCTCTGATCAATCCGGCAGCCTTGAGGGTTAACGCGGAAGGATTGGGCGGGATGATGATCAGTGGATCTTTTTTTCCCACAACACCAGCTCCGGAATAGGTCATAACCTCCCCTTTCCGGATCTGTTTTGGTGTAGGTAAAATGAGATCGGCTCGGGAGAATGTCGAATCAAAAAAGGGTGTGACTCGTTCCAGGGTTGTAAAATTCCATTT
The DNA here is from genome assembly GCA_964389685.1 of uncultured Rikenellaceae bacterium. GTDB lineage: Bacteria > Bacteroidota > Bacteroidia > Bacteroidales > VadinHA17. The sequence goes on from CAYMFM010000012.1 coordinate 56,423, forward strand.
CGAAAAACGATAATCCACGTTGTCAACCCACATGGTCCCGGTGCCTTTGAGCCCAAAAAAGATCCTTACAAATTGTGCATTGTCGGGGATATCTCCTTCCGAAAAGGGATAATTGTATGTTCTGCCCCTTACGTTCCCATAGCCGAAGGTGTCAATAAACCAGAAGTTTGAAAAAGGGTACCCCTTGAACGAATTATCGAGAAATGCATCCAGGTAGGGATAATATTGTTTTCCATCAACCTCAATTTTATTCTTATCGTAAAAAAGGATCCGGATGTTTATTGCATCATGCAGTTTGGTCCCCAGACGGGATTGATTGGGATGAATGCCTTCCAGCCGTATGTCGAAGGTAAGAAGATAATTTCCGGGAATAACCTTAATAAAATCACTGATTATACCCTCCCCTGTTTCATCCATTTCACCGGATTTTTTCCTGTGAATTTTAATGGCATGGGTTCCCAGTGTGACTTCATTGTCCGCGTATATATCATTTGTAAGGTCTACCCACTCCAAATGTTCACCCACTCTGGTCCAGCCCCTGACAAAAAAAGCGTTGTCCTCTCCATCTTCGAAGAAAAATTTGCCAGTTTCAAAAGATGGATTAAACACCAGATTCCCTTTGTGTAACTGATTCAAACGAATGTGATAAGGAATCGTCATGGGGTCCATACTTGACCATAGTGCCTGGTTCCTGATCGATTTCTCTCGTTCAATACACCCTGTAATGATAATCAGGGAAACTGTGACAAACAAGACCCAGAAAAAACGTTTACAAAACAATACAAAATTCATAACATACAGTAATCTATGACAATTTATACTACTCCCCGGAACAGGGAAACAACGGCAAACAAGTTATGCATTTCCGATTTGATTTCAAACAAGCCGTTGATCCGAGCTTTGAATTTGTTCTTCATCTTTCGCGCAGAAGGATTGTATTATTTTTCAGGGTTTTAACTTTATAAACGCAACCATTCATCCGAAATTTGCATCTGTTATACAATGATAAGGAGAATACCCGTTACCCCCTAATATATTTACCCTAAAATTAACCTAAATTTTAGTGGAGGAAACCAGGTCCGTTCGGTCCTGGTTTCTTTTTAAAAGAAACTTGAGATCATCAAGCGTAGATGGCTTTTTTTGCCGCAAGCAAGGTATTTTTCAGAAGAGCTACTCGTGTCATGGGTCCTACACCTCCTGGCACGGGTGTGATAAAACTGGTTTTTGGAGCCACTTCATCGAATTTTACATCACCGATCAGTTTCCACCCGGATTTGGTCTTGTCGGAAGGGACCCGGGTAATACCAACGTCGATAACCACTGCCCCTTCCTTTACCATATTCGCCGTTAAAAATCCAGCCTGACCCATGGCTGCAATCACGATATCTGCATTCCGTGCTATTTCATCAATATCCTTTGTCTTGCTATGGCAGACGGTAACCGTTGCATTCCCGGGATACCGTTTTTGGGAGAGCAAGATGCTCATCGGTTTGCCCACGATATTGCTTCTCCCGATTACTACACAGGATTTACCCACAGTATCTATCTTGTACCGCTCGATGAGTTCCAGTATACCGGCTGGTGTTGCAGAGATATAAGAAGGCAGGCCAATGACCATGCGTCCGACATTTTCCGGGTGAAATCCATCCACATCTTTCCGCGGATCGATCCGTTCGATGACCTTCTGTTCCGAAATGTGATCAGGAAGCGGCAGCTGAACGATCAATCCGTCGATCTTGTCATTCCGGTTTATTTCATCGATCTTATCCAGAAGTTCTTCTTCAGTGAGCTGCTCTTCATATTGAAAAAGGGAGGATTCGATGCCAACCTGGGAACAATCTTTCTGCTTATAGGCGACGTATGTTTCACTGGCACCGTCATGTCCGACAAGAATAGCAGCAAGGTGAGGGATTTTTCCACCCTGCTCTTTGATAGAATTAACCTCTTCGGCAATTTCAGCCTTGACCTGTTCGGCAATTACTTTTCCTTCAATGAGTTGGTACATAATAATTTATTTTAGCGTATGGGAAATTATTACCGTTTCATGCCCTGCATATTTTTCATCATTCTGGCCATGTTTTTCCCACCGGACATCATCTTCATCATCTTTCTGGTTTCATCAAACTGTTTAACCAACCGGTTTACTTCCTGGATGGTTGTCCCGCTTCCGCTGGCAATGCGCTTCCTCCTGCTTCCATTCAGGAGTAAGGGATTTTCCCGTTCTTCAGGAGTCATGGAGGAGATGATGGCTTCAATGCCTTTGAAGGCGTCATCATCAATATCCAGGTTTTTCATTGCTTTCCCCACTCCGGGGATCATCGATGCCAGATCCTTCACGTTTCCCATCTTTTTAATTTGCTGAATCTGGGAGATAAAGTCGTTAAAATTGAATTGATCCTTGGCGATCTTCTTCTTGATTTTCCTGGCTTCCTCAACATCGAACTGCTCCTGTGCCTTTTCAACCAGCGATACAATATCACCCATGCCCAGTATACGATCAGCCATTCGTTCGGGGTGAAAAACATCCAGCGCATCCATTTTTTCACCCGAGCCGACGAATTTGATGGGTTTGTTGACGACAGACCGTATGGATAATGCCGCTCCCCCACGGGTATCGCCGTCTAATTTGGTAAGGACAACTCCTTCAAAATCGAGCCGGTCGTTGAACTCCCTGGCTGTATTCACAGCATCCTGACCGGTCATGGCATCTACAACAAATAGGGTCTCATGCGGGTCGATTGCTTTTTTGATCGATGCAATCTCATTCATCATCTCTTCATCAATGGCAAGCCTTCCGGCTGTGTCAATGATCACCACATCGTTCCCCTGTCTTTTTGCAAATTTGATAGACTCCTGGGTGATCTTGACAGGGTTTTGATTTCCTTCTTCCGTATAGACCTCAACATTGATCTGCTCTCCCAGAACTTTCAGCTGGTCGATAGCAGCCGGTCTGTAAACGTCCCCTGCTACAAGTATCGGATCTTTCCTTTTTTTATTCTTGAGCAGGAAGGCAAGTTTAGCGGCAAATGTTGTCTTTCCGGAACCCTGCAACCCGGCAACAAGAACAATGGCAGGATTGCCTTTAAGGTTAATATCCTCCATGCTGCCCCCCATGAGAAGGGCGAGTTCATCGTGAACGATCTTTACGATCATTTGCCCAGGCTTAACTGAAGAGAGAACATCCTGTCCGAGAGCCTTCTCTTTTATCGTATCCGTAAATGACTTGGCGATCTTGTAGTTCACATCCGCATCGAGCAGAGCCCTTCGAACCTCCTTCAGGGTTTCTGCTACATTGATCTCTGTAATACGCCCTTCACCTTTCAGTAGTTTAAACGACTGTTCCAGTCTGTCTGTCAAATTCTCAAACATATCTTACGGTTGGTTTTCGTTGGCACAAAAATAAATAAAAATCCCTTTTCTCTGGGAAGCCCCTCAGCAAAATCAAGCGAACCGTTGAGAAATCGAACCGGTACGCTCAATGACACACCTCCCGTTACATCCTGTCAGGCATTTCAATACCCAGCAGCCCCATGGCTGAATGAAGGATATTGCCCGTGGTTTCAGAAAGAATTATTCGCAGGTTCCGGAGATCGTTATCCGGCTCTTTTAAAATCGGGTAATCGTGGTAAAACTGATTGAATTCACGTGCAGTCTCGTAACAAAAGTTGGCAATTAAGCCCGGGTTATATGTCTCTGCTGACTCACCAACAACACGAGGAAAATCTTCCAATAGCTTGATCAGTTCAATTTCCTTGGAAGGAGGATCCGCTTCCATATTCAGGTGGCAGCCATCCAGCATCCCGGCTTCTCTTGCCTTCTTAAGTACGGATTGAATCCGGGTGTAGGTATATTGTACTAATGGGCCCGTATTCCCATTGAAATCAATGGATTCCTCCGGATTAAATGTCATGTTCTTTTTGGGATCAACTTTCAGGATAAAATATTTTAATGCACCCAACCCGATCATTCTGTAAATCTTCTGTTTCTCTTCCGCCTGGTATCCATCCAGCTTCCCCAGTTCTTTTGACATCTCCCGTGCAGTATCGATCATTTCCTGAATGAGATCATCCGCATCAACCACTGTTCCTTCCCTTGACTTCATCTTACCATAGGGAAGTTCAACCATGCCATAGGATAAATGGTACAGGTCCTTTGCCCAGGAGTAACCAATTTTTGAAAGTATTAATGCGAGTACCTGGAAGTGATAGTTCTGCTCATTGCCTACGACATAGATGTGTTTGTTGAATTGATACTCCTTGTATCGTAATACTGCAGTACCGAGGTCCTGGGTGATGTAAACGGCTGTACCGTCGGACCGGAGGAGAATTTTCTCATCCAGCCCGTCTGAGGTAAGGTCGGCCCAGACTGATCCATCCGGTTTTTTTTCCAGGATTCCCTTCCCGAGAGCATCCAGGACAATTTTTCTCCCCAGTTTGAAGGTATCGGACTCATAATATATCTTGTCGAACCAGACACCAAGGGCTTTATAGGTTACATCAAATCCGTCATACACCCACTGGTTCATCATTTTCCAGAGGTTGACCGTCTCCGTATCATCCGCCTCCCACTTTCTCAACATCTCCTGGGCTTCATCCATCAGGGGAGCCTTCACCCGGGCTTCTTCCAATGATTCACCGGGCTGTACAAGCTTTTCAACCTGTTTTTTAAGCTCCCGCTCAAACATGACATAAAAATCTCCAACCAGGTGATCCCCTTTTTTGCCGGACGATTCAGGAGTAATACCCTTTCCCCATTTTTGCCATGCCAGCATGGATTTGCAAATGTGTATGCCCCGGTCATTTACAATATTAACCCTTACAACGCGGTTTCCTGCTGCCTCAAGGATCTCAGACATGGAATGTCCCAGCAGGTTGTTCCGGATATGCCCAAGATGTAACGGCTTGTTGGTGTTTGGGGATGAGAATTCCACAAGAACAGTTTTTGAATCGCCGGTCCTCTCCTTTCGCCCAAAATTTTTTGCAGTAATCCTGTTTTTAAAAATAACCAGCCAGTACTCCTTCGAAAGTTCGAAATTCAAATACCCTTTGACCACATTGTAATTTTGAATTTCCGATACCTTACCCTTCAGGAAATTACCAATCTCTGCTCCGGCTGATTCAGGAGCTTTCCTTATCAGTTTCAACAGGGAAAACAGCACAAGGGTATAATCACCCCGGTGTTCCTTGCGGGTCTTTTGGATAAGAATTTCTTCTTCATCAACAGTGACCGAATATAATTGGGATAAAGCTTCCGCAACTTCTTTGACTAACCTGTTTTCCATACCGGTATGTATTTCTCCCCTTTATTCATGCTGATCCTACTGAAAGCCATAAAGATAATATATTATGAACAATAGAGAGAGCTATAATACAATAGTTTATACAGATCGAACAACAGGAGGTTCGGTCTGGATGAGATCAGTCTTCTTCTGGCCCATCTTAACAGTTTTCGGGTAACCGATACCGGAAGAGGCAGCAGACCGGTTCTTTTCAACCGGTAAAAAACCCTCAGCAGCCTGACCTGGCTGATGAATTCCCTGTTTTCTTTGTTCAGCATTGTTAAATGATACAAATTATTCAACCCGGCTGTTGTTTTCTCGAAAAACAGATGGTCCGGTTCCAATCCAAGATGAAGCAATGGATTTTCGATGTGAAGCACCTTCACTCCACGCTTTGCCAGTTCATGTCCAAAAAGGGTATCCTCATGTCCGTATTGCTTCAACTTTTCATCAAACTGGATGCTTAGGAACAGATCCTTATCGATCATGAAGTTGAATCCCGAAAATCCGGCATTCGGTTTTTTATTTCTTCTTTTTGCACTTAATGATTCCCGGGTTTTGCCATATTTCCAACGAAAGAGTAGCTCCTTCTTTTCCGGAGGAGCAAGTTGATACATCGTGCCTCCACAGACAACCACACCCTTGTTCAGGTAATTCAGGTAATGATTAAGGTACTGATCATGAATAACCGAGGCATCGGAATCGATGAACAACAGGTAGGGGTATCTTGCCAGCCGGGCCAACTGGTTCCGTGCTGCCGCTCTCCCGATATTGCTATTCCGTGTAATGAATTTGACATTTTCCCACTGCCCAACCACCCGGTTTTGATCAACAAACCGGGCATCCGACGCATCATCCAGCGCAATGATCTCAAATGAAATGTTCAATCCTTTCCCCTGCTCCATCAGGTCATTCACAAGATCAACAATGTTGTGATTAAAAACTGGTATTAAAATTGATAGCATTCTATTCTGGATGTGATTTCTGTTTAGAAAAAGATCCTGGTCTTTCCAAAATTTATAAAATTTGTAAAATTCTTTCAATATTCTGTTATTTCAACGGGTTAATTATCATCTTTGGGAGAGATTAATTGCAAAAATTGTTACGAATGAAATTCTGTGCCACACTATTCGGTTTTCTTTTTCTGATGGTTGCCGGTGTAAAAGGAGAAGGTTATACCATTGAAATCCAGATCAAAGGACTGTCAGACACCTCCATTTTTATCGGTTATCATTTCGCTGACAAGAAATATGTAAAGGATACAATCCGCCTCAATTCCGACGGAAAAGTCATCTACAGTGGGGATGAAGATCTTCCAGGAGGGGTTTACCTGCTTGTTTTTCCCGGTATGAATTTTATCGAATTTATCATTGGCAACGATCAGGCTTTTTCGATCACGACGGATATTGCAGATCCATTATACTCACTGAAATTTACCGGCTCTGATGAAAACTCCAGGTTTCTGGATTATCAGAAATTCATGAGGGAACAGCAAACCGTTGCTAATGAGCTACGAAAGATCAGGGAGCAATACAAGAATTTACCGGATTCTGTTGAGGCGATCAATGGTGAACTTCAGGTGATTGATAACCAGATTACACACTATTGGGACAATCTGATCCGGGAGAACAACGGTACTTTCCTTGGACATCTGGTTGAAGCGCTTCGTAATCCGGAAATACCGGATTTTGAGGTTCCGGATGGGATAGAAAACGTTGATTCAGCAAAGTGGGTATTGAGATATTTGTACAACAGGGATCATTTTCTGGATAACATTGAATTTTCAGATGAGCGCCTGCTTCGCACACCCATTGTTCATAGTAAGCTTGACCAATACGTGAACCGGATATTGATTCAACGACCGGATTCCATTATTCCACCCCTTCATAAACTGGTTGAACGGAGCAGGGAAAATGAAAAATTCTTTCAATTTGTTGTCGTATTCCTGATAAACAACTTTCTTCAAAGCAACATCATGGGAATGGATGCGGTGTATGTTGATCTAGCGGAAAAATATTACCTGTCCGGAGAAGCAACGTGGGCTGATTCCAGCTTTCTTGCAAGTCTGGAAGATCGTGTCAGCAAAATTAAACCGAACCTGATCGGTAAAACGGGAAAGGATCTGATCATGGAAACCAGTGCCGGAGAGTGGGTGTCACTCCATGAAATTGATGCCAAATATACCGTGCTCTATTTCTGGGAACCGAATTGCGGACACTGCAAGGAAGCAACACCGGCACTCTATGATATCTATCGAAAATACAAAGAGAAAGGCCTCGAAGTATTTGCTGTATATACACAGGATAACGATGAAGAATGGCTCAATTACCTGAATAAGAATGGCTTTGACTGGATCAATGTACATGACTCAACCCAGAATACCTATTTCCGCTTCTATTACGACATCTACAGCACACCGGTGGTCTATCTCCTGGATGAAGAGAAGGTCATTGTTGCCAAAAGGATCAGCGTGGAATCCCTCGATAAAATGCTGGAAACATTGCTGTGAGTATGGGATTTGAATTGTAGGTGCTGTCTTAAAAGTTCGATTCTTGGGCAGCTATCCCTGGTTAAATGAACAGTTAATAGTTAATTGCCAATAGTTAATAGGTTGATGGATGTACATTGTCCATAGGAGCTTTGGAAAATGAATTAGAGGCAATTGAGGCATTCAAGGCATTATACTGCTCACCCTTTTCCGCCGTATCCGCCAGTTGGCGCAGAAGGCGGAACTCACTTCTCTATGCTCCATGCTAATTCATCATTCCTCACTCCACCTTCTCCGGTTCCTTGATCAGGACGGCAAAGATAAACAACACAACGGCTGCTGCAGCAAAGATCACGATAAGCGAGGACATGATTTTTCGAAGCACGTTATCGAGATCGATAACCTCCCAGATTCCAAGAATAGCAATGACGGTAAAAACCAGAACCAGGAAGATAAGCAAATAGGAAACAATCTTTTTAACGGTTAACATGAGTTCACTTTTTATCCGGTTAATCAAGCTTTAAACGCAAAGATAGGTTGTATATTGAGTTGCATTCAACTATTTCACCTCTTTTTTCAACAATCCAGGTTGGTTTTTCCTTCCCGGGCTCAATCCGGATCCAGGTGTTGCACCTTTTTTTTTCAGCAAGGCTGTAACCCAATCGTTCCAGGGCACGGCGTGTCCACATACCGGTTATTCCTTCACCGTCAAGGTATATCATTTCCCCCGTCTCCCTGTTCATCCGGATTTCACCCTTTTGTTCATCAAATTGCAACCTTGTTTCTTTAAAGATAGAGCTGAAGGAGTGATTCAATACGAGGTCTTCCGGAGATCCGGTAATAATGCCATCCGGTAACATCAACCATACCTTATCGGCTTCCTGGATGGCAATGTTCAGATCGTGGGTTGAGAAGATGATGGTTTTGCCTTTCATCCTGGATAGTTCAGTCAACAGGTGTACTATTTCATACCTGTTGGGAAGGTCGAGGAAAGCCGTTGGCTCATCCAGGACAATGATCTCCGTATCCTGTGCCAGTGTTCTTGCGATCATCGCCCGCTGCCGCTCACCATCCGATACTTCATTGATATTCTTATCCATCATATTTTCCAGTCCTACCTGGTGGATTGCTTCCCTGACGAGGTGAATGTCATCTTCCGTGAGTCGACCAAGCCAGTTCGTGTGCGGGAAACGACCCAATCCGACAAGGTCAAAGAGTGTCAGGTTACTAACCTGAATGATTTCTGTGGATACAAAACCGATCGATCGGGCCAATTCCTTTCTTTTGTATTGGTGCAAATCGGTGTTTTTGAAGAAAATGCTGCCTCGCATCGGTTTTTGCAGCTGCACCAGCGTTCGCAACAGGGTGCTTTTACCAATACCATTTTGTCCGAGTGCCGCGATGATTTCGCCTCTACCAGCACTGACATTGATGTTGCTGTATACCGGCAATTGTTGCTTCCCCGGATATCCGATTTCCAGTTCAACTGTTCTTAATATATCGGTGCTGCCATCCATTATTTATACAAATGCCGAGATCTTTTTGCTCCTGATCACAATAGCGATCACAACGGGTATCCCAAGCAAAGCAGTAACTGAATTAATGGGCAAGGTAACATCATAGCCCGGAAGTTGCGAAATCATATCGCTGATAAGCAGCAACACGGCTCCGGTAACCATGCTTCCCGGAACCAGTATCCTGTGGTCTGCCGTTTTGAATACCATGCGTGTGATATGCGGTACAACAATTCCGATAAAGGCAATGGGACCGCAAAAAGCCGTTACCGTTCCGGCGAGTATGCTGGTGCTGATGAATATCATGGATCGTGACCACCGGATATTCAATCCCAGGCTGCTTGCATAGTTTTCACCCAGTAACATCAGGTTCATGCTCTTCATCATCCCAACAGCGATCAGGATTCCGGCAAAGGTGGTTATGGTTAAGATCCGGAGCTGGGAAATGGAGACGTTTCCCAGACTTCCCATGGTCCAGACCACAAAGGCTTTTAACATGGTCTCACTACTGAAATACTGGAGTATGCTGACTATTGCCGATGTGGCGCTGCCAAACAGAATACCTAAAATCAGTATGGTCATAATATCCCTGACCCGGATAGATACGGCCAGTACCAGGAAAAGAATGATCCCGGAACCCATCCATGCTGCCAAGGCAATAGCCCAGTTGCCAAAACCGTACAATCCTGAAAAAACCACTGATGCTGACAGCCCCATAACCAGGATAGCAACTCCAAGGCTTGCTCCCGCGCTTATGCCGAGGACAAACGGTCCGGCAAGGGGGTTCCTGAATACCGTTTGCATCTGCAACCCGCTAACCGACAGGGCAAAACCAGCGACAATAGCTGTTATTGCCCTTGGTAACCTGAATTGAAAAACGATGGTGCTGTATTCCGGATCGCCAGAGCCGGTGAAAAGAGTACGTAGTATTTCCATAAATGAAATCCTCACCGATCCGAGAAAAAGATCCAGCAGGAACAGGCATACCATCAGCAGGATCAATCCCGGAAAGATCATTGCACCACGCTTTCTTGTTTTACTCACCGCTTCCAATTTCCCTTTGGAAAATTCTTTCATAGATAAATCGTATGAAAAACATTCAATAAAGCTGTATTAATTGATCACCCGCCTCAATCTTCTGATAGTATACCAGCTGATGGTCCGGGAGCAGTCCGGGATGAAAGATCTTTATCAGGTCCATCAGGATTTTCTGGGGATTCATGATCCCGGACTCCCAGTAATCATTTCCCCCCTGTTTATTCAGTATGCGGTTGTTGTTGTACACCGAACCCACGCGAACCGGTTTAAAATTGACCAATCGCTCGTCAACGGAAACGATATCTTCCAGTGATGCTGCTATACCGGGATTGATCCAGATATCTGCATCTTTTGCCGCTTCATAAACCGCTTCGATGTTAAAGGGAATGGCTTCCACAGAATGTTTATCCTCCCAGATGTATGAACCACCTGCATCCCGGATAAAATTGGCGGCAAACGAGTTGCCACCCGGAATATACCATGTATCTTTCCAGGGAAGACCGATCATCACCTTCGGTCTTGCTGTCACATCCGTGGCAAGCATTTTTACCTTCCGGTACTCTTCCACCACCCGCTCAAACTTTTTGTTCACGGTATCATCCATCTCATATAATGCAGCAACAACCTTCACCCATTCGGCTTTTGCCAGCGGTGTTTGTTCGATGTAATCACCATTTATGATAACCGGGATTCCCACTTCCTGCAATTTATTTACATACCCTGCCACTTCGCTCCCTATTCCATAGGTCATTACCAGGTCTGGTTTCAAGGTGATCAACTCCTCATACTGAATGTTCTGCTCATACCCGATGTCAGTGATCCGGTCTCTTGCAAGCTGGTCTTTCACCCAGGGATTATTAATGTACATCTTGCCGGATATTCCCACAAGGGTTTCCAGTTTATCAATAAAATCCAGCATTCCAATGTGTGTGGTAGACATGCAGATAATTCGGCGGACGGGGGTTTTTATCACCCGGGCATTTTCCGGCACTCCTTCAGGGACTTTGCCTTCACTGACAAGATAATACTGAATATCAATATCCTGTGCTCCCTGCCAGGGATTATGAACGGTAATACGCTTGTAATCGTCAAACTGTTCGATGGTGAAGCCTTTTGCATAGCGAATACCCGAAGAATTAAGCACACTATCGGCAGGGTTTTCTGCTCCCGGATCACCATCATGCCGGGTGCAGGACAATCCTGCCAGCAGGAGGAGGTTTGCCACTATAAATAGTGATGCTCCGTTCTTCATCTTTCTATTCAGGGGGTTACTCATTTATTTTCACAATTTTCCTGGTAAATACGGAACTCCCGTCCGTTATCCTGATAATGTATATGCCGGCAGGGAGCCAGGAGATATTGAGCCAGGCTTCCGGCTCGCACGAAAATTTTGTTGAAACGAACAACAATTGGCCGGAAAGATCATAAATACGGACCTCAACATCTTTCCTCGAATCCCTGAACTCAATGGTTACATCCCGTTTTGTTGGATTGGGAAAGATCGTAAGCGTTGCATCTGGAGTACGAGTGGGATCCTGACCCGGCATGGCAACCCTTCCGTTGCCGATGGGATCAAGCCAGTATTTTAGCTGGCTCAGGGAATCAGGATAGCTATCCCAGGCAACAGAAAACCGGCAAAAATAATCCGTTACCGGATTGACACAGGTGGCTAACCCTCCGGAAAGGACCCCGATCACATAATGATCCGTGCCAAAAAGTGGAGAACCCGATGATCCGGATTCCGTGGTCCCTGTTTCCCAGTGGTCAATCAACCAGCAGGATTCGTTATCAAACCCGGAATACGTGGAAATGAACGGGGGATCATTATCCAGCGCAATTTTTTTTACATCTCCCTGGGGGTGATGTATACAGACTGTTCTTTGAGGAGCTGTCGGACTGCGGTTCCATCCGGCAAAATAGGGCTCATAGGATAAGGGTGGATCCTGGTCCAGTTCAACCAGGGCGAAATCAATCTTGTCTGATGTGGCAAGAAGAGTTGAACCGAACAGGGAGTTTTTGTTGGATCCATCCGGTCCGTCACACGAGGGACTTTCATATCCGAAGAAAAAAACAGCATTCCCTGCTTCATACCCGTTCCTTATGCAGTGGTTGGCTGTTAACAACAGGGGACGATTATCATTTCGTGTGTTGTTTACCAGGACACCTGAACAAATTTCCATCCAGCGAACGGTATCTCCGGGGTGCAATACAAAAAATTTATGTAAGAGTATCCGGCAAACAGCACGTTTTTCAACCTGCCAATCATATCCTTCCGGACAGTTTATATCAACCTGGCAGAATCCGGAAGATTGCGCAAGGCTATCAGCTTTGATTTTTTCACCGGCTGGATAATCAAACCCATGGGATACCATGCCTACAGTTAACCTGCATTGTTGAACCATGGACGTGGGGACCTGGAATTCAATGAAGAGCATATCTCCTGTAACAGGCGCAACACTCAAATCATTATTCCTTCCACTGCTTCGCCGGGTGAATGCTCCCAACCACTCCGTGCCATCCCGGGAGTGGACAAAAACCTTTCCTTCCGAAGGAATATCAAATGCGCTGAATGAAACTGCCATGGACCGGGCTCCCGGCGAATAAAACCCCAATCTCCAGATGCTGTTACCATCGTCTGTCGTGGTCCACAGACCGGAATTACCGGTTTGATACGAAACCTTGAAGTCACGGGCAAAAAGAAGTGTTTTGAACCAGTGATTGCCCTTTTCAATCTCACACCGAAATGCCGTTTCATCAAAAGAAGGCAGGGTGATGACAGGTACATTATGCTCTGTTGTCTGACCTGCAAAAATGGGCCTTCCGGAGTAACAGAGTTGCGCCTGCACAACAATGCTGCCTGCAAATAGTAACAAAGCGATTAACAGAAACAGGGACCTGGTACGACGCAGCCAATATGGATGGAGATATTTTAACATATGATGTATAAATATAAGACATATCAGACAAATAGAATCAAACGGAATCAGCGTTGCCTGTATGCTCCCGGGATTATTTTGATCAGGCATTCCCATACTGATTGTACACTAATTCGTTACCACTCCATTCGGACCAATACCTACCTTCATTGAATCGATCAGCACCCCGGAAGGGGTATAACGGAACAAATAACCATCTGCTGTGAAGTTATTGGCAGATAATCCAAAGATCGTTCCATCATTCTGATCAACATCGATGCTATAAAACGATCTGGAAATTAAGGGTAAGCCGGGAGGATTAGTATCCGTAATATCCATTGCATAGATCCCATCTGCTTCCAGATAATAAATTATATTGCCATCGTGACTGCAGGCTAACCGTACCGGATTGAAATAATCGCCGGTTTGTCCAATAGCAAATGATTTTGTTACCGACAGGTCATCACTGCTGATAACATAGATCTCCGAATCGGTTTCATCAATGATGTTCCAGTCCTGATCGTATACCACGTTCCCTTTGCATAAAATCCAGATATTACCGCTCCTGTCAGCAGCAAGATCAATCGGATTGTCCCCTACTACGACACTGTCCGTAACCACATCAGCATCAATATCAATAACGCTTATTTTATTATCGTATGTCCACCCGCCACTGTTTGCCACGAATACTTTATCACCCCATCGTATCAGGTTTTCAGGTCCGTTGCCAACGGTTATTTCGTCACTAACAGTTAATGAGTGCAAATCAATTACGAGTACATTGCCTTCAAATGAACCATTCGTCAGGTAGCCTTTGGATTTACTTATTTTCAGGAAATACCGGGGATAATCGGTCCCGGTAATGGTACCGATGGAGAGGAATGTTTCCATATCAACCACTTCAACCTTTTGTGAATTGTTGACTATAATAAATCCTTTATCATCAGCCACTCCAAAGGATTGCACCACATCGCCAAGAACCCTCTGGTTGATGGTTTGGAACAGTTTATTCATCAGCTTTGCCGAATCGGGATTGTAATAACTAATAGAGCCGTTATTACTCAGAAAACTCCCTTCATTAACAATATAGAGTCCATGGAGGAATCCCGTGTCTGTTGGTTTGTTCTCCTCCTCCGAGCAGGATGATAGAACTGCAAATGATAAAAACAAAAAGAAAAATCGAAACGTGGCTTTCATTGAGTACATTGTTGTCAACATTTGATTTAAAGGTGAAAATTTTATGTTTTTTGAATTATTAATTACCCTGCCAACTCTTAAGTTTTTCAATAAGACACCTCACTAACTCAATCCCACAGGGATGTGCCAAAGGCATCCCTATGGGGCCTATGGCATTACTTTAATCTTTTATCTTGTTTCAAACCCACCACCACATTCACATAAAACCCCCTTCCGGGCATGGGATAGGAACGGATTACCTGGTAATTGATATTAAACACGTTGGTTATCCTGGCCTGAAGGGTGACATTATCCTTTGGCCCAAAATGCATTCCCAGCAAAAGGTTATTCAGGTTATACGGATTAATCTTTTCTAATGGATCGTTTTCCTCGGTCGTATACCGGGCACCCGTAAATTGGTTGGATAACACAAAATATACTCCTCTGAATTGGACTTTCAGGGATCCATTCACTGCATGAACCGGAACGTATTTCAACTGGTTTCCGTTCTGGCTCAATCCATCTGATGAATTTTCGGTTGTTGAGCGTGTACAGGCATATCCGGCTGTAAACCTGCAGGACAGTTCCTCCCAATTTTTATCCAGGATCAACGAGGTTTCGACACCCCGTGTCCACACCTTCTTGTAGTTTACCGGGCTCCAGATACCGTTTACCTCGGAAGGCGCCCATTGAATC
Organism: uncultured Rikenellaceae bacterium; assembly: GCA_964389685.1. GTDB lineage: Bacteria > Bacteroidota > Bacteroidia > Bacteroidales > VadinHA17. The sequence goes on from CAYMFM010000012.1 coordinate 71,528, forward strand.
CAGTTGTTAATGTGTGAGGTATAGGCATCGGCATCAATGCGAAGATTTCCTGTTCCGTCATCCGATTTCCAGGTCAGCCATTCAGCTCCCAGATTGAGACCCCATCCCTTTTCAGGTTTCAGATCCCTGTTCCCTCCGGGTTGCCAGTATTTTTCATTGAAACCGGGTGTTCTGAATTTATTGGAAAGGTTCATCCTTCCGGTAATCCGGTTTGAATGCGAGGATACCTTTATGCCAGCCGAATAGAGTAAACCGGGATCCTTATAGGGTGTAAAAACTTTCCGTAACGTCAGGTTTGTAACCCAATTGCCCAGCTGAGCCTTAATGCCACCGAAAATGTCTCCCTGCATTTCACCCTGATCGGATCGGTAGTTGCTGGTATGGACGGTAAGGTAACTGAAGGTGCCGCCTATATCAAACGACACAAAATGATTCAGGTATACTTTCAAATTTACATCATTCAGTAACCGGTGGCTCTCTATTTTTGAATCAATGATATAATTCTCGTCCTCTGCATCAAGCTTATCGGTGTATCTCAAAAAGTCCATCAGGTAAGCGGACTTGATGATGAGGTTTGATCTGGCTGTTCGTTTGCTCCATTGAATGTATCCTTTCAGCAGGCTGTCTTTTTGTACCTGGTTTGAAACGCCATAGGATCCCATGATCTCCGGGATCTCCTTCTCTTTCTCAAGATACCAGATTCCCAATCCAAGCGTGTTATTTCCCGGAAGCTTCACCTGCAGGTCCTGCAGAACACTATACGATACCAGTTTGTTGTGATCCAGTTGTACTTTTGGATTCCCTGATTTCTGGGTATCTGTAAACCAAAAATCATCGTCAGACCGGTTAAAGAATCCGGAAATGCTGTATTGTATCCAGTCATTTCCAACAGCACATTCCAATCCATATCTCCGGTAGCCGAAGCTTCCCATTCCTGCACTCAATCCCCCGCTCAATCTGTTGGTCCAGTCCGTTCTGTTTTCCAGCATGATTGACCCCCCGATAGAGCTACTTCCATAGAGTGATCCTGACGCACCATATACCAGGCTGATCTTATCAAAGATCCCAACCGGTATCAGGGAGAGGTCCACCCCGCCCGTTGTCAGTGAATTGACAGGAAATCCATGCCAGGTAACGAGTGTATGATTGGATCCTGTGCCCCGGAAAGAGATTGAGGTGAGTGAATTGAACCCTCCATAGCTCGACACGCTCAAGGTAGAATGCTGTGCAAGAAACTCACCGATGTTCATTGTAAAATTCCTTGCCAGTTCAAGTGAGTCGATCGATACACATTTGGTATCTTCCGAATAGAAAGTAATCCTGGGGTTTGTAATCGTAACCGGGGCAATAAGCAACGTGTCGGGATCTCCTGCAAAAACCGATAATTGCAGGGAAACCAGGGGAAAAAGGGCTAATTGTAAGATGAGCTTTTTCAATGAGATACCCAATCTGTTTAATCCCGAACATATTTTAAACAATGGCAGGTCTTCTGACTTATTCCAATCTTTGATTCCCTTCCCCCCCACCTTTTTCGATCACCGCGGTGATCCTGGTGGAAAGTGGTCTCGAGTTTTCAAAGATTCTGGTCCGCCAGCTGGCGGACCGGAACTTACAGCAGCGGGTACTGTTCAGGTCTTTCACCTGATTCCCTTTTAACAGGAATTCCGAAAGTTCTTCCTGTTACCATTGCTTGAACAAATATACTGTTTTTAATTGCTCTTTTCGGGATTCTCAATTTTTATTTTTCCATTTCCCCTTGAAAATTAGTTGACTTTTCCGTATTTTGTTTTACGTAGAACAATGTCAACCTTGCAACCATTCGCTTTGCCATGGATAAGGGATCTGCTGAAGAAAGAATTAAACGACTAAGAGAAGAAATTGAGAGACATAATTACAACTATTATGTTTTATCTCAACCTGAGATCAGTGATTTTGAATATGATCTGATGATGAATGACCTGATTGAACTGGAGAAACAGTTTCCTCAATTTCATGACAGCAACTCCCCGTCTCAGCGAGTCGGCAGTGATATCAACATTGAGTTCGAGCAGGTAGAACACAAATATCCGATGCTCTCGTTAGGGAACACCTATTCCCGGGATGAGTTAAAGGAGTTCGATCTGCGAACCAGGAAAATGATCGGTGATCGTTTCGAATATGCCTGTGAGTTGAAGTACGACGGGACTGCAATTGGATTAACCTACCGTAACGGTGTTTTTATTCAGGCAGTAACCCGCGGGGATGGTATTCGTGGCGACATTGTATCCGCAAACGCAAAGACCATCAAAAGCATTCCTCTCCGGTTGAGGGGCACGGATTATCCGGAAGAGTTTGAGATCCGGGGTGAGGTTTTTATATCCGGCGAAAGCTTTAAAAAATTAAACCAGGAGAGGGAAGAATGTGGAGAAAACCTCTTTGCCAATCCACGGAATGCAGCATCCGGAACGCTGAAAATGCAAAAATCCTCCCTGGTGGCACGCCGGCCGCTGGATTGCTATTTATACTATCTCCTGGGTACCAACCTGCCCTCTGACAGCCATTTCGGGAATTTACAAAAAGCAAGCAGCTGGGGATTCAAGGTCTCCGCATACATGGAGCGGTGCAATAACCTCGAGCAGGTTTTTGCTTTTATTGACCGGTGGGACAAAGAAAGAAAATCGCTTCCCTTTGCTATTGACGGAGTTGTAATTAAAGTGGATTCCTTGCACCAGCAAAAGCAGCTCGGATTCACAGCCAAATCTCCAAGGTGGGCTATCTCTTACAAGTTTAAGGCAGACCAGGTCGAAACCGACCTGATCTGCATCGATTACCAGGTCGGACGAACCGGTGCAATCACACCCGTAGCGAACCTGAAGCCGGTCCTGCTGGCGGGAACAACGGTCAAAAGAGCATCGTTGCACAATGAAGACCAGATCCGGCTGATGGATCTTCATATCGGAGACAGGGTATTTGTTGAAAAAGGTGGTGAGATCATTCCTAAGATCGTGGGCGTTAAAAAAGAGATGAGGAGCACAGATAGCCTGCCGGTTGAGTTTCCTGAAATATGCCCGGAATGCGGCACACCGCTTGTACGTTATGAAGGAGAGGCAAACCATTACTGCCCGAATGAGATCGGTTGCCCTCCCCAGATAAAGGGACGGATAGAACATTTTATCAGCCGCCGTGCAATGGATATCGATGGACTGGGCGAGGAAACAATTAACCTGCTCTTTAACCAAGGGTATGTACACGACGTGAGTGACCTGTACCGCCTTGAAAAAGAACAACTCATCCCCCTGGAAAGATTGGGTGAGAAATCAGCCGATCGGATATTGCAGAGCATCCGCGAGTCACAGAAAATTCCGTTTCACCGGGTAATCTTTGCACTGGGCATTCGCTATGTCGGAGAAACAGTAGCCCAAACGATCGCCAAACGGTTCATTACCATCGATGCATTGAAAAATGCCGGATTGGAAGAACTGACATCCGTTCCTGAGATCGGTGAACGAATCGCGAACAGCATCATTCAATACTTTTCCGATCCTAAAAACCTGGAATTAATAGACAACCTGCAAAAAGCAGGCTTGCAGTTCGAGATCGACGAAGCTGAACTCAAAAACAGGTCAAATAAACTATCCGGCAAGACATTTGTGATCTCCGGAACGTTCCAGGAATACAGCCGGGATGAATTGAAATCACTGATTGGGCAACACGGGGGAAAGTATACGGGATCGATTTCCGGAAATACAGACTTTCTCCTGGCAGGTGAAAACATGGGACCAGCCAAACGGTCAAAAGCCGAAAAACTGAACGTAAAAATCATCTCTGAAAAGGATTTTTTAGAGATGATTGGATGAGAGGGAGATGTGAGAGGTGAAGAGATGCTGACTTAGAGACGGAGTGACTGAGAGACAGAAAGAAAAGTATGTTCTGGTAGAAAAAGGTACTGGGTACTGGTTGTTAGGACCCCGGTGAAAAAAGATAACAACCGGTAGAAAATCCAACGGCATTTTTTAGTAATATTGT
>CAYMFM010000013.1:0-19690 GCA_964389685.1 uncultured Rikenellaceae bacterium
CTTTTTTCTTAAAACTACTAAGAATCATTAAAACGTAAATCTAAAGGCCGGCAGGTAGGTGGTTCAGGATCTTTAAGTGGTTGATAATAAGATCCCGAAATAAATTCGGGATGACGATCCAATATAATTATGCATGTTGTGACACACCCCCTGTTTCTTTTTCCCTGTTCACTTATGAAAACGAGCTTTCAACATTTTCAGGAAAAAAGAAAGCCCCACTTTTGTGAGGCTGTTTTTAGTGTTTGCGGTGACGACGAGATTACGAACCCTGAACAATGTCAGGGTTCGTGGACTTACTTGGTGCACTTCACCTCAAACAAAAACCATTGGCAAATCCTCGCAAGAATATCTTAACTTTTATGCATAGGAAAGCGACGAAATACTTGGTGTCTCATTTGTCCCCCTTAGAAAAAGGGGGATTGAGGGGGATTTAAACAATACAATTAGGAAATCAATACGACGAGATTACCTTCCTTCGGTCGGTGATCTCGAATTGGAGAATTACAAACACTAAAAACAGCAGGCTGTTGAATTTTTCTGCGACGAGATTGCGCCCCTGACGATGAATGTCAGGGTCGCGGACTCAACAGAGGGCCATTCCTCCTCAAACAAAAACCATTGGCAAAGCCAATGTCTTTTTATTTTCCATTCGTACTCATGCAAACAAGTTTGCACCGTACTTATGAAAAATAAAAAACCCCACAAGACTGCGGGGTTTTTGTTTGAGGCGGTGACGACGAGATTGCCATCCACCATTCGGCGGATGGCGGACTCAGGGGGGTAATTCAAACACCCAAACCGCAAAATGTTTCACATTTTTCGTTTTGTTTTTTCTTCATGCTTATAAAAATGAATTTTTAACGCCAGCAGAAAAAACAAAACCGCCACCCCATTAGGGCAGCGGTTTGGGTGTTTGCGGTGACGACGAGACTCGAACTCGCGACCTCCGGCGTGACAGGCCGGCATTCTAACCAACTGAACTACGCCACCGTTAAAGCCCTGCAAAAGTAACAATTTTTTACATATCCAATATTGATTGATCTCCTTTTTTCTCTCTTTTCACCGGAAAGGCACCCGGGGGCAGTTTTTAAAAGAAACTGAAATTTACACTGCCGTACTGCCTATGCTCTCTTAATGATGTATGTCCTGCAAAGCTGATGGATCGCGGGTGCTCCAGGATGAACATACCTTCGGGTTTCAGAAGTTCATGCTCCAGAACCATGTCGGGGAGTTCCCTTAACCAGCTCAGGTTGTACGGAGGATCGGCAAAAATGATATCGTATTTTGTCTGGCAGGTCGAAAGGTAACTTCTTACATTCACCTGTGTTGCCCTTATCTGATCAAACCCCAGTTCCCTGATTGTTATGACGATGAACGCAAAATTTTTGTAATCATTCTCTACCAGATGAACCACGGGACAATCACGGGAGGCAAATTCATAACTGATGCTTCCTGTTCCCGAAAAGAGATCCAATACCGCAATGTCTTCAATATCATACCGGTTGATAAGGATATTAAACAGGCTCTCCTTGGCAAGATCTGTGGTCGGCCTGGCTTTGAAATTCTTTGGAGGATGAATGATCTTTCCCCTGTATTTTCCACTGATTATTCGCAAGGGTAAAGGTTTAACAAGTTCAGGTATGTATGTGATGGAATTTCGTTAAAGGTATAGCTATAGGTGAATTGTGTATTGAGTGTATGAAACCGGATGTTCCGGATGTATTTTTTGAGGACCTCATATTGCTTCATGGTTTTTGTAATCCTTCCCGACAGGATGATTTCTGTATCTCCCGGATCAAGTTTTTGCTGTTCAAAGACATAGAGCGTAAAATAGAGCAGGTCGTTTTCGTCTTGAAAAGAGAAACAGTTATGGAGATTGAGTTTTTTGTCGTCGATCACGACGATATCAAACAGCTTTTCCGAAATGTTCATGTAGACAATCACCTGATCTTTTCTATTCCTCCTGTTCAGGAAAATGTTTTCGATCAGGGGTACTGACTGATGAAAAAGTTTCATGGAAGGAAGGTATTCCTGTACTATGGATGGCACATGTGCTGGCACTGCAAAAACCACATATGCCTCTGCATGCTTAAGCCGGTTAGAGAAAATCTCGTATTGGCTGTTATCCGGGGAGTGGTTGAAGGAGAAATAATCCCTTACATTGTCTTTATTGAACAACGGTTGTGGAACAAGCGTTGATTGTTTGGTAGTAAAGATCATTTTTGATCCCTTGAATTCCTGTTTCAGAAATTCATCCTGCTCGAAAATGGCACGGATGTTTTTTTCCGGGTCTTCCGAAAGGTGATCAAAGGAGTAATGTTTCAGTGCAACATATTTGTTCCTTATTGTATCGAGCAAACAAAAAGAAAATCCATTCAGGTCAATCTGAATGGATAGGTGATACGATTTTGTAATATTGATATCTAAGGTCTCGTCTAATAAGGAGAGATCATGCATTGACCGATTATGTTACTCCCAGTTTCCGGCATTGTTGGTGGACTCCTCCAGTGATCCCACACGCAAGCCGGGGAAATTGGTGATTTTTACTCTTTCTGCATTATAATTGATGATTAATTGCCGGTCCATACCATGTAGCAGGATATCGTTTATCACATGAGCTTCGAACACTTTAACCTTAACTTTGGATGCGGTCTCAATTTCAGTTGCTCCAAGGAAGAACTGTGCTGTGTCAGAATAGGGAACATACCGCAGCGAATCGATCGGGTATCTGGGGGTAAAGATGGAATCAAGCACACTGACGTACATGGTATCCCGAATGATCAGGCCAAGTTTAATTGCTTCCGATTCGGTCATTCCTTCCAAATAGAGGCTATCGGGTATGCTTCCGATGGCTCGTACAACGGGGAATGAATCGTATTTTACAAAACTAATCAATGAGTCAAAACTGCCGGTATACTTTCCATATTTATCTTTAAATGCAACTTGGGCTGTGCGGATGTCTTCAAGCCGTGAAATGGTTGCTCTTTCTCTTTTTTGTCTTTCTTTGTTGAATCGGATGGGTTTCATAATGCTTTCGATAAGCAGAAAACCCAGGAGGATAATAGCTAAAGCAAGTACAATTTTAATCGCAGCTCTCATGTTGGTTCTGAGGATTTGGTTTTAGTATTCGTGCAAAAATAAGAAAAAAATTAAATTTAATATTTAATTTCATTCTTTATTGCCTGAAATGTTAAAAAATCACATTGTAGCCATTTTAAAGGAAAACCTGGGGTATGAACCAACCAGCAGTCAGGAAGCATTGATGGACGTACTGGCTGATTTTATTCTTCGTCCAGACCGGAAAGAGGTGCTTCTGGTAAAGGGATTTGCAGGGACCGGAAAAACAACGATTGTAAGTGCACTTGTAAAGACCCTTCAGCACTTCCGGTTGCGATCGGTACTGATGGCACCCACGGGTCGTGCAGCAAAAGTATTTGCCTCTTTCGCAGGGAAAACAGCATACACCATTCATAAAAAGATCTACCGGCAGAAATCGACAAAGGATGGTTTCGGTAAGTTCGTCCTGGAGAAAAACCTGCACCACAAAACCATTTTTCTGGTCGATGAAGCATCCATGATATCAAACCAGAACAGGGAACTGTCAATCTTTGGAAGTGGCAGGCTGCTGGATGACCTGATCACCTATGTCTATAATGAAAACTCCTGCAAGCTGATCCTTATCGGAGATACTGCACAGCTCCCCCCGGTTGGTCTTGAGATCAGTTCAGCATTGGATAAAAAGATCCTGGAGGGGTATGGACTGGAGGTCCACGAAGTGTTTCTGAGCGATATTGTCAGGCAAGCTCTCGGCTCTGGAATCCTGATGAATGCAACATCAATCCGCAATCAGATCGAATCAAATGATATCCATCTTCCCTCGCTGAATCTGAAAGACTTTGATGATATCATCCGGGTCTCCGGGGAGGATTTGATCGAGGAGATTACCGGCGCCTACGATAAATCGGGAATGGAGGGTTCAATGATCGTCGTACGATCAAACAAGATGGCAAACAAATATAACGCCGGGATCCGCAACCAGATACTCTGGAAAGAGAGCGAAATTGCAACCGGTGATTATATCATGGTGGTTAAAAACAATTACTTCTGGGCAGATGACGAGCATCGGATCGATTTTATTGCAAATGGGGATATCGCAGAAATCAGGAAAATTATCGCTTATCAGGAACAGTTTGGATGCCGGTTTGCCGATCTGGTTCTGAAATTCCCGGATTACAACGATGTGGAACTGGAGGCTAAGGTTCTGCTGGATACCATCATGCTCGAAGCACCCTCCCTGAATGAAAATCAGAACAAAGAGCTGTTTTATAAGGTATTGGAAGATTACCCCGAGACAAAATCGAAAAAACAACAGTTCGACCAGGTCAGAAACGATCCTTTTTTCAATGCCCTTCAAATTAAATTTGCCTATGCAGTAACCTGTCATAAGGCACAGGGAGGCCAGTGGCCCGTGGTATTTATCGACCAGGGTTACCTGAACCAGGAAATGATCAATATCGAATACCTGCGGTGGCTGTATACTGCCGTAACAAGAGCCACCCAGAAACTGTACCTGGTGAATTTCAGGGAAGAGTATTTTAAGGATGAAGGATGAAGGATGAAGGATGTGCCATAGGCATGCCTTCGGCAAAGGATGAAGGAAGTGAGTGATGAGTGGTGAGATAGATTGGTCCTCGGTGCTGGGTGAAAGAAGTTAATAGTTAAAGGTTAATTGTTAATAGTAGAAAGAGTGTGATAGAAGTGAAAAGTGACGAGTAACGCGTGACAAGTAACTGGAAATGAGAGGTGAGTTATGAGAGTTGCGGGATACGAGTTACGGGGAACGGTTAAGACGAAAAGACTTTGTGACTGTGGGACTATGAGAGGGGGAGAGGGAGGGAATGATGAATGATGAATGATGATAGAGTGAAGGGTGAGTTGGGAAAGATTGCGAAATGCGGATTTCGGATTTGTTAGATTGAATTATTTGCCTACTATGATTCTTCAGTTTTCCCCAGCCACTATCGAATCCTTATCATTACAGGTATCAAACTCCACCTGTATGGTAACGTGATGAATGCCAAACTTTTCAGTAAGTAGCCTCTCCAGTTCAATCCGTACTTTATCGATTTCGCTAATGGGAAGGTTTTCTGAAATATCCACGTGGCACTGAAAATGGATTTCAGAATCGGTTAATTTCCATGCATGGATATGATGGATGTTGGAAATCTGAGAATGCTTTTCAAGTTCCGTTTTTATTTCCCCGATATCCAGCTCCCGTGGTGATGCTTCCATCAGGATCTCAATGGTTTCCTTCAAGATACTCCAGGTTTCCCTGATGATAAAAAGCCCGATGAGAAAAGTAAGGAGGGGATCAACCCAGTATATCTCCAGATAACGGATGAGGATGGAACCAAGAATCACAGCAACGGAAGACAACGTATCACCCATCAGGTGAAGGTAAGCTGACCGGATATTCAGACTCGAAGCGGAATCTCGTTTCAACAATAAGACTGAAAAGAGATTTGCCAGCAATCCCACCAAGGCGACCCAAAACATTATACCGCTTTTGATGGGCACGGGATTTTTCAATCGCTGGTATGCTTCGAAAAAAAGATAGAGCGAAATTCCGATCAGCAACGTGGTGTTAAAAAGTGCAGCAAGGATCTCAATTCTTTTATAGCCAAAGGTTTTACGAACATTACCTCTTTTCTTACCGATCCGTAAGGCGATGTAGGCAATGACCATGGAAAAGGTGTCACCGAGATTATGCAGTGCATCGGAAATCAGTGCCAGGCTGTTTGAAAAGATCCCACCCAGAAATTCCGTTATGGTGATCACCATGTTAAGAATAACCGTGATGAGAAGGTTTCCACCCGGTACCCGGTCTCTATGATGATGATGTATTACTTTCATGCTCTACACACTAATCAATTGTACAAAGGTAAAGAGAATCGGTTGGAATATCGAATAATGAATAACAATGAAATATCGAATAATGAACAGGGAATTACGAATGATGAAGCAAAGAAGGGGGTAGAGGGGAAATATCTGCGACACACATTAACCTGACTACCAACGTTTGCCCCCTACGGGGGCGAATCGTTATTAAGGTATTTGATCGCCAGGCGACCGTTATTAACCCGAATTATTCATGCATTCAGCATGAATAATGACGATACATAATTGAAATCTATTGATTATCAATTATATATGTCAGGGTTAACCCTGATAAAAGTCAAATTCAATACCCTCAAGTTTGGGTATGAAATTTTCATCAGTTTTGAAGATAACTGTTGAGTGAAACAGTTGACATACTTGAATTTGACTTTTCGTCAGCCATAAATGGCGAAAAATTCAAAGAATTTTTCGGGTTAAGTTAGTATTTGAATTGTGGTTAATTTTCTTTCTCTAAATTCGAAATCCCCAATTCGACATTCGAAATTCCTCACTTCGTCTCATAGTCTCACAGTCTCCCTCTCCCTCGTCTCCCCCTTACACAGTCTCATCGTCACTTGTTCCTTTCTTCTTCATCAATCACCCTTTATCCTTCCCCAATAATTTTCACCAGCACCCGTTTTCTTCTTTTTCCGTCGAATTCCCCGTAAAAAATCTGTTCCCACGGTCCGAAATCAAGATCTCCGTCTGTAATGGCAACAACGACCTCTCTTCCCATGACGGACCGTTTCAGGTGTGCGTCGGCATTGTCCTCAAATCCATTGTGCTTATATTGTGAGTGTGGATGTTCGGGAGCAAGTTTTTCCAGCCAGACTTCAAAATCCTGGTGAAGTCCCGATTCATCATCGTTAATAAAAACACTGGCTGTAATGTGCATGGCATTGCACAACAGCAATCCTTCCTGTACACCACTCTCAGACAGACACTGCCGGATTTGAGGAGTGATGTTGATCAGTTCACGGCGATTTTTGGTTTCAAACCAGAGTTCTTTGCGGTATGTTTTCATATGATTTGGTTTTCAGTTCCATCTTACACCCTTAGTTTTTATCCATTTTGATGAGGTTTAGTTTTGGAGCTTGTTAGAATCCTTTGATAAAATTTCGCCCTTTCAGGGCTTATTATGGATACGCTTATGACCACAGGGCGATGCCCTGTGCTATTATATAAAAGCCTTTCAGGCTATTTTACTCTTCTTTTTCAAGATTTAAAGAAATGCTCAACTAACCATAATATGTTAAATAATTCTTCAAATCTCATTAAACAATCTTTAACGACTTGATAATTCCATCAATCCGTTCTTCAAGCATCGCATTCACCTTATCAAACTGGTTCTTCTCTTTCAGTTCTTCCTTTATGCTGAAGTAGAACTTAATTTTCGGCTCAGTACCGGAAGGTCGCATCGAGATTTTTGATCCATCCTCCAGGATAAACTGCAGGACATTGGATTTTGGAAGTGTTATCTCATACCGGAGGTGGGAGATGAGATCATACGTTTGTTGTTTCAGGTAATCGTGGATAAGCATAACGGGTGAATCGTTAATGGTTTCCGGGGGGTTATTTCTGAAGTTGTCCATGATGTTCCTGATCTCCTCGGCTCCGGCTTTCCCTTTCTTTACAATGTTTATCAGTTGTTCTTTATAGAGCCGGTATTTCACATAAATATCCAGAAGCAATTCATAGAGTGACTTTCCCTGGTCAGCTGCCCATGCTGCGACTTCAGCAATCATGGAACAGGATATTACCGCATCCTTATCACGGACGAATTCTCCGACCATATAACCATAGCTCTCTTCACCTCCGGCAATAAAGACCTTTTTTCCTTCGTGTTTTTTGATAAGATCTGCAATGTATTTGAATCCGGTTAATACATCAAAATGATCTACCTTGAAGTCTTCGGCAATTTCATTCAGAAGATCGGTTGTAACAATGGTTTTGACGATATATTCTCTGCCGGTTAGTTTTCCTTTTGCCGACCATTGCGATAGCAGGTAATGGATCAGCAAGGTTGCCGTCTGGTTTCCATTCAGGAGGATGAACTCGCCATCCGGTTTTCTAACAGCAATTCCAACCCGATCTGCATCCGGATCGGTACCCATAACCAGATCAGCATTCACACTTTTTGCTTTTTCGATTGCCATGGAAAGTGCTGCCGATTCTTCCGGATTTGGTGATTTTACGGTGGGGAAGTTCCCGTCCGGAATATCCTGTTCGGGAACATGATAAATGTTTTTGAATCCGAATTCATTCAGCGATGCGGGAACCAGTTTCACTCCTGTTCCATGGATTGGTGTGTAGACGATCTTCAGGTCGCTGTTTCTTTCAATGATCTCCGGCGAGAGAGAAAGTGTCTTTACTTTTTCAAGGTAGAGTTTATCAAACGCTTCACCAATAATTTCAATGTTTTTCTTCGGGCCATCGAATTTTACCTCGTCAATTGACTTAATTTTCTGGACTTCGTCTATGATATTTTTATCATGTGGACTAATAATTTGTCCTCCGTCGTCCCAGTAGGCTTTGAACCCATTGTATTCTTTCGGATTGTGTGAAGCGGTAATCACGATCCCGCTCTGGCAGTGAAAATACCGGATTGCAAAAGAGAGTTCCGGCGTAGGGCGAAGGGATTCAAACAGGAAAACCTTCATCCCATTGGCTGAAAATATACCGGCAGCTGTTTCTGAAAAGAGACGGCTATTGTTCCTCGAGTCATGGGCTATAGCTACTTTTATCTGATCGAGTTTGTTGAACTGTGCCATGAGGTAGTTACACAATCCCTGTGTTGCCATTCCGACGGTATATATGTTCATCCGGTTTGTGCCAGCTCCCATTATTCCGCGTAATCCTCCCGTTCCAAATTCAAGGTCTTTATAGAATGCTTCGATCAATTCGGTTTCATCCTCTTCAAGCATGTATTTCACCTGTTTTCTTGTCTCTTCATCGTAACTTTCGGAGAGCCAGGTCCGGGCTCTCTCCTGTACAGTTTCGTTCAGATTATTCTGTTTCATGGAGTGGTTATTTTTGTTGAATTTTTTGCATACAGATCGACAAACTCTCCGGCCATTCGGGTATTCTGATCTTGTATTGTGATTTGATTTTCTCTTTGTTCAAAATGCTGTAAGCCGGACGTGGTGCAGGCAGTGGATATTCATCGGTTTTGATTGGAAGAACCTCACATCTGCTGCGGTTTTTCTTGACAATTGCCAGGGCCAGTTCATACCAGCTGCAGGATCCTTCATTCGAGTAGTGGTACATTCCCGGTTGCCAGGAACAGGTACCGGCAGAAATGGCTGAAATAATGGTAAGAATTGAATGGGCAAGGTCGTGTGCATAGGTCGGTGATCCCACCTGATCGGTTATAACGCTGATGGATTTTTTCTGATGACTGAGTGCGTTAATCTTTTTTACAAAATTGCTACCAAAGGAGGAGTATAGCCAGGAGGTTCGGATGACCATGTTATCTGCATATTGCAGTACATGTTTCTCTCCGGCAAGTTTTGATTTCCCGTATATTGATAAAGGATTTGGCACATCCTCTTCCTGGTAAGGACTGCCTTTCATACCATCAAAGACATAATCAGTTGAGATATGGATCAGCCGGCAGGAATGGCTATCTGCCAGCTTAGCCAGGTATTCGGGTCCTGTAGCGTTAATAAGGTATGCGGATTCAGGATCCTCTTCAGCCCGGTCTACTTGAGTGTAGCTTGCACAATTGATTATATATTGGATCGGATGCTCCTGAAAAAAGATGGAGAGTGTCTCGAAATCGGTAATATCAAGGGTGTCGACATCATGAAAAAGGAATGCAAAACCGGGAAAATGGTGTGCGATATCTTTGATTTCACTTCCCAATTGACCATATGAACCGGTAACCAGAACTGTCAACATAAATAGAGTACAGGTTTTATTGAGGATTCAATTTATTCTTCTCCATAGGTAAAATTCATTTCTGCTTTGGCAAAGGTCGGGTGAGCCCGGTCTTTAGCTGAAATGATTGCCATGGATGTATCCAATCCCCAGTCGATATTCAGAAAGGGATCATTGTAAATAATTCCCCGTTCAGCTTCCGGATTGTAGTAGGTATCGCATTTATATAATACAACGGCATGCTCACTCAATACTGCGAATCCATGGGCGAAACCGGGGGGTACCAGGAGTTGCTTCTTATTTTTTCCACTCAGGAGCATACCCAGCCATTTTCCATACCCCGGAGAGTTTTTTCGAAGATCAACGGCAACATCCATGATCTCTCCTTCCACAACACGGATGAGTTTTGCCTGGGCGAATGGAGCAAGCTGATAATGCAGCCCCCTGAGCACTCCTTTACAGGATCTGGATTCGTTATCCTGAACGAACAGGAGATCCAGGTTCTGACCCTGAAACTCCTTCCTGTTAAAACTTTCAAAGAAGTAGCCTCTTTCGTCTTCAAATACGTTTGGCTCCAGGACGAGCAGTTGCGGTATATCGGTTTCGATGATTTTCATCTTAATCTCTCTTATCCCAGGTTTTGATGTTTTCTCTGGCAAGCTTTTGCAGGTATTTTCCGTAAAGACTATTCTTGTACGGTTCTGCCAGTTTCAGCAATTGTTTTTCATTGATATAGCCTCTTTTATAAGCTATTTCTTCGATACAGGAGGCTTTAAGTCCCTGTCTTTGTTCGAGGGTAGCGATGAAATTCGATGCCTGGAGAAGGCTTTCGTAGGTTCCTGTATCGAGCCATGCCATCCCCCGTCCCATGATCCTGACCTGAAGCCTTCCTTCTTCAAGATAGAGTTTGTTAAGATCGGTTATTTCCAGTTCGCCACGGGCAGAGGGGGTTAGGGATTTTGCTTTTTCAACTACATCGTTGCTGTAGAAATATAGTCCGGTAACGGCGTAATTGGATTTTGGCTTTACCGGTTTTTCCTCAATAGTGATCGCTTTCCCTGCTTCGTTAAACTCAACCACTCCATACCGTTGTGGGTCATTTACATAATACCCAAACACAATGGCACCGTCTTTCAATTCTGCCGTTTCAAGAAGGATGTTTCCAAATCCATGCCCGAAAAAGATATTATCTCCCAGGATCAGACAGACATTTTCGTTCCCGATGAAATTTTCTCCGATAAGAAAAGCCTGTGCCAGTCCTTCCGGAGCGGATTGAACGGCATATTCGATCGTCAAACCAATCTGATTTCCCGAGCCAAACAGATCTTTATAGAGGTGAATATCCTGCGGTGTGGAGATGATCAATATTTCCCTTATTCCGGCAAGCATTAAGACCGATAACGGGTAATAGATCATCGGTTTATCATAAACCGGGATGATCTGTTTTGATATGCTTTTCGTTATCGGATACAAACGGGTACCTGTACCTCCGGCTAAAATAATTCCTCTCATATTTCCAGTATTTTTTTAAAATAGTCAATGGTAGCGTGCAATCCTTCTTCCAGGCCGACCTTTGGAGTCCAGTCCAATTTCTGTCGGGCAAGGTTTATATCCGGCTTTCGTTGCATCGGATCATCTTCGGGGAGGGGATGAAATGCGATACTCGATTTCGAACGGGTCAAACCCAGGATCAGGTTTGCCAGGTCCAGGATGCTTATTTCCTGCGGATTTCCCAGGTTAACGGGTCCGGTCAGATCATCGGATGCATTCATTAACCGGATCAATCCTTCTATCAGATCGTCTACGTACTGAAAACTCCTGGTCTGGCTGCCATCACCAAATATGGATATCTCCTCACCCTTCAGTGCCTGAACGATAAAATTAGAGATCACCCGCCCGTCACTGGGATCCATTCTTGGACCATAGGTGTTAAAGATCCTGGCGATGCGTATGTTTGTTTTATTCTGTGTGTGGTAATTTACAAAAATGGTTTCTGCACACCGTTTTCCTTCGTCATAGCAGGAGCGTGCACCAATGGGATTGACATTACCCCAGTATGTTTCTGGCTGGGGATGAATCTCCGGGTCACCGTACACCTCACTGGTTGATGCCTGAAGAATTTTAGCTTTTATTCGCCTTGCCAGGCCGAGCATATTAATGGCTCCCATCACGGATGTTTTGATTGTTTTTATGGGGTTGATCTGGTAGTTGAGGGGAGAGGCGGGGCAGGCCAGATTATAGATCTCGTCCACTTCCGCGTAAAACGGAACCGTTACGTCATGCCGGATAAGTTCAAAATAGGGATGATTGATGAGGTGTAGCACATTGGACCGAAATCCGGTAAAATAGTTATCGAGTGAGATCACTTCGTGACCGTCATTGAGTAATCGTTCACAAAGGTGTGACCCGATAAATCCTGCTCCTCCGGTAACTAAAATTCTTTTCATGCGGTAATCAATCAAATAGAAATAAAGCTACATAAAATTATCATATAAATAGCTGTTAACCAGGATCAGGAACGCCCGATGCCATAATAGGTAAAACCCAGATCACGAAGTTCAACGGGATCATAAATGTTCCTGCCATCGAATATTACTTTTTCGTTCAATAGCTTACCAATAACTTTTAAATTGGGCATCCTGAATTCGGGCCATTCGGTAATCAGGATCAGACCATCGGCATCCACCAGGGCTTCGTATGGTTCGTTAACATACTCAATGGAAGATCCGAATCTTTTTTTTGCTTCTTGCATGGCCGCAGGATCATAGGCTTTGATAGAAGCTCCCCTGTCCAGTAGTTTATTAATGATTTCCAGCGACGGAGCCTCTCTCATGTCATCCGTATGCGGTTTGAATGATAATCCCCATACACCAAAATGTTTATTACGCAGTTCCTCTCCGAAATGTGAAAGGATCTTTTCGACCAGCACTGATTTTTGCCGGGTATTGACCCGTTCAACTGCTTTCATGATTTCCAGTGAATAGTGGTAGTCGTCTCCTGTCTTGATCAATGCCTTAACATCTTTCGGGAAGCAGGACCCTCCATACCCCACACCGGGATAGATGAATTTGTTTCCAATTCTTGAATCGCTCCCGATCCCTTTTCTTACCATGGTAATGTCTGCTCCTAAAATTTCACTTAAATTGGCCAGGTCATTCATGAAGCTGATTTTGGTAGCCAGCATGGCATTGGCAGCGTATTTGGTCAGTTCTGCCGATGGGATATCCATGATGAGGATCCGGTCCCTATTGAGAATGAATGGTTTGAAGAGCTTCTTTATAATCCCTTCGGCCTTTTCCGAATCGAGTCCTATAATAATCCTGTCGGGTTTCAGGAAATCGTTTATTGCATCCCCTTCTTTTAAAAATTCAGGATTTGAAACAACATCAAAGGGTATTTTTTTGTTTCGTTTCTTCAATTGCTGATTAACGACCTCTTTAATCCTTTTTGCTGTACCAACCGGTACGGTACTTTTTGTTGCGATAACCAGATATTCATCCATCTGAGATCCAATTTGTGCAGCAACATCGAGAACGTGTTTAAGATCAGCGGCTCCATCTTCATTTGGTGGAGTACCTACCGCAATAAACACCACGTCACAATCGCTAAGGCTTTCTTTTAACCCGGTTGAAAAAACCAGCCGTCCTTTATCCCTGTTTTTCCTGATCATTTCTTCAAGACCTGGTTCAAAAATCGGAATGTGCCCCTTGTTCAATTCGTCAATTTTCTGTTTATCAATATCAATACAAGTAACATCAATTCCTGTTTCAGCAAAACAGGTACCGGTGACTAAACCAACGTAACCGGTTCCTACGATTGAAATTTTCATGTTTCTTTTATGGTTTTGATTAAAATGACTGGTATTAAGGTAACCAGGATAACTGAGCTTTGCATTATTTTGCCAATAAAGATAGCGTAAATGAATTGATATAGAAAAAATTATTTTTTTCCGGAGATTCCGTGAATGTATGGAATAAAATCTTAATTTTGCACCTCGAATTAAACTATAGGATAATGTCTAACTTATTAACTATTAATTATTAAATGACGAAAAAAGAAGAGAAACCAACCCTGGATGATGTTCAGGACAAAAAAGGGAATACCGAGGGATCTTATGAGAAAAAGGAAACACCAGAAGAACCTGAGGTAAAATCCGAAACCACAAAGTCAGATACCCCCAAAACAGGGACTAAAAGAACAGAAAAGGAAGAGGAGTCTTCAATCCCCGTTGATGCTCCAGTAGCAGAGGAGAAGAAGGAGAAGGAAGAGGAGAAGGAAGAGGAAAAGGAAGAGGAAAAGGAAGAGGAAAAGGAAGAGGAAAAGGTAGAGGAAAAGGAAACTGAACCTTCTAAAATCGCACCTGAAGACAAAGCAGGAAAGGAAAAAGAGATTACTGACACGGACAGTGCAGCTGTGGAAAAGAAATCCAAAACAACTGCGAAAGCCAAATCGGAAACAGTCGACACAAAAGCCCAAAAAGAAGGTGAGGAAGAGACAAAAGAAGCTCCTTCCGAGGAGTTTGATTGGGAGAAGTTCACGGCTGATGAAGATGAATACAGTGCCGAGAAAAGAGCTGAATATGAGGCATTGTACGATGAAACGTTGTCAACCGTCTCGGTAAATGAAGTAGTGCAGGGGAAAGTGATCTCCATGAGCAAGCGCGAAGTGGTTATCAATATCGGGTATAAATCGGAAGGTATGGTGAGTTTGAATGAATTCCGGTACAATCCCACTCTCAAAATTGGCGATGAAGTTGAAGTGTACGTTGAGAGCCAGGAGGATAAAAAAGGACAACTCGTTTTATCCCATAAAAAAGCAAGAGCACTCCGCTCCTGGGAGCGAGTTAATGCAGCCCTTGAGAACGATGAAATCATTACAGGATACATAAAATGCAGAACAAAGGGTGGAATGATCGTTGATGTTTTTGGCATCGAAGCATTCCTCCCGGGTTCACAGATCGATGTCAAACCGATCCGCGACTATGACGTTTTCGTTGACAAAACCATGGAGTTTAAAGTGGTTAAGATAAATCATGAATTTAAGAATGTGGTGGTGTCGCATAAGGCATTGATTGAAGCAGAACTGGAGCAGCAGAAAAAAGAGATCATAGCTAAACTTGAAAAAGGACAGGTTCTCGAAGGAACCGTGAAGAATATTACATCTTATGGAGTGTTTATTGATCTTGGAGGTGTCGACGGATTGATTCATATAACCGACCTTTCATGGGGACGGGTAAATCATCCGGAAGAGATCGTGGAGCTTGATCAAAAACTGAATGTCGTTATTCTCGATTTCGATGATGATAAAAAAAGAATTGCCCTTGGCTTGAAGCAACTGACTCCCCATCCATGGGATTCGCTCGATCCGGAACTCAAGATAGGAGATAGAGTGAAAGGAAAAGTTGTTGTAATGGCCGACTACGGAGCATTTGTTGAGATCGCTCCCGGTGTGGAAGGATTGATCCATGTCTCTGAAATGTCATGGTCACAGCACCTCCGGAGTGCACAGGAGTTCCTAAAGGTTGGAGATAAAATTGAAGCTCAGATTCTTACTCTGGACAGGGAAGAAAGAAAAATGTCTCTCGGCATAAAACAGCTGAAAGAGGATCCGTGGGAAAAGATTGATGAGAAGTACAGTATGGGTTCAAAGCATACTGCCAGGGTGAGAAACTTTACAAACTTCGGTGTATTTGTTGAGATTGAAGAGGGAGTGGACGGATTGATCCATATTTCAGACCTCTCCTGGACGAAGAAAGTGAAACACCCGGCAGAATTTACCTCCATCGATGCTAATATTGAGGTGGTGGTTCTGGAAATTGATAAGGAGAACAGAAGGTTGAGCCTCGGACATAAACAGCTGGAAGAGAATCCATGGGATGTCTTTGAGACCGTTTTTACCGTCGATTCGATTCATGAAGGAACCATTGTGGAAGTGTTTGACAAAGGGGCACTCGTTGCACTTCCCTATGGTGTCGAAGGATTCGTTACCCCAAAACACCTGGTCAAAAAAGATGGATCATCAGCTAAAATCGATGAAAAACTTCAGTTTAAAGTGATTGAATTTTCTAAATCGGCAAAACGGATTATCCTGTCTCACAGCCGAGTTTTTGAAGACGAGGAGCGCGGTAAAACCAGAACGGATAAGCAGGTGCAAAAGGATGGAACCAAAAAAACTGCCAGGAAACCCAAAAGTGGAATCGAAAAAACAACACTTGGTGATATTTCTAACCTGGCTGCACTGAAAAGTGAAATGGAAGAAAAAGAAAATAAAGCTACCGAGAAAAAGAAAAAATAACTATATTTAAGTTTTAAATTCTTTTGCCATGGAATTCAATATCGAAAAGAAAGACAACTTTACCTTGATTCAGGTGTTGGAGGAAAAACTGGATACTCACATTGCTCCAAACCTGAAATCAGAACTGGTCTTAATTTCAGGGAATGGAGAAAAAAATATCATTCTCGATCTGAGCAATTGTCGCTATTGTGATTCCTCGGGACTTAGCGCAATACTGGTTGCTAATCGCCTCTGTAAGAATGCAAATGGGACCTTTGTTCTGACGGGTTTGACCGAAGCAGTTGAGAGATTAATTACCATTTCCCAGCTGGATACGGTACTCAATATTACAGAAACATTAGATGATGCTGTCGAACTAATTACTGAAGAAGCGCAATAGGTAAGGTGACATTTTCCTTTACTATATTAGGTAGTAGTTCAGCTTTACCAACATCCACAAGATTTCCATCCGCTCATGTACTGAATGTGCATGAGCGTTTTTTTTTAATTGATTGTGGTGAGGGAACACAGATGCAAATGCGCAAGTTCAAAATCAAATTCGGGAAAATCAACCATATTTTTATCAGCCACCTTCATGGTGATCATACCCTGGGATTATTCGGGCTTATCTCTACCCTTGTTTTACTTGACAGAAAAAGCAAATTGACCATTTATGCCCCACCTCAGTTGGAACAAATAGTGAATAGTCACCTGAAGGCATTTGATATAACCCTCCCGTTTACACTCAAGTTCATTCCCCTGAATTGTACATCCTCAGAAAGAATATACCAGGATAAAATTCTTTTTGTAGAAACCATCCCCCTGAAACACAGTGTGCCAACATGTGGCTTCCTGTTTAAGGAAAAGCCACGATTAAGAAATATCCGGAAGGAGATGATTGAGAAATATAAGATCCCCATCAGAAAAATGCAGGAGCTGAAGGAAGGAGCGGATTTAACCCTGGAATCGGGTGAGGTGATACCCAATGACCAGTTAACCCTTCAACCCGATCCACCAAGATCATTTGCCTACTGTAGCGATACATTATATACGAAAGGTATTCTGACCAAAATCAAAGGCGTTGATCTGCTATACCATGAAGCAACATTCATGCATGACATGGTTGACCAGGCTCGGGATAATTTCCACACCACGGGTTACCAGGCAGCCATGCTTGCAAAGCAAGCAGGCGCCGGCAAGCTGATCCTGGGACACTTCTCGGCAAGGTATAAGGATTTAAATCCGTTGCTCCAGGAAGCCAGAATGGTATTTGAAAATACATTCCTCGCTGAAGATGGTGCCTCTTTTCACCTGTAATACCCTTGATCCGGCTG
Source organism: uncultured Rikenellaceae bacterium (assembly GCA_964389685.1). Lineage (GTDB taxonomy): Bacteria > Bacteroidota > Bacteroidia > Bacteroidales > VadinHA17. Next base: position 17,424 of record CAYMFM010000013.1, read on the forward strand.
TCATAATGGAATGCATTACAACGGGTGTGTGAAATGGAAAAGATGCTATCTTTGAACAAATTTTTTCCGACGTTTTATTACCATTTTTAAAAACAGGCCAAATTATTTTATTTGCGACTTGAGTTAATGCATTATTAAAACGTTATTCTGTGCAAGAGAAGATTCTGATTCTGGATTTTGGATCCCAGTATACCCAGCTGATCGCAAGGCGCATCAGGGAAATGAATGTGTATTGTGAAATTCATCCTTTTAACCTCTTTCCTGCTGTCGACCAGTCGGTTAAAGGAATAATATTATCCGGGAGCCCCTTTTCAGTCAGAGATCACGAGGCACCTTCCCTTGATCTGACAACCCTGAGGGGCAGTCGCCCTTTGCTGGGAATTTGTTACGGCGCACAATTGCTGGCACAATCATTTGGTGGTGAGGTTCTGCCTTCAAATACAAGGGAATACGGACGAGCTAACCTGAAGTTTGTGGATAGAACAACTGACCTGTTTCAGGGAGTCAGCGATAATACCCAGGTATGGATGTCTCACGGTGATACCATCGCAAGACTCCCGGACGATTATACGATTATCGGAAGCACAACCGATGTTCGTGTGGGCGCTTATGAAATTGTAGGAGAAAAAACATACGGTATCCAGTTTCATCCTGAAGTTTTCCACACCACGGAAGGAAAAACAATCCTGCGCAATTTCGTTGTCAATATTTGTAAATGCCTGCAAAAATGGACACCGGAATCGTTTATCGATTCCACGATCTCAGGGTTACAAAAACAGCTTGGTAACGATAAAGTAGTCCTTGGATTGTCGGGAGGTGTGGATTCGTCAGTTGCTGCCGTATTGTTGAACAGGGCGATTGGCAGTAACCTGACCTCGCTCTTTGTTGACAATGGACTATTGAGGAAAAATGAGTATGAAAATGTGTTGAAAACCTACAAAAAAATGGGCCTCAATGTGATCGGTGTTGATGCCAGGGAACGATTTCTGGATAGCCTGAAAGGAATAGAGGATCCGGAAGGAAAAAGAAAGGCGATCGGTCGTTCTTTTATTGAAGTGTTTGAGGAAGAAGCGCAAAAACTGAAAGATGTTACATGGCTGGCCCAGGGTACCATCTATCCGGATGTCATAGAATCGGTATCTGTCAAAGGTCCTTCAGCTACCATAAAGTCGCATCATAATGTTGGTGGATTACCTGAAAAAATGAACCTGAAGGTTGTGGAACCCCTTAAACTCCTTTTCAAGGATGAGGTTAGAAAAGTGGGAGAGGCCCTTATGATGAATGATGAGATACTCAGAAGACACCCATTCCCAGGTCCGGGATTGGCTATCCGAATCCTGGGCGAAATTACCAGGGAGAAAGTCAGGATGCTGCAGGATGCAGATGATATTTTTATCGGAGGCCTTAAGAAACGTGGTTTATATGATCAGGTATGGCAGGCTGCTGTTATCCTCCTTCCAGTCCAATCAGTTGGCGTTATGGGAGATGAACGAACGTACGAAAATGTGGTCGTGTTGCGTGCCGTTTCTTCTACTGATGGCATGACAGCCGATTGGTCGCAGCTTCCATATGATTTTCTTGCCTGGGTCTCCAATGAGATGATCAATAAAATAAAAGGCATTAACCGGGTAGTGTATGATATCAGTTCAAAACCCCCGGCTACGATCGAATGGGAGTAAGTGAAACTAGTTTTATGGTTCAGTGTACAGAGTTCAGAGTTAAAGAGGTGAGAGGAGAGTTGTGAGACTGGGTGACTTTGAGACGATGAGACGGGTGACAGCGTAATTGAGAGATGAGAAGTGAATCGTGAGTTGTGAGAAAAAGAGGTGCACGGTACTCGGTCCTGGGTGCTCGGTAAAAGATAAGGATACGTTTTTAGCTCCATCGGAGCGTAAGATAATAGCCCAGGGTAAGGCTGCGTAAGCAGCTACAACCCTGGGTTGGTGGCACCGTGAGGTAAAACGGCCCAACTGCATTGATATTCAATAGGAAATCTTTTCATGGACCGAAAAGCACCAGGCATCCCTGTGAAATATGTTAATAAGTTATGAGTGAGTCTTTAAGTTCCAATTACCTTGGTATAACAACAGCATTGTGGTACGAAATCAATCACCTGAGTCATGTTTAGCGTGACAAATAAATTAATTCCCCGCTTTTTGGGGCGAATTGAAGTGGCACACCCTTTGTTCAATTGCTAATCAAAGGATGTTTTCTATCTTTGAACACCGAATTGAATATGAAAAAGATGAAGAAGAAGATTAACCGTT
>CAYMFM010000013.1:19790-70737 GCA_964389685.1 uncultured Rikenellaceae bacterium
CTATCTTTGAACACCGAATTGAATATGAAAAAGATGAAGAAGAAGATTAACCGTTTACTCGTGGCGGGATTGCTATTGATTTTCCTGCAGTGCGGGGGATTGTTCGGACAGATTGGGACGTTTGAACAATCGCTTAAGATTGGTAAGATATTAGACCTGGTTGAGAATTACTATGTAGATACGGTGAACCAGGAGCAACTGGTAGAAGAGGTTATCGTTAGTATGTTACATACCCTCGATCCTCATTCGGTATACATACCCAGTGATGAGGTAAAGGAGATGAATGAGCCACTTCAGGGGAATTTTGAAGGAATAGGAATCCAGTTTAATATATTGTTCGATACGATTCTCGTTATTGCACCTGTATCCGGCGGACCTTCCGAAAAGGTGGGAATAAGAGCAGGCGACCGAATTGTGGAGATTGAGAATGAAAATGTTGCCGGAGTGGGGATGTCCACCAGCAAAGTACAGGATAAGCTGATGGGGGAGAAAGGCACCAAAGTTTCTATACGTATCAGACGAAAGGGCGTTCCGGAACTGCTCGGTTTTACCATTACCAGGGATAAAATACCGATCAACAGCCTCGATGCTGCATTCATGGTGGATGAAAATATCGGGTATATCAAGCTGAACCGTTTCTCGCTGACTACAATGAGTGAGTTCAATGACGCACTTGAAAAACTCAAGAAAGAAAATATTCAGGATATGATACTGGATTTAAGAAACAATGGCGGGGGATATATGGAACCGGCAGTTCAGCTTGCCGACCATTTTCTGTCAGACAGAAAGCTGATTGTTTATATGCAGGGTGAAAATATTCCCAGGAGGGACTACAGAGCCACATCATCAGGGGAGTTTAATGACGGACGGGTTGTCGTACTGATCGATGAAGGTTCGGCTTCAGCGAGTGAAATTGTTGCCGGAGCTATACAGGATTGGGACCGGGGAATCCTTGTCGGAAGAAGATCATTTGGCAAAGGCCTGGTCCAACGCCCTTTTATGCTGACCGATGGTTCCATGATCCGTCTTACTATTGCACGCTATTATACGCCCACCGGACGGTTGATACAAAAACCATATGATGTCGGTTTTGAAGAATACGCAAAAGACCTTTCAAAACGATACGAGAACGGTGAATTTGGCAGTATCGAAAACATTGAGTTCCCGGATTCGCTAAAATACATGACACTGGTGAAGCAGAGGACAGTATATGGCGGGGGAGGTATTATGCCGGATTTCTTTGTTCCGCTCGATACAACAGGTTATTCCGCCTATTATACGAAAATATCAGGACAGGGAATAATTAATAGTTATACCCTTGATTTTGTCGACAAAAACAGGGATAAGCTGACACGAAAATATACCACGTTTGAAGATTTTAATGCTTCCTTTACGGTGAGCGACGATATGATCAACGATCTGGTTCAGCTGGCGAAGAATGAGGGTATTGAACCAGATTCAAAAGGGATCAATGTCTCCGAAGATAAAATGAAACTCATAATTAAAGGATTAATTGCCAGGGATATATGGGATATGAGCGAATTTTATGAAGTGATCAACAAAGAGGACCCAGGATTCCTGAAGGCGATTCAAATACTGCAACACTCCGATCAATACCTGAGCAAGCTGGAGAAGGACTAACCCGGAAAACAGACAGGCAAGAAGCAATCTCATGAGCCTTATCATTCAATGGCTGTCCAACCAATACATTGAGATATTAGGAGCGATATCGGGACTGCTTTATCTCTATTTCGCCATCCGACAGAAAATCTGGCTCTGGCCCCTTGGGCTGATCACATCAGCACTTTACGTATATGTTTTTTATGGTGAACGGTTGTATGCTGATATGGGGATGAACATTTATTATGTTGTGATCAGTATCTACGGGTGGTATTACTGGCTGCATGGTAGAGGTAGCCAGGAAACAAATACGTTACGCATCTCAACGTTAACGCAAAAGCTGGTTGTGATTTTATTGATCATCACAGCATGCATCTACGTTGTACTGGTGTATATGCTGAAAAAGTTACCTGAATTGCTTAATGTTGAGGTCTCTGAGCTGCTCTATTGGGATGCTTTTACCACTGCGGCGAGTATTGTTGCCACCTGGATGCTTGCACGGAAGATTATTCAGCACTGGTTGATCTGGATTGTAGTTGATGCGGTATCGCTCGGACTCTATGTATACAAGGGGATGTACCCGACAGTTGTACTGTTTCTGGTATATACCCTGATGGCTTTCAAAGGGTATATTGAATGGAAAAAGGATTTACAGACAGCGGAAAAAGAGGGCTGAGAAAGGTAGTGATTACCGGACCGGAATCTACCGGAAAGACTACGCTTGCAGAACAGCTCGCCCGATCTCTCGGGACGGTCTGGGTTCCTGAATATGCCAGGGGATTTGTCAGGAACCTGGGAAGAGAATATGATTATCAGGACCTTCTGCACATAGGCAGAAGGCAGATTGAAGAATTAACCAATCAATATAAGGGTGCTGACCAATTTGTTTTCTTCGATACAGGACTGATCATAACCAGGGTATGGTTCCTTGAGCGGTATCAGATCTGCCCGGATTTTATCGACCGTGCCATTCGGGAGATCGCGATAGATCTTTACCTGCTTTGCCGCACCGATATTGAATGGGTGAATGATCCGGTCAGGGAGCATAACGGGTTGGACCGGGAGCGGCTATTCAGCCGCTACGAGGATGAGTTGATCCATTATGGTGCATCCTACCGAATGATTGAAGGCAGGGGAGAGAGCCGGTTACATAATGCCATTCAGGCATTACAGGACACATTCGATTTTACAATGGGTAATTTGTCAGCAAGATGATAAGTAAGAGTTCTACATTTGAGATGATCGCAAAGACCCTTCCCGGACTTGAAGAGGTGCTTATGAAGGAATTATCGGGGTTGGGTGCAGAAACGATTGTACCCTTGAAGCGTGGTGTCCGTTTTTACGGGAATACGGAACTATTGTACCGGGCTAATTATCATCTTCGTACAGCCCTGAAGGTGTTAAAACCGATTCATGCTTGCACTGTCAGGAATGAACGTGAACTGTACCAACAAACAAGGGCTATAGAATGGAATAAATACCTTTCGCCGGAACATTCATTGCGAATTGATGCAGTCGTTTTTTCATCCACCTTCCGGCATTCCGGTTTCGTTGCACTCAAGGTAAAAGATGCAATTGTTGATTCTTTCAGGGACCGAACCGGAAGACGCCCAGATGTAGATAGCCGGATGCCTGACCTGCTAATCAATGTTCACATCAGTAACCAGACCTGTACCCTTTCCCTTGATAGCAGCGGGACATCACTGCATAAGAGGGGATATCGTTCCGATACACATAAAGCACCACTGAATGAAGTGCTTGCAGTCGGAATGCTGCAACTTGCCGGCTGGAGACCAGAATCAAACCTGCTGGACCCAATGTGCGGCTCAGGAACCATCATCATCGAAGCCGGTTTGATAGCCAATGGAATACCACCCGGCTCTTTCAGGAAAAGGTTCGCTTTTCAGCATTGGCTCGATTATGATCCTGAGCTGTTTGAAAAAGTGAAAAAGCAATCCTGGAATAAACCAGCTAACAAAGGAGAGATCCGGGGATCAGACCAGTCAGGAACATATGTGTCCATGGCATTAAAAAATGCTGAATATACCGGGCTTAACGGAAAAATTGAGATCCGTCAGGCTCCGTTTGAAAAACTCACACCCCCATGGAACGAAGGGATTATAATCATGAATCCCCCGTACGGTGAACGAATGCAAACCAGCGAAATCAATCGGTTCTACCAGAATGTGGGAGATGTACTGAAAGGTAACTATGCAGGGTATGATACCTGGATACTGAGTTCTAATAAAGAAGCCCTGAAACACATTGGCCTTCATCCTTCGAAAAAAATGACACTCTATAATGGGCCACTTGAAGTAAAATTCCAGAAATATGTACTGTACCAGGGTTCAAAAAAACAAAAAACAGAGTCATCGTAACAAAACAAACAGTAAAATTGAGCAGAGGAAAAGAATATTCTGAAAATTATATTACTTTTATGAATCACTTATTGAAACAACAATTTCTATCTGTGTTTTCAAAAGATATATTTTTTTTTATATTTGTTGATTATAATCACCGATTTAGTCTGAATGTTAAGGACTAAGGAAAAGATAAGCCTTTGATGAGCTTCAATGTACATGATTATTTTGATAAACTTAATAGTGGTAATGTAGTATTATCCTTTAAGGGGAGTGTTACCTCGGATATGATCAATAATGTGTTGGACAGTGTTGAGTCAAAGTTGACAGAAGTAGATGAAGACCCCAAGATAAGGAAAAAAATGTATAACGTTCTGGTGGAAAGCCTGCAGAACCTTTACCACCACATCGAAGACCTCCCGGATGAATGCCGGAAAGAGGCTGAAAATAAATTTGGGATCCTTGTCATTGTCAAGGAAAATTCAGGCTATAAGATCACTACAGGAAATTTCATCGCATCCGATAAAATCAAATACCTGAAGGATAAGATTGATAAAATCAACTCACTTTCCAGGGAGGAATTAAAAGATATGTACAAGTTTATTTTGAATCATCAGAAGCTTTCTTCAAAAGGTGGGGGAGGACTTGGGCTGGTTGACATTGCAAGGAAGACCGGTAACAAGCTGAACTACATGTTTCAGAATTTTAATAACGACTATTACTTTTTCAACCTAGATATTACAATATCAGAAGAGAAATCATAATTTTAAAAGTCTAATTGATAGCATATGGAACCAATTTCAATAGAAGGAACTCCGAAGACTCCGACAGTTAAATTTGATGCTGAACAAGGAATCATAGAGATCAAGGGAAGATCGATCCCTGAAAACTCAATTGAATTTTACAAACCATTGGTTGACTGGCTCGAGGAGTATAAAGCCGATCCTCTTCCAAAAACCAAAGTAAATATTCAACTCGAATATTTCAACACCAGTTCATCCAAATGTATTCTGGATGTCTTCAAGAAATTGGAAGCCATTCATAAATCGAAGAATGAAGTGGAGATCAACTGGTATTATGAAGAGGATGATGAAGATATGCTGGAGGCCGGAGAAGATTACGAATCCATTATCCGCATTCCGTTCAAAATGATTGAAATTACAGATTGATCCTTTTCCGCAAGAAACAGGTATTCAATCAGCTGGATAAAACATTTTTTTTGATAAGCCCTCAGGAATTTAATCCTGTGGGTTTTTTTATTCGCCAGAGGCGAAACAGGTTTCATTTGACATCTTACCTGGTTGTGGGGGCGGTAGGTTAGTCTCCTTTGGAAAACCGTCCACTTAATTGTTCAATTGAATCCAGGATTTTTTTCAAAAGTCTGAAATAGAGTATTGTGTACAGGATGATGGTCATCAACCAGATCACGATGATATTGACCCAGAATGTCGGAACAAATTTCCCGAAGAGCTGTTTCCGGGGAGCATAAAAATGAGCCTTAATGAACGGTAATTCCGGATCCAGGTATATGGGCTCAAACTTCTGGTAAATCCTTCCTTTAAAGTCAATGCTTCTGACCGTTTCGTTGGTGTTTTTAACAAATTCCGTTAGTTTATCATTGGAATAGTCTCTTCTGAGTTTGAGGAAGGCTTCCCTGTCAGTAGTTACCAGATGGGTTTCAAAAGAATCTTTAATCTCTGTCGCCCGGTTGTATAGTTTGTTGTTGTATTCCTTGATGGTATTTATATAGGTTTTCGTTTCTGCCAATACCGCCGATGATACCCGGTCTAAAGTCAGGTCATCAACGACATCCAGTTTGACCAGTCGATTTTTCTCCATCTCGTGTGAGATTTCATTCCTGAGCAGCAGCAGGGCATCCTTGATCCGCTCTTTCTGATCGGGTTCGTTCATGTGATTCTCTACAAAATTCAGTTTATTCATCAACTTTTCCTGCCAGTAACTTCGCTTGAAATTTGCCTGGCTTTTGATTTTATCGTACTGGTAAAATTGTTTCTCATATTTATTCTCCATAAACTGATAGACAGCAAGTGCTTCATAAGCCCACCGGGCAGTAATGGCTTCACCATAAAATGGAATTTTGCTGGGAGAGGAGAGGGATGGGTTAAGCTTTTCGAACTTCACCATAACCCCGCTCAACAGAATCTGTGGAATGACAAGGAATGGGATCAGGATGTAGATGGTAACGACCGTTTTGAAGCTGTCGGATATGACCAGCCCCATCATATTGGACATGGTCCAGGCACTGAATAGTACCAGCCAGTATTGCCAGTACATGCCCTTGATTCCCATAATGGAATTTCCTACCACTACAAAGGTCAATGCCTGAATAGCGGCTATTATGAACTGAACAGCCACCTTGGAAAGCAGATAGCTGGACCAGCTCAGGTTCAGGAATGCTTCCCGTTTCAGGATCTTTCTGTCACTGATGATCTCCTCAGCACTCACCGTCAATCCCATGAAAACGGCAACAATGACAGCCATAAAAATATAAATCGGAAGGTTGCTGTTTTCGAAGAGAAAATATCCGTATTCATTGGATGTACTTACGTCATAATACTTGATCAGAAAAGCAAGGATAACAGCGAGTAAAGGAGCTTCCACCAGGTTAAATATCATGTATTGGGTGTTCGCCAGTTTCGAAAGAACATCCCGTTTAACAAAGACCCAGAACTGTTTAAGCTTGTTGGGTATCTTAAAGGAAATCTCTGGAATTCCGGATGATGATTCAATCTTCTTTACATTTTCCTCTGAAAATTGAATGTAATATTCATTCCACTCCCTCGGAGATATTTTCCTGGTATTGGTCACTTTTCCATATTCATCCAGTACATTCGATTCCACAATGTTGAAGATCTGTTCCGGGGTAACATTTCCACAGGCATGGCACTCACTTTCGTTCCAGTTTGCATGTTGCATCCGGGATTTGAAGTAGATAATGGATTCGATGGGATCCCCATTATAGATCAACCATCCACCCGTATCGAGGATGATCAGTTTATCAAACATCTTGAAAATATCCGATGAGGGTTGATGGATCACCACAAATACCAGTTTGCCTTTCAGCCCAAGTTCTTTCAACAGGTCGAGGATATTTTCAGAATCTCTTGAAGACAATCCTGATGTGGGTTCGTCGAGAAAAAGAACAGCCGGTTCACGAATCAATTCCAATGCAATGTTCAATCGTTTCCTCTGCCCTCCACTGATTTTTTTATTGAGCGGACTTCCGACCACCATATCGCGAATTTCGAAAAGCCCCAGGTTATGTAAGGTTTTATTTACCGTTTCAATAATCTTTTCTTCCGTATAGTTGTCGAAACATAGCTTGGCGTTATAATAGAGGTTTTGGAAAACGGTTAGTTCTTCAATCAGCAGATCATCCTGTGAAACGTGGCCGATTACTCCTTCAATTTTCTCCTTCTCGGTATGTATATTCACGCCATTGATCAGCACCTCACCTTTTGAGGGTTCATTGGAACCATTGAGAACATTCAGCAGGGTAGACTTTCCGGCACCGCTTGCTCCCATGATACCCACCATACGCCCTGATTCTTCTTCAAAGGAGATATCGTGCAAACCAATCTTACCCCCCTTAAACCTGTACTCAACATTCTTCACTTCATAAACGATTTTTGATTCCAGCAGTTCAGTCCTGAACTTGGAGATTACATCGCTGTAATAGATCGGTTTTGTTTTCGGGTCACGAATGGAGGCGCCGACATTGAATACATAGACCTTATCCTGATGAAGCAACTGGCTGTTCATGTACAATTCCTTGTTTCCAATATACCTCAACAGGTACATGTTTGCCGTGGAGACATTAAAAACCCATATCTGACCCTCAAGTGTATCTACACAGATGTGTTTGATTTCAGGAACCGTAGTTTCTTTCTTATTATCAATGATCAGTAAATCTTCGTATTCGGGAATATTATCGAATGAGCTTAAAACAAATGCCTGAATCCATTGATACTCTCCCTCCTCGATATTGAACGTATCAGAAACGGTTTTGATAAACTCCAGTTCCTGGTCTGTTATGCTTCCTCCTCCCGATTTGGAGAATTCAAGCAGCTGAACCAGGACGATAACCTTTTGAGTTTGCGTTAGCTCTTCATTGATCTGAGTGCAGATCTTCAAGACACGAACAGAGCTGGAAGAGATTCTTCGTACCTGTTTATCCTTTTCTTTCTGTTTTTCCTGATGCAGGCTGTAATAATCGTCGAAAACAGTAAGGTATTCTGCAACCAGTTCTTTATTCAGTTGCCTGTTAAGGAAAGACTCGACAACGGTCCTTCTGTCGCTTTTATGGCTTTCTGGTCTTGCAATGATTGCAAAGAGCTGCATCAGGGCTTTTAGTATCTGTTCACTCATAATGTAAGATATTAAATGCTATAAAAGTACATGTCCGGTCTTGATAATATTTTCTAATCCACTAATGCATAAGGGTAAACAATGGTTAATAACGTAACAATGACCTGTTGAAGATAATAATATTTGGATTATTATCCCAAAATTCAGAATAGGAACTACAAACAAAAAATTGACTGGAATTTTACCCCGGGATGTTCTCTTGGGAAGTATTCATGGAAGGACCGTTATAGAACCGGTGTATACTATCGAACGGAACCATTAAATGAAATCATCGAGGTAGAGAACAACTTTAAATTGATACCCTTCTCTGGCAACACTTAGTTTGAGCCTATAACCCGGCTTTTTCTGGAAGAATTCGTACATCTCGTTGATATTCAGTATCACGGTATTCTTACCATTGATGTATTTGATTTCATCCCCTTTGCGCAATCCCGCTTTATCCGCCGGCGAGTCCTTCCTGATGTTCGAAATAATATAGTATGGTATCCCGGGTAATGGAGCTTCGATATCAATCCCACTTCTGTTCAGTTTGAATTCTGAGCGATACAGATGATTTGGAAACAGGGTAATCTGGCTGTTCGGATAATCTATGATTACATGAAACCTTCTGAGAATCTCAGATCCCAGGCTTCCGTTTCGGTTATCCCTTCCAATTGCGTCCCCTGCTGAAAGGGAGTCGGGGAAGGCAACAATGGGTTGATCAAAGGTAAACTTCCCGATGGTGAATTGATGCATCCGGCCAATCTTCCCAAAAATGTCACCATTTAATCCTTTCCCCAGAAAAACATCAGCTGTTTTTTTCGGGTAAGTGATGTTCTTGTCAGACTCTACATCTATCCACAGGGCGTGACTGGCTCCTGTGTCCAGGAGTAATTTTACCGGCACATCAGTACCATCCTTAAGCGTAATGACTCCGTATACATATGGTTTTGTCTGATGTATGATCAGTGGAAGGGTAGTCCCTCTTCTCAGGTACCTTGAGGGTTTGTATTTATGAGGATTATGAAAGGTGATCACCTTTCGATCATAGTTGATCTCTACAATGAAATTTTTAAACATATTGTATCCGATCAGACCATGCACTTTAGTGCCAAATATCGCGGATAGATTGAATACATTCTGGAGCAGAATATAGAGGTCCTGATTTACTCCCCGGATCCCGGAAATGTTGAAATTATTTCCATATGAGTGTAATGCATCAACCGGTTCACCCTGACCAAGACCGTTTAGCTTTACCTGCCTCGTATAATTAAGCAGTAAGGTGTCACCCCAGGAAATTTCAGTCATAATGGAAGTACTGAGACCTGTATCCAGTATGAAATGTAGCGTATCCGAGTCATTTATTATGACCGGAACGATGATCAGGTTATTGATGAATTTGAACTGAAAAGAGATCCGGCTCTGGTTTGGGTTTGCAAATGTAAGATCTTTTAACTGACTCTGTGCATGAACAGATATAGCAAGATCGTTTGTAACCAACCTGGTAACAATAATAATTAACCCTATTGCGATGTATTTATACTGTTTATACATATCCCGGATTAACATTATTCCCAATGCCATTGTGGGTGCCAGAATACCGATCAAACATTACCTTCTAGGTTTAAATCATGGATTTCCCCGGTCCATCCTATTCTTTTTATTTAACATATTTAATGCCAAATTGTTCATTGTTCTATCTATCAAATGAATAAACCGATGTCAATATCTTTCACTTTCCGGAGAATTGGGCGGTTTCATTACATTGCTTGTTCGGTTCCGAACAATATACTAAAAAAAAATATTTTCCCCACTCAAACTGTTATAAATTCTAACTGTCGATATGCTAAAATGACTGATAATCAGCTTCCTGTTGTCATTTTTTCGCTTGATTAAACAAATTGTAGGGTTACAGTTCGATGTGGAAGGGAAAAAAATAGTATTAAGGTACTAATGGTGGTTACCAGTTTTTTCCTGCATGGTGAAAGATAGCGGGAATGCAACGTGCCAGATAGCTTTTATGAAAAACTCTTGATGCAATCATGCAGGTCTTCATAGATTTCAAATATATTATGAAGTTGAAGAAGCTTAAATAATTCCATTACCTCAGGAGCAATGTTGCAAAGCTTAAAAAATCCATAGTTGTTATTTGCCATTTTCATCACTGAGAGAAAAACTCCAAAACCAGAACTGTCGATGTACTTCACTCCCTCGAGATCCAGAATGAGCCTTGTGTTAGGCTTTTCAAACAACTGGGCTAACTCTTCTTTCACCTTTTCAGTAATCAACGCATTGAATTTCTGTACATCTTCAAACTTGACTACATCAATGTTGTCAACTTTTTCGATTTTTAACATAAAGCAAGGTCCGGTTAAAGATTTTCAATGATTTCATTCAATTCCAGTATCGCTTCATAACAACTCCGTTCAAACCGTTCGATATAAGATGGGTAACGCTCCACATCTTTCATCTCCTTTGCAAGATGTTCAAAATCCTTCAGATCCTCCGCCAGTTCGTTCATCCCCATTATCGCAACAGATGATTTCGCTTTATGAGCAAGCAGTCCAAGCGATTGATAATCCTTCTTTGCCAATAATTCCTTCATCTCTTTGGTGAATTCCGGGACCTGTTCCAAAAAGATTTCAACCATCTCTTTTACCAGGGATTTGCTGCCACCTGATATGTTTTCCAGATACTCCAGATTAATGTATTTACCCTTCTCCTTCATTGATGTTCTAACTTTCAGAATATAAGTTTTTTGAGTTGTAATCCCCGGTATGATACCATGCCCTTAACGTCAGCATAACGTGTAATCACTTAGCCTGCATAAAAGTAATAAAAATAACTTTTCTCCCAAACATTGAACTATTTTGTTAAACAATTTTCAAACCTTTCGGAATCCGATCTCGTAAAGTTGTAATATGATGTTTTAAGATTCCCGGTGGATAGAATAAATTCAAATACGGCTTTCGGAAGTAAGGAAATTTATTGTAATTTTATCCCATTGCCTGGACCAGAACAGGAATGGCTTTTCAGATGAATCATAAAATATAAGATTTATGAAAAATATCCGGTTTGTTTTCGTAACAATGCTGCTTGTTGGTTCAATCGGAGTGGGTGCCCAGCAAAACATTAAAATCGACAAAAAGAATTTCAATATAGAAGAGCAGGGTTTTGATGAAGCGTGGGAACAGGTGAAAGAGGCCGAAAAACTGTTTTCCAAAGGAATCGGGACATATGGCGATGCCCTGGAGCAGTATGAAATGGCCGCCGCCTATAATACATATAATCCACAATTGAATTATAAAATGGGTGTATGCTGCCTCTATTCTGAACGGAAGTTAGATGCACTGAACAATTTTAAAAGAGCCTATGAATTTAACAACACTGTTGCCAGTGATATTCATTTGATGCTTGGACGGGCTTACCATTTCAATCATGATTTTGAGCATGCCATTGAAGAATATAAAACTCATCGGGATAGCCTCACCGAGAAAGAGTGCAAGAAAAATAAAATTGATTTTGATAAATTGATCCAGGAGTGTGAAAACGGAATTGCCCTTATGGAGAAAATAGTCTCGGCCGGGATAACAAACCTTGGTGATGCAATCAATTCACCCTATGACGATTACAACCCACTGATCACATCCAGCGGTAACCGGATGTATTTTACCTCACGAAGAGCAAGCATATTGGATGACAGGAGAAATCTTTTGGACAATAAGTTTAATGAGGACATCTATGTATCCTTTTTTCGGAACAACAGGTGGGAAGAAGCTCAGAATGTTGGTAAAAAGATCAATTCAGAGTACAATGAAGCAGCCCTTTCCATTACAGATGGGGACAGTATGCTTTACATCTATTATGGCAACAGCAACAATGGAGATATTTTTACTAGCGAATTTAAGAAAGGTCAATGGAACAGCCCCAGGAAGATGTCCGGTAAGTTTAATTCCGGACAGCGGGAGACTACCCTCAGTTTCGATATGCACAAAAAAATTGTCTATTTCATCAGTGCATCGAAGAAGAATACCCTGGGAGGTACAGATATTTTTGTAAGCCGGAAAGATGAAAAGGACAAATGGGGAAAACCTGAAAACATTGGACCGATAATTAATACACCATTTGATGAAGAAGCAGTGTTTCTTCACCCGGATGGAACAACACTTTTTTTTAGCTCAAAAGGGCATAATAGCATGGGAGGATTTGATATCTTCAAATCGACACTGCTTCCAGATGGAGAGTGGTCGGCACCTCAAAACATTGGATTCCCCATCAATTCAGCCGGGGATGATCTCTTCTATACAACCTATAATGATTCCACTTTAGCCTATATTTCCTCCATGCGGGAGGATAGTTATGGAATGATGGATATCTATAAGGTCTCCTACATACCTGAATTGGTGTACGATGACATCCTGTCCGAGGCAGAAGAGTATCCCGAAGTTGAATTGGAATGGCTTGCATTCCTGGATGAAGGGCCGGTAGTTGGGATTGACAAATCTGTTTTACTGAAAGGGATCGTTGCCGATCGGGAAGACTCAGTTCCGTTGATGGCTCGCCTCGAGATTATCGATATGGATATCAATGATGTTATCGCGACCTCCATTTCCGATAAGGAGAGTGGGAGCTATTCCATTCGCCTGGAGGAGAAAAAGAACTATGGTGTTGAAATTACATCCCAGGGTTATATGGTGTTTCTGGATATCATCAATATCCCTCCCGATACTGAAGCGTCTGAGATGATCAGTAATTTTGGGCTCCAGAAAGTAAAGGTTGGCGAGAAAGTGATCCTGAGAAACATATTCTTTGAGCTCAATAAAGCAACACTTACCCCAGCTTCTTATGAAGAATTGGGGCGGGTACTCAAACTGCTGGAAAGTAATCCAACCCTTCGGATTGAGATTTCCGGGCATACAGACAATGTGGGTTCATTTCAGGTAAATCAGAGACTTTCTGAAGCGAGGGCTAAAGCGGTCATTGATTACCTGGTCGGAAATGGCATTGAGCCGGATAGGCTTGAATATGCCGGTTACGCATTTTCCCGTCCCGTTGCCACAAACGATACGGCAGAAGGAAGGGCACAGAACCGACGTGTGGAATTTGAAATCCTGAGTAAATAATCTTAACTGCTCCTACTATGAAAGAGACACCGTTTACCCGCTTTCATCTTGCACTTGGAGCGAAAATGGTACCGTTTGCAGGCTACCGGATGCCCATTGAATATAGCGGAATCACAGATGAACACATAACAGTCAGGGAAAAATTGGGTGTCTTTGATGTTTCACATATGGGTGAATTCTGGATTAAAGGTACCAAAGCCCTGGCATTCATTCAGCGGATTACTTCAAATGATGCTTCTACACTTACTGATGGGAAAGTGCAATATTCATGTTTCCCAAATGGAAAGGGCGGTATCGTTGATGATCTTCTGGTCTACCGGTTCAATGAAACGAAGTACCTCTTTGTCGTCAATGCGGCAAACATTGAAAAAGATTGGAATTGGTGCTTGGAACAGGCTGGAACGATGGGTCTTCAGGCAGGTAAGGAGCTGATCAATGATTCCGATAATATAGCTCAACTGGCTGTCCAGGGACCACTTGCCCTCAGGGCAATGAGCAAACTCACCCGGGAACCGATCGAAGAGATGAAGTATTACACCTTCAGGGAAATTGATTTTGCCGGATTGAAAAATGCACTATTCTCAACAACAGGGTATACCGGTGCCGGAGGTTGCGAGATCTATGTTCCCAATAGCGAAGCTCCCAAACTGTGGGAAGCTGTATTGGATGCCGGTGAGGAATTTGGCATCAAACCCATTGGTCTTGGTGCCAGAGACACGCTGCGACTGGAAATGGGTTTCTGCCTCTATGGAAACGACATAACCGATGATACCTCGCCCATTGAGGCTGGCCTCGGATGGATTACCAAATTTGCTGACCACAAAGATTTTATTGATAAGGATTTTTTATTGGCTCAAAAAGAGGAAGGGGTAAATCGAAGGCTGAAAGGATTTGAAATGATTGACCGTGGTATTCCCCGTCAGCATTACGAAGCCCGGGATAAGGATGGACACCCTATCGGTGAGGTTACCTCCGGTACCATGTCTCCCGTTCTGAAAAAAGGAATTGGCATGGCATACCTGGATGAAGGTTTCTGGCAGGAAGGTGCCGACATTTACATTAATGTCAGAAACAAAGACCTCAAGGCAAAGGTGGTAAAACCACCCTTTATTAATAAATAAACGACTTCGGGACCGCATTAGCAATTTTTTGCCGAAAATCACAGGATCCCATGTTAACAGAACAATATGGTTAAACAGAGCAGCATTGAAGTATGTTTTTCTCCGGCACTGTTTCCATTACATGAGGACAAGGAGGCAATTGTGGTTGTTATTGATATCCTCAGGGCAACATCCGCTATTGTTACCGCCTTTCAAAACGGTGTGGAACGATTGATTCCGGTAAAGACAATCGATGAAGCAAGGGAATACAAAAAGAGGGGATACGTGATCGCTGCCGAACGGGATGGTTATGTTCTTGATTTTGCAGATTTTGGTAATTCACCGTTTAACTTTACCCGGGAAAAGATCGCGGGAAAAACAATCGTTTATAGCACAACCAACGGAACACAGGCTATCCAAATGGCCAGTTCCTGCTACCGGGTAATCATCGGTTCATTCCTGAACATTTCGGTATTGTGTGATTGGATAGCAGGAGAGCAAAGGAGTGTGGTGTTGTTGTGTGCCGGCTGGAAAAACAGATTCAGCCTGGAAGATGCCATCTGCGCCGGAGCAATGACAGAAAAGCTATTGGCACATGAGTTATTCTATACGAATTGTGATGCAGCAAAAGCGGCTTTCGATTTGTGGTCACTGGCAAAAGACGACCTGGGAATGTATGTGGAGAAGGTTGCCCAGAGAACGAGATTACGGGAAAAAGGGCTCGATGATGTAATCCCTTATTGCCATACCCCTGACTCATGCAAATCAGTACCGGTATTAAAGAATGGTTATTTGATTGATATAAAAGATTTCTAATAAACCCAATGCTATGAAAAAACATAACTTTTATGCAGGTCCATCCATCCTACCGCAGTATACGGTGAATAATGTGGCAAAAGCGGTTACGGATTTTGACGGAACCGGTTTGTCCATCATGGAAATTTCTCATCGAAGCAAGGAATTTATTGCCGTGATGGATGAAGCGCAGAACCTGTTCAAAGAACTCCTGGACATACCCTCCGGATACCATGTTTTGTTCCTCGGGGGAGGGGCAAGCACCCAGTTTGTCCTTGTACCCATGAATCTGATGATTAAGAAGAGTGCCTACCTCGATACGGGATCCTGGGCTTCGAAGGCAATAAAGGAAGCCGGGTATTTTGGTGAGGTGGTCGTTGTTGCTTCTTCGAAAGACCGCAATTACTCCTACCTCCCAACAGGTTATCCCATTCCGGATGATGCTGATTACTTTCACATCACAACCAATAACACCATCTATGGAACAGAGATAAAAGTGGATTTTGATGTCCGCGTTCCCCTGGTTGCCGACATGTCTTCTGATATACTAAGCCGCCCGGTAGATGTTTCAAAATATGCGATAATTTATGGTGGTGCACAGAAGAACCTGGCTCCCGCAGGACTTACCTTTGTGATTGTTAAGGAAGATATACTGGGGAAGGCCGACAGGGTACTCCCGACCATGTTTGATTACCGAACCCACATCGAGAAGGGATCGATGTTTAATACACCTCCCTGTCTGCCCGTATTTGCAGCCCTCCAAACCCTGAAGTGGGTAAAAATGCAGGGAGGTGTTGGAGAGATGCAAAAAATCAATCATGCTAAAGCAGAGATCCTGTATTCAGAAATTGATAGAAACAGGCTTTTCATTCCAACAGTGACTAATCCGGAAGATCGTTCCATCATGAACATCTGCTGGGTTATGAAAGAGGAATACAAAGATCTGGAACAGGAATTTCTCGAATTTGCCACGCAACGGGGAATGATCGGGATAAAAGGTCATCGTTCCGTGGGAGGATTCAGGGCATCAACCTATAATGCCCTTCCAAAAGAGAGCGTGGAGTCATTAATTGATGTAATGCAGGAATTTGAATCAATGAAATAAGGATAAATACAACCGGTATGAAAAAAATACTTGTGGCTACAGTAAAACCATTTGCCAGCGAAGCGATTGCTGGTATTCAGCGAATCTTTGAGGATGCTGGCTACGAATTCCATTTGTTGGAGAAGTATGAGAGCCAGGACGACCTGATAAATGCTGTTAAGGGTGTTGATGCTATGATTATACGAAGTGATATTGCCAATAAACAGATCATTGAAGCCGGGGAAGACCTGAGAATCATCGTGCGTGCCGGCGCAGGATACGATAATATCGACCTTGCATCGGCTACCGATAATGGGATCGTTGTTATGAATACTCCGGGCCAGAATTCAAATGCCGTTGCAGAATTGGCAATTGGCATGATGATACTTATCGCGAGAAACAATTATGACGGCAAAGCCGGAACGGAATTGAAAGGAAAAACCCTGGGTTTGCATGCCTATGGAAATGTGGGTAAGCTGGTTGCGGGAATAGGTGCCGGGCTTGGTATGAAGATCTTTGCCTTTGACCCTTTTATTGATAAATCTGTCATGGAAAACGATGGTGTGGTGGTTGTTGAAAAGGTGGAAGATCTCTATGCAAACTGCAGGTATGTCTCCTTACACATCCCGGCAAATGAGAATACCATCAAATCAATTAATCATTCCCTTTTGAAGAATATGCCAAAGGGTGCAACCCTGGTGAATACTGCACGAAAAGAGATCATTTGTGAAGATTCATTGAAAAAAATGTTTGCCGAACGGGAAGATTTCAGGTATGTTACCGATATTGCTCCCGATTGCAAAGAAAAGATTGAAAAGTTCTATCCGGACAGATTTTTCTTTACACCGAAAAAGATGGGAGCACAGACTGAGGAAGCAAATATCAATGCAGGTGTGGCTGCTGCCAGACAGATCGTGGGATTTTTTGAACGGGGCGATGTTACATTTCAGGTAAATAGATAATTTTTCAGATGACCGTATTAAAGCCCTTTAAAGGATACAGACCGTCACGTGAAATTGCCAGACAGGTTGCTTCTCGCCCTTATGATGTATTGAGCTCTGAGGAAGCAAGGGAAGAGGCAAAAAAGAATCCCTATTCATTGTTACACATCACCAAGCCGGAGATTGACCTTCCACTGGAAACCGATGTGCATTCCAAACAGGTATATGATAAAGCAGTAGAAAATTTCTCGATGTTCAAGGGAAAAGGATGGTTTGTGCAGGATAAAAAAGATTGTTTGTATATCTATGCACAAACCATGAATAACAAAACACAATATGGTATCGTTGGATGCGCTGCTGTGGAGGATTATATGACCGGGGTTATTAAAAAGCATGAGCTGACCCGTCCCGACAAGGAAGAGGATCGCATGAAACACGTGCGGATCAACAATGCCAATATTGAACCGGTATTTTTTACCTACCCTTCGAATCCAGAGATCAACACCATCGTGGATCATGTGGTGAGCAAAAATGAGCCGGAGTATGATTTTATTGCCGACGACGGGTTCGGGCATCATTTCTGGATTATTGATGAACCCGAAACAATTGAAAGAGTGGTCAAACTTTTTGAACAGATTCCTTCAACCTATGTGGCCGATGGCCATCATCGGACAGCAGCGGCAGCCCTGGTTGGAAACGAAAAGAGGAAAAACAATCCAAGACATACCGGAAAGGAGGAATACAATTTTTTTCTTGCAGTACATTTCCCCCATGATCAGCTCACCATCATTGATTATAATCGGGTTGTGAAAGATCTGAATGGACTTACATCAGCGGAGTTTCTGACAAAAATAGAATCCGGCTTTTATGTTGAAAAGAAGGGAACTGAGGTTTTTAAGCCCGACATCCTGCACACGTTTTCCATGTATCTTGATAGGGTATGGTATTCCTTACGGGCAAAAGGAGGGACCTATGACGATGATGATCCGATTGGTGTCCTTGATGTAACTATCCTGTCGAATCAATTGCTCGCACCTCATTTGAATATAATCGATTTGAGGAGATCGGACAGGATTGACTTTGTAGGCGGTATTCGGGGGTTGGCGGAATTGAAAAGACGGGTTGACTTGGGTGAGATGAGGGTTGCATTTGCCCTTTATCCGGTTAGTATGGAGCAGTTGATCAGAATCGCAGATACTGGAAACATCATGCCGCCAAAAACAACCTGGTTTGAACCCAAACTGAGAAGCGGCCTCGTGATCCATACGTTGGATTGAATTAAAAAATAACAGATTAATATTGCCTGATATGCAGGCATTATTTCCTGAAATCATCACATGGGAATTGCTAAAAACTTATCGGTAATCCTTGATCGACTACCCAGTGGGGTGAAACTGGTAGCTATCTCAAAGATGAAACCCGAGAAAGAGATCCTTGAAGCTTATCAGGCAGGGTGTCGAGTGTTCGGAGAAAATAAGGTCCAGGAACTGGTGAGAAAACAGGAGGTTTTACCCAATGATATTGAGTGGCATATGGTTGGACACCTGCAATCCAATAAAGTGAAGTTTATCGCCCCTTTTGTCCACTTGATCCACTCGGTTGATTCGTTGAAGTTATTGAAAATCATACATAAGGAAGCGGCTAAGAACAACAGAAGAATTGATTGCCTGCTGCAGGTGCACATTGCCCGGGAGGAAACAAAATTCGGCTTTTCCAACGAAGAGAGCATTGAAATGCTTGAGTCGGGAGAATGGAAAGAGCTGAAATCCATCCGGATCACCGGACTGATGGGCATGGCGACATTTACAGACAACAGAGACCTGATCCGCTCCGAATGTAAATCACTGAAAGCCTTTTTCGATGAGGTTAAAAAACGTTACTTTGAGGGAGAACCATCGTTTTGTGAACTGTCAATGGGAATGTCGGGCGATTATACCATAGCCATTGAAGAGGGAAGTACAATGGTTAGAATAGGTAGCCTGATCTTCGGAGAACGACATTATCATTAATAAATAACAGATAGTATATCGGGTATGGCAAAACTGGATGCATCCTATCTTGGATTGAAATTGAAAAATCCTGTTCTCGTAAGTAGTTCCGGTCTGACTGATTCGGTTGAGAAGATCAGGAAACTGGAAGAACTTGGAGCAGGAGGAGTGGTTTTGAAATCCCTGTTCGAGGAACAAATACAGTATGAGTCAAGTAATCTGATGAAAAATAGCGATTATCCGGAAGCGGCAGATTATATCCGGAATTATACCATGAGCCACTCCCTGGATGAATACCTCACCCTGATTGAGTCGGCAAAGAAGGCAGTCCGGATACCGGTAATCGCCAGTGTCAACTGTATCTCAGCATCGAAATGGATTTCATTCTCAAGGGAAATTGAATCTGCAGGAGCTGACGCATTAGAAGTGAATGTTTTTATCCTGCCAACGGATCCGAATCAGGCAGGATCCGGTTATGAACAAGTGTATTATGATCTGGTAACTCAACTGAAAGAGATTCTTTCCATTCCGGTTGCGATAAAACTGGGAAACCAATTCTCAAATATTCTGCATCTCATCAAACAGTTGTATAATCGCAGAGCTGATGGAGTTGTTCTATTCAATCGGTTTTATGCCCCGGATATTAACATTACCGGATTAAAGCTTATATCGTCTGAAGTTTTCAGCTCACCAACAGATATCCGGCAGACCCTGCGGTGGGTTGGCATTGTATCAGGAAAAATCGATGGGATCGATATTGCCGCTTCAACCGGAATCCACGATAGTCAAGCTATCATTAAGCAAATCCTGGCAGGAGCATCAGCAGTTCAGGTTTGCTCAACCCTTTATAAAAACGGGATTGAACAACTGCCAGAACTGGTTTCCGGTGTTGAAGAGTGGATGGATGAGCATAATTACCGGAAAATAGAAGATTTCAAAGGCATCCTAAGCTATGAGAATATATCTGATCCATTAACCTACGAACGATCGCAATTCATGAAATACTTTTCAGGTTATCACTGATTTTGTATTTTAAAAAAAAGTGTTAATTTTACTTTGATTATTAATAAGATCATTGAAGAACAATATTTTAAACTGATGCCATTATGAATGTTAAACTTCTTACGTCGATAAGAATAAAAGGGCTGGTATTTGTTTCAGTTGCAGCCTTTTTTATTGGATGCGGATCGGGAGGTGATAAAGAAAAGACCCCTGATATTACAGTTGATATGGATGAGATTAACCAGGAGCTTTTTGATAATATATCCGATGCTAAACAGATTTTTTACTCCCTTCCCTCACCACTGGAAACAGCTATGCTGGTCCGATCCGCAGGTGCGGAGTATAATGCTGAAATCTTAAATTCAGTAGATAATGCTGGGAATTATACCGGCCAGAAAAAGATGGCCCTTAACCTCGGAATTTATACGTGTGACCTCAGTTTTGCAAGCCTGTATGATCAAACACAAGCTTCTATCAGTTACATGAATGCAGCAAAAAAAATGGCTGACGGTTTGGGTATTCTTGATGCCATTAGTGACGAAACCATCGAGAGGCTGGAGGAGAATGTAAACAACCGGGAAGTACTTCTGGATATTGTTTCTGAAACCTTTATGAATTCAAGCTCCGATCTTGAGGAGACCGGAAGGCCTGCTGTTGCTGCAATTGTTCTTGTCGGTGGTTGGATGGAGGGACTCTACATCGCTACAGAACTGGTTAATAAAGGAACCTTTGAGGGAAACAAGCTGGTGGAGAGGATTACAGATCAAAAATTATCTATCGATATCGTAATGAAATTGTTGGAAGAAAATAAGGACAATGCCGATGTGGCCGCAGTCCTGGCTGAAGTGCAGGAATTAAAAACCATTTTTGATAAGGTGGTGATTAAAACCACAGCCATTGAACCGGAGCTCGACCCGGAAACAAATGTGACTACATTGAAGTCGGAAAGCACTGCCAACATGACACCAGAAATTTTTGCTGAACTCAGTGAAAAAGTGAAATCCCTGAGAAATTCATATATTTTATAAATAACCGACGTTATGAAACGCTATTTTCAATTATTCTTAATCGTAGCTTTCCTCATCTCTGTCCCTCTACTCAGTAATGCCCAATGCAAGGGATTTGCTAAGAAGATCTGCAAAATGGAACTGCTTCCTGACTATACACATGATGGGAACTACCATGCTGCTATTCTTACGGAAGGTGAAGAAGCAGAGTTATATAAAACCTTTTACTCCGACCAGGAGTACCGCATCGGTATTTGTGGATCTGATAACATGGGAGATATTGAGTTCACGGTCTATGATGCCAGTAAAAATGTGATCTATACAAACAAAGACAATGATTATAGTCGCATATGGGATTTTAAATTGCAAACATCACAGCAATTAAAGATCTCCGTTAAGGTACCACCCAATCCGGACACTGCTGCAGAACCTCAGCAGGGTTGTGTGGCTATCATGTTTGGCTTCAAGGCAAAATAGAGTTATGAACATCAACTTATAACCTGTGATCTTGTCACAGGTTTTTTTTATCCTTTTGCTCTATCTTTCTACGCAGGTATCTGCCCGTATAGGATGATTCGCATCGGATCAGATCTTCCGGTAAACCTTCGAAAATTATCGATCCTCCCTTTTCACCCCCTTCCGGCCCAAGATCAATAATCCAGTCTGCCGATTTGATCACTTCGAGGTTGTGTTCAACAATAAGTATTGAGTTACCATTCTCGATCAGGGCATTGAACGCGGAGAGAAGTTTGTTGATATCATGGAAATGCAAACCGGTGGTGGGTTCATCAAAGATAAACAGTTTTGGTTTGTGGTTGTTCTCCTTGCTTAAGAAGGAAGCCAGTTTTACGCGCTGGCTCTCTCCTCCACTCAAAGTACTGGAGGATTGTCCCAGCTTGATGTATCCAAGACCAACATCAGCCAGCGGTTTCAGTTTCTCAACAATTCGTTTTTCTGGATTCTCTTGCGATGAGCTGAAAAATTCGATCGCTTCATTAACCGTCAGTTCAAGAATGTTAAAAATACTTTTCCCTTTGTATTTCACCTCAAGGATCTCTTGCTTGAACTTCATCCCGTTACAGCTTTCACATACCAGTTCAACATCAGCCATGAACTGCATCTCAACCCTGATTATCCCTTCTCCCTGACACTCCTCACAACGGCCCCCATCGACATTGAAAGAAAAATGAGCAGCTTTGTACCGGTTGTATTGTGAGAGCGGTTGAGCAGCAAATAATCGGCGGATCTCATCAAAAGCCTTCAAGTAGGTAACCGGATTGGACCGGCTCGATTTACCAATCGGATGTTGATCGACCAACTCTACCTGGGTCAACGCATGAAGGTCTCCTTCAAGTAAATCAAAATGTCCGGTACGGTCACTGTATCCATTAAAATGCTTGCTGAGGGCAGGATAGAGAATGCCATTCACGAGGGAGGATTTACCCGATCCGCTGACCCCCGTGATCACAGTTGTTGTGTTCAATGGTATGTTTACATCAATCCCTTTCAGATTGTTCTCCCGTGCTCCCCGGATTACGATATAATTATTCCACTTTCTCCGCATTTCCGGAACAGGAATCCCCTTTTTCCCGGATAAGTAGTCCGCGGTCAGACTGTTCTTCTCCTTCAGGATCATGGAATGATTTCCCTGAAACACAATCTTGCCACCCTCCCGTCCAGCTTTTGGTCCAATATCGATCAGTTCATCGGCAGCCTGGATGATCTCTTCATCATGCTCAACCACCAGTATGGTGTTTCCGTACTGCTGCAGCTGCTTAAGCACCTGTATAAGCAGCGAAGTATCCCGCGGATGAAGACCGATACTGGGTTCGTCAAGAATGTACAGCGAACCAACCAGGCTGCTTCCCAGTGAAGTGGCAAGGTTTATCCTTTGAGATTCTCCACCGGAAAGTGTCGATGACAACCTGTTAAGTGTTAAATAACTGAGACCTACATTGTTAAGAAAGGACAAACGGTCCCTTATTTCGGTTAGTAAACGGGATGCAATTTCCGCTTCTTCCGGTGTCAACGAAAGGTTCGTAAAAATAGTACTCAGCTCACTGATGGGCAATTGTACCAGTTCCTGGATCGTCTTTCCACCTACCCTGACATACGAAGATTCCTTGCGCAACCGTGTCCCCTTGCACCCGTGGCAGGTTGTTTTTCCCCTGTATCTTGAAAGCATAACCCGGTACTGGATCTTATATTTCTTCTTTTCCAGGTGTTTGAAGAAAGCATTTAATCCCCTGAAATATCGGTTTCCACTCCAGAGTAGCATCTTTTCATCTTCCGTCAATTCATGGTAGGGTTTATGGATCGGGAAATCAAATTTACCGGCATGAAGGATTAACCGGTCTTTCCACTTGCTCATCTTTTCCCCTTTCCAGCATACAATGGCATCCTGGTATATGGAAAGGCTCTTATTCGGAATCACCAGGTCCTCATCAATACCAATAATTTTACCGTATCCTTCACATTCCGGACAGGCTCCAACTGGATTATTGAAACTGAACATATGAACAGAAGGCTCTTCAAACTGCATTCCATCACGTTCGAATTTGTTTGAAAATTCTTCAGAAATAACCTTCTTCCCACTGAAAACCCGGACGATGCAGTACCCCTTGCTAATTCCAAAAGAAGTCTCAACCGAATCGGCAATCCTGCCCATTGAATCATCATCAAACCGGATTTCAATCCGGTCAATTACCACCAGGATCTCTCTTAATCCCTGCAATACATCGGGTTGTTCGAGTATTTCATCTATTCTGTGAATTTCCCCCTCCGTTTCAACCCGGGTAAATCCCTGTTTCAGCAGGTATTCAAGATGCTCGGAAATGGTACACTCCTCGTGTTCCTGTAACGGAGCAAGAAGGATTGCCCGTGTTCCTTCTTTAAAACGACGAATGAATTCGATCACATCCGAAACACCATGTCGTTTAACCAGCTTGTTCGAAACGGGAGAATACGTCTTGCCAACCCGTGCAAACAATAGCTTCAGGTAATCATATATTTCTGTTGCAGTACCAACTGTTGACCTTGGATTCCTGGTGTTTACCTTCTGTTCAATAGCAATTGCCGGTGGTAAACCCCTGATGTAATCCACCTCCGGCTTATGCATTCTTCCCAGAAACTGACGAGCGTAAGAGGAGAGGCTTTCAACATACCTGCGCTGCCCTTCTGCGTAAATCGTGTCAAATGCCAGAGACGATTTGCCCGACCCGGATAAACCGGTAATGACAATGAACTTATCCCTCGGTATCTTTAAATCGATGTTCTTCAGGTTGTGAACGCGGGCACCCTTGATATCGATGAATTTACTAGCCGGACCTGTAACCCTTGGCATAAAAATTGCGTATATGGAAGAAGATTTAACAATAATTAACTAATTTTCAAAAGTAATATTTTTTGAAATAATCTTTTTTTTTGCTTAATTGCATATTGTTTTAACCCTGATTGTCGCATAAAACCCATAGGAGGACTGCTATAGAAAAAGATCTACTCTAGTGCAAACCAGAATAGGAGGTAGTTTTGGATCTTTGTAAATTATCCGATTATGAACTTGTAGAGAAGTTCATAAAGGGCAGTCAGACAAGCATTGAGACATTAATTAATCGACACAGAAACAGGGTATACACCTATATCTACCTGATCGTAAAGAATCAGCAACTCGCTGAAGATATCTTCCAGGATACATTCATCAAAGTCGTTCAATCCTTGAAAAGAGGTAAGTATACCGATAACGGGAAATTTCTTTCCTGGGTGATCCGTATTGCTCATAATCTGATCATTGATCATTTCCGGCGGGAAAAACAATTCAATATAACAACCCGGGAAGACTATGAAACCGATATCTTTAATTCACGAAAATTAGCCTATGGAACCATCGAGGATGAAATGGTCCAAAGCCAGATCATCACAGATGTTCGGGGCCTGATAGATGAATTGCCCGCAGATCAGCGTGAGGTTGTTATGCTCCGGCATTATGGAGGACTTAGTTTCAAGGAGATTGCAGAGCATACTAACGTCAGTATCAATACAGCCCTTGGCAGAATGAGGTATGCACTGATAAATCTGCGTAAATTAATCGGCGAGAAAAAACTTAACCTTACCATCTCTTGATTTTTCATACTGCCCGGTTAAAAAAATAGAGAATCCCTGAATACTTTTTTTTTTGAGACTTCGTTATCCTACTGTCCTGATGTCTCAAAAAAAATAGTTGCCTATGGGAAACGATTCTACTCCTTCTAACCCGTTTCTTGAGTTTGAAGATATAAACTATTCTGAAAATCTGACTGATCTATTTGAGGATTCGTTCTCCGATGTGACCTCCTATTTAAATGACATCCTGTTAGAAGTGGATCAGCGGGTTGTAAATGAATTGTTTAAAAAAATCGCACTCATGAAATAAATCGGCTTTTTCTTATAGCCGCAGGCGGCAGGGAACTGCTGAACAAATCTTTTTTGGAATTACTTAATCCCAACTTCCAGGTTCTAAGCCATTCCTTTAGCTCCTCAATCAGCACCGTCATACTTCCCCCTGTTTTTGTATAAAAAAATTTGGAAGATTAAAATTTTTATTATATCATTGTGATATCAAAATGATATTAACTAAAATTTAATGCATCATGAAAAACGAAAAAGCCTACAGCCCCATTTCCGGTTATTTAGCATTGCTGATCATCCTTGTGATTATTGCCGGAATTGTTTTCAGTATTTTTCTGAGGAATCCATTTTTCATAGCCATAACCATTGTGCTTTTCGTTCTGGGTATTATTGGTCTCACAGTTGTTAACCCGAATGAATCGTGTGTCATGGTATTATTCGGTGCCTATAAGGGAACGATAAAGAAGAATGGATTTTTCTGGGTCAATCCTTTTTTTGTGCGGAAAAAGATATCCCTGAGAGCACGGAATTTCGACAGCCAGCCAATCAAGGTAAACGATAAAATTGGTAATCCCATTATGATTGGTGTAGTGCTGGTGTGGAAGGTTGATGATACTTACAAGGCTGCCTTTCAGGTGGATGAATATGAACATTTTGTGGTGGTACAGAGTGAGGCGGCTTTACGGAAATTAGCCGGAATTTATTCATATGATAATTTTGAGGATCATGAAGCAGAAATCACGCTTCGCTCCGGGGGAGAAGAGGTGAATGAGGAGCTGGAGAGGGAAATCCGGGAGAGGCTCGAGATTGCCGGGATTTATGTAATCGAAGCACGGATCAATTACATTGCATATGCATCAGAGATTGCCGGGGCGATGCTGAGGCGGCAGCAGGCGGCAGCCATTGTTGCAGCACGGTTTAAGATTGTTGAAGGTGCAGTCAGCATGGTTGAAATGGCGCTTGACCAGTTAGCCAGCAAGGATATTATTGATATGGATGAAGAGAAGAAGGCTGCAATGGTCAGCAATCTGATGGTTGTGCTATGCGGAGATAAGGATCCCAGCCCGATCATAAATACAGGGACATTGCATCAATAGAAAATATGGCAAAAAAGAAAGCATTCATGATCCGTCTGGATCCGGCAAAGTTAGAAGCCCTGGAAAAATGGTCTGCTGATGAATTTCGCAGCATGAATGGACAGATTGAATGGATCCTTGACAGGGCATTGAAACAGGCGGGACGATACAAGAAGAAGAATCAGGAACATTAATATGCAATCGGATGAAAAAACAGGAATTAGAAATACGAAATTTCAAATACAGTTGTCCGAAATGTGGAAACAGGCTGTATGAGATTGATGAATTCAGGGCAACGGGAAGTTTTGGGACCAAATTATTTAACATTCAGAACAAACGGTTTACAACCATTAGTTGCACCCGCTGTTTCTATACAGAGATCTTTAAGACCAAGAGCAGCAAAATGGGTAATGTGGTGGATTTTTTCTTTAACTGATCCATTTGATGAAAAAATAGAGTAAGGCTGATATGGCTGCTCCACAGAGAGGACCGATGACAGGCACCCACGAATAAGCCCAGTCACTATCTCTTTTCCCTTTTATGGGTAGGAGTGCATGCATTAATCTGGGGCCCAAATCACGGGCCGGGTTAATGGCATATCCGGTAGTGCCTCCCAGAGAGAGTCCAATGGCAAAAACAACCAGGCCAACGGGTAGTGCTTCCAGGGAACCCAGCCCGACTTTTGTATTCTCAATTCCATCTATTTCAATATGAGGGAGATTGACAAACAGCACTGCAAATACAAGGATGAAAGTTCCGATGACTTCGGATAAGAAGTTGTTTTTCAGATTCCGGATATTGGGAATGGTACAAAAACAGGCCATTTTCGAATCCGGATTTTCGGTAATGTTGAAATGATCGCGGTAAAACAGATATACCAGGGAGCCTCCAGCCATACCGCCAAGTATTTGAGCAACAAGGAAAGGTACTACTTTTTCCCACTCAAACAATCCGGAGATGGCTAATCCTAATGTCACAGCTGGATTGATATGCGCTCCACTGATTGGACCAACGGTAAAAACAGCAATAAATACAGCCATACCCCAGCCTGCTGTTATTACAATCCACCCGGAATTTTCACCTTTCGTTTTCCGAAGTAGCACATTGGCTACCACGCCATTGCCTAGAAGGATAAGAATTGCTGTTCCCAGGAATTCTGCGAAATATTCATTCATTGCTTTTCGTTTTGTAAGAACTTATGATATATTCCATTGTTTGCTACGATCCAGTGCTTTATTCCAGTTTTCAATCACCACATTAAAATCATCCGGACCGATTTCAGGCTCAAATATCCTTTCGGCCTGCCATTGATGCTTCAGATCATCCATGCTCTTCCAGTATCCCGTTGCCAAACCTGCCAGGTAAGCAGCGCCGAGTGCAGTGGTCTCGGTAATCTGGGGTCGAATCACTTTTTTCTGAATCGCATTCGCTTGTATTTGCATGAGGAGGTTATTCGATACCGCACCTCCGTCCACTCTTAATTCGGTAAGGGTAATCCCGGAATCTTTTGCCATGGTATTAATTACATCCATCGTTTGTAATGCAATGGATTCAAGAGCCGCTCGTGCAAGATGTGCATCGGAGGTGCCCCGGGTAATACCGATAATTGTACCTGTTGCATACTGGTCCCAGTGTGGGGCACCGAGGCCAACAAAAGCCGGTACAAAATAAACACCTCCGTTATTCGGCACGGACCGGGCCAGGCTTTCAATCTCAGAAGAAGATTGTATGATATGTAACTGATCCCTTAACCACTGAACAACCGCTCCAGCAATAAAAATACTTCCTTCCAGGGCATAACAGACCTTGTTATTGATTTTCCAGGCAATGGTAGTCAGTAAATTATGCCGGGAGGCAATGGCTTCCCCTCCGGTATTCATTACAACAAAGCAACCTGTTCCATAGGTATTTTTGGCCATGCCTTTTTCAATACACATTTGCCCAAACAGGGCTGCCTGCTGGTCTCCGGCAATACCGGTAATGGGTACTTCTCCGCCCAGCATTTCGTTGCTTACATGACCGAACAGTTCACTGCTCGATCCGACTTCGGGCAATATGCTTGCCGGAATATCAAATAATTTTAAAAGTTCTTCATCCCATCTCAGGGTGTGGATATTGAATAACATGGTTCTGCTGGCATTGCTTACTTCTGTCTTATGGTGCTGACCATTTGTAAGACGCCAGACCAGCCAGGTGTCCACCGTGCCAAATGCAAGTCTGCCCTTCAGGGCTTTTTTTCTTGCACCGGACACATTATCAAGGATCCATTTTATTTTCGATGCCGAAAAATAGGCATCGGGTAACAGCCCGGTTTTTTCCTTAATCATGCCATCAACTCCATCTCTTTTCAATTGTTCACAGAATCCTGCCGTTCGCCGGTCTTGCCAAACAATGGCATTATAGATCGGCACACCGGTTTTTTTATCCCATACCAGTGTCGTTTCCCGTTGATTTGTGATTCCTATTGCTGCAATATTTTTAGCGGTAACACCTTGTTTTTTAAGTACATCCAGAACAACAGATTGTTGAGTTGACCAGATTTCTTCCGGGTCATGCTCTACCCATCCCGGTCGGGGGAAAATTTGTTTGAATTCAAGTTGTGATGTCCTGAGCACTTTGCCTGAATGATCAAACAAAATAGCCCTGTTGCTGGTAGTGCCTGAATCTAAAGCCAATATGATTTTTTCCATCGGTTTGTCTGGTTTACTATTCTGAAGTGTATAACAATGTGAATCCGTTTATTTTTGATCAGCCTGGTTCAGAAAATTTATTGTAAAACAGGCTATTAATCCTGCTGTTTCAGTTCTTAGCCTGCCGGGGCCAAGGGAAATCTCCTGCATTTTTTTTCCTTTTGCAGCTTCTATTTCTTCAGGGCTGAAATCACCTTCGGGTCCGATCATAATGAGTGCATTTTCTCCCGGCAAGTAACGATCTTTCAGTACCAATTTTTTTTCTCCTGCACAATGGGCGATGAATCTCTTCCCTGTAAAATCACTGTTTAGAAATTTATCTACCGGTGTTATGTGGTGCAGCGTTGGGCGAAAGGCTCGCCCGGCCTGTTTCATCGCAGATAATATCACTTTTTCGAGACGTTCCATTTTCAGAATTTTCCTCTCCGACCGTTGGCATTGCAACGGTGTGATTTCATCGATTCCAACTTCTGTTGCTTTTTCCAGGAACCATTCGAATCGGTTGATATTTTTAGTCGGAGCAATGGCGACATGCAGGGTATAGTTTCTTTTTCCGTAATCTTTAACGGATTCGATCACCCTGAATCCACATCGTCTTGGGTTGGGGTCGGTGATCTCAGCGAAATACAATCCGCCTTTCCCGTCAATAATTTGAATGGTGTCCTTCTTCGAAAGTCGCAGAACGTTAATGCAATGCCGGGATTCCGATTCATCCAGGAAAGTATAATCCGCTGAAATACCGGGAGAATAAAAAATATGCATTGTATATTTGTTGGAGATGTTCAACAAAAATAGGACTTTTC
Source organism: uncultured Rikenellaceae bacterium (assembly GCA_964389685.1). Classification (GTDB taxonomy): domain Bacteria; phylum Bacteroidota; class Bacteroidia; order Bacteroidales; family VadinHA17. The sequence continues at coordinate 50,131 of CAYMFM010000013.1, forward strand.
CATAATTTCTTTCCAGGTTCAGTTTTATTTTTATAATCGTTAAACAGTGAAGAAGATCGGTCTTTTATCGGATACACATGGTTATCTTGACCCTTCCCTGGAGGAATTTTTCTCTGACTGTGATGAAGTATGGCACGCGGGTGATATCGGGAATCAGGAAATATGTGACAGGTTCGAAGCGCGGCAAATCTTCCGGGCAGTGTACGGTAACATTGACGGAACGGCGATCAGAAAAAAATTCCCGGAACACCTTCGTTTCTTCTGCGAGGATGTTGATGTCTGGATTACCCATATTGGGGGATACCCGGATAAGTATGACCAATCCATACGTGATGCCATTCGAAAAGGTCCGCCCATGCTTTTTATTTCAGGACATTCCCACATCCTTAAGGTAATGTATGATAAAAAGCTAAAGCTTCTGCATATCAATCCCGGGGCAGCAGGTAAATCGGGACTGCACAAAAAGATCACGGCAGTGCGCTTTGTGATCGACGGAACGGAGATCAAAGAGTTGGAGGTATTGGAGAAAGAACGATCTGTCCCGTAGGGATGTGCCTTCGGTATAACATCCGCCGTAGGCGTACCTATGGCACATCATTCAACATCCAATTTTAAATTCGAAAAATGTACTACGTTTTTGCATGAATAATGCGGGATAACTCTGCACCCTGAACTCCATCATCCATCATCCTTAATCCATCATCCTTAATCCATCATCCTTCATCTCCCTTTCTTCGCCAGCAGATTCCCTTCTGAATCGACTCAGGAACGAATTGAGTTTTTGGGCGACAGCGACCATATAGATATAGGATGTCTCCCCGCTTCTCACCTTTAAGCGTCGCTGGTTTTCATTTAAGCTGGTCAACAGGGCGTTATACTCTTTGTTTGATGAGCTACTTTGCAGCACACCTCTGGAGTAGCTGAAGTAATACCAGGTGTTATCATCCATTTCCAGGTAGACATCAAACAGGTCTCCACTTCGTTTTTTCTGTATTTCCAGGTGCCCATCAACCATTACATTCAACTGGGTATTCAGGATGTTCCCGATGCCTATCTTACCGACAGAGCGGTAGGAACTGGTAGCGTCATTCCATACCAGGTTAACGTGGGTCAGCAGAATATTGAATTGCAATTCAGGGGGCAGTTGGCTCACCCTGCCATAGAGATTAGTCTCTTCCCTGAGGGCTCTTGCTTTCTCCTTCCCGATAATCTCTTCTATGCCTTTTCTATAGCTGGATGTCCCAAGGTCAGCTCCTTCAAGAGTTGGCATTGCGTCAATTTCATTTACCATCATGGCAAATGCTTCCGGGAGGAAAAAGAAATTGAGCCCTATGATCAACTCCAGCTGGGATACATTGGATATAATGTTTTGGGTGACGTTACCCACAGTGGTCATCGAGAGTTGACCATATTCAACAGCAAGATTCAGTTTTCCCTCTCCATATAATTCACAAGAGTTCGTGTTGAATGTAATGAAATTTCCGGTGTTGTTTTCATCAGCCAGCTTCTCACGGCTACCAATTTTATATTTACCTGAACCCTTATCGAAAAAGATAAAACCTTCGGCGGTTGATATGGGATTATCACTGTAAGTCTTCCGTCTTGAGAGCAGTGTAGAATAGATGTGCGTGGAGTCGTTACTGATGAAGTGACCGTTGAATATGCGGTTATTGTTTATGTCTCTGGGTTCTGTAGGAACCGGAATCATGACGTTGTCGGGGTCAATTTTTGCTGTGAATTTTATGTGCCTTCGTTCCAGGTTTTCACAGTCATGTATAACCCGTGCCCCACCCGTAAAGGTTAGGAATTCTTTTTCGGCATCGAGGCTAACATCACCGATGTATTCAAAAGCCGGGTTCAGGGTAAAATTTTCCGATTCGATGATACTGCCCTGGGCAGTGGTAGATCCCGATTCATTTACCCGGATGTTATCGAATTCGATCATTTGTGCGGTCTCGTTTTCATCGATGTAGTTATACTTCCCCGAGGCAGTATAATCGTTTTTGTTCAGAATATTGACACTGGCCGAATGAATCCTGTGTTTCTGACTTGCCATGATAATTGCATTCTCAAGGGTTCTGATCTGTGCCCGGTTTTCAATATTCACTTTTCCTTCATATGGAAAAACGAGTGCGTCGGCCACTTCGATGAAATTCACATTATATGCCGTGATGAGATTTTCTCTCAGGTTAAAAACAGCTGAATCGGTAACAAATCCCAGGGAATCATGTCTGGGATTGATGGACACAAAGGTTGGCTGTTCAAGCCTGGCATCCATCAGCCGGAGGGAGTCCTCTTCGGGTATCATTTCCCTGGGACGTTTCTCTTTTGTTCCCATTGCCACTTCTTCCACTTCCATATTCCAGTTAAAATAATTCAGGGTGCTTACGTATTCATTTTCGGGGAATTTTATAAGAGCGGAATCCTCATTGGATGAGAATAGTCCCTTACTCTTCTGGAAATCTATTTGAGAGCTTACATTTTCGGCAATAAAGGAGTAGCCATCGGTCCGCATTGATTTCAGGAAGAAATCAGCCGTATCGGTATCAATGGTATTCTTAGCGTAATTGAAATTTTTTGCAGTCAGGTTTGCATCCGGCATAATCATCGTCCCGGAACCTGTCAACCCGGATGGACTCATCCGGATTGAGCCATCAAGGCCGGTCCCTTCGTTAAACATGGTGATGTTTTTATCGATCTTTTCAGCAAACCACTCATCGTCATTTGGATACCACTTTACGGCCAGGTTATCAGCCAGGACCATGGGGAACAGATCACTGGTTTCTGATTCGGTTACCTGAAATTCAGTGGCTGTTGCATGCATGGAATCGGGATAGAACATAAAATTTTCCGATAGTGTAGTGGAATTGAGATAGGTAAGTTTCCCTTTTCCCTTCAAACCTTTGTTGCTCATGTTAACATTATCGTAGAACATGCCCTTTCCACCGTAGACTGAAATTCCTTCTTCCGGAACGACCATCTTAAACCCAAGTGAATTGTCCTCCTGTACCGTGAGGGTCTGGGTTATGGTCGGAAACACATTCCCGCTTGTGAACCGACCCTCGAAGGCAACATCCTCTTTCGAAAATTTGTCAAGACTGTAAACGGTGTAGGGTTCCAGCTCGAAATAGAAGCTCTCACTGGGATAGATACTATCCAGGTTAGATGCATTCTCGTAGTATACGTAAGATTTTTCTTTGCTCTGGAAAATAGGATATTCAGGGAAACTGGTCAGTCCTGATTTGTTTTGTGGATCGTCAATCAGGAGATCCCCTGTCACTTCTTCAATGATATTCTCGATATCTAAAATATAGGGATTACCATACCGGTCATGCTCTTCTCCCTGTATGGCTATGCTTAAGGAATCGATGTTATTGAGGTTGATCTTGAAGGTATCATAGTCAAAAGCAAAATCCTCTCCGAAAAAAGTAAATAATCCGGCCTGGATCTTCCCGTCAAAATTGAAATTCCTGTTTTTCTTCAGGATAATTTTTTCACCCCTGGGGTAAATTGCTACATTCTGGGAATCGCTGATGTGGATTTCCGGCACACCATTAATGGTCAGTTCCATGGTCCGCAGATCGAGTGAAGCATTTTCAAGAGGAGCAGTGGTATTTGAAACAAAATCGATGACATCATAATCAATCTTCCCGGCAAAGGCATCCAGGTAATCAAACAGTTTTTCCCTCAAGGTCACTTCGCCGGATTCTTCGTCGAAATAGACAAATCCGTCGGTTGATAATCGGATACACAACTGTATTATTTGGGATGTAGGTTTTTCCAGGATTCTTGCCAGTTCCTCAACGGGAAACTCGTCGGAGTAGTAATATTCACCAAATTTCTTCAGGATAGCCAGCGGGTGGTTTTCATCCAGTGCCTGGATCCTGTAGAAATAATTTTCATTAAAAAAATTGTTCGATTCAAAGGTTGCCTGTCCAATGGCTGCCCCTCTTTGCATGGTGAATTTGATCGTGGGCTCGTCAATTTCCCATGACAGCAGTTCAAAATCCATATCGAGGTTGTGATAGGAGCTATAATAGGGAGTTTGCATCATAATATCGTCAGTCCGGTAGAGCGATAATTCCCGATCTTCAACATTGTAGCTCAAGGCTATCCTGGGGTGATAGATTGAATCATCCTGCAGATAGATCGTTATTTCTGTATTGATGCTGGATACCCGGTCACTCAAAAACACGAAGAATTGGGAACCCACCTTCATGAAGAGGGTATCGTTCCTGTAAAATTTAAGCCAGGCATTTTCCATCTGGTTACCGGATCCATTCATTTTGGCTCCCTGCATGGACAGGCCTCCCTCAAAATCCACATTTTCGTAAATGTCTTCGATTACAAACCGTTTTGTATAGGAATTGAATCGTGGATAGATTGCTTTCTGGGGAGTCGTTACCCTGGTAATTTTGTTTTCAAGTTCACCCAGGAGGGGTTCACTGAAATAATGTGAATTAGTAAAATAGACGGAATCAGCCTGGTATTGTGATTTTGTCATATCGATCTTGTAATCAAATAGTTCGGCAAATACATTCGCCTCATCAAAACCCGCTCTGATCCAATTTACCTTTCCACCTTTCCCTTCCCAGCGCACCGTTACCGGGTTAAAGATTCCGGAGGTCTCTGTAAGTGTGCCGCTGTCCTTCTGAGCATAGCAGATCAAATCCGTTTTATCAAATGTAACAAAGATGGTGGAATCAAAATGGAAACGAAAATCATCGGCAGTAGCAATCCACTGTACGGAAGCAGATTGATATAGTGTTTTTTCAGATAATAGCCAGACAGCGATCTCCAGAAATCGGTCAACTTCTCTGAGTTGTACTTTCCGGTCCCGGATAAGAGAGAGAAGTCCGGATTCCCATGCATCATAACTTGCCTGTTCGTGGTTGATTTGTTTGAAGTGAAAGAGGGCTAAAAAATAATTGCTGAAATGAGGTACAGGTCTGGCTTTGCGCGATAAAAATGCATTCGAGACCTGAATAATTCGTAATTTCTCTTCTATTGAGAACACACCGGAAAGCCAGAAATGCTGGAAGTTGTTAAGCACCTGTTGTGTCTCTTCATTCAGTCTTGTGCCCATATAAAGATTCACTTCCTCAATAAATTTTTCCGGATCTTCAGAAAATGAACTCAGTTGCTGGGAATAGATCACTGAATATCCGGATACCAGGATAAGCATCAGTGTGGTTAATAAACATCTTGCCATCATTCCGATCTTGAAATTATAAATATATGAACACTACTCATGCCATCCAAACAGGATTTTGTTCAGATATTAACCAATTAGAGATTTTATCAAACGGATCATCAGATTCTCCCTGCAGTTTGCTACTGCATTAGGATCAAGGTCTATGGCTATTATATGAGCGGCACCCATTTTTGCTGCCAGAATTGAAAGGATTCCTGTCCCGCAACCAACGTCCAGCATCCTTTTTCCATGCAGGGTATATGCCAGGATCTCTTTAAGCATGAGGCGGGTAGTCTCATGATGACCTGTACCAAACGTCAGGTTCAGGAGCCTGTCAGAAAGAATAAATGATTGAAACAAAATCTTCGGCCACAAGAGAAGCTCCGCCTATTAATCCGCCATCAACATCCGGATTTTGGAACAACTCACGTGCGTTGGATGGTTTACAGCTTCCTCCATACAGGATCGTCAATTCCTCTGAAATGGAGCTGCCATATTTTTTATCGACCAGGCCACGTATATACTGATGCATTTCCTGTGCCTGTTCCGGTGTGGCAGTAACCCCAGTACCGATAGCCCAAACCGGTTCATAGGCGATGATAACCCTGGAAAATTCGGAGTTGTCAAGCGTAAAGAGACCGTTCTCCAGCTGCTTTTGGATCACCTCAAAATGAATACCCTTTTCCCGTTGGTTGAGGATCTCACCACAACAAAAAATTGGATAAAGGTTATTCTTCAGGGCAATGTTTACCTTTTTGTTTAGCATCTTGTCATCTTCTCCAAAATAGGTCCTCCTTTCCGAATGACCGATGATAACATGAGTTGCACCTGTCGAAGCAACCATTTCGGCAGAAATTTCGCCAGTGAATGCTCCCTTTTCTTCACTGGCACAGTTTTGAGCTGCCACTGAAATTAGCTGGGAATCAATCATCTTTGTGATATCTGATAAAAAGATAAAGGGAGGGGCAAGGATAGCGTCAGCTTCTTTTCCACCCTTCATTTTCAGTAATTCATTTATCCTGCCAGCAAGCTCAAGGCCTTCTTTCAGAGAATTGTTCATTTTCCAGTTTCCGGCCACAATTTTTTTTCTCATGGTTTTAAGGTTACGTTTATAATTATTCGTTCGTTGGCTATTATGATTCAGATCAGATTTTTATTTTGCTTGTCCATGGGATGTTCCTTCGTATGATTTCAAACAGCGCAATTCCGAGGAATGCCAGCAACAGCAAATTATAACTCCTTGATCTTTCCAGATTTTGTGCATATTTTTCAAGAAGTTGTGCCAGAAAATGATCGTTCCACTTTTTCGGACCGGGGAAATCCCGATGATGCCACTTACCCATAATGACACCCTCCTTAATCAGCAGAAAACCAGGGTTAGACCGGATGATGGTTTTCAATGCAGTTTCATCGGTATTGAAAACGTTAAAATTCAGGTTTAATTCCTGCTTCAGGTTATTGACCTCTGACGTTAAGCTTGATGTCAGTAAATAAAACGGGAAATTGTTCACGGCACAATAAATGGCAAGATCATTTGCTTTTTCCAATCCTTCACGGTTAGCATTTGACATGTTGTAAGAAACCACCAGGAAAGAGTATTCAGGGTCTGATAATACCTGGTCTGTGACATTGTAACCATCTTGTGAGATGATCTCAAAATCATGAATTGGTGGTGTGTATCCCTTATTGATAAGAAAGGATTGTTGGTCCACAAATGTCCATGTAGAATCCTGCCACGGAAAATTATCCACGGTAAACTCTTTCTGGATGCCATCCTTCTCATAGATAAGGATTGTTTCATATTCATCGGTTGCAACTCCTTCAGGAATCTCCATTTTATCAGGAATATAAGCACCGATACTGTAGGGCCTGAAATCCAGAAAGGGCAGATGCCGGTAGGAGTATACCGACAGAAAAGTGAACAGCAGGAAGAACGTGCTTAGAATTCCCCATTCAGTAAGTGAGGAATAAACCGGTTTATACATTTTCCTGGTAAAGAAGACCACCATTACAAAAACCAGGAGAATCAGGTTCTTAAAGAATGTTTCCCAATTGGTAAGTACGATGGCATCGCCAAAACAACCGCAATCTGATACCGGATTAGTTATTGCCAGAATCAGCGTGAGTGGTGTAAAGAAACCCATGAAGATGAGAACTCCCCAGGCTCCAACTTTAGGCCTGTATCCAATAAGCAGGGATATTCCAATGGTAAATTCGGTTGCGGAGAGAAGTATTGCCAGGGGTAGTGCAATGGGATTTAGAAAATCAATCCCGAAAGCAACAAAGTAATCATGAAATTTATAAGTGGATCCGAGCGGGTCAATTCCTTTTACAAAACCGGAAAAAACAAATACAATGCCTACAACGATCCGGCAAAGAATACGTACTGCTATCATACCTTAGATTTCCTCCTTTATGTGATTATACAATATTTTTTTCCTGCAACAAAGCCAGTATTTTATGAAATATCTCCTCCGGTGGCAGGATGGTTGATCCTTTACCGCAACAGTCGACCACATGAAAACGTGGATTCCGGTTCGCTTCGGAAAGATACACTTCTCTCACTTTTTCCTGGAACTGCAGGTTCTCTTCATGAATATCCGGCCTTCCGTTCAAATAATCCCTGTCTCCCCCGGTTCTGATTCTGGTAAGTTTTTCCCTGGTAAACTGAGATGGGACGTCGAGAAACAGAACAAGATCAGGTTTAGGGATCCTATTGTATTCATATTCAAAGGAGAGGATCCAGTTACGCAACTCTTCCTTATCTTCTGCCTGATCCAGCTTTGCACATTGAAACGCAATGTTTGAATCAACATACCGATCAACAATCACCAGGTAATTTCTTTCAATCCAGGATGCAATGGTTGCTGATGCATCGGTACGATCACCACCGTATATCAGAGCCACCAGGTATGGATTTACCGAGTGGATATCTCCAAATTCCCCTCTGAGAAAGCGCGCAATCAAACCACCATAGCAGGGTGCATCGGTCCTCGGGAAATGAAGGTACTCAAAACCGATTTTCATGGTTTCAAGATAATCCTGAAGCAATTTAATCTGGGTTGATTTTCCTGCCCCATCCAGGCCTTCGATAACAATGAAACTCATGGAATCTATATATCTTTACCGATGTCACTAATCAGAAGAGTTCTCCTGCTTTTATTATTTTTGTAATAAATAGTAAATCGTAATAATGGATTTTAAAGATACATTTTTTTCGAAAAAGCACACGCTGAATATCCGGGGTAGTTTATTGGATCTCTCACGGCCAACAGTCATGGGCGTGTTAAACATCACACCCGATTCTTTTTATGACGGAGGAAGATATCAGCGTAACGATCACATTTTGAAGCGCGTAGAAGAGCTTGTTTCAGAAGGAGCAACCTTCATTGATATCGGCGCTTATTCATCCAGACCGGGTGCCCAGCACCTAACCGAAAAGGAGGAATACAATCGATTAAAACCCGTTGTAACGCGGATAAGAAAAAAATTTCCGGAAACCATCCTGTCAGTCGATACATTCCGGGCAGGTATTGCCCGTGAGATGGTCAGGGAATATGGGGTGGATATGATCAATGATATATCAGCGGGCAGCATGGATGGTGAAATGTTCGATACAGTTGCAGAACTTCATGTTCCATACATTATCATGCACATGAAAGGAACCCCTGCGAACATGCAGGACAATCCGACCTATGAAAATGTTACCCGGGAGATACTGCACTATTTTTCTGAAAAAATTCATGCATTAACCCTTCTCGGGGTTGCAGATATCATCGTGGATCCTGGTTTTGGTTTTGGAAAAACCCTCGATCATAATTATGAACTGCTGGCAAATCTCGACTCATTCAACATGATGGAATTACCGGTAATGGCTGGTCTTTCGAGGAAATCAATGATCTATAAATTCTTTGATACCACTTCGGATAAAGCCTTAAATGGAACCACTGTACTGCATACTATTGCTCTGTTAAAAGGTGTTGATATTCTCCGGGTGCACGATGTTAAGGAGGCGATGGAGACTATTGCCCTGGTCGAAAAAGTGAGGGAATCACAGAAATGATGTGGGAAAAGTGATCAATTATTTGTTACATTTGTTCATCAACTGATTCAATTTATGGTTCCTGCATTTATTACCATACGCATTCTGGACATCATCGATATACTGCTGGTCGCTGTGCTCTTATATCAGGTATATCGTTTGATAAAGGGAACCGTTGCAATCAATATTTTTATCGCTGTTTTTGCCGTTTATCTCCTGTGGCTGGTAGTAAAAGCATTAAACATGGAGTTGATCGGTTCAATCCTCGGTCAGGTCATCGGGGTTGGAGTGATCGCCCTGATCATTGTCTTTCAACAGGAGATCAGAAGGTTTCTGATGATCATTGGCACACGGTATCTTTCCAGGAGGAATTTTACACTCGAAAGCCTCTTCTCTGTGAACCTGAAAACAAGCTCCAATATCAACGTTGAAGCCATTGTCACAGCATGTGAGAACCTGAGTGCATCGAAAACCGGAGCACTGATCGTTATTGCCCGGAAATCAGAATTATCGACCATAACAGAAGGGGGAGATATTCTCAATGCCGAAACATCAAGCAGACTTCTTGAATCGATTTTTTTTGGAAACAATCCCCTGCATGATGGTGCCGTAATCATTATCGGAGAAAAAATCCATGCTGCACGATGTGTACTCCCGATTTCTGAAAACATTTACCTCCCGGCAAACTTTGGAACAAGGCATCGTGCGGCTCTGGGTATGACAGAGAAAACGGATGCTCTTGTTATCGTGGTATCTGAAGAGACCGGAGAAATCTCTGTGTGTAAAACGGGAGAGATCACTACAGGACTGACTTCTGCTGAGCTCCGTGAATTTCTCAAGAAAGAAATATAGATCCCGGTTTCCTGAATTTCGCAATACCTCTACGCCTAATCCTCTTCACTATCCTGCTTTTTCCTTCGGATCCTGAGAAAGTCTGCTTTCGATTCTTCCCCCTTCACAAGCCTTATGATGTTTTTTCTGTGTGTAAGAATAAGCAATATGGCAACGGACACCGAAAAGATGATCAATGATATCATGGATGTCCTGAAAACAACAATTACTAAAATGGGGAATGATATCCCCGCAATCAATGAGCTGAGGGATACATATTTTGTGATCACCAGAATCAGGACAAAAATACAAAAGCAAATAAGGGTTGACAATGGATCAATCGCAATCACGATACCAACCAGCGTTGATACCCCTTTACCACCCTTGAATTGGGCATAAACAGGAAAGATATGCCCAAGCGTGGCAGACACTCCAAGGAGAATCTGGAAATTTACAAAAGCGGCGGATTCCGGCGGGTAGAACCGGGATAAATAGATGAAATTAACAGCGAGCCATCCCTTGAAAATATCGAACAGCAGAACGGGAATTCCGGGTTTCCAGCCAAGTACCCGGATGGTATTGGTCGCTCCGGCGTTTCCACTGCCATGTTCACGGATATCAATGTTGTAAAAGCGCTTTCCTATCCAGATTGACGTAGGAATAGCCCCAAGCAGATAGGCAGCAAGAATCATCAGGATCTTATAAACCAGTTGCATAACGGCAAAGATTTATTATCCAGGATAGAAATAAAGTCCAGGATGCGATTTTACAGGTTGTCTTTTATCGCTGCCTGTGCTGCTGCAAGCCGGGCAATGGGTACCCGGTATGGTGAACAGCTGACATAATCCATTCCAACCCTGTGGCAAAACTCGACAGAGGTTGGTTCTCCCCCGTGTTCACCGCAAATACCGACTTTCAGATTGGGCTTGGTTTGCCTTCCCTTTTTTGTTCCCATTTCAACCAGCTGTCCGATCCCTTCCTGGTCGAGGATCTGGAACGGATCGTTTTTCAGGATCCCCTTGCTGATGTATATGGGCAGGAATGTACCGGCATCATCCCTGGAATACCCAAAGCCCATCTGTGTAAGGTCGTTGGTTCCAAAGGAGAAAAAATCAGCCGATTCAGCAATTTTATCCGCGGTCAATGCAGCTCTTGGTATCTCGATCATGGTCCCAACCAGGTACTCGTGGATATCATTTCGCTCTTCGAACACCTTCTGAATGGTATCCCGGATGATTTTTTCCTGCATTTTCATCTCTTCCAGTGTGCCGGTAAGGGGTACCATAATTTCGGGAATGGCTTTAATGCCTTTTGCCTTGAGATTCAGGGCTGCTTCGATGATCGCTCTTGCCTGCATTTCGGTAATTTCCGGATAGGTATTCCCGAGGCGGCATCCCCGGTGGCCTAACATCGGATTAAATTCATGGAGCGATTCAACTTTTGCTTTGATCTCCTCGATGCTAATTCCCATCTCGTCAGCCATCTCCTGCTGATTCTCTTCTTCATGGGGGACAAATTCATGAAGGGGTGGATCAAGAAGCCGGACAGTCACCGGCAGATCATGCATGGCTTCAAAAATCCCTTCAAAATCAGCTCTCTGAATGGGCAGTAGTTTTTCCAGTGCTTTTCTTCTTCCTTTCTCATCCTCAGCCAGGATCATTTCACGCATGGCTATGATTCGGTCGCCTTCAAAAAACATGTGTTCGGTTCTGGTAAGACCGATTCCCCGGGCTCCAAAATCCCGTGCGATCTTTGAATCTTTTGGAGTATCCGCATTGGTTCTGACATACATTCTCGTGTGCTTATCAGACAGTTCCATGAGTTCAGCAAAATCTCCACTCAATTCAGGGTCGATTGTTTTTAACTTTCCTTCGTACACTTCACCGGTAGTACCATTGAGAGAGATCCAGTCACCTTCTTTGAATGCCTGTCCATTGGCAACCAGCGTACGTGTTTTATATTGGATCTTAATGTTTCCGGCTCCGGAGACACAGCATTTACCCATGCCACGGGCAACAACAGCCGCATGGGATGTCATGCCCCCCCGTGCTGTTAAGATCCCTTTTGCTATATTCATTCCTTCAAGATCTTCCGGTGATGTTTCAATCCTGACCAGGATGGAAGCAGGGTATTTACTAGCTTCATCAGCAAAAAAGACGATCTGTCCGGTTGCTGCTCCAGGGGAAGCCGGTAATCCTTTACCCAGAACGTTAGCCTGTTCTATTGCTTTCCTATCAAATACCGGATGCAACAATTCATCCAGTTTATTGGGTTCCTGGCGGAGCAGGGCGGTTTTTTCATCGATTATCCTTTCCCGCAAAAGATCCATGGCAATCTTTACCATGGCTCCACCGGTTCGTTTACCATTCCGGGTTTGAAGGAGCCACAATTTCCCTTCCTGAATGGTGAACTCCAGGTCTTGCATATCTTTATAGTGGTTTTCCAGCTTTTGCTGTATCTCATCCAGTTCTTTATAGAGGGAGGGCATGGTCTCTTCAAGAGAAGGAAATTTTTTCGCTCTTTCCTCTTCAGAGACTTCGGCAAGTTTTGCCCACCGCAGCGATCCCTCTTTGGTAATCTGCTGGGGTGTCCGGATCCCTGCTACAACATCTTCGCCCTGAGCATTGATCAGGTATTCCCCGTTAAACAGGTCTTCACCCGTTGCTGCATCGCGAGTAAACGCAACACCGGTAGCCGAGGAATCTCCCATATTACCAAACACCATTGCCTGAACATTTACGGCCGTACCCCACTCTTCAGGTATGTGGTTCATCTGACGGTAATAGATTGCCCTGTCGGTATTCCAGCTGTCAAATACAGCCATAATGGCTCCCCACAACTGCGCCCATGGATCTATCGGAAAATCGTTCCCGGTTTTATCCTTTACGGCTTTTTTGAATTGAACAACCAGCTCCTTGAGGTCTTCAACGGTAAAATCCGTATCATTCTCAATCCCTTTCTTCTCTTTTGCACTTTCCATGATTTCCTCAAAAGGGTCTATATCTTCTTTCGATGATGGCTTCATTCCCAGAACCACATCACCGTACATCTGTACAAACCGTCGATAGGAGTCCCAGACAAACCGGGCATTATTGGTCTTTTTTATCAAACCTTCAACGGCATAATCATTCATTCCCAGGTTCAGAACGGTGTCCATCATTCCCGGCATGGAAACCCTTGCACCCGAACGGACAGAAACAAGACAGGGATTTTCCTTGCTTCCAAAGCTTGTTCCCATTAAGTTTTCAATGTTTTTAATAGCATCCTTAACTTCATCTTTTAACAAATCAACCACTTTCTCTTTTCCCATACTGTTGTATTCGGTACAAACATCCGTGGTAATGGTAAATCCCGGAGGTACCGGTACACCAATGCGATTCATTTCAGCAAGGTTGGCTCCCTTGCCACCCAGAAGGTTCTTCATGTCGGCCCTACCCTCAGCTTTTTTATCACCAAAAGTGTAAACTCTCTTAATTTGAGTCATGATTCAAACTATTTTAATGGATATTCTATTTCAGCAAAATTGAGCTAAAAATAGTAATAATTTTTTGATTTGAATATGATTATTAATCGGTTTCACCACGGTAATCGTAGCCGATACTCTCTATCCCGGATTTGATCCTGTTGAGGTCAATTTGCTTACCGGAAATGGAGACTTTCCCGGTAGATAAATCAACATGGACTTTTTCAATTCCTTCAATCGTTTTTATCCTGTTTTCAACATTTTGCTTGCAGTGGTTACAGGTCATTCCTTTGACTAAAATTTTTTTTGATATCATATGCTCCATCTTGGTTGTAGAATATTTACTCCCTTTTGCCCGGGTCATCCTTCTTGTTATTACAATTTTTTGGATATATCCATGAATGATCAGCAGAACCAACAGGACACTGGAGATGATTTTCAACCATTCCGGCAAAATACTATGAGTGTGTTCCATACCATGAGATGCAATATCCAGTGGCATAAACCAGGATCCGGGTAACAGGTGATTGATTATTGTTCCGAATACCAAAGCTCCGGCAATTATCGTGAAAAGATAGGTTAACAGCGATTTGAATCCCAATACTTTATTGATCAGGGTGATGGTGGCTGCATTGGTTGCTGGCCCTGCCATTAACAGAACAAGGGCAGCTCCCGGAGATAATCCTTTCATCATCAGGATGGCGGCGATGGGAACAGAAGCTGTAGCACACACATACACTGGAATCGCAGCAACCAGAATAACCACCATGCTGAGGAAATCGTTACCAATGAAAGAGGAAAAAAAATCATCCGGAACAGCAACCGAGATGGCGGCTGCAATCAAAAGTCCGATCACCAGGTATTTGGAGATATCCTGAAGGAATTCTACAAATGCATAACGAAAAATTTCGGCGAACCTCCTGGTTGTTGAAGTGGGTTCTTTTAATGACGCTTCAGTGAGGGACTCATCAGAAGAAGCCGTCCTTCCGTTTTTCTCTACCCTGTTTGTGATAAATCCTCCCAGGAAACCCGTGATCAGTGCTATTACCGGTCGAATCAATGCAAACGGTAATCCCAGCAACGAGTAGGTAACCAGTACCGAGTCAATACCCGTTTGTGGGGTTGAAATGAGAAACGAGACCGTTGATCCTTTTGAGGCGCCATGTTTGTAAAAGGATATGCCGGTCGGGATTACTCCACATGAACAGAGGGGAAGAGGAATCCCGAGCAGGGAAGCATTGATCACTGATGATTTATCGTTTCCACCCATATACTGATTCACCCTCTCCCTGGGAAAGAATACATGAAGTAACCCGGCAAAGAGAAATCCCAGGATCAGGTAAGGAGACATCTCGTTGATGATGTCAACCAGATCCCCTAGAAAAGTCCCAATGATATCTATCATACCTCAATCGACCTCCGAACAAAGCTTTTTATCAAATAACAAAAGTACAAAAAACCGTTACCAGTTTGGTGTACTTATTTGAAACAAGGCAAAAGTTGGCCCAATGTATTTCTATTAAATTGCCTGTTTTAAAGAGATTTAACAACCGAATGAAGGGTATGTTTATTTAGATTGGCAAAATATCCAGGGTTAACGAGCTCTTTGCTTCAGACAAAGATACTTTCCTTTCTATGATCTGGGATGAAATTGGATAATGGTATCCCGGAGATATTCCCGGTCAAGATGGGTGTAAATCTCCGTGGTGATAATCGATTCGTGTCCAAGCATCTCCTGGACTGCTCTGAGGTCTGCTCCACCATCGATCAGGTGGGTTGCAAAGGAGTGTCGAAAGGTGTGTGGGCTTATCTTTTTTTTCAGGTTGATCTTTTTTGCAAGCTCTCTGATAATGGTAAAGATCATCACCCGTGAAAGCTTTTTCCCTCTACGGTTCAGGAATAGTATATTTTCGGCTTCTTTATGGATGACGGGTAATCTTCTGCGATCCTGCCGATAGAGATCAATTTCTTTCAAGGCTTTCTGGCTGATTGGCACGAGTCTTTCCTTGTTCCCTTTTCCAACAATTTTCAGAAAACCAAGATCAGAAAAAATGTTTGTGATCCTTAGCTCAATCAGCTCGGATACCCTGAGACCACAGCTGTACAGGGTCTCCAACATGGCTTTGTTTCGCTGACCTTCCGGTTTGCTGAGATCGATCGCTGAAAGGAGCCTGTCAATCTCCTCAACGGAAAGTACATCCGGAAGTTTCCTGCCAATCCTGGGTGATTCGATAAGGGCTGTGGGATCGTGCTGGATAATATCCTCCATCAACAGAAACCGGTAAAAGCCTTTGATCCCTGAAATAACCCGTGCCTGTGTCCTCGGACTCATTCCCAGTTTGTTAATCCATTCGATAAATCCCTTAAGATGGTTGAGTGTAACCTGCTCGGGTTCGATCAATGTTCCGGTCATCTCCAGGTACCGGTCAAGCTTCTTCACATCATTGATATAGGCTTCGATGGAATTTTCTGATAACGATTTTTCCAGCCTAAGAAAAACAGTGTATTCACCGATAAGCTTGTCCCAGGATGTGCTATTCATGTTATATAACAATGTCAGCTTGAACTATCTGTAAAGAAATTACCTTTGTATCTATATCACAAGATAATTTAAGCGTTATGAAAATCCAAATTATTAATGGCCCCAACATGAATCTCATTGGTAAAAGAGAAACATCGTTGTACGGAGATACACCATTTGAAAGTTATCGTAAGAAACTGAAAAAACGATATCTACACGTGCAGATCGATTATTTTCAGTCCAATATCGAGGGTGAGATCATCGATAAGATCCAGGAAGTTGGCTTTTCCTATGATGGAATCGTAATCAATGCCGGTGGATACACACATACTTCCGTTTCCATTGCTGATACACTCTCAGCAATAGACTCACCGGCGGTTGAGGTTCACATAACCAATATACTGGGAAGGGATGAATACCGTCATGTCTCCTTTATAGCTAATGCCTGTAGCGGCAGTATCATGGGTTTTGGATTGGATTCTTACAGGCTTGGGATAGAAGCCATCCTCGAGATGAAGAATGAACACGTGAATGACTCCCCGGATTAAAAAAAGAACTTTTATTGCAATTTTGTCCGATTTTTGCAGTCAATAGTTCATTGAGTGCAATAGAGTAGCAATTTTATCCAATTTTCCGGTTCAACATGATGCCTGTGACCTTCATTTTGAAAATCAGTTTCTTATTGGTCTACAGTTTTTCAGGACTATTCCATCCTGTTCATGTTTCTGTTACCAGTATTGAATACGTTGAGGATCAAAAACATTTTTCTGTCTCTTTTAAAATTTTTACTGATGATTTTGAAACCATCCTTTTCAATAAATACGGCGTTGAACTGAAAATAGATGAAGATCCCAAACCGGAAGATCAGATACCTTATTTTAACCGCTACATTTCTGATTCATTTCGTTTCATGGTTAACGATGAGGGGAAAATGGATCCACGGTTTGAAAGAAAAAGAAAAAATGAGGATTCTATCTGGTTATTTTACTCTTTTACAGGTCATCAACAAAAAATTGAATCTGCCACTATCCATAATGCAATTATGATAGACATGTTTAATGATCAAGTGAACTTATTGATCTTCAAACACCTTGACTTTGAACGAGGGTATCAGTTCAGTAAGGATAAAGTGGATCTTAGAATCGAGTTAAATCCATGAGACAGGTTTACAATAAATTTACCCGTTGGCCTGTCGTGAGTTTTAGGAATTAAGTAACTTTGCCGTATGAAATATTTGTTAGCAATATGTTTTGTTGTTCTGTTGCTGGGGAGGGAGAGTTTTGCCACGCATAACAGGGCGGGGGAGATTACCTACAGACAGATCTCAGACCTGACTTTTGAGATTACAATCACGACCTTCACTTTCACCTTAAGTGCCGCGGACAGGAACAGCCTTGAGGTAAACTGGGGGGATAATACCATTTCGGTGGCTCCCAGGATTGAAGAGGTTTACCTGCCCAATTTTTATAAAAGAAACAAATACGTAACTACCCACACTTACCCAGGACCGGGTATCTATCAAATTGTTGTTCAGGACCCAAACCGGAATTACGGTGTTATCAACATTCCCAATTCAGTGAATGTTGTTTTTTCCATAAAAACCACCCTGATGATTAATCCGGCTATTGGTTATAACAACACTCCGGTACTGTTAAATCCTCCTATTGACAAGGCTGCATTGAACCATATATTTGTACACAATCCTTCGGCATTCGATTACGACGGAGACAGCCTCTCCTATTCCCTTACCGTTTGTGCTAAGGAAGATGGCAAGCCCATTGAGGATTACACCTTTCCACCAGCCAGTGATACCCTTTTCGTAGATCCCGTAACCGGCGACCTGGTATGGGATAGCCCCATTTACAGCGGACCGGAAGATATTACAGCAGAAGGTTTTAAATTGATTTATAACATAGCAATGAATGTGGAAGAGTGGCGAAATGGAATAAAGATCGGCAATATTGTACGGGATATGCAGATTGAGGTATACAATTCAGATAACAATCCGCCGGTAAATCAGGAAATCGGTGATTTCTGTGTTATTGCCGGGGATACCATTGAATTTTCGATCACCAGCACCGATCCCGATAACGATTTGGTATCTCATACCGGTTCAGGTGGTGTGTTTCTTGTGGACCAGTCTCCGGCTCAATTTACTGAAATAGATTCAGATTCCGGATATGTGACCTCCACTTTCCGGTGGGAAACCAATTGCGGCCATGTTCGAGAACAACCCTATTCCGTTATTTATAAAGTCGAGGATAATAACCCGGACCTGAGCCTGGTTGATATTGATAATTTCAACATTACTGTTCTGGGACCTCCTCCTGAAAATTTAACTCCCGTACCTACGAGTGAATACATCCGTCTTCAATGGTCACCCAGTGTTTGTGATTCGGTGGCAGGATACAGGATCTACCGGCGTATCGGTGACTATGGATATATTCCTGACAGTTGTGAAAATGGGGTGCCCTCCTATACGGGATATCAGTTGATTGGAGAAACATCCGGCTGGAATGATACCGTTTACATTGATACCAATGAGGACGAAGGATTGCTTAAAGGGACTGAGTATTGTTATTTGGTTGTGGCGCTTTTTGAAAATGGTGCTGAGAGCATTGCTTCAAATGAAGCCTGTTCGGTATTGATCGAGGGCTTGCCAATCATAACCAATGTCAGTGTGATCGATACCGATACGGATAATGGCTCGATCTACCTGGCATGGGCAAAACCCGATCTGGATACCATCCAGATTAAATATGGCGCGTTAGGACCTTACAAATATTTGATTTACAGGGCAGATGGAATCTGGGGGAAGAGCTTCACCCTGATTGATTCAGTTGCCTCTCCAGACCTGGCAGATACAACCTATGTTGATGCCGGTGTGGCCAACACGGTTGACCAGGGTTATCTTTATAAGGTGGTATTGTATAATGATAATCCGAATCGTTTTCCTATAGGAACCCCGGATGAGGCCTCCTCTGTGTTTCTTAAAATTCTTGCCGGAGATAACAAGATGATCCTCCATAGTCAGAAAAATGTTCCCTGGATTAACAACCAGTATGTGATTTATCGATATAACCCCCTCACACTGGATTTTGATTCTCTGGATGTTACACCCGATTCAGTTTATATTGACCTGAATCTTGCTAATAGCGTTGAGTACTGCTACCAGGTAAAAACCATTGGAACATACAACCTGAGCGGGATCATTGATCCACTGATCAATTTTTCCCAGGAAAACTGTGGCATTCCCCAGGATATGGAACCACCACTGCCCCCCTCCCTGACCGTCACTTCAAACTGTGATAGTCTTTATAATGAATTGATGTGGTTCTACTCAGACCCTGCTGATGAAGAGGATGTGGTGATCTATAATATCTACTATAAACCTGTGCTGGATGGCGATATGGAGCTTCTGGAGCCGGGAATATCCTCCGATAACAATACATTCATCCATGATCCCGGATTTACCATGGCAGGTTGCTATGCGGTTACTGCAGTCGACTCGTTTGATAACGAAAGCGGCTTCTCACAACCCATTGTTTGTGTTGACAGTTGCTCCTATTATGAGATCCCAAATGTCTTTACACCAAATGGGGATGATATCAATGACATTCTCTATTCAAAATCGAACAGCAGGACCATTATCCGGATTGATATGAAAATTTATAACAGGGTGGGAACATTGATTTTTGAAACGGATAACCCCCTCATCCAATGGAGAGGTACCTATAACGATAAATATGTCTCCCCGGGAGTGTACTACTATTTTTGTGATGTTTATGAAATGAGACTCACCGGGGAAGAGGTGCGTAACCTCAGTGGTTTTATCCATGTAATTACCGATAAGGATGCTAAACTCCCGGATGAAAAATAGATCGTAACCATGAAAAGGTTTCTGACAACAATACCGTTTTTTTTC
Source organism: uncultured Rikenellaceae bacterium (assembly GCA_964389685.1). Lineage (GTDB taxonomy): Bacteria > Bacteroidota > Bacteroidia > Bacteroidales > VadinHA17. The sequence continues at coordinate 70,107 of CAYMFM010000013.1, forward strand.
ACCCTTGCATTTACCATTCTGGCTCAGGATCCTCAGGCTTTGCTGACCAGCGGTATGGCAAACCTGCAAACGAAGAGATACCGGGAAGCTGTCGCTGAATTTACAAAATACGTGGAACTGGAAAAGAGTGAAAATCTTTCTGCATACCTTGGCAGAGCAGAAGCCTATTTTAATCTTTCAGAATGGGGAAAGGCGATTGCTGATTTTGAAAAAGCTGAACAGATCGCTCCTGGCAGTGGGAACCTGGGATTAGCCCGCACCTATGCACAGATGGGAAGTGCCAAAGAATCAGTGGGTTATCTTGAAAAGCACCTGAGATCAGAACAACGGGTTCCTGAAAAGAAGATTTTCCTGGATAAAGCATTTGAGCCTGTAGAACGCAGCAGTGAATGGAGATCCCTCTGGCGAAAGGACTGGTACACACCCGGTGAACAGGTTGTTCGTGATGTTGAATACCTCCTGGAAAAAAAATCCTACAAGGAAGCGCTGGCTAAACTGGATGAACAGATCCGGCTGGATCCGGAAAACCCCGTCTATTACCATTTACGGGCAAAAGTGTTTTCTTCACAGCAGGAATTTAAACAGGCACTCACCAATTGTGACCTGGCACTGCGCTATCAGAAAGATAACC
>CAYMFM010000014.1:0-68916 GCA_964389685.1 uncultured Rikenellaceae bacterium
AATCCTGTTTTTCCATAGGGACAAAAAAAAGGACTTCCTAAAAAGTCCTTTAGAGGTTATCTTCAAAGATATCCTTTATGGCATCTTCTTCCGGTGATTACGACATATGTTTAACATTCAGTCCATACAGGATGATGAACAGGACCGGGAAGATTAATCCGACAAAAGCGAAGAAACCACCCAGGAAACTACCAAATCCTACCAGGATAAAGGAGACGATTACTGGAGCCAATTCACCGACTATGTAAATATAATACCCCGTTTTTTTCAGGTTCCACATCCAGAGAACACCCCAGAGGCATACCAGTGCTGCCAGTATACTCACAATACCCAGGGTGGATGCATAACTCAATGATTCTTCAACATATTCCGTTCCGGGCACTTCTTGATATCCCTCAATAGATTCAGCAGCTTCCATAAGCATGGAACCGGCACTTTTGGCGAAAAGGGAAATGATGCCCTGAATTACCTGAATTCCAACTCCGATGAAACTCAGGATGCATAGAACAGTCAGAAAAGTAGGTCTTTCCTGTGTGGGTGCCGCTGGCTGTGGTGGTTCAACCGCTTCGGCTTTTGGTTTTTCTTGTGGTTCAGCTTTTTGCTCTTCCATGGGTTCTTTTTTTTCTTCTTCTTCCATAATATAAAATTTAGTAAGAGATTAGGTTGGATGATTAGGCTAAATGTAACTATGTTTTTTTTGAAATCAAAGAAATCTCTTCCAAAATTCTCATGAATACTTTAAATTTGAGCTCTGTTACACAAAAGAACTACTTTACATGAAAAGAGATTCAGAGATTTTCAACCTTTTAGAAAAGGAGTATCAACGTCAGTTGAACGGAATTGAATTGATCGCTTCAGAGAATTTTGTAAGCCCACAGGTGCTTGAAGCAATGGGTTCGGTACTTACCAATAAATATGCAGAGGGGTACCCGGGTCACCGGTATTACGGAGGTTGTGAAGTGGTGGATGAAACCGAGCAGTTAGCAATTGACAGGGTAAAGGAACTTTTTGGTGCTGAATTTGCGAATGTTCAACCCCATTCCGGTGCGCAGGCGAATGCGGCTGTATTCCTCACCATTCTTGAACCTGGCGATACGTTTATGGGACTCGATCTTTCTCATGGAGGCCACCTTTCACACGGATCACCGGTGAATCTTTCCGGGATTTTATACCGGCCGGTTGCCTATGGTGTGGATGAGAAAACCGGTTTGATCGACTACGATAAGATGGAAGAGATAGCAAAGAGAGAAAAACCAAAAATGATCCTCGGCGGGGCATCCGCCTACTCCCGAGAGTGGGACTATAAACGGATGAGGGAAATTGCTGACGGAGTTGGTGCCCTGCTCATGGTGGATATGGCACATCCGGCTGGTTTAATCGCAGCCGGACTGCTTGATAATCCTCTTGAATTCGCTCATGTTGTCACCTCCACCAACCATAAAACGTTGCGAGGACCCAGGGGTGGATTTATCCTGATCGGTAAAGATTATGAAAATCCATGGGGAAAAACCACAAAGAAAGGGGATATCCGGATGATGTCCTCACTGATCAACTCAGGGGTTTTCCCGGGAACACAGGGTGGACCGCTTGAACACATCATAGCTGCCAAGGCAGTTGCCTTTGGAGAAGCGTTAGAGCCCGAATTCAAAGAGTATCAGGTCCAGGTGAAGAAAAATGCCAGTGTAATGGCTCAATCTTTTGTTGACCGTGGTTACCATGTTGTTTCTGGCGGAACGGATAACCACTCCATGCTTATCGATCTAAGAACTAAAGTCCCTGATATCACCGGTAAACTAGTTGAAAATACACTGGTAAAATCTGATATTACCGTCAATAAAAATATGGTCCCGTTTGACTCACGATCACCGTTTCAAACATCAGGACTCAGACTGGGCACTCCGGCAATAACCACCCGGGGGCTCAGGGAGGAGCATATGGAAACTATCGTAGATCTGATCGACCGCGTTATCATGAACACTGAGGATGAAGAGAATTTGGTTGCAGTGAAAGAGGATGTGCATAAACTGATAAAAGGGTTTCCACTGTTTGCATATTGATTCTTACGGGACAACCGTAATCATTGCTTTTTTGGCAAGTGATAAGCTTAACCTGGATCTCTTTGGTGACATGGCCAGACAGAAATGAGATAAAAGACACTGTTTTATAACAGAATGCCATTTGGAAACAGTTTTGATTCCCAGGAGTCTTTTATCTGGATACCGATAAATTCGTCATATGATAAAAAACTATATTCTAGTTGCTCTCCGTAATTTCAGACGATTCAAATTTTTCTCGTTTATTAATATTAGCGGACTTGCAATAGGAATGGCGTGTTCATTCCTGATCTTTATTTGGGTTAAAGATGAGTTTAGTTTCGACCGGTTCCACGAAAATTATGAAGATCTTTACAGGTTGGTGGATCAGGTAGAAAATGCTGATGCATTGTTCAAAGCAGTAGTCACTCCATTCCCGATGGCAGCCTACCTGAATGATGAGATCCCTGAGATCGTCAATTTCACTCGTTTACGACCCTTTACAAACAAAGTCCTGGTTGAATATGAATCGGTTGAAAAAGAAGGATATGTGAAGCAGTTTTATGAGGGGGGAATTATAGCTGCAGATTCGACTTTTTTTAACCTGTTTACTTATGAATTTCTTAAAGGAGATCCTGATAAGGCCATTGTAGGGATGAACTCAATCGTTATTACGGAAAGTACCGCATTGAAGTATTTTGGTGACGAGGATCCAATGGGAAAAACACTCTCGCTTTTTAATAAATCATGGATTGGAACGATTACTGCAGTGCTTAAGGATCCACCATCAAATTCACACATTCAATTTGATTTCATTATTCCATTTGCAAACTTTTTTGGTCCCGACTTAAGAACGGAGTGGAACAATTATTACTATAATGGCTATATGCAATTAGCACCCGGCACAGATCCGATGATAGTCAACCAGAAGATTGAAGATTCATTAAAAAAAAGGTCTCCGGATTCTGAAGTTAGGATTAAAGTTTACCTTCAGGCTTTACGGGATGTTCATCTGAAATCTGATTTTGATATTGACTATAATAACAGTACATCAGAAATAAATAATGATGTATATATATTCTCTATCATAGCAGTCTTTATTCTTCTTATTGCCTGCCTGAATTTTGTAAATCTTACTACGGCCAGATCAGGTACCCGGACAAGAGAGATAGGGATGCGAAAAATATCAGGGGCTTCACGAATACGGTTAATTCAGCAGTTTTTTGGAGAATCTGTTTTCACTGCACTCATTGCTTATGTCCTGGCATTTGTTATAGTCCTTTTACTGTTGAATACATTTAATCAGTTAACAGGGAAATCCCTGGAGTTAGAGCATATCCTGAATATAAATACGATTCTTATTTTTCTTGGGATAGCTTTGGTGGCTGGTTTTTTATCCGGGATATATCCAGCCGTCCTTCTTTCTTCATTCCAGGCGCAAGATGTATTGAAAAATGAGATGCAATCAGGCTTAAAAAAATCGGCATTCAGGAAAGCTCTGGTTCTGATACAATTCTCTATTTCAATCATCCTTATCAGTAGTGTTTTTATTGTTCAACGACAATTAGAATTTGTTCGCAAAACAGATTTGGGATATGAGAAGAAGAATTTGATTTATCTACCGGCACATGGCAGGTACATGAATTATTATAATTCCTTTAAAACAAAACTTTTACAGGATAATAACATCCAGGGTGTAACCATATCGTCTGATATCCCTTTAAATACTATCCATCTCTGGAGTGGGTTGGATTGGGAAGGGAAGAACCCTGATGATAACACCATGATGAATTTTTATACTACTGATTTTGATTTAATCCCTACTCTTGGTATACAGTTATCTTCCGGTCGTAATTTTTCATATCATTCAGATAGCATCAATTACATCATAAATGAAACAGCTGCCCGGATAATGGGGAAGAAGGATCCTCTGAACCAATGGTTTTCTCAATCAGGTAATAAGGGAGTAATCATTGGAGTGGTTAAGGATTTTAATTTCAAATCATTAAGAACAAAAGTTGAACCCCTTGTCATTCGAGTAGGTGAATATTATCGTTATATTATTATCAGGGTAAACGACGTTGAAATTCAACGGACTATCGATCGCATCAAATTACTTTGGGGTGAATCAAACCCAGACTTTCCCTTTGAATACCATTTCATAGATGAGGATTATGAACAACTCTATCTTCCGGAAATTAGACTCAGTGAGTTATTCACCTATTTCACTCTTCTGGCAGTTTTTATCTCCTGCCTCGGTCTGCTGGGGCTGGCCTCTTTTATGGCTCAGCAAAGAACAAAAGAAATAGGCATTCGAAAAGTTCTGGGGAGTACTGTGCCCGGGATAGTAAAGATGCTTTCCATGGAATTTACCCGGTGGGTAATATATGCAAATGTTATTGCGATTCCTGTGGCATGGGTTCTTATGAACAAATGGTTGGAGAATTTTGCCTACCGGACCAATACGCCCTGGTGGATATTTGTTTTAGCAGGTGCCCTGTCTTTAATCATTGCATTGATCACCATAAGTGTCCAGTCCTACCAGGCAGCTCTCACCAACCCTGCAGATTCCATCCGGCAAGAATGATTTTACTGATCACCAAGAGTGGATTATGGGGAATGCCCTATCCGATTCTCGATAAAATCGTGCATCTTTGATCTTTGTAAAACAGTCTTTCGAATCATGGAATGGTATTTATATGTTGCTGTTATAGGTGTTGGTGTAGTGGCAGGTTTTGTCAATACACTCGCCGGAAGTGGTTCGTTACTGACCCTGCCGTTATTGATGTTTCTTGGATTACCTGCAAATGTTGCAAACGGGACCAACAGGATTGCCATCTTGCTTCAGAATGTTGTTGGTGTTGGAAGTTTCAAACAGCAGAAGATCCTTGATTTGAAGGAGGGACTATGGCTTGCTATTCCGGCAATTGTCGGTTCCCTGGTGGGTGCAGGAATTGCTATTAATTTTAATGAAGAGATCATGGAAAAGACCATTGCCGGTCTTTTATTATTCATGTTTTTCATTATCATTTTCAAACCCGAAAAATGGATAAAGGGACAGGAAGGAAGGTATTCAACAAAACCAACCCTCGTAAATAGCATTATTTTTTTTCTCATCGGAATATATGGCGGATTTATTCAGGCAGGGGTTGGTTTTTTCCTGCTGGCAGGATTGGTGATGGGTGTGGGGGCTGATCTTATCAAAGCCAATGCCCTGAAGTTATTCATCATCCTGTTGTATACTCCCTTTGCGCTGGCCATATTCATGATCCATGGGCAGGTTGATTACAAATTGGGGTTGATTCTGGCTGTTGGGAACATGATAGGCTCCTTCATTGGAACCCGAGTAGCTGTTAGCTGGGGTCCCCGGTTTGTACGGATTATACTGCTGGCAGCACTCTTTTTCTCTTCACTTAAACTTCTTGGGTTCTTTACTCTTCTGGCAAGTTGGATTAAGTAAAGATGAATTGGATGGGGGAGGAATTAACCCGCATTATTTATGAATCATGCCGGTTAATTTTCCTCTTTGACTGAAACACGGCCAAATTTCCAGTAGATGATCGGCATGACTAACAGATTGAGCAAAGCGGAAGTGATTAATCCGCCTAAAATAACCAGTGCCATTGGGTATTCAATTTCCTGTCCGGGACGATTCCCTCCAACAACGATTGCAAGCAGTGCGAGTGCAGTGGTTATTGCTGTCAGAAGGATTGGCATCAGACGTTCCCTGGCACCCCGAATAACGAGAGGAAGCCCAAATTCTTCCCCTTCATAAAGCTCCAGGTGACGGTAATGGCTGATCAGCATAATGCTGTTCCTGGCTGCTATACCTAAAACAGTTATAAACCCGATCAATGAACCCAGGGAGAGAACCGCTCCACTCAGGATAGCTGAAATCACACCACCGGTCAGGGCAAAGGGTAAACCTGCAAATACCAGGATTGCCAGACGGGCGGATCCAAAATCTGAGAGGAGTATTATAAATATCCCAATGAGTACCAGGAGTGAGAGCGCCAGGATGCGGTTTTTAGCCTCCTGCTGAGCCGCATACTCTCCCAGAAGTTCAGGATGATAGCCCCGGTCAAATGGAATATTTTCTAACCGGGATTCTATATCACCCGCTACTTTGCTGAGATCACGGCCTTTAACATTGCATGTTACCTCTGTGTACCTTGAAGCAAATTCACGGGTGATCTGATTGGGTACCGGTAAAATCAGGACGTCTGCCACTTCGTTCAGTGGGACAAGTCCTCCTGTGGGAATATCCAGCATAAGTGTTTGAAGGGCATTGATATCGGATCGAACCTCCGGTACTCCCCAGACAGTAACATCAAAAATATTCTGGTTTTCAAAAAATTCACCAACCTTGACCCCTTTCTGATAGATGTTTACTGCTTCCCTGATGTTTCCGGCAGTCAGGCCATATTGTAATGCTTTTTCGGGTTTAACCCTGACTTCAATCTGAGGCACCATATCCTGAGGTTGTACTTTAAGATCGACAACGCCGGGAATATCCATGATGGCATCTCTTACCTCTTCGGATTTATTTCGTATGATTTCCAGATCATCTCCATATATCCGGATTACCAGGGTTGCACTTGATCCGGTGAGCACCTCTTTGATCCGTTCACGAAGATACGTTAACAGATCGCGGTAAAGACCGGGGTATCCATTCACAACTTCCTGTATTTTATTTACCGTTTTACTGTATTTAACATCCGGGTCGAGGCTAATCCAGAGTTCAGTAAAATTTGGACCGACCACCTCATCTGCAATTTCTGCCCGGCCGATATGTGCACCGAAATTCCTCACACCGGGTATGGACCGCAATTCCTTGCTTGCCCGAATGGTAATCCGATCCATAGCCTCGATGGAAGTACCGGGTTTCTCTACCCAGTGCATAAGGAAATCGTATTCTTTAAAATCGGGAAGAAATTCCTCCCCGAGAAATGGAAGAGAAACCAGTGATGCCAGCAATACAACACTGATGATGATAAACAGCCGCTTTGGATACCGCACGATACGGGATAACAGTTTTTCATACCAGGACTTTAGCCGGATCATAACTGTTGTCTCTTTCTTTTCGGAAGCCTTGGGAAGCAGAATCAACGAAAGGGCTGGAGTCAGAATTAATGCAACCATGAGGGAAGACATGATGGCAAGAATGTAGGAGAAAGCAAGTGGCCGAAAAAAGGACCCTGCCAGTCCGGTAAGGAAAAATACAGGCATCAATACCAGCGCTACGATAAGGCTTCCATAGACTACAGCACTTCTTACTTCGAGAGATGCATTCAGTACGACCTTGAACGCCGAGTCGGGATGACCAGCTTCCCTGTTTTGCCTCAGCCGCCGCATGATATTCTCTACATCTATAATGGCATCATCCACCAGTTCGCCAAGGGCAATGATAAGACCTGCCAGAACCATAGTATTGATTGTGCCACCCTGGTAGTTTAATATCAGAGCTGCTGTAATTAGTGATGCAGGAATGGCAAGAACACTGATCAGGGCTGTTCTCCAATCATTCAGTGAGAATGCCAGTACAGCAATCACAAGGAGGCAACCGATCAATAAGGCACGGTTCAGGTTTCGGAGCGACATCTCAATGAATGTGGCCGGGCGAAAGATTGTTGAATCAATTTCAATATCCTTCAGACCGGGTTTTAAGGCTTCCAGGGTTTCTTCTATTTGACGGGTTACTTCAAGTGTATTCCCCCAGGGTTGTTTTTCAACAATGAGTAAAAGTCCGGGTTGGTCATTTATGATCGCATCGCCAATAGGAGGAGGAGAACCCTCCACAATTTCAGCCAGGTCACCCAGTTTTATGGGAACTCCATTGCGAATGGTGACGGGGACATTAAAAAGGTCTTTGGGAGATTTAACGGTGGAAACAAAAGATATGGCCAATCGTTGATTGGGAGTATCCATGAAACCTCCGCCGCCAATTTCAGTTGCCTTTTTTACTGCCGTTACAATTTCGCTGGTCGTAACACCGTGAGTTTGAAGGTGGTTGGGATTGATCAGTACCTGTATCTGACGGTCTCTCTGCCCCCAGATTGCTACATTTGCCACACCTGGAATTGCCATCAACCGTGGACGGATAGTCCATTTTGCAAGAGTTGTCATTTCCATTTGAGAAAGAGAGTCTGATGTAATCCCGATTTTCAGAACCCGGCTGGTTGATGAAAGGGGTGATAGCATGACCGGTGGCTTGGCAACTCCCGGAAGTTTGCCGGAGATAACGGTAAGTCGTTCCTGAACCATTTGACGGGCTTGCATGAGGTCGGTGCCATTTTCAAAATAGAGTACAACGGACGATAACCCGAGAACAGATTTTGAACGGATAAGCTTCAGCCAGGAAACTCCGTTCATGGCATTTTCAATCGGCACGGTAACCAGTATTTCCACTTCTGAGGTGGATAATCCTGGTGCTTCTGTTTGTATCTCAACCAGGGGAGGGGCAAACTCAGGAAAAACATCAAAATGCGTGCGGCTCACGATCCGGGTACCGGCAACCAGAAGGATAACCATCAGGATTACGATAGCTACCCGTAAACGCAACGCAGTTGATATAAGCCACCTCATTATTTTCCTCCTCCAAATTCTGTTCCGTAAAGTTCGGCTACGCCGGTACATACAACCTCATCACCGGGTTGAACTCCCCGTGTCAATACCGCTAATGTATCGGAAACATGACTGAGTTCAACTCTTGTGCGGGTATATAGCTGCAAATCCGATTTTACATATACCCAACTCCCGCCATACATATCGTATATTATTGAAGAATAGGGTACTACCAGACTTTCTTCTGCTGATTTCAAGGTGAGGGTTACACTCACTTTCTGACCAGCCCTGAAAAGACCCCCCTTATTGTCAACTTCATAGTAAAGATCAGATGAAGCACTGCCTGCATCACTGCGCATGGGCCCCTGAATTGGATTGGCATGAATGAATCCTGCTTCGTCATCCTTTCCCATTGCTGAAATGGAAGCTTTCTGGTGGCGGTCGACATTCAGGACATCCCCGGAATAAACAGGAACACGAATCCAGAAACGATCCATGGGTGTAACTTCGAACATGACATAGGATGCACTAATGGTTTGGCCCCGTGTAACAAACATATTCTGGATAACACCATTTACAGGGGATTCAATATGATACGTTGAAAGATCCATTGCAACAGAATCGAGATCCCTCCCCTGATAAAGGTTTAACCGCCCTCTGGCTGCAGTGAGTGATGCTTCTGCTCTGGCCAGACGAGCCTGTGTGGCTTCAAACGCCTTTTCACTGATTGCTTTAGTGGTGAGGAGATGTTCAGCCCGCTCTGCTTCAGCCAGGACTACAGCGTATTCCATTTGTTTTACCCTTACTTCCTCCTGTGCACTGATGATATCCATTTCCGGTGGAATAAGGATCAGACGCATTACTTCCTGCCCGTTTTTGATGAATGATCCCGCAACAGGGAAATAACCGCTATGCGCTCCTATGACAGTACCGGCAACAGGTGCTGTAACTTTAACATCCTGGCCGGGAGGGGACATGATTTCTCCACCAACTGTCAGTGTTTTTGGCATATTTTTTAATTCTACCGGTCTTGTTTCAATGCCAAGCCGAATTTCGGCTTCAGGTGTCAGGTGTACCTCCGTCAGGGTATTCTCCTTCACCTGGTTTATTACTACTGCGGGTTTTTGTGTGGTTTCCCCTTCAGGATTCCTGTTGCTACATCCATTAAAACTGAAAATGAGTATCAGGGAAAGGTACCGGAGTATCAATGGTTGTAATTCAAATCTTAAATCCATTTTCTTGTATTGTTATGTCTGCTAAAAGGGCAACGTTTTCCAGCCAGTACTGTAACACAGATTCGCCAGATTTATTCTTGTTTCTGCTTCAGCAACAATGAATCTTAAACGGGCATTCAGGAATTGCCTCTTATATTCCAGGAATTCCAGGTATGAGATCTCTCCTGCAAGGTATGCCAATTCCCCATTATCAACAGCACTTTTTGCTTTGGTTAAGATTTCATTATGGAGCATTTCATAAGTTGAGCGGGCTGCCAGGTAACCCTGGTATGCTTCAAGTATTTCTTTTCGAATGGACTGTTGTATGGCAAGGTAATTATTTGCTGCCCGTTCAATTTGCGTCCGGGCTCTTTCTGTGCCTCCCTGGTTGAAATAAAATAATGGAATTATTATTTGCCCACCAGGTCCCATTTCAAAGCCTTCTTTTCCCTCTGCATTGGCATCCAGCATGGCAGTCAGGTTAAAAATCTTTGATTTTTCCCAGCCCAGCTGTTTTCCGGCTATTTCGATTTCAAGTTCAGCTGCCCGAACATCGGGACGGCAGGCAAGTGCAGTTTCAATGATCTTTTCAGGTTCGGGCATTTCCGATAACTGGAAAGGGCTTGGAGCAATTTCTATATCCGTCGGTTCAGATATTAATCCAAGGAGTGTTAAAAACCGGATCTTTTGTATTTCCTTATCCCGGCGGGCCTGCAATACGTTTTCTCTTGTCCGTGAAGTTGCCAGATAAAATGCAGTTTCTTCCAATTCACTAATGTCTCCTATCAGACGTCTTGCAGAAGCAATTTCAGCGATTTCAATATCCAGGCTCACTTCATCTTCCAATATTTTGAGTTGCTCCTGGGTCTTGTTCAGATTCGCAAATGAAATATATACGTCTCGTACCAGTGCAAGACCATTCTGAACCAGGTTTTCGGCGACTTTTTCACTATTCAGTTTGGCAGATGCGACTCTGTAGGGTCGTTGCCAGAGAATGTCGATAGCATAAGAAAGTGTAAATTCCAGCTGTTTTGGTCCGAGGGGGAAAAGCAGAGAAAAAGCAGGGTTGTTGAGCATACCTGCTTCGACCAGATCGGCACGGGCAAAGCCCAGGTCAGCCAGATCGACCTGAAGCTGAGGATTATTCCATAGCGCTATGGCTACGGACTCTTTCTCTGTTAAGCTATCTTCAAACAAAACACCTGGAGGGAAACTGATAGAATCAGAAAATTCAGCCGGAAGACCAAAGCCGGACCTCTTTTCAATGTTATCTGAAACGTATTTTTCATTATATGGAGTGCGGGTAACACACCCTGATATGATCATGAACAGGATGGTCCCCTGAATGAATCTGTTTATGCGAATTTTTGAAGTCAATAGTGGAAATAAATGATTAGTCTTTCGTTCACGAAAATTAGGAAAAAAATACAATAAATCAATATCCTTTTGCATTCAGTGTAATTCAGATGAAAGAAAGGTTTTGTTAAACATTCCTGCATTACTGCGTTTTCTATTGCAGCATAAAATGGTAGGTGATGGTTCCTTTTTGAAAAGCCGGGGCATCCGGTTTGCGGTCGAATTTTGCTGCCAGGGCGGCTTTTTTGGCGGCAGCCATCAAATGTTCATTTAAGGTAGTTGAGCCTTTCACTCCGGGATTAGCCGTGGTTACATTGCCGTTTCGATCAACAGTCACTTCCACAACGACAATGCCTTCTACCTGGTAGTTGTATTCGGGTTTAGGGAGTGATTGTGGGGTTCTTCCCTCCAGGCTGAATGAGATCCCTTCATCCCCCAGTCCGCCGGGCCCACCCGTATGGCTTGTTGCATCAACGGCTCCATCTTCATGGCCCTGGTTTCCCGTTCCTGTTGTTTCTCCCTCACTTTTATTGGTATTCTCTGCATTATTTCGTGCACTCTCCAACGCATTCCTTGTCCTGTCCTGGATTTCGTTAATTCGTCGTTGTTCCTCCTCCAATCTCTGTCTTTCCAGCTCTTCCTGTCGCTGTCTTTCGAGTTCCTCCTGACGTTGCCGTTCCAGTTCGTCTGATCGTTTCTGCTCGGCTTCACGCGCTTCCCTTTCTATTCTTTCAGCTTCCGGATCTTTTTCAGGGGCAGCCTGAACCTCGGGAGCCTCTTCCAGGTCCTGCGTAAGGATATCCTCTTCGGCAGACTCAGATACAGCATCCTCTGCCGAACTGGCTTCCGGGACCGAAATAGTTTCCAGGGGTGGTTGGGCAGCTGCTGACGGTTCAATTAAGCCGGATCCGTCATCATCCACTCCAAAGTTGATCAATATCCCTTCCTCCTCAGGCAAAGGCAGTGGTGTGGTAAATCCAAAAATAATGAAGACAACTGCCAGAATAATGTGGAACACAATTGTTCCGAAAAGTCCCTTCCTGTGTTCAATGAAAAACTTTTTCATTGTTATCTGGGGCTGGTAGCCAGAATTAGTTTGAATTGGTTCTTTTTTGCAATATTCATTACCTTAACAACATGCTCAATGGGAACACTCCGTTCGGCATGCAGCGATATATAAATATCTGTATTCCCTCCAATTCTTTCCTGCAAAACCCGTTCCAAATCATTCACATCTATGGGTACGTTTTCAACATAAAACTGTAAATCACGGGTAATGGAAACCGTTGTAAGGGGTTTTGCTGAGGTTTGATAACTGCTTTGTGGCAACAGAAGCTTCAGGGCAGTTGGATGGATAAGTGTGGAGGTGATCATAAAAAAGATCAGCAGAAGGAATATAATATCTGCCATACCGGGAAGGCTGAAGGTAAAGCTGACCTTATTTCTGGTTTTCAATGCCATGGTTCTGTTTATCAGGTTAATGTTACATTCATGACTGAGTAGCAGGGCTGATTAACCGGCATTGCTCAGCTTACCGGCTCATTCAGCAGGTCCATGAATTCAGTCGCCTTGGCTTCCAACTGATTCACCACCTTTTCTACGCGTGCAACAAGAATGTTGTATGCAAAATAGGCAATGATGCCTACGATCAAACCGGCGACAGTAGTAACAAGTGCCGTATAGATACCATTTGAAAGGGTAGAAACATCGATGTTACTGCCTGCAGTTGACATATCATAAAAAGCACGGATCATTCCGATGACCGTTCCAAGGAATCCGATCATTGGGGCGGCACCTGCAACCGTAGCTAGTGTAGGCAATCCCCTCTCAAGCTTATAAATTTCCAGTTTACCGACATTCTCAATGGCTGCACTGACATCATTCAGGGGCCTGCCGATTCTTCTGATCCCTTTTTCAATCATGCGTGCAACGGGATTGTTCGTTGATTCGCATAGAGTTAACGCAGATTCCACCTTGCCATCGTGAATATAATCCTTGATCCTGTTCATAAAATGAAGGTCTTCACCCGAGGATTTACGGATGACAAAAAACCGTTCTACGAAAATATATACTGCAATAACAGATAACAGGATAATGGGCACCATTACCCATCCTCCCTTAAAGGCAAGATCCCAGTAAGAGAGTGTAAGTTCCTGTGCCTCTTCAACGCTGGCGGAAACCGTATCGGATAAATTAATCTGAGGGAAAAGGAATAAATTACTCATTTCTGAATATTTGGTTATGCGAAGTTATAAAAAAAACGGGATCAAAATCCGTTTAGTATATTCTTGATTGCAGATCAGCAACATTAAAGTGCGAACATGATATAATAAACCCCGGCTCCTGCAAGATAGCCAAGAAGAGCCAGCAGGGAGATCCGTTTCATGTACCAGATAAAATCTATCTTTTCCATTCCCATTGCAGCAACACCTGCAGCTGAACCAATGATCAGGATGCTGCCACCGGTCCCGGCACAATAAGCCAGAAACTCCCAGAATATGCCGTCCTGTACAAAAAAGCGGGCGTATTCCTGGGCTGCCGGATCAGCGATCAGATTGATGAAGCCGTAGGTATGAACAGGATACATGCCCATGGCACCGGCAACAAGGGGGACATTGTCAACTATGGCGGATAGAATCCCGATTGCCATGTCAATGAGATAGACATTGTGCAGTTTTTCATCAAGGTAACCGGCCATTATTTTCAGGTGTCCGGCGGATTGAAGACTGGCAACGGCAGAAAGGATGCCAAGGAAGAAGAAAATAGTTGGGACATCCACCTTTCGTAGAATGTTCACCACTGTAAGTTTTGACCTTTTTTCAAGCGTCGACCCCTGGTGCATGATCTCGGTTATGACCCACATATTACCCAGTCCCAGTAACATTCCCATATAGGGAGGAAGGTGTGTCAGTGTTTTAAAAACCGGCACAAACAGCAATGAACCGACTCCGAGAAAGAATATAAACGTACGTTCGAATTTAGTGGTCTGTTCCTTTGTTGTTGCGCCGACAACCTTTGAAACGGGTCGTTGGACCGTACCCCCCATAATAAAGGAGACAATAATCAGCGGCACTGCCAACGTCGCTAAACTGGGTAAAAACACTCTCAAAATAATGCTTACGGTTGTGACCTGTCCCCCAACCCATAACATAATGGTTGTTACATCACCGATCGGAGACCAGGCTCCACCGGCATTGGCCGCCAGAACC
Organism: uncultured Rikenellaceae bacterium; assembly: GCA_964389685.1. Taxonomy (GTDB): domain Bacteria; phylum Bacteroidota; class Bacteroidia; order Bacteroidales; family VadinHA17. The sequence continues at coordinate 14,377 of CAYMFM010000014.1, forward strand.
ACCATACTGGCAAAAAACCAACGGTCTTTCTTATCTCCTATAAGCTTTCTCAACAGGGCAACCATGACAATGGTTGTAGTCAGGTTATCCAGTGCAGCAGACATAAAGAACGTGATCAGGCTCAGGATCCACAATAGTTTAACCCGGTTGGTAGTTCTGATTTTATCGGTGATGATCCGGAATCCTTCGTGTGTATCGATAATTTCAACAATCGTCATGGCTCCCAGGAGGAAGAACAAAATTTCTGATATTTCTCCCAGGTGGTGAATTACCTCATGGTTAGTGATAAACTCGATGTACTGGTGAAATGAGCTCATGCTGGCAACATCTGCATTCTGTTCCAGGAATTCCCGGAAAGAATCACTTCCTGGAAGAATATTATCTGCTCCAACGATGTATAGAACCCAGAGAATTACTCCGGTTAGCAGGGCAGATGCAGCCTTGTCAATTTTGAGTGGATGTTCCAGGGCAATAGCTGTATACCCCAGAATAAAAACCACAACCATTGCTATAAACATATCTCAGCTATCCGGTTTTTTGTTGACAACAAAAATAGAAAAATTTGATCAGGTAATCTTGAATACTGTAACTTTGAAAGCTGCGAATTTACAGAAAATATTAACAACGGTTATGCGTTCTGTTGAAAAACTGAAAAAACCTGAAACTAATTTGAAGGGTCTGTTCAGCGCTCCTCCTTTTTGGAAAAAATCTTGCTCCAATACCTGTTCATTAACTCCTCAAAACTATTGAAGTCCTCACGGTAAAACAATCCAATACCCTGAGTATAGGGAGCCAGTTCATACAACCGGTTGTCATTGGCTCTGTTAAACGCCTTCATCCTGAGTTTACCACTCTGTGTTAATTTGATATCGACAGAAAAATCACCCACGATGTTGGAAGTGTTTTCTGATGATTCGCCCGTAGGGGCATTCTGCGCTTCCACATTTTGTCCTCCCACACCCAGATTCGTATTTATGGTTACCCGATCGTTAAGCAACTGGGTTGATAATGCTACCTCTACCTGATTGGTGGTAATTTCATCCCCTGGCATGTAGCTGAAACCGATGTCAAAATCATTGCTGATCTGTGATAGCCAATAACTCAACTGATTCGATAACAATTCGCTTGTAGTTACCCCGACAGCAGGAGCGTAATCCGATGTTCTGGAATGTTGGTCTGCTGAAGATACAAGGTTGGGATCGGGCAGGAAACTGTTTATAACCAGCAGGGAAAGGAACTGTTTGCTTAATTTATCTTCCGTATTCAACGAATTTTTCAACAGGGTTTTTGTCTCCTCATCAGCAGTAGGGAGAAGGATATCAAGCTGGATATCCGGATTCGTCAGTTTATTGGACAGGTTTAACTGACACTCGACGGGATATCGTTTGTTATAGGACTCATCGTTAAAGAGGTTTCGAAGAGATGTTCTGACGTTATAGACTGCCTGCAGGTTAATGTAAGCATCCGCCGGGTCTCCGTTCCAGGTAATGGTACCCCCTTTGCGTACGGTGAATCTCTTATTGATCACATTCTGAAGCGTAAAGAGATAATCTCCACTTTCAATCTGGTAGTCACCATAAATGCGGAAGTCTCCAAGGGTATTGATCAACAGGTTTATATTTCCCGATCCGGTGGCTTTTATGATATCTCCGATTTTTGAATCGAATACCAGCTGGACTTCCGCTTCGGGAGTTACTTCAAGGTCAAACTTCATTTCCATGCCGGACAGATTAACTTCGTACCTGTTATTTTCCTTTTCAATGGTTTCCTGAATGTCTGTGTTAATAAAGGTTACAAAATTATATGCGGCAACATCCCCTTCCGGATTCAAGGGTATGAAAAACCGGGTACCGCTCTCGGTTTTTGCCGAAACATCGAGCATCAGGTTTTTGGGAGGACCTGTAATTCTAACAATCCCGGTTCCATAGGCAGTGCCAAAAAAATCATTATTATCTTCTTCACGGGTTGACAGGAAGAGGAATTTTTTGGGTTCAAGCGTGATGTTAAAAACAAAATTTCTGAAATATTCATTCGATATGGTTCCTCTGGTCATTGCAACATTTCCGTTAGGATCAAAAACCTGTACATCACTGAACGAGATGATGTTATCGGCAATGGTAAACTCATCCGTAAAATTATACTTCGTTTGCAGGTAATCGATGATAAAGGAGGTTTTCTGGAGTGTAATCATTCCGTTAGTGATCGGTTGATTGAGTGTCCCCTCAACCCGGATCTCCCCGGTAGCTATTCCATTGAGATCAGATGCCAGATTCCTCAGGAAAGGGCGAAATATATTTAATCTCAGTTTGTTAAGGTTCAGGGAAAAATCAATTTCCTTGTCAGAAGGGGAATAATCACCCTCAAAATCCAGGGTGGTTAACTCTCCCCGTTTAGTGTATGTATGAAGATGAAGGCTATTATTCAATGTATCCCAGGTACTTATTATCCGCGAATTTCCAAGGAATTCTTCATTGATAACCAGGTCTTCAATTTCAATATCGGAACGGAACAGCGGATTATGATACAATCCCGAGAAATCGGCTTCACCGTTAGCCATACCATCCAGTTGAATCCTGTCGGTTTTTGTTAATGCGTTGAGTGAAGAAAGCATCAGGTTCTGAAATTCCACATGCAACGTATCGGTTTCATGTTCAGAAACTGTTCCGGAAACCAGGAAAAGCCTGTCCTCTCTGGCTACAGAGAAATCATGGATGGTGATCAACGTTGAATCCACCTCTATTGTGCTCTGATTAATAAGCCATAACAAATCTTTGATGTAGATGTTTGTACGATCGACCAATATATCGATGTGTGGTTTGTTCACATCATTTTTCCGGGAAAAATTGGCTGTTACATTCAGAATCCCTTCATTCCGTAAGCTATCCACATTCATCCATTCCATGGTAAGATCCAGCCTGTTATCTATTGCATCGGATGAAATGTGAATATTCTGAAAATCAAGATTTCCTCCGATAGTCATATCCTCGCTAAGCAGGTTGAGGTTGAACAGGTTGTCAATGCATTCGGAAGTAAATAGAAGATTATTGATTTCATCTCCTTTTAATACAAGCTGGTCTGCTTTGCCTTCCATTGATAGCCTGTTTCTTACAGGATCAAACTGACCACTTAATCTGGCATTTTCAGAGACGGAATAGTCCGGGAAGAAAAAGGAGGTCAGTTTATCTGTATTTTTAAACCGGAGATCGAATCCAAACTGGTTCTGGTTGATGCCTGAGGTATCGATACGTGATCCATAGATTGCCGGAATATATTGGGAAACGAAGGATTGAATGGAAGAGGGCATGTAAGCAAATTCATATTTACCAATCAGTTCCCCGTCAATAAAATCTGTCCTGAGTTTAATGGAGCTTGTATCAATCTGGTTATCAGCTGCCAGGGTAAAATCGTAAACCTGGAGGTTTTTACCGAGCCGGTCAAAATTGAGGTTAAGAAGTTTGATATCTCCATTCATATTATCCATGTTGTTCCCGGTAAAATTGGCTGTCAGTAAAAAAGAGAGGAGCGAGTTTGTATCGGCTTTATCGATGTTCAGGTTATACAGCTTAGCCCTCAGAACATTCGCTGTAAAATCAAATTCCGGGATATCACCTGAGAAATCAAGCCGACCGAGGAAATCAAGCTTCACGTTTGGATCTTCAATGGAAATGGATCCGTCATATGCTTTTTCGGTAAAATCACCTTCAACACTAATGTTCGTGTAATCGTATCCGTTAACTTCTATACCTTCTACAATTCCTTCCAGCGATGCGATAAATTCTTTAGCCGACTGGATCTGTCCGTCCAGAATGACATTCATATTCAATTTGCCAACGAATTTCTCGCTGCTGGTCAGTTTGCCGATATCGAAATCGAATGTTTTGAGCCTGCCCCTGAAGTCCAGAAATCCGGTTGTGTCGGGTTTTATTGACAGGTCAGTAGAGATGGCCCCCAGGTTTGAAGTGAACGTGCCATAGGTAACAAAATCATCAATAAAACCGGTAAAATTCCCATCAAAATTGATGATCTCTAATCGTTTAAAGCTTTCAGGCAGCACGATCTTTTCTCCCGTTCCTGGTTTTTCAAACTGCTCCAGGTTCTCGATGCTTGTGGTCATGTTTTTGATGTCGACAAATAGGAATGCTTCATTGATGTCCGGCAGGCCCTCAATCTCAAAATCGCCTTCTATCTGCGTCATATCGGAAAAGTGAATCAATACACGTTTCCCCTTGAAGTCACTGATATTGCCTGTAAACCTGCCGCTAAGGTCTATATTCTGATTCATCCAGCTCAGCCCGGAGGCAAAGTAAGCAATATCTTGAAAATCAAGGTCTGAGGCATTGATGGTAAGGTCAAGATCCACCCTGTTTATGAAATCTTTCAATTCATAGTAATCCCGGTAGTTAAAGGATAATTTATCTGCAAACAGTTCGGAAAGGGGTGTAATGATAGATACATCAGTAAATTCCAGGCAGGTTGGGCAAATCTGAAAATGGGTATTCCACCGGTCAACATGGAATCCGCTTTTATCGGTAAACGCAAGGTCGTTAATTTGAAATCCGACAGTATCATTGAGAATATAAAAATCATTCAGTTCAAATGAAAGATCATTCAGATTAAGATCTGTGAAGTTGATACCTTCCTTTTTTAGTTTGGACTTGTATAGCTTCAGGGAGAAGGAGGATTCGCGTAACTCGATTCTGGAAATGCTCAGATCCAGTTTGGCACCGGAAGTGTCTTGCCGGTTCTTGATCGTATGGATGATGAATTTCAGGTTGATTGTACCGGCAGAGTCTGTCTTCAGGTTGAAGCTTGTCTGTTCAAGAATAACTCTGGATAATGCGATTTTTTTCTTTTTGCGGCTAAACGATTTAATGTGACCGGTTAACTGCCTGGTAAATAACAATGTATCCTGCTGCTGATCTTCAACCATCACGTTATGGAGAACCAGCCTGTTAAAGAATTTAAAATGAACAGATTCCAGCGTAAATTTGGCATTAAGGCTTTCAGACAGCTCTTTTGTAATACGATGTACAAGGAAGGTTTGCACCTTGCTGTTTTGCAATGCAAAATAACCACTCACCGGAATAAGGAGAAGGATAAGCAGGATAAGGATTGATATTTTATATCTTTTTTTGATAAATTTAATGTTTATAATAAAACGTAAAAAAAGCAAAAATAGTTCAAATTACCAGTAAATTAGGGTATTAAAATGAGCATCATCATCCTCGGTATTGAATCTTCCTGTGACGATACATCTGCGGCAATTGTCCGGGACGGGTATATTCTGTCGAATATAATTTCCAACCAGGATGTGCATAAATCGTATGGTGGCGTGGTTCCTGAACTGGCTTCCAGGGCACATCAGCAAAACATCATTCCCGTGGTGGATCGGGCATTGAAAGGTGCCGGGATACCCATTGAATCCCTTTCAGCTGTTGCTTTTACGAAAGGTCCGGGGCTTCTCGGATCGCTTCTGGTGGGAACAAGCTTTGCAAAAGGATTTGCCCTTGCCAGAGAGATACCCCTTATTGAGGTCAATCACCTGCAGGCTCATGTATTGACCCATTTTATCCGGGATAAAGGAGAGAAAAAAAGATGCCCGGATTTCCCGTTCTTGTGTTTGCTGGTTTCAGGAGGTCATACAGAACTGGTCGTTGTCAGGGATTATCTTAAGATGGAAACCATTGGGAGAACCATTGATGATGCAGCCGGGGAAGCGTTTGATAAATGCGGCAAGGTGGTGGGGCTGTCCTACCCTGCAGGGCCCCAGATTGACATGCTTGCTAAATCAGGAAATCCCCAGGCTTTCAGATTTTCGAAACCGCAGATCAGCGGCCTGGATTTTAGCTTCAGTGGACTGAAAACTTCGTTTCTGTACCTGGTCCGCGACCACGTAAAAGATAACCCGGAGTTTATCAAGCAAAACCTGCCGGATCTTTCTGCTGCTCTCCAGTCAACTATTGTTGAGGTGTTGATTGAAAAACTGGTGTGTGCGTCGGAAGAAACGGGTATTCAGCAGATCGCTATTGCGGGAGGTGTATCGGCAAATTCCGGTTTACGTACCGCACTGAAGAAACATGCCGGAAAAATGGGCTGGAAGATCTATATCCCGGAGATCAGATATACAACAGATAATGCGGCAATGATAGCAACTACCGGTTACTACAAGTATTTGAAAAAAGAATTTTCCGGGTTGGACGTATCGCCTGTAGCCCGGTTCCCTATATAAACCACCTGACAAGTATCATTTATCGATAAACCATAAAACCAGAACCATGAAAAAATTGACCCTTAGTATAACATTATTTTCTATTTTTATTCTTGCTATGGCACAGGAAGGTTTTAACGGATTGAATGTGCATTTGAATAACCTGTACCGTCTTTCGAATGCAAAGACCAGATCCATTAGTCCCGAAAATTTTACAGGAGAGCAGGGAAAGGGAGGTATGGCTACCCTGGACGAGGGGAATGCTGCACATGCTGCCCGGGAATTGGGACAAGGATGGAAAGTGAATCCCTATATCCACATTGAACCGGGACAGACTTTTACCATTGCTGAGATCGAAGGTCCGGGAGCGGTTCAGCAAATCTGGATGACTCCATCCGGCAATTGGAGATTCTCGATCCTGCGGATTTACTGGGACAATGAAAAAGCCCCTTCCGTGGAAGTTCCCCTGGGTGATTTCTTTGGTGTAGGATGGGGAAAATTCAAGCAGATCTCATCCCTGGCAGTCTGCGTGAATCCCGGCAGTGGACTAAACTGTTACTGGGTAATGCCTTTCCGGAAGGGATGCAAAATCACGGTTGAGAACATCGATGATAACCGCATGACGCTCTATTATCAGATTAACTATACCTTAACCGCTGTACCGGATGATGCTGCTTATTTCCATGCCCAGTTCAGGAGGGAAAACCCACTTCGCTATAAAAAGGTCTATACCATCCTTGACAGGGTGAAGGGACAGGGCCATTACGTTGGCACCTATCTTGCCTGGGGATCGAATAATTCCGGCTGGTGGGGCGAAGGAGAGATCAAATTTTACATGGATGGTGATGCTGAGTTCCCAACCATCTGTGGCACAGGAACTGAAGATTATTTTTGCGGATCGTATGGTTTTACCTCGGAAGGTGATTACAAAGAATACACGACACCCTATTCCGGCTTTCATGTGTTTAAGCCGGATGGGTTATGGGAATCACAAACCCGGCTGGGCATGTATCGGTGGCACATTACCGATCCCGTTCGGTTCGAAAAGGATCTGAAAGTTACCATTCAGGCACTGGGATGGAGAAGCGGAGGAAGGTATCTGCCCCTTCAGGATGACATCTCTTCCGTAGCGTTCTGGTACCAGACCGAACCACACAATCCGTTTCCTGAATTGCCTTCCAGAGATAACCTGGAAGTAAACTGATAAGAGAGAAATTAAAAAATGAGCATCTTTTCATTTTATGGAACAAAATTATATCTTTATTCCTTGAAAGAATAGCGTATGGAAAGAGTCGTTATTGAGAGCACAAAGAAGACACCAGCTATTATTCTGGATCCGGAAGGATTGATTAAAATGAGCGGCCGGTCGATACATGAAGACCCTGCAAAATTTTTTGATCCCCTGGTTGTCTGGATCGAGGGTTATTGTAAAAGTCCAAAAGAGGTGACCACGGTTGAGATTAAACTTGAATATTTCAACAGTGGATCAGCAAAATATATTTTAACCATCCTGCAGCTGCTAAGCAAACTAACTGAAATGGAATTGAGATTGGTGATCAACTGGTTCTATGAAGAGGGGGATGATGACATCCTCGAGCGGGGAGAATATTACGCTTCCATACTGGATACCAATTTCAACTTCATTGAGTTTGAGTAACTGTTTATCTGAATATAAGTGTAGTTAACTTCATTTTTATGGTTGTTGGCAGGATCTTTTCAAGCAGGAAAACCGATTTACTTAAAAACCCGGGTCTGATAACAGCTTCGTTTTGCAGCATCTTCTCAACAGCGCAGTGTGCCACGTAGTTTACCCTTGAATGCATCATCTGTGCAATTTTTCCTTTTTCGATTGCACTGACTGCCGTTCTTCTATTTGTGACCACCGGTCCGGGTGCAACTACTGAAATCCGGATATTCGTTTTTTTAAATTCTTCACGCAACGATCGGCTAAAGGAAAGAACAAACATTTTCGAGGCTGAATAAACCGATTTATAGGGAATGGGGAAATAGGAAGCCACACTGGCTACGTTTAAAATATGCGCTTTTGGAAGCTCTTTCATATCGTTGATGAATAAACGGGTTAGTGACACTACTGCAACCATATTCAGCAACAGGCATTTTTCATAAAATTCAGTTGAGCACTGTTCAAATGGACCCTCGAAACTCATTCCAGCGTTGTTGATCAGTATGTTGACGTTGTAGTTATTTTTCCTGGTCCAGTCGTAGACTTCCTGTGTAGCTCCCTTCTCCGTAAGGTCTGTACAAAAGAAATCAGATCGTATCCCCAGCTCAGTATTGAGTTTTTCCGAGAATTTTTCAAGGGTAGTACCCGGTAAAGCAACCAGGAGAAGATTTTGATTTCTCCGGGCACACTCCATTGCCAACGCTTTTCCTATTCCCGAGCTGCTGCCTGTGATTAATGTGTAATACTCGTTCACTCCACCCGGTTGTATTAGTAGATAAGTTTATTTCAGAACATTAAGAAAATCAGAACCCAACCCTCAGTCTTCAGTCTTCAGTAGGTAATCGGGAGTCATCTAAAATCCTCTTCCACCCATTTGCTGCGGTTCGGGCATCGGTTTCCGTGGTAAAAGCTCATCCCGCATGGCGGTGTGATAGACGAATGAGGCAACGATGATTGCTGTTTGCTTCATGTCATCCAGCATAAGCCGTTCGTAGGTATCCATATTGGTGTGATATCCTCTTCCATAATTGATCGGGTCCTGGATGAACTGGAATCCAGGGAGGCCAACTGCATTGAATGAAAGGTGATCCGTCCCGCTGGTATTGCGGTTTGTGACGGTCGAAGCACCCATGTCTTCAAACGGTGTTAACCACGCTTCGAAAATGGGTCGCAGCATATCGTTTTCCTGCATATAGATCCCGCGCACTTTTCCAGACCCGTTATCGATGTTATAGTAAGCCGATAGTTTTGCATGCTCCGGTTTTGTCTCCATGGAGGATCGATCGGCAAAATGCTTAGAAACATACCCCCGGGAACCAAGTAAACCCTGCTCTTCGGCTCCCCACAGTGCGATGCGTATGGTCCGTCGCGGTTTAACCCCTATGGCATTCAGGATCCGCAGCGCTTCCATCATGACAATGCACCCGGAAGCATTGTCATTGGCTCCTGTACCGCCATGCCAGCAATCGAGATGACCCCCAACCATAACGACCTGGTCCTTCAGATTCTTATCCGTACCCGGGATCTCACCGATGACGTTGTAATCGTTCAGGTCTTCGTCAAGAAAAACATTCGTTACCTCCATTTCAACCTCGACCGGGATATCGTGTTGCAGGAGACGTACAATCCTTCCATGGTGTTCGGCGGTAATTAACATTTCGGTAATTGCCGGCTCCTCTGCTGAGGCTGATGCTCCGCTTGACCGGATGGTTCCGAATGATCCGGATGGGGTTAGTATGGCAGCAGCACCCTCCTCCTTAAAAAAGGTGCTCATCTGGTTCCGCAGTTGCCTCATCTGCCTGTAACGGGCAAAGTCAGCCTCATTGAAACGTCGCCGATCTCCCTGGACCGCTAACGAGGAAATCCTTTCCAGGTCTTCATCGGTCAGGCGCCTTGCAAGTGGTTCAAATTCAGGCGGTATCTCTGTTACGATGGATGAGGTGACAATTTTCCCCTGGAGTTTGCCTTTGTAGGCTTCAAAATCATCTTCATCCTGGATGTCCACCAGAACTACTTTCGATTTCAATAGACCATCCGTCCCGGCAGTCCAGGCTTTCGGTGTAGCAATCAGGGGAACGTAGTAGGGAGCGATCATGGCAATATAACATCTGGTGTTGTCCCAACCTTTGCCAAATTCACCCCAGGATTCGAGAGCCACATTGGTGAGACCAATCTCCTCCATTTTTTGTTTTGCCATTTCTGTGGCACGCTTCATTCCTGTGGATCCGGGTAAACGCGAACCAAGAGCATCAGTCATCCAGAATGAGAGATCTTCAATCATTGAGTTCCTGAGTCCTTCCTGCTTGATCTTATGGATCATCTCCAGATCAATCGGTTCCGTTTGCGCTGAAACCAGCAAGGGTAACAGAAACAGTAATAGAAAACCAAAGTGTCGGATTGTTTTCATTTCAGTACGTTTATTAGTTAAAAGAAAATGGGTCTTTGTAAAACAAGACAAACGAAATTAAGTAAAATAGTTTCCGACAGAGGCTCTCTTTCCTGGCTTTTTTATTCAAGGTGCTGAAGAACATAAGATGGTGATACACGGAAACCGGATAGTAAGATCTCCACGTGCTCTGGATCATGTCATTTCCCTGATTGTTCTTCATGGCTCAACCCGTGGAGGATTTGTATCCTCACTCTTCCGTAAAAAAGAGGAATACCAGTTGATGTTCCTGGAAAGGTACATGGTTATACCCAGGGCAAGGAACAGACCTATGCTTCCCAGCAGCAATGCAAAATCCTGCAGTTGAAGAACAGTGAATAAAAATGCGTAAAGAACCACGAGGCACGATGCCGTGATCAGGGTCTGTTTCCAGTTCTTAAAAATGGCTCTTGCATACGAACTGATCATGATGATGATCGCCAGGCTCGAAAACAGATAGGCAAGGTTCAGGCGAATCTGCTCCGAGAGCGAAAGGAGAAGAACATAAAAAATGAGGAGTGCCAGCCCTACCAGAAGGTATTGAACCGGATGAATGCGCATCCCCCCGAGAATTTCAACAAAAAGGAAGATCAAAAAAGTGAGCGAAAGAAACATGATGGCATATTTTACCGAACGGTATGTCTTCTGATACTGATCGACCGGGAGTAGAAAATTAACTCCAAACTCCGATCCGTCAAATCCATAGTCGCTCCCTTTCCATTGCTGGGGATAATTGCGGTTCAAATCCAGGATATTCCATTCTGCAGAAAATCCCTCCGGTGTAATACTCCTGCTTTCAGGCAGGAAAGCCCCGTTGAAACTGGGATTGCTCCATTCCGATCTCAGTGTAACATGGGTCGTTTTTCCAGCCGGGATAAAATTCAGCGATCCGCTTCCGTTGAGGTCCAGTTGAATTTCAAAGGGATATCCTGTTGAGGGGATTTCATGCTCCAGGGGAAAATCCGTTCGGATACCCGATTGGAACATACCCGGGTTTTGCAGACCAGGTTGTATCGCGACCTGTTTACCATTAATGGTGGCTGATGCTCCGGATTTGATACCCCTCATGTCCGGTATCCCAAGTGAAAGAAAGGCTTCATCCCAAAGAATCTCTTTTTCCGGGATTTTCCAGGTGGAAAAATCCGGATGGGAGATGGTTCCACGGATGTTTAACCGTGCCTGGTAAACGATCGCTCCATATATCCCCCGGTAACGTACCTCGGTACCAACCTCTCCTGCAATGACCAGTTCATCCGGCAGAAAGTGAACGACGTTCACGTGTCGGATGGTTTCTTTATCATCCTTACTGTACCAATAGTAGGGGATAGATAAGATGGGTCCTGCTATGGTTTGACTGTTGCCCCATTTGGAGAAGATATCCTCTTCAACACTCCCCCGCAGATTCTCCCGCTCGGTGATCAGGTTTTTAATCATTTGTGCAGGGATCAGCAGCATGAGAATGATAAAGCCAATGATCAATAATTTTATTGTGATTGAGTTTGCAAACCAGTCTCTTGTCTCTTTGATTGTGTTCATGGTGGTTTATTTTAATATATTAAAGTACTTTGAATTACAAAGGGAACAGATAAAAAAATTATTTTTGTTCTTTAAGGATTTTTTCCAGTGCATCCAGGTGGTTTTGAAAGGAGATTTTCCCTTTTGCAGTTGCCCTGTAGCTGGTTTTTGGTTTCCTTCCGATGAACTGTTTTTTCACAATGATCAATTCCCTTTTTTCCAGTGCTTTCAAATGACTGGCAAGATTTCCATCTGTGGTTTCAAGGAGCTCCTTGAATGAATTGAAATCCACCCATTCGTTCACCATCAAGACCGACATGATTCCCAGACGGATCCTGCTGTCATAGACTTTATCCAGGTGTTCAATTGGATTCTCCATGCGCTATCTATCGTATTTGAGGTGCATGTATGAACCGTATGCAATGTGAAAGATCCCGAATCCTATTGCCCAGAATATCAATCCGATAGCTGGGAATAGTAATGCAAAGATACCACAAATGATATTCGCCAGACCCAGGTAACGCACTTCGTTCAGTGTGAAATTGCTGGCATTGTAAAGTGCAAGACCGTAAAAAATCATAGAGAGTGAGATCACGATCGACACATTGCCGTTAATGAACAGGATCAGACAAAAGACGCCACCTGCGGTCAGGGGGATGAACAGGTTTGCAAGGAGACGCCTGGTTGATTTGCTCCAGAAAGGAACGCCTTTCTTTTGAGCTTTTCTGTGGGAGAAATAATAACTGATACCCAATGCCAGCAACAATACAATCGTGGCATCCAGGAACAGGTACCACATGAGTTGTTTATAGGAGAGATCAGGGATTGGTTCTATACCTTCAGGATAGCCGTGTGCTTCAAATCCAAGGATCCACCAGGCAATCACCGCACCGATCAGCGCAAAGACACCGGCAAAAATGCCCGATAATCCGCTGAGCGAGATAAACCGGGTGGAGCGTTCCATGAGCGATCTGATCTCATTCAGGCTTTCCAGCTGTTCATCTTTTGTAGCCATCTTCTATGTTTTAAAAGTACTTTGAAATACAAAGTTAAATGAATTATTTTAATGTGCAAATGGAAAGTGGTTGTTATATTCATTTTTCACATTTCAGAAAGGAACTTAAATTTTCATAAAAAATACTTCTAAAGAAAAGTTATTGGGTTAGTGGTTATTAAGTTATTGATTCCATAGATATTAACCTTTGCCTTAACGCCTGGAGAATTTCGGTCCATGGAATAATTTCCTATAGAATTACCATGCAGTTGGACCATATTATTTTTTGGGTATACACTAGCCTCGGGTTACGGTCACTACCGTTCCCTCACCCGGGGCTATTGATTATTATACCCCTCTGGGGTATTCTTTACAATGTACCAAAGGTGGCATAACCATACTCCCGAAGCTACATTTTTAGTAGCGAAGGAGACCCAGTAACCAGCCCGCCCGTTCGAATGACCTCCGGTCGGGCAGTACCGAGCACTGAGCACCCAGCACGCATTCTTTTCGTCTCATAGTCTCATCGTCTCACCGTCTCAACCTCTTTGTCCTTCAGTCCCTTCGGTATAATCTGGAATTGATGGCTCAACATCTCGAAATTTCCAGGTTAGTATTTAGTATTTTATATCGATTGATATCCCTGCATAAAACATTGTTCCAAATAGAGGAGCATACATAAATGCAGCATCATCAGTATGTTTTTCACTTTGTATGTAGTTAAGTATATTATTTACTCCGGCATAGAATTTAAACATGTTCAGGGTTTTTGAAATCCTTCCATTGAAAATCATAAAAGGATCTGTTTCTTTAATCCTGGTTTGGTCACCAATATCCGGATCAATGTCCTCATTGTAATAATCTATATACATTTTACCCTGGTAGCTACCTGTAAACACAATGCTCCAATCTTTAGGAGTATATTCTATCTTTATATTACCGGTTGTTTGAGGGAACCGGGAAATATATTTGCTGATTTCTGCATATGGCGTTTTTTCCCAATCTTCTCTGATATTGTCAAATTTCCCTTGATTAAATGTTAAATCAACGCCTAAAACCAATTCTTTTATCAATTCTGCTAATACTGATATTTCAACACCTTGTACAAAAGCATCATCAATATTTTTCCATTCATAATCATAACCTAAAGCTGCAATATCTGGTCCTGCATCGCTGAAGGCAATTTTATCCTTTAGATCGGTTCTGAACAAATTAGTACTCACCCTGAATTTCTTTCCGTAATAATCAAAAGATAAATTATAACTTAAAGAAGTTTCCGGTTTTAAATCGGATGATTTCCATACCCTGGGTGAGCCACTGCACAGGTGCAGGTCTTCTGAGAATCCATAAGGTGCCCGAAACCCCGTTCCTGTATTTCCTCTTATGGTAATTCTATCTGAAAGCTTATATTTGATTGCAATTCTTGGATTTATACTTGTTTCATCAAATTTGGCTATCGGGAATATTTTTTCTTCCGTAACTTGTCGGTTTGCCTTGTATTCCTCCTTTGATTGATGAACATCCAACCTCACACCGGGAACAATGGTAATTTTCTCAGTTAAAGCCCATTCATCCTGAGTGAAAAAGCCAACTTCAAATGCTGATTTTTTGCTTGACGACTTGTACGATTCTCCCAGATGATTGCTTTCAGGATCAACAACTATATACATTCCTGATTCATCAAGTTTATTATAATATACCTGTGTCCCGATGAGCAGCTGGTGATTTCTTATCATTTTCCCATACGTAAATGTTGAAGTTATAGAATTCTCCTTTGCAAGGTATGGTCTCATATTCCTCAAATCCGGAATACTATCACCATGTGTTTCCATATAATCTCCAAGGTATGAATCATTTGTGGCATTTCTATTATGATTGACGTATGCCAAAGAAAAATTAAGATCAGTATTATTCTTACATGTCTTACTATATGAAAGTTCTGAAGAATATCTGTCAGTGGTTATATTCTCTGTCCCATCTGTCAGTGGATTTTTATAATAATCGTCATCCATTATTCCTCCCTGTCGATTTTCATGAAGATATGTACCCCTAATGATAAGTTTACCATTATCTGAAATGAGATCATTCACGTGCAGGCTAAATCCCGCATTGGTCAGGTTAGTAGCAACCCTGTCAGAAATACCATCTTTTTTCTTCACTTCATTAAGGGTCATCCCGTCAGAAGTCTCATCAATTGCATTACCTGTAAGTATTTGTGCAAAAACATTCAATCCTATATTTCCCTTATCGTTTCTGATTGAGGAGGAAACACCATATTTGTTCGTATTATACTTGCCAAATTGCAGATCAACTTTTGTTGAAGGTGAAAGAGATGGCTCTTTGGTAATAATATTTATTGCCCCTGCAACAGCACTGCTTCCGTAAAGGGCAGAACCTGCCCCTTTAACAATTTCAACCCTGTCAATATCTATTGTGCTGATTTGTTGTAGTCCATAAACTCCTGCTAAACCCGAATAAATTGGTTGTCCGTTTATCAGGATCTGAGTATGTTCGGCACCTAATCCCTGCATCCTGATCATTGTAAAATTACAGTATTGGCATTGTTGTTCTACCCTGATACCTGGCGTGCCTTCGAAAAGCTGGAAAAGATTATTTGCATTTTTTGTTTCAATTTCTTTTGCCGTAATTACTTCTGTCCTTAAAGGAACGTCTTTTATATAATGTTTTGTTCTTGTTCCGGTAACTACTACCTGTTCTAGTTGCAAAACATCCTCTTCCAGTTCAAAAAATAATTCCACCGCTTTCCCTTTTTCCATAAAAACTTCTTCTTCCTGTGTTTTATAACCTATTGCACTAGCAATAATGATATTTTTCCCTATTGGTAAATTTGCCAGTTTATAATGGCCGGTAAAATCGGTTATCGTTCCAATATTTGTTCCTTTTACAATAATATTTGCAAATGGTATATGTTCTTTATCTGATTTGGATTTAACATCTCCAAACAACATTGCATCTGTCTTCTGGCATCTGGCTTGTATGCCTTGTAACATGATAAAAGAAAACAATATTAAGATTAGATGAATTGTTTTCATTTTTTACGTTTTTATTGATTTATTAAACCTATCCTTTCCCTGTTTTCATTGTTTCTGGAAGGATAAGCCTTAAATACACTTTTAAAAAAAGTGTTTATAGCTAATCAGCCAAAGCAAGAAAAAATTGACGATCTATTTTCAAGCAGATTAAAATCTTTAGGGAATTTTAAAAAGAGAATAATGGGGTGGGGGAGCACGTTTCCTAAATAAAGGATAAAAATCCTTTCCTGGAATTATCCAATTTGAAAAGGTATTAATGTTTTTAAAATGTATTCTGCAAGGACTGAATATTAATCCAATCGAGAACAAAAAGACAGAATTAGCAATCAATCCTAATATAAAAAATTCAAGATTTGTATGATGATGGGATTTCTCCGGAGAATTTTTATCATGTTGTTTATCATAGGGATGCGCATGATATATTATAACCCCATTTATTAATTTATGATAATGCCTGTTTGTAGATGAATTAATAATAAGACAAACTAATGCAGGTAATAATACTGCAACTAAATATTTTCTCATTTGCCGAGCAAGATTCATAAAATTCATTTTCCAGAAGCGTAGAACAAATTTAAACACTTGTATGACAATGTACGATCATATTTTTTATTTTTTTTTTTATATTGCAAATTCCGGACAGACTGAGCACTTCATTCAGTGCCATTCCGCTAAAGCGGACTTTTGTTCCAATCCAAAAGAATATGGCACTGAATTAATGAATAAATGCAATCAAACATGTAAATTGCAACCTGTAACCTTTAGCTTAATAAGTTTATTATTCATAAATGATCTTTCCACTTGACTTTCTATTCAGTCTTATGTTGAAGCAATAATCTAAATTCGCAATTACTCGCCATGCTTTCAGCATGTCTCATGAGACCGCCCGCCTGAATGAATTTATTCGGGCAGGCTACGCTCAGTTCGAAATCCGCCTGCCTGCCAGGCAGGAAATCCGCATTGTCACAATTTAACTCTGTACTCTGTACCATGAACTCTGTACTCCTCCCCATGCCCTACTTTGTCCGCCGAAGTTTTAACGAAGGCGGATGCTCCATGCCCCAAGCCCCATGCTAACTCATCAATCATCATTCATCCACAGTGAAATATGCTCCTTCGTCGCATTTCACCCTGATGAAATAAAAAGAATTTCATGGGGTAAACGTGGCAGGCACTCATCATTTGCCGTAGGCACGCCTATGGCGCATCATTCATCACTCCTGCCGGCAGTGTAATACTTCACAATTTAGGTAACAAAATTTCAAATAACCATCTAAACTTTACCCCGGCAGGGGTAGAACATTGAATCCTTGCCTGCGGCAGGCAGGCCGCTGGGATTCCTTCGACCATTGACTCCTTAACACTAGTAAAAAATACCCATTGAATAGCTAAATAATTTTAGATCGCTTATGCTCCTGAAATTATAGTCTCACTAACGTATAACTTTTAACCCGAAAAATTCTTTGAATTTTTCGCCATTTATGGCTGACGAAAAGTCAAATTCAAGTATGTCAACTGTTTCACTCAACAGTTATCTTCAAAACTGATGAAAATTTCATACCCAAACTTGAGGGTATTGAATTTGACTTTTATCAGGGTTAACTTATAACTTATCCGCCCCTCCATATCCGATCAGATGGAAGGGTGCCCAGAAGAAGGGGTTGTTGTACTGTTTTAGGACGTCCCGTTGGGCAAGAGTAAGGGCATGCTGCAGGTTGTTTTGTTTCATGTACTGGTAGAACCGGGTCATCAGCAGGGAAGTGGGTTCGTCGGCAACGCTCCAGAGACTGACAACAACGGCTGGTGTACCGGCATAAATGAATGCCCTGCTCATACCAATTAATTCATCTCCTCTGCTGATCTCTCCAAGCCCGGTCTGGTACGCACTGAGGGTTACCAGTTGTGCATTCAGATCCAATCCGAATACTTCATGAACAGCGAGCTGGCCGTCGTCTGCTTCTGTTGGGGAGAAGAGCAGGTAGGAATACATGGGTTGCACGGGATTCAACAAACCATGTGTGGCAAGGTGCAGGTATTGAAAACCGGATGCATTATTTTTTAAATACGATTCAGTGGTCTGCTGTTCAATCCGGATGGTTCCTCCGGGAAAATGCACGGAGATATCCTGCACCTCTTTTGTTGTTCCCGGCAGTCCCGAAAAGTCCCCGAGAACTATGTCTCCAAGCGCCATTGCCAGAAACTGGTTATTGTATGCTCCTTTCTTCCGGACACATTGTTCATAGACGCTGATTGAAGGAACATAGAAAATATTGAACCGCTCTACCAGGTAGTGGTCTTCGCTATCGATCAATGCCTGGAATGGAAGGATATGCAGTTCCCTGTGCGGGATGATCCCCAGGTTATCATACTGGTTTACCAATTCTTCGATCGGGGAGAAGAGGATCTGGCAGAGTGTTTTCAACCTGTCTTTGTATGCATCACCAGAACCGGGCTGGATGAACCGGCGGCACATCACAACCGATTGTTGAATTCGACTGTCAGGAACATCGGTGGTTATGGTATGAAGTTCATTCCGGGTGATCACCCAGATGATTAAATTTTGCTCGCTCAACCAGTATTCCACCAGTGCTGTCTTATCATCAAGCAGGGCTTGAACGGATTCCAGGCCGGACGGTTCAACCACGACCATGGATTGGTACTCCCGGTTTTTTAACTTCAGCTGGCTCAGGATATCGGAATACTCATCCCTGGCTTGTTGGAGCTCACTTTCCAGTTCAAATTTAGCTTCTCCCCGTAAGGCATCCGCACCGGTTGTTTTCAGGTCAGTCCTCATGATTGCCCTGGTAAGTTGCTGGATCTCGAACCTCAGGTCCTGTTCCCGTTCCACCAGTTCCGGATCGGCACTTGTTTTTACATCGATTTTTTTGTTTCCGATCAGGTCAAGGAATGCGCGGGACCTGGCTCTTTGTGCGCAGGCAAATGCTTCCGTTTTCAGGTTGAGGTTGAGGAGCAGGTTGATCAGCCTGTCGTACACATCAATCTTATCATCGATGTAAATACTTTTAAATTCATCGATGGTAAATTTACCCCGTATGTTTTCGATGATCCGGATTGCTTCCTCGTATGCATTAATGGCAGAATCGATTTTTTCTTCTGTTTCGAATAACCGTCCCTGCTGGTAGAGGATCTGCCATTTCGTTTCTTCCTGCTCTGTCAGGTTAGCTGCCATGAAGAGATTTCTTTTTGCCTCGGCAAGGTTTTTCGCTTCAAGTTGTATGTGTCCTATCCTCAAATGGGCTTTAGCGGTTCCCTCCCGGGTTTCTGAGCGTGTGAAGTAGTCTATTGCTTCCTGATAGCTTGCCAGGCTACTATTGATCTCACCCATCCGGAAACGGGATTCGCCCAGGCGGAGGCTGGCAAGTCCTGCTGCGACCAGGGCGTTGGCTCCGGCGAAGTATTGTTGTGCTTGCTGTACATCGCCCAGCCTCATATCCAGTGATGCTCCGAGTGCTTCTGCCTGGACTATTTCTTTCTCATGTATCTGTGCTGACTGCAGGAAATAATCGTTTGCTTTTTCAAGGTTTCCGATCTGGTAGTATGCATCACCCACGCCAATGTTACTCCATATGATCTGGGGGATAATGTTTGACTCTTCAGCATCCTGAAGTGCTTCCAGCTTTGCATTCAGGGCTTGTTCATATTCTCCTTCTGCCTCAAAGGATTCTCCGATAGCCTGCAGTTGCCGGGCTGCATTCCGGTCGTGGATTTGAGCCAGCTCGAGCGACTGCTGGTACAGGGCTCTTGCTTTTTTGGTTTCTCCCCGTTGCATCATCGCATTCCCGAGTATGAGATCTGTTTCCATTATTCCCTGCCAGTCGTTCAGATCGTTGTAGATGGAAAGAGCGTTCTCCGTGTGTTGTTCCGTTTTCCGGAATCGTCCGAGCGCATTACATGCCTGCCCAAGTGACAGGTAGGTATCTGCCACAGAAAGCCGGTTGATGCTCTTCAGGCTGCTTTCCATTCCCTCATTCAGCAGGAGGGCTTTTCCCAGAAATCCGATCCCTTCGTTAAAATTGCCGCTGTAGAGGTAGATTTTTCCCAGCATCCTGTAATCTTCAATGATTTCCAGCGGATTGTTCTGGATGGAATCCAGTTTCACTGACTCTTCCACATATTCAATTGCCCTGGAGAAATTACCCTGTGTGCTGTATGCCTGTGCAACTTTCCGGCAAACGTCTGCTTCCATATCAAGATCCCGGTAGATCCCCAGTTGTTTGCTTGCTTCCAGGTATTTTTCATAATGATTGATTGCCTCCTCATACTGATTCAGGTTGTTATAGTAGTCACCCTGCTGCTGTTCACGTGTTGCAATAATGGATGGGGTGGTACAGGATGAGAGAAGAATACAAATAATTCCTATCAGGTACCAGCGGTTGCGATGATGGTTTTGGATGATGCCTGGGTTTCTCATGGTTTCGGATCCTGGAAATTGAATTAGAATGTATACAGTAAACCCAACTTATATAGTGGATCTGCACCATAATTCTTACCCAGTACGGGTACATCAACAATTTCATAGAGCCTGAACCTTCTGATCTGGAAATTCAGGACAGGCTGGTAGTTGAGACACCAGGCTTTGTCTCCTGTATCGACAGGTTCTGCATAAACCTTATTCCCCATAAAATGAGAAAAGAACACCTGGTTCTGCAGTGCGATCCAGTCGTTCAGGTGAAAATTTAAAGTGCCACCTACATAGAGCTGGTTACCTTTTTTAAAGCGAAACGTTTGCTTAAAGGAATTTTCGTCATCCGGTTCGAAATAGTATGGAAATATTTTCTCTCCTTCAAAAGAGTAAGCATATCCGGCAAATCAGGTGAATGAATAGGGATAGATGATTTTTCTAAGTTCCAGGTCAAGTGTAATTACAAAAGCACCCGATCCTGTTGGAAGCTTAAAATCGGTCCAGCTTTTTATGTCGGTTGGATTTTTTTGTCCGGTTGGCAGGGTAAATGTTGTTTCTGCTACCAGGGAGGGGCGGGTTTCGGTTTCCGTAAGGATCTGGTAATCAATGCCAACAGCCAGATCGCCAAAACCAACAGCACTCTGTTTTGCAGACCATGTTTCTATCTTAGATCCGGACCGGTTTTCAGTGGTAGCGAAAACCTGTTTATTGACAAATATCGGCCGCAACACAACCTGCAGACGGTCTGAAATACCGTAACCCAGTTCCAGTTGATACTTCCAGCTTCGTGTCCAAACGTTTGTGTTTAAAATATATCCTTTCTCCCCATTTTCATCGAAAGCTTGATCCTCGTAGCTATAGATTCCGAAAAAGGAAGCACGGAAAAATCCTTTTCTCAGGGTTGCCGGTTCGGTTATTACGGTTTGTTCTTTCAGTTCGGACGGAAGGACCTGTTGCTCGGTTTGTCCGCTTGCCAGACAGGGTAAAAGAAGCAATACCAGCAAACCTGCAATGCTTTTGATCGTAACCGATATATTGTATTTATTGATTGTTTCCATAACCAGGGCTGTGAGTTTTATCGTGTAAGGAAGTTAAAGCTTGCTCCCGTATAGATTACCAGCGGAGCCAGCTCGTTCTTGCCCAAAATGGGTATATCCATGGATTGAAACAGGCGCAGGTGCCTTGCAACCTGTATTTCATAACCGAATCCAACAGCCATTATGTTTTTTTCTGGATGGCCGATCCGTACTCCCTCTTCCTCATCCCAGCCACCGCGGTACATCATCCCGCTTAATTTGCCGAAAACGTCAAACCAGTCGATTGCCTGATAATCGAAGGTGAGGGCATACGAGAGGGTGTTGCCGGGTTTTATCTTATAGGGAACCGATTGGTAGGAAAATTCATCTTCATACAACCGGCTCTCCCAGTAGTGGGTTTCAGCTTCACTAAAGCAGAGGGAATAATCAGCCCATCCCGTAATGGCCATATTGTCTGTGAAAAACTGTGCAGCGGTGCCAAAATGGTAGATCATGGTTCCGTTACCGGCTTTATCGTTGTAATGGAACCGGACTTGCTGGAAAACGCTGAATGAGTCAACCAAAGTTATGGATGAGTGGGTTGGCTTTTCGGGTTTATAGTTTGCAACAGGAATAGAAGCTCCGGCAGAGACTCTCCAGCCGAAGTGATTCACTTCAAAGGGCAGCCGCAGGGCCAGTCCGACGAACAGGTCGGATATCCCTTTAAATTCAGTAAGTTGTGTAGTAAACATGGTCTCCCAGCCATGAGAATACCAGACTGGTTGCTCCCTGACTCCCATGCTGCTGTAGTTGAGTGCAGCAGACACCTCAACAAATTCGAGGATACCATACTTGATCTCGAGGTTATAGAGGTGTTGGACCATGGCAGTCCCCTCTTTAGACAGGTCGATTTTATCTCCATCGGCATCGAATTTCCTGCTACCGATGGACAGCTGGTACCCGGGATTGATCTGCAGCTGCCCTGCATGAAGGGTTAACGGACGATCTACGACCCGTTCGGTGAGTATATCGGTGATCCCTCCGGTTTGCCCCCATGAAAGAGCAGTTAACCCTGCAAGCATGAACAAAAGGATAGTTCTTTTCATCATAACGGGTATAATCAATTTCACGGATTTAAGCTTCATTTCGGCGTATAAACAAACAATCCCTTGTCCATCGTTCCAAACCAGACTTTACCTTTCTGGTCGGTGAGGGAACAGTAGATCAGTTCGTCACTCAGTTCGGCTTTTACATTGGCATCCATAGTGGTCCCGTTGTATTTAACTAAACCTGCACCGGTTCCGAACCAGATGTTGTGGTGAAGATCTTCCGTCATGGTTATCACCCCGGAAATAGAATAATTGTGAAAGAGGCTCAGAAATTCCATCTGGTTGCCGTGCAACCTTCCAACCTGGTTTCCGCTGAATGTGCCGAACCAGGTATCCTGCCAGCCATCCAGGAGAATGGCGGTTACATCATCGAATACGAGGTCGTTGGTGGAATTGTGCACTTCATAACCCGAATGTGTCAGCTTTACGGCGCCGGCATCGGTGCCAACCCAGATATTACTACCCTGGTCACTGGTAATGCAATAGATGTTGTTAAATCCGGGCTGTTCAAACGGATCCGTGTACTTGTAGAAATCTTGCCCATCGAACGCGAACAATCCACCGGGAGTAAATTCACTTCCCAGGGTACCGATCCACATATCCCCGAATTTATCCCTGTAAAGGCTTCGTGCAATAAACGGGTATCCGAACAGGCTGTCGATCCAGTACCAGTTACCCTGGACCAGGACGTCCAGTCCATATTGCGATCCAACCCACAGGACCCCGTCTCCATCCATTGCAACAGCATATATGGGATATCCCTCCACATAGGCTTCCTGACCGACCTGATCCCATTTGTTGCCATCAAACCGGTAAAGTCCGGTACCGGTCCCCACCCAGATGTTTCCATACAGATCCTCGGTAATCGACCAGATCTCATTGTCAATGATGCCATTCTGGGGTGTATAGTTGGTCCATACATCCACCTTTTCCGGATCAATAACATCCCCCTCCTCACACATGGGTAAAAGGATACAAACCAGTATCAGAACTGGAATAAAAATGAATCTCCATTTCATGTTTTGTCTGTTGAATGGTTCACTTTCAGTTCCCGGCCGGGTTTTAATCGGGTATCTCCAGGTTCTCCAGCAGGTATTCAAACAGGTCGCTTTCAGGATATTTCCGGATCGCCAGTTTCAATACATGCCGGGCATCATACATCAGCCCCTGTTCCTTATAGCAATTATAGGCGGTCAGGTAATCGATCTTTTCGTTGAATGCGAACTTTTTAAGTTCAGATTTCTTTTCATCAGTCCATACATTAATGATCCCGATATCAAGAACATCTCTTGCTTTCAGGCTCCAGTAGTAGCTTTCCCCGGGCACAAAATCAACATCCTTCAGGGACACTTCCTTGGCCGTGATCCGATCCAATTTCCAGACCAGTTCATCGGTTCCCTGGTCATACACTTCCAGGGACAGCTGGAAGCCGGCATTCACATCCACATTCAGGACAACTTCGGCATAGCTGCCATCAATCAATCCCGAAAGGGAAGGAAACGCTTTGACTGCAGAGAAAGCACCCCTGACCTTATAGGCAGCATTCCGCTGGGATATCCGCTCGTGATCCTCATCAATCAATTCGGAGACCGATTGAAAGGTTGAACTTTTTTCGGATTCTCCGCCTGTGCCTGTTGAACTGGAAACGGTGTATTCTTCGTTTGCTTTCAGGTTCACCTCATCCCCTGAAAACAGCATCAGGGTGGCTGTCCCTGATGAAAGCAGGATCTTATCTCCTTTCAGGAAGTTCTGTGGAACCATCAGGTTCTCCGATTTCCCTTCACGGGTATACACTCCTTCACCATCCAGTGAAAACAGCATGGCTACATAATCCTTGCTGCCCTGTCCCATACTGGCCAAAGAAACCAGTAAAAGCATACAATACAATCCAATTCTTCTCATGTCATTTTGTTTTAAGTTATTTATGATGTTATCTGTTCATTTGTATATTCATTCCTGATCCTGCAGATGAAAAACAGGCATAGCAACCCGATGGCTATTATCAGTAAGGGGACCAGGAAAGGTATATTCATCCCATTATTCAGGAACAACCGGAAACAGAGCAGAATGTGAAGTATCCCCGTCAGGATAAAAGCAAGCGTTGGTATGGTTTTCCTGTTCAGGATTATTCCCTCTATCAGGATAATGATGGTCAGGAACAAAGCAATGAGGTTATAAAACCTTTTTTGATCGGGGATAAACTGCTGATTTAAAATATTCTTTATGACCATCGCATGAATAAAGATACCCGGCAGCTCCTCCTGGTTTCTGAGTATTCCGGTCAATGGTGTTTTGAAAAAATCGTTACTGCCGGAATAGGTAACTCCCACCAGGATGATCTTGTCCCTGAACCAGTTTTTGGAAACCTGACGAAACTTGCCATCCAGGATATCCTTGCTTGAGAAAGATGCAAAGGTTTTGGATGGTGTGAAGTAACGAATCACCTCCGGGTCATATTCCACTGCAATATCTGATCCTGCTGACTGGCAGATCCGGGTGGAGAAGGCAGGTACATCTGAACCGGCTATCTTTTTATACAGGTATACTTCCCTGCAAACATCGTCCTTATCCAGGGTGACTTTGGTAAACCCGACAGAAACATTTTCCTGTAAAAACGAGTCAATGGGTTGGATCAGGCGCACTTTCTCTTTATCATTCAGGATGAGATTTGCGCCCAGTACAACCGGTATCTCCGACTGGATTGCCTGCATCAGCTTCTGGTCAGGATCTGCATATTCCGGATCAATTTTCTTCACTTCAGATAGTATCTGGTCGTACTTATCGCTAAAGTGAGCCGTGAACAGAAAATCCATGCCGATCACCCTGGGTGAATAGCTTTTTATTTCATTCACCAGCGTTGCTATGTATTCACGGCTAACTTCTCCGCCCGCAATGGAACGGAAGGCATAATCGTCAATTTTAACGATTACAATATCCGGGTCGATAACCTTTTCCCGCTTATGGTCACTGTATAATTGCCGCCAGTCGATGGTTTTTTTCTCAGTGATACGAAATTCCACAAACAGGATGATCAATCCCAAAAGGAGCACCTCCCCAATAAACCTCAATGGGATTGTCCGAAATATACTCCGGAGGATGAGTTGAAAATTTGCCATAGATGGGTAAAATACCGCGTGTTATGTGATTTTGCTACTCTCCTGTTTGAAATCTAATGTACAATTTTATTTATTGTAATTTATAACGAATGGGCACTTTTTTAAACATAATTGGGATTTGTTTACTATTTTTGATCGTATATACCCGGTAACAGTAACGAATGAAACGATTTCTTTTATACTTTCTGGTTGTAGCTATTCATCTGGCTTTTATCTCTCCATCCACGGGACAGGAAAGATCATTGGAAGATACCCTGAAGGTGGTTCCCGATAAGGAGAAGATCGATATCCTGTATGAATGGATTAAGAGCCACCCTTATGATAATGAGCAAAATATCGAATATGCGGATCAAATCATAACCCTTTCCAGGAAGCTGGATGATCCTCAGTCGGAAGTACTGGCTCTTAAGGAGAAGGGATCAGCCTGGTCAAACCTGAATGATGATCAGCAAGCGCTTGAATTCTATCAGCAGGGGTTGGACCTGGCAAGGGAGATTGACTACCAGGAAGGGATCTCAGCCTGTTTGTATAACATCGGAATTATCTACCGCAGTCAGAATGATTTTGAACGAGCACTGGGTTATTTCAGGCAATCATTTGAAATTGACAGCCTGTCGGGGGATAAGGAGAATATTGCCTCGTCGTTAAATATCATTGGTGTTGTATTAATCGATCTGGGGAAATCTTCGGAAGCCCTGGATCATTTCAACCGGTCCTTACAGTTGAATGAAGAGATCAACAACAAGGAAGGGATCGCCAATGCTCTTTTGAATATTGGAGAAATCTATAGTAACAGGGGAGATTATGCGAGAGCTGAGGAAAATTTTAAACAATCACTCCAACTTTCGGAAGAGGTGAATGATAAGCAGGGTACCGCGAAAGCCTACAATGCCCTTGGCAATATCTTTGAACGGAGGTCCGATTACGGGGGGGCACAGGAGAACTACCTGGAAGCACTGAGGATATATGAGGAAATAGCCGACCTGCACGGGACGGCACAGACACAATTTAACATCGGAACGGTCTATAAAGCGATGCACAACTACGACATGGCAAAGCAATATTTTAGCTCATCGCTGGTAAATTATACCCGGCTCCAGGACCAGGAAGGAGTGGCGATGTGTTACCTCGAGATCGGTAATTTACACGAAGTAACCGAAAATTATCCCGATGCCATCCGGTTTTACCAGGCAGCCCTGAACATTGAACAGTCACTCAACAACGTTCAGGGGATCAGCTCCGCAATGAAAAAAATCGGAGATATTTATGACAAGGGGCTGAATGATTACCAGGGAGCGCTTGAATATTATATGAAAGCACTGGAGTTGAAACAGGAGATCGGGGATACACTGGGGATTGCAAATACCATGAAAACGATTGGATTTGTTCACCAGAAGTACGGGCACTATACTGAAGCACTGAACTGCCTGAATCAAAGCCTTGACATGGCAAAAGAGATTAATGACAAGGATCTGCTTCGGACCGTTTACCGGATACTATCGGAATTTTATGCTGCCAGGGGAGACTACAGAAATGCCCTGGAATCATTTAAAATATCAGCCCTCTATAAGGATAGTGTTTTTACGGAGGAGAGCCAGCAGGCTATCGCACAGATGCAAACCCTTTACGATACAGAGAAAAAAGAACAGGAAAATGCCTTGTTGCGGAAGGAGAACGAAATACAAACGCTCCAGCTAAGCAGGCAACGAAACCTGAGAAATTCATTGATCGTCATCTCAGGACTTGTCCTGATTCTGGTGGTTGTCGTCTATAGTAGATACCGGACAAAGAAGAAAGCCAATGAGTTGCTGAATCAGAAAAACATTCTACTGGAGCAGCAGAAAAACCAGATCGAGGAACAAAAAGTTGAGATCGAGATTAAAAACCAACACATCACCGATAGCATCAACTATGCAAAAGGAATACAGGATGCTATGTTGCCACGTATGGAGGTGATAAAAAATGCAATTCCAAACCTGTTTATTTTTTATCTGCCCCGGGATATCGTTGGCGGAGACTTTTACTGGTTTAATGAGGTCAATGGGAAAATCGTGATTGCTGCCGTGGATTGTACCGGACATGGGGTTCCCGGAGGATTTGTCAGCATGATGGGCAATGACCTGTTGAATGAAATTGTGGATGCCCGGAGGATCACAGAAGCAGATCAGATCCTTTTTGAGCTTCATAAAGGAGTTTCTAAAGCCCTGAAACAAAAAGAAAACCAGAACAGGGACGGAATGGATATGGCACTGTGTGTGATCGACAGGGAAAAAAATATACTGGAATATGCCGGGGCAAAGAACCCCCTGGTGTATATAGAAGATGGCAAAATGCATCGCGTCATGGCTGATAAAATGCCCATCGGTGGTATCGAAGATGAGGATTTGCAGGAAAAAATATTTTCCAAACATGAATTCGACCTGAAAACCGAAAAGGTTTTCTACATGTACTCGGATGGCTATGCAGACCAATTCGGAGGAGAAGAGAAAAAGAAATTCATGAGCAAACCCTTCAGGGAACTGCTCTTTTCCATCCATCAGGAACCGTTTGACCACCAAAAAGAGATCCTTGAAAAAACATTCATTGAATGGATGGGGGATGAACCCCAGGTCGATGATGTCCTGGTGGTGGGGTTTAAGCTGTAAAATTGTTATTGGGTTAGTGGTTATTAAGTCCCGAGAATCACCCCAATGGGGGAATGATTCTCGAGGATCCTCGAAAATCAACAAAGATCATTGATCTTCTAATTTTCGGGATTATTGAGTGCATAGCTATAAACATTGTACTTATCGGTATTAAAATTCCTATTTCCCCAATTCATTTTAAACTAAGCTTCCGACTCTCAAATTTATACGTCAGACACCTCAATAACCCAATAACCAATAACCTAATAACTTTTCCAGATCAGATTCCGACGATACGCCTGGTGGCGAATAAGGATTATCTTTTTACTTTTGCTTTTGATCTTTAATCTTGTTCTTCATGCTTTATCCTAAAAATTTTGAAGAGAAGGTCGGTTTCGACCGGATCAGGAAAATGATCCTGGATACCTGCCTGTGTGATCTGGGCAGGGAACTAACTGCAGAGATGCATTTTTCAACCTCGGCAGATGAAATAACCATCCTTCTCCAACAGACGGATGAGTTTCGGAAGATCCTTTTGCTTGATCAGGATTTTCCCCTGGATCATTTTTTCGATGTTACTCCTTCGCTGAAGAAACTCCGGGTTGAGGGATCATACCTTGAGGCAGGGGAGTTTTTGCAGATCCGGAAATCACAGGGCACGATCCGGTCCATCCTTGCCTTACTGTCGAAAGAGGATCATGATTATCCGGCTCTCAAAGGATTAAGTCGTGATATTGTGATCTATCCGTTTGTTCTGGATTCAATCGATAAAATATTGAATAATAAGGGGGAGGTGAAGGATAAAGCATCACAGGAACTGACATCGATACGCAGGACTTTGCGTGAAAAAGAAAAACAGGCATCTGCCCGTCTGAATCAGATTCTCAAGCAGGCGATTTCAGATGGTATTGTTGAGCGTGGAGTAAACCTGGCTATTCGGGATGGCAGGGCGGTTATCCCGGTGAATTCATCAAACAAACGACGCATTTCAGGACTCGTACACGATGAGTCTGCCAGCGGCAGGACCGCATACATTGAGCCGTCGGAGATCGTGGAATTGAATAACGAGATCCGGGAGCTTGGATATGCAGAGAAGAGAGAGATCATCCGGATCCTGTTATCCCTTACCAATGATATCCGACCCTATGCTGAGGATCTCTTCAGGTCCTACGAATTCCTGGGGCAAATCGATTTTACCAGGGCAAAAGCACTGGTTGCACGTAAATTAAATGCTGTACTGCCTGCTTTTGGCAGAGAACCTGCGCTAAACTGGGAACGTGCCATCCATCCACTTTTATTCCATGCCGAAAAACCGGAGGAAAAGGAGGTTGTTCCTCTGGATATCTTCCTGAACGATGAAACCAGGATATTACTGATCTCGGGACCCAATGCAGGTGGTAAATCCGTTTGCCTGCAGACCGTTGGTCTTCTGCAATACATGCTTCAGTCGGGCATGCTGGTTCCGGTCCTTGAAGATTCGGAATTCGGGCTCTTCACCCAACTGTTTATTGAGATCGGAGACGAGCAATCGATCGAGAATGACCTGAGCACATACAGCTCGCACCTTGTCAATATGAAGTATTACCTGAAGAACGCCAATCCCAATACCTTGATCCTTATCGATGAGTTTGGAACCGGAACTGAACCCATGCTGGGAGGGGCAATTGCAGAAAGCATGCTTGGTAAATTGATCAAAACAGGAACATATGGTGTGATAACAACCCATTATACCAACCTGAAACATTTCGCTGCATCCGAACCGGGGATAGAAAACGGAGCCATGCTGTTTGACAGGCAAAAAATGGAGCCGCTTTTCCAACTGGAAATCGGACGGCCAGGCAGCTCCTTTGCCTTTGAAATTGCCAGAAAAATCGGGCTCCCTGAGGATGTGCTAACCGCAGCAACAGAAAAGGCAGGGGAGGATCACATCAAGTTTGATCGCCATTTACAGGAAATTGCCCGGGATAAGAAGTACTGGGAAAATAAAAGAAGCAGGATACGGAAGTCGGAAAAAAAACTGGAAGAACTGGTAGAAAAATATTCCGTGGAGCTGGAGCAGGTTAAACAACTGAGGAAAGAAATTATCGAAAGAGCAGAACTGGAAGCAAAAGAGCTGTTAGCCGGGGTTAATAAGGTGATTGAAAATACCATACGGAAAATTAAGGAAGCAAACGCTGAACGGGAAGTGACAAAAAAGGCGAGAGAGGAGCTGGAACAGTTCACAAAAACCATAACGGACAGCAAGCGGGAAACGGACGAAAAGATCGAACGGAAAATAACACGCCTCAGGAAGAGTGCCCGGCAATCCGGAAAAACGGAATCAAATAAAAAAGCCGCGGTTCGGCATAGAGAAGATATCAGGGTAGGGGATAAGGTCAAAATGACAGGATATGAACCCCCGGGTGAAGTGATTGACCGGAATGAAAAAAGCTACCTGGTCTCTTTTGGAAATATGAAAACAACCCTCCCGGCTGAAAAACTGACAAAGATCAGTGAGAATGAATTCCGCAGGGTAGCCAGAAAAGAACCACAGGACCCCGCTACACTCTGGGATATCGGGAAACGGAAACTTGCCTTTTCACCCCAGATCGATCTTCGGGGAGTGCGGACTGAAGAAGCCATTAGAAGAGTGACAGAATTCATCGATGAAGCCATTGTTGTTGAAATAGATACCCTGAGAATCCTGCATGGAAAGGGAGATGGGATTCTCCGGCAGATGATCCGTGAATACCTCAATACGGTGGATATCGTCAAATCATTCCGTGACGAACAGATCGACCAGGGAGGCTCGGGAATTACAGTAGTTGAGCTGGACCTGTGAGGTGGTGATGGGCATGGCGCATAGTGCATGGCGCAGAGAGCATAGTGCATGGGGCATGGGGAAGCTGCTCATGGTACAAAGGTATGAGAAAGTGAGACTGTGTGACTTTGAGACGAAGTGACGAAGAGACGGAGATGAGTTCTCAGTTATTATTTTATTGTTGGATGTTATTCGTAAAGCCTTATAACAAATCTTTTTTATAGTATAACCCGATACCATTATTTTGGATTTGATTTGTTTCCTCAGCTCTCATTATCTACCTAAAAACACCTTCATAAACTCATCCCCTTTCAATAAACCATATTTTCCCCCTGTAACACTCGCTTCATTGAATTCAGTGACCTCATCGGGTGGTTCTCCCGGGTGGTAGATGAGAAACGGGACCGGCTCACTGGTGTGTGTTCTTGTTTCAATCGGCGTTGCGTGATCGGGCAGGATGGCGATGGCGAGATCGTCTCGTTTCTGCACCTCCTCAAACAGGCGTTTAGCCACCTTCCGGTCAATATCTTCAATGGTGCTCATTTTAAGGTTTGGATCCCCCTCATGGCCTGCCTCATCCGGTGCTTCAATGTGAAGATAAACCAGGTCGTTATGCTTTATCGCGTTGATGGCTGCCCGGGCTTTCCCTTCATAATTGGTATCGTACAACCCGGTTGCTCCTTTCACACGGATCACTTCAAAACCGGCTAATTTACACATTCCATTCACCAGGTCAACGGCAGAAATTACAGCTCCCCTGAGGTGATGTTTTTCCATAAAGTTGTGCATTTCCGGTTTGTGTCCTGCCGACCAGAACCAGACAGAATTGGCAGAGTCCTTTCCCGCTTTGATCCGTTCAGTGTTTACCGGGTGCTCTTTGAGAATCACCTGAGATTTGAGAATCAGTTTATTGAGCAGCTCCGCTGTCTTTTGTGCACGGGGTCTCATTGGTTTTACCAGCACATCCCTGAATTGAACCCCCGGAACATCATGTGGTGGGGTACAGTCGATTTCACTGCTTCCGTTTTCGAGGATAAAAACATGACGATAACTCACTCCCGGATAGATTTTGGATCTTCCTTTTCCAACCTCTTTGTTCAGGGAGTGGATCAA
Organism: uncultured Rikenellaceae bacterium; assembly: GCA_964389685.1. Lineage (GTDB taxonomy): Bacteria > Bacteroidota > Bacteroidia > Bacteroidales > VadinHA17. The sequence goes on from CAYMFM010000014.1 coordinate 46,457, forward strand.
TCTGCAAGCCTCCTCTGTTGAGATATGCCCGGCAGAATGGTTCTTTATTCTCCCATCCGGGTAAAGGCAGACCAGGTTGCAGCGCATGACCAGGTCATTGTCTTTAATGTCAATTCCCATGCTTACAGCTTCTAAAACCCCTCTTCCCTGATATACCTCAACCGGATCGTATCCCAGGATGGTTAGATTGGCTATTTCGCTGCCGGCAGGCATTCCACCGGGTATTGTCTGTAACTGCCCGGTGGATGAAATCCGGCTAAGTTTATCCATGTACTCAGTTTTGGCTGCACCGAGTGGTGTTCTATACCCTAAAGAAGGGATTTCCCAGTCGGCCATGCCATCCGGTATGAGGATAATGTATTTCAAAGGAGTTGCATCTATTTGTTGCTGAGTAAATATTCTTTAAAGGTCTGGTATTTCCGGTCCATCACCTCAAACACCTCATTTTTCCTCTCCTGTTCGGCAAATGATTCGGGTTGATCAGGTTCCATGGATAAAATTTTCCGGATCTCTTCCGGGAATTTTGCCGGATGTGCAGTTTCCAGTGAGATCATTTGATGATCCTGCTCCGGCTCCCTCGATTCTTCGGCAAGAAAATGTTCCAAACCTGCCAGTCCAACAGCACCATGTGGTTCGAGCATGACACCAAACTCCCGGTAAAACCGATGGATCGTTTCCCTTGTCTTTTCTTCAGATATTGACACGGAGAATATATCCCCGATCATGGAATCAAAATCGGGCTTTCTTAACAGGTTGCCTTCTTCATCCATGGTTCCTCCATACAGTGTTATTATCCTGGCTAAATTGCTGGGATGACCTACATTCATTGCACTCGAGATGCAGGGTACGGATGGTTCGGTTTTCCTGTAAATCCCCGTCTTTAAAAATCGCGTAAATGAATCGTTAGAGTTGGTGGGCAAAACCAGTTTTGAAACAGGTAATCCCATTCTCTTTGCGAACAGACACCCGCATGCGTTTCCAAAATTACCGGAAGGAATAGAGAAAATAACCGGTTTACCATGAGAAAGAGCGGTACGTGTGAAAGCCCAAAAATAATAGACACTCTGGGGCAAGAGCCTTCCGATGTTGATTGAATTTGCTGAAGTAAGATTCAGACTGGTAAGATCAGGATCGGCAAATGCCTGTTTGACAAGTGCCTGACAATCATCAAACTTCCCTTCAATGGCAATGGACTGAATGTTTTTACCCAGTGTGGTCATCTGCTTTCGCTGTTGGTTGCTGATCTCATCCCGGGGAAACAAAACCACTACTTCGATATTATCCATATTCAGGAATGCACTGGCAATAGCGCCACCCGTGTCCCCTGAAGTTGCCGTAAGAACAATTAATTTGCCGGATTCGTTTTGTCGCACATGCTCCATAAGCAAAGCCATCATTCTTGCTCCAAAGTCTTTGAATGAGTGAGTCGGCCCACGGTCAAGCCGCAACAGATACCTGTTGCCATCTATCCGTTCCAGTGGTACTTCAAAATCATATGCCCTTTCTGCAAGGTGGAAGCACTTTTGTTCTGTTATATCATCTGAAAGAAAGGGATAGAGCAGGGAACAGGCAAGCTCCGGGTAAGACATTCGGTGAAAATCATGGATCAATTCCTTGCTGAACACAGGGTAATCGGTTGGTAGAAATAATCCTTTGTCAGGAGCCAATCCGCTTAATAAAGCCGTTTTAAAAGAGACCGGTTTGCTATGGTTATTTGTTGATTGAAAGAGTATCGGCATCAGGAATTTCGGATTGCGTTACCTCTTCCAAAGATAACAGGAATTTATATCCGTAAAAAATCACCGGTAAGAATGTCCGTTTGATTGACAAGGTATATGAGGACCATCGCCATCTGCGAAAAATTGTTAAATTTGATTCGGTTTGATACACTAAAAAAACAATCCGTTTGCTCGTTTATGCCAGGGAAATAACGCCCAGACTCAATTATATTTTTGAGTTCATCATCAAAGAGATCTTAACACTCGATCTTAAGATCACTGCAGACAGCGAACAATTTTCTTCCAGTACACAGCCGAAAATTAATTATTCGGATCGTTTTTTTGATAACTCATTTCGGATAAAACCGGCTAACCTGCTTTTTGAAAAAGAGATCATCGAACAGGATCTTTACTTTCCGGTCTGGAAGGATACAAAGGTGATGTACATCACTGATCCTCATTCTGATATGCCTTTTGACCCATTTGCAGCTTCTTTCTTTATGCTATCCCTGTATGAAGAATATTTCAATGCGGAACCGGACCTTCATGGCCGGTATGATGTTTACAGTTCTTTGGCCTACAGGAATGATTTTCTGAATTTTCCCGTTGTTGATATGTGGATCGAGGAACTGAGAAAAAGCCTGATCAAAAAATTTCCACACCTGAGGATTCCCCAAAAACCCTATGAATTCATGCCCACCATAGATATTGATGAGCCGTTTGCATTTAAATGCAAAGGATTATTCCGGAACATCGGTGGTATGATGCAGTCAAATACAAGAAAAATAAAAGGGGAAAACATCCTTCGTCTCAAAGTGCTGATCGGGAAAAGCAAGGATCCCTACGATGTGTTTGATCTGTTGCAGCAATGGCATAATAAGCATCAGAGTAAACCGGTCTTCTTCTTCCAGGTTGGAAAAGTCGGAAAATACGATAAAAATCCGCCCGGTAACAGGAGTGGATATGTGAGGCTGATCAAAGAAACAGCAGGGAAATATAGGATCGGAATCCATCCTTCCTATCGCTCAAATGCGGAACCCTCTGAACTGGAAAAGGAAATTTCTTTGTTGCAGATGGCAGCATGCCAATCCATTACCCGGAGCAGACAGCATTATCTGAAACTGCAAATCCCCTATACCTACAGAAACCTTTTACGGCTCGGTATAAAAGAGGATTATACCATGGGATATGCCGCAGAAACAGGCTTCCGTGCGGGAACATCCAATTCGTTCTTTTTTTACGACCTTTTAAATGAAGAGAAAACAGAGTTGAAGATCTTTCCTTTCCAGGTTATGGACGGAACATTAAAAGATTACCTGCGAATGGATCAGCAGGAAGCAATTGAAAGGATACAACAAATTGTGGACAGAACAAGAGCGGTGAACGGGACCTTCACCAGCCTCTGGCATAACTCCTCACTCAGTGATTGGGGCCCCTGGGAAGGGTGGAGAAAGGTGTATGAGACGATGTTGAAGATGGCAGGGGAAGGATGAAGGGTGAAGGATGCGCCATAGGCGTGCCTTCGGCAAAGGATGAAGGATTTCGAAGTGAGGGGTGAGTTGTGAGTCAATTGGGAAATGTTACAAGTTACGGGATATGGGTTAGGCTTACTGTATTCATTTTTATGCCCCCTGGGAGCAAAACGTTGGTAGATGCTGCTCTTTCACTTGTCACGCGTTACTCGTCACTTAACTGAGAACCTGGAACCGAAAACCGGAAACTGAGAACCAGAATGATCGCATTCATTTCTCATCAGCAGATCGATAAACAGAAATGGGACAGCTGCATTGCCGGATCAGAATGTGGCCGGATTTATGCCTATTCCTGGTTTCTTGACCTGATTTGTCCGGGCTGGAATGGATTGGTCGAAGATGATTATCAGGCTGTACTCCCGCTTACCTGGGGAAGAAAGTTCGGCATATCCTACCTGTATCAGCCCTTTTTTTCCCAACAGCTGGGGGTTTTCTCCGAAGCACTCCCTGACCGGGATAAAATCAATGCGTTTCTTGCCGCCATTCCGGAAACCTATCGATTGATCGATATTTGTTTGAATTCATCCAATGATGTAACCCCACGCCAGTTTCAGGTATTCAGCAATAAAACACATGAACTGGAACTAACCGGCGGTCACGAAGAATTGTTTCGCAGTTATTCGGATAATACAAAAAGGAATATTAAAAAGGCAGTTGATCATAACGTTTCAGTCATTCGTGAAAACAGGCTGGATGATCTGATTGCAATGTTCCGGTCGAACCAGGGGAGATTCTATCCGAAGATTAAGTCTTATCATTATTCCCGCCTCAAATCCATCATGCTGGAGGGCATTAATCGGGAAGCAGGAAAGACATACCTGGCGGTAAGTGCCAACGGATCGATTTGTGCCGGAGCTTATTTTATCCATTCAAACCGTCGTTATGTCTTCCTGTTCTCGGGAAACATTCCGGAAAGCCGGGAGAATGGAGCCATGTTCCTGCTGATCGACCGGTTCATCCGGGATCATGCCGGTGAGGACAGCCTGCTCGATTTCATGGGATCAAACAGGGAGAGCCTGGCAAGATTTTATGCAGGGTTTGGCGCACGGGAGGTTCGTTATCCCGGCATAAAACAGAACCGACTGCCCTGGATGGTGAAATGGGTTAAGAAGTGAGTTGTGAGTCAAGTGGGAAATGTTACAAGTTACGGGATATGGGTTAGGCTTACTGTCTTTCACGATAAATAGAAAAATGAATCATATTATGACCTCATTTACTGGAAGAAGTATTTTATTTTGTTCCTTGTTTTTCATTGCGATCACTGTTTTTGCGCAAACTGAAAGCGGTGATGATCGGAGAGCGTTGCGCAAGAAAGCCAGACAGGAGAAGAAAGAGGCGGAAAGGATGGAGATGTTCAGGCGTGCGATGATCATAAAAAAGATGCTGGAAGACCGGCAATTCGTGTTGGAAACCGAATTATTGCAACCATATGACGGGTCTCCCGAACCCGTCGATCCATCCCGCAATTTTATCTATGTCGATTCTGCAAAATGCGCCATCCAGCTCGGTGCAGTATACACGCTGGGAGGAAGTTCAATGTATGGAACCATTGCGGAAGGGAAGATCAGTACATACAGAATCAGGGGCAAAGGGGAAAAATCGATAACTTATACAGTTGATTTCAATGTAAATACATCGACCGGCCTGTTACTTATCCGCATTATTGTTTCAGCTGATGGAAGAGCCACGGCATCCGTTAGCACGCCTTCTATTAGTGGTAAACTAATCTATTCCGGCAGACTGGTATCGCACCGTGATTCACAGGTTTTCAAAGGATTCTCCAAAGATTAATATACAAGTAACGGCTTGAAAATCGGTTGGTATGATTATGGTGCAAGGTTTTATATTCCTCCTTATTCAGGGGAGATTAATTTCCAGCCATTCCAGTGTTTTTTCCACCCCCTCCCGGAATGTTCCCGGAACATAACCCAATTCGGTTATTGCCTTATCATTCGTTATGGAGGAGTTGTGAAAGTACTTCCTGACCCACCCCGGGGTTAACAGGGGTGTTCTACCTGTGATCCTTGCAAACAGCAACATCGCTGAAGCAGCAATCATTGCCATTACCCTCGGGATCCTGATCATGAAAAAGTTCCTGTGAATGATGTCCGAAATGGTATTAAAAAAATCGGTATAGCTTATGTTGTCTCCACCTAACAGGTACCCCTCTCCTGACCGGCCATGCTCCATAGCCCTGATCATGCCATCCACAAGATTATCAATGTATACATAATTACCTGTTTTCTTTCCGTTTCCGGGTATGATTCTCCATTTACCCAGGGCATACTGCTGCATCAGTTTTGTTGCCGAGTTGCTCTGGTTGAGTGGCCCGGGTCCGAAAACGCGGGTAGGGTATACTATAATAATATGCAATCCCTCTTTTGCAAATTCCTGAGTGATCTGATCCGCCATCCATTTTGTTCTCTCATACTCGGTAAAAAACCGGGTTTTTCTGACCGTCGATTCATCAACCGGTCCATTAACAGAGGGTCCCAGGACTCCGGCTGTTGAGGCTACCACAACTTTCTCAACGTTCATCTCCCTGGCTGCATCAAGGATAATCCTTGTTCCTTCGACATTGAACTTCTGAAAAACAGTGGGGTCTTCTGACCATACTTTTGTGCAGGCTGCAAGATGAAAAACCTGGTCACACCCCTTCATGGCTTTCCTGACACATTCGCCGTCGGTAATATCTCCGGTAAAGAAGCGTATCTTTTCGTGCATGAACATACCAGCCTTGCCGGGATCTCTTGACAGGACATGCACGGTATGACCAAGTGACATCAATTTTTCTGAAAGGCTGAAACCAATGAATCCGGTTGCACCGGTAATCAGAATATCCATGTTTACAAAATAAAGATCTATTGTGTATGATCGGCAATGGACCGAATGAAACCCTCATCTTTAAAGGTTTCAATTTAAAAGCGTCATAAAAGAAACGTTACAAAGGTAAAGGTTTAAAATAAAATGTATTTTTGTCATCTTAAAATTCTTACTGTGATGGGTGGTGACATTATGCAAAAGGAGAGGATCAGGGAGCTGAATCAGCGGTTGAAGGATGCTGAGTCGCAAGAGGTGCTTCGTTATTTACTGGAAGAATCCGGAAAAAAGATGGTTTTTGCCACAAGCATGGGCACTGAGGACCAGGTGCTGATTCATATGATCAACGAAATTGATCCCTCGATACCGGTTTTTACTCTGGATACAGGCAGGATCTTTCCCGAGACGTATGACCTGATAGAGAGAACGGAAGAAAAATACGAGGTACGCATAAGGATTCTTTTTCCGGACAGGGACCGGGTTGAGGAGATGGTGAATAAAAAAGGAATAAACTTGTTTTATCGCAGCATTGAGAACAGGGAACTTTGCTGCCAGATCCGGAAAAATGATCCTTTGAAGAGGGCGCTGAAGGATTTTGATGCTTGGATATGCGGATTAAGAAGGGAACAATCCAGACACCGGTCATCGAATGAACTGGTTGAGTGGGATGATCAGCATCAGATGATTAAAGTAAACCCCCTGATAAACTGGACATCAGACCAGGTATGGGAGTTCATTAAAAGCCATAGGATCCCTTACAATGTTTTACACGATAAGGGGTATCCGAGCATTGGTTGCCAGCCATGTACACGGGCAGTGATTCCCGGTGAAGATTTCCGGTCGGGTCGCTGGTGGTGGGAGAAGTCGGACCATAAGGAGTGCGGCATCCACCGGAAACCGGAAAAGAAATAACGTTACTGCGAGATACTGCACCTGTAGTAGGATCATTCAAAGAAGAATTCACTGTGATCGGGCAGCCCCATTCGTTCGAGTGCTTGGTCACCCGTAAAGATAAAATACCGGATCAGGCCTGTGGAACACAGCACCCCGTCGGAATCATAAATGTGCGTTTCAATGTCAGCAATCCGGCGGTTCATCTCAACCATTTTCCCTGTTACCTTAACTTTGCCTTTGCTGACAAACAGCGGTTTCCTGAACCGGATTTCCATGGAGGAGGTAAATCCTCCGCATTTACCCAGAACGAAAACAACCCAGCTTGCCAGTTCATCCATCAGGGTGGATTGAATTCCGCCGTGAACCACTCCCGGATAACCCTGCATGTTTTCATCCGGATCCCAATAGCAGACCAGTGTATTGTCCTCTTTAAAAAACTCAAGCCTGAGCCCTATCGGATTGCTTGGGCTGCATCCGAAGCATTTATTCACCGCCGGATCAAACGGATTCCTTATTTTTTTCATAAGATTGGGTTGTGTGAAAAAATCCCCCATAAAGGCGTATTTCAATCTTGCATATTAAGCTTTCACTGGTTTTCCTTAATCGGTTTCACGAAGGGAAGACAGAATCTTTGAAAGAATGTTCATGGCATTTTCAGAACCGATCTTGCCCAGGAAATCAAAGATATTCTGTTCCAACGTTTCCCTGCTCGATTCTTTTATCAATTTTTCCAGCTCTTTGTATTGTGAGATTTTCAGTTCATCTTCCAGGGCAGCCTTGATAATGTCGGTTGCCGGTTTTTTATTCTCCTCAACCTTCTCCGGTACTCCGATGGTTTCCAGTTCCGTTATGCATACTTCCAGGATCTCTCTTCCCTTCTTTTTGCAGACATCGAAATGAGCCGACGTGCCCAGCGTGTCCCGCAATGACCAGCTGCTCAGGTCATAATGGATCTCGTTAATTTTTTTGATTTTCTCGGAGTCCGGGCCGAAGATTCGGTCCAGAACCAGCGTCGTGGAATCTTTCCAGGAGTCAAGATCGAAATCTTTCGAATCGAGCTTTTTGATCTGTTTTTGAAGAAGTGTTATGTATTTCTCTTTCATGTTTACTGGTTTTGATCACACCTTAATCCCAATAACTACCACATCATCGACCTGCGGCAGTTCACCTTTCCATTTCAAAAACATTTCATCAAGCACTTTCTTCTGCTCTTCCATCGGAAGATGGTTGTTCTTAATCAATAGATCCTTGAACGGTTTGTACTTGAATTTTTTCCCTTCAGGTCCGCCGAATTGATCAGCATAGCCATCGGAAAAGAGGTAGATTGCGTCACCCGCGATGAGATTGATGGTATGGTTGGTAAAGGGTTGATTGTCTCTGGCATGAATGCCGATGGGCATTTTATCTCCCTTGGTTTCTGTAATTGTATCATTGTGAAGGAGATAGAGAGGATTGTTTGCTCCGGCAAATTGTAGCATTTGCTGTTTGGTGTCGATGATACACAGTGCCATATCCATACCATCTTTTGTTTCACCCTCGGTTTCCTTTTGCCGGAGCGAATGGATTACATATTCTCTCAGTTGGTTAAGCAATTCACTGGCATCAACTGTATCCATCCTGTTCACAATTTCATTCAGGTAGGCCACTCCCAGCATGCTCATAAAAGCTCCGGGGACACCATGCCCCGTGCAATCCACCGCGGTAACGATCAATTTTCCATTCTTCTCCGTCATCCAGTAAAAATCACCGCTGACAATATCCTTCGGTTTGAACAGGATGAAATGGTCAGTGTAGTACTTATTGATAATCTGAGTAGGGGGTAGCAGCGCGGTCTGGATTCTTCTGGCATAGTGAATGCTATCGGTAATTTCCTTTTTTTGCTGAGTGATCATATCCCGCTGCTGGGTTGCCAGGTCCCGTTGCGCTTCAATTTCATCCCGTTGTGCTTCGATTTCCTCTTTTTGGTGTACTACCTCAAGCGTACGTTCGCGCACTTTTTCTTCCAGGATCCTCTTTTCTCTCCTCAGGTTTCGTTCCCGGATCTTCACAAACCCCACAAATATTCCCAGTACAACCAGAGAAGATACAAGGAGGAACCACCAGGTTTGCCAGAATGGAGGTTCCACGGAAAAGCTGAAAGTGGCCGGATACTCATTCCAGGTATCATCTTCGTTTGCTGACCGTACACTAAAGGTATAATCCCCGGGTGGCAGGTTGGTGTAAGTCATCTCTCTCTTTTTACTTGGGATAGACCAGTTTTCATTAAATCCATCCAGCTTCCACTGGTAAGTCACATAACTTGGCGATTTCAGGTAGATTCCGATGAATTCAAAAGAGAGTGAATTCTGGTTATAGGGAAGCACAAGGTTTTGAGGCAGCTTGAACCGGCCGGAAACGCCGTCGGCAAAATTTGAATTTTCCCACAGGATATCGCGGTTGGGGATGGTTACACTGGTAATGTGTGTATAGGTTTCGATGTTGTCTGTACGTTCAGCCAGCGGATTATAACAGGTTACACCCTTTACTGTTCCAAACCAGATTCTCCCGGTATTATCCTTGCAAACGGAATTGCTGTGGGTTTCAATACCAAGGAATCCCTCTTCCTGTCCAAAGTGTTTTATCCGGATGATCTCTCCGGTTCGTGAAAAACTGATCTTATCAACCCCTTTCTCCGATCCTGCCCACAGGTTATCGTTATCATCAAAAATCAGCTGGTTTATGGAGTTGGAGTGGAGTCCGTTGGCAATACTGATGTTCTTTCTTGATGTGGTGTCGATTCCCTCTTCGGTCAGCGTATAGGTAAAGATCCCGCCACCTTTGGTCCCCAGGCATAGCTTCCCTGCGTCATCGCTGATGATGGTAGAAATATTATCCTGCGTCTCTTCAAGATGGTACTTGGTTATGCGGTTATCCCGGTACAGGGCAAATCCGTCATAATCAAAACCGATCCATATGTTTCCATACAAATCTTCATACAGGGAGGAAACGGGAAAGTCGGGGTAGCCTCCCTCCGGATTAAAATCGTGGATGGTTAACTCGTGCAAATTGCCCGTAGGACACTGGATAATACTGATGCCGGAAGCAGTTCCGATCCAGTAATTATGCTGTGAATCTTCCAGCATGGCCAGCACTTCATTATTTTTTAATCCATCTGATTTTTCAAGATTCCGCCGTACGATCAGATTGAAGATGGTGATTCCTCCTTCTGTTCCGAACCAGATATTGCCGGCATTGTCCATCATCATGCTGCGGACAACATTATTGATTAAACCGGTCTCTTCAGTGATTTTTCTCACCCTGAGGGTACCCTGGCTGAATTCCAGTTTGTTGACTCCTTCGTAGGTTCCCAGCCAGATGTTGTTTACCTGGTCAGCCAGAACAGTGTTTACCTGATTGTTGGAAAGGTTATCCTCTTCAGTGTAGTGAAAGAACATATCACCACTGTACCGGTTTATTCCTCCGAAAAATGTACCAAACCAGAGGTCTCCGGCGGATGTCCGGATGATGGAGCGGATCCGTGCATTGCTGAGCCCCTCCTTTTCGGTATAACTCTGGAACCGGTTTCCGGACAGTTTGCTGATCCCGTCTACGGTACCAAACCACATGTTCCCCTGGTTATCCTGGCAGATGGCCCGTATCCGGTTGTGGATCAAACCGTCCTCGGTAGTATATACCCTAAAGTCAGAGCCATCATAGCGTACAGCACCATCCTCTGTTCCAAACCAGAGGTTTTTTGAACCGTCTTCATAAATGACCAGAATGCGGTTATCCAACAGTCCGTCTTCCGTGGTAAAGTTTTCAAAGGTTCGCCCATTGAACCTGCTGATCCCGCCATCCGTACCAAACCACATGTATCCTCTTGAGTCTTTCAGCATGGCCCTCACCCGGTTGTGCAACAAACCGTCCTCTGTGGTAAGGCATTCCACAATTCCCTCTTCCAGGTCCTTGTTTTTCAGGTTGAATTTACACACTCCCCCGCCGAATGTTCCGAACCAGAGGTTCCCCTGGTTATCCTGGCCAATGGACCTGACAATGTCGTTGGATAGCCCGGAACTTACATTATAATTGATAAATTCTTGACCATCAAATTTAGTCACACCTTTGCCCTGTGTTCCAAACCAAAGATTCCCCTGGTCATCTTCGAATACACAGCGGATGATGTTATGACCGAGTCCATCCCCTACGGTATAGGTTTTAAAATTTTCTCCATCGAACACGGAAACCCCTCCTCCTTCTGTGGCGATCCATAAGAATCCTTTGGTATCTTCAATCATAGAATAAATCCCGGACCGGGGAAGTCCCTCCTCAATGGAATACCTTTTGAAATTATAATGCTGAGAATGAACAAGATTCCAGGAAAGAAGAAGGATTGCCAGAATGAAACTTGATTTCTTTCTCATCTTTTCAGACGTTTACATCAGAACCTTAAAATTACACTTTTTTTAACGATGATTGCTGAAATTTTTCCGGATAATTCTTCTCCTCTCCCTCAAACCCCGAAATGAAAAATAAATAAGGATACCACATAAAAAGAGCAGCAGAATGGCTGCAATAACGGAATTGATCGTTAATTCATACATGGCTGTTTGTATTATAATACCATTTACGGCACCGAAAATCATAAAAATTGCGATTCCCAGTACAATCGAGTCATAGATGTTGGAAAGCCGAAGCGAAGTCCGGTACAGGGGCGATTTTTTGAATTGTTCGAATCGTTTCTTCGCCTGGTAAGCAGCCCTTGCCCTGGCTTTCTCCCGTTCATAACTTACCCATTCACGGTATTTCTCCTCCATGGCCTCTTTGGAGTAATACTGAGGCTGGGTTTTGAGGTTTATAAGGAATTCATACGCTTCATTAACCTCAATAAATTTTTCATGGGCATTGGGATCTTTGCTTATATCCGGGTGATACATTTTTGCTTTAATCCGGTAAGCCCTCTTTATATCATCCAGGTCAGCATCCTCCGGCAAACCAAGTATCCTGTAGTACTTAAATGCCATAACAAACGATTCGTGATATGCAAGATACTGAAATAATCAGGGATATGAAATGATTGATGTCCATTTGTCGCCCTGTTTCCCTTGAAAATGTTAATTTTATGATCAGGATGGAGTAACCATGAAAAAGATCATTACTTCGGAACGGGTACCCATCAAGATGTGGCTGGGCGAAATCGAAGAGGGTGCCCTGGAACAGGCGAAAAACCTGGCGAACCTGCCCTTTGCCTTTCGTCATGTTGTTATCCTGCCGGATTGCCACCAGGGATATGGAATGCCGATCGGTGGTGTTCTGGCAACAAGGGAAATGGTCATACCCAATGCGGTGGGGGTGGATATCGGGTGTGGTATGTCTGCTGTTCGAACATCCCTTAAACACATTGATAAATCGGTGATAAAAAAGATCATGAGTGAGATCAGAACCCTCATCCCACTGGGCTTCAATCACCACAAAAACCCACAGAATAAGAATCTGATGCCTGATTTGGGTGATGAAAAGAAAATAGAGGAACTTCCGGTTGCCTGCAATGAGTTTGAAAGTGCTCTTCATCAACTCGGAACACTGGGGGGTGGTAACCATTTCATTGAGATCCAGAAAGGAAACGATGGATACATCTGGCTTATGGTGCATTCCGGTAGCAGGAACATTGGAAAAAAGGTCGCCGATCATTACAACCGCCTGGCAAAAACACTGAATGAAAAATGGGCTACCGGTTTGTCCGTGGAGAAGCAACTGGCCTATTTACCAATGAGCACTGAAGAAGGGATTACATACTGGAAAGAGATGGAATATTGTGTCCGGTTCGCTTTTGCCAACAGAGAACTTATGATGAACCGCATAAAAGAAGTGTGCCAGGATATCCTTCCTGAACCGATCACCTTTGATCCGATGATCAATATTGCACATAATTATGCGGCACGTGAAATCCATTTTTCAACATCGGTGATTGTTCACAGGAAAGGAGCAACACAGGCAAAAAATGGACAGGTTGGGATTATTCCCGGATCACAGGGGACCAGAAGTTACATCGTTAGAGGAAAAGGGAATCCGGAAAGTTTTGAAAGCTGTTCTCATGGCGCCGGAAGGGTGATGGGAAGAAAACAGGCCCAGCGACAACTGGACCTTCAAAAAGAGATAGAGTTCCTTGAAAAACAAAATATTGTCCATTCCATCCGCTCGGTCAGGGATCTGGATGAGGCTCCATCTGCCTATAAAAAGATCGAAGACGTTATGGAAAACCAGAAAGACCTTGTGGAACCACTGGTGGAACTGACCCCACTGGCGGTGATTAAAGGATGAAATGAAGAAAGTTATGCCGTAGGCATCCCTTACGGGATAAGTTATACGTTGATAAGTTATTAGAGAGAGAGGTGGAAGTGCAGAGTTAGAAAAAAAGTATGCAGCTGGCAGTAGGCAGTACTCAGTGAACAGTAAGCTGTGAACAGTGAGTAGATACGGGTTACGGGATACGAGTGATGAGAGGTGAGAGGGAGTGACGAAGTGACTTAGTGACGAAGTGACGAAATGACGAAGTGACTTAGTGACGAAGTGACTTAGTGACGAAGAGACGAAATGACGAAGTGACTTAGATACAGAGTACAGAGTACAGAGTACAGAGCAGAGCAAGAGTTAAAAGAAAATGAGACGATGAGACGTGGTGAGGAGGAGACGGAGAGTGAGGATGAGTGGTGAGTTATGAGAAGTGATCAGTTTGAAAGCTGAATGTTGAATGTTGGGCGTTGTTTTGTATGACCTACAAACCCGTATATTTGGAAGCTGCCCGAAATGGTATATTGCAGGAGAGGACCCGCATAGCCGGGGAATTGCTGGAAGAGTGTACACTATGTCCTCGCAATTGCAAAGTGAACAGATTAGAAAATGAATTGGGCACTTGCAAGACCGGTCGACACGCAATGGTTTCAAGTTATGCCCCCCATTTCGGTGAAGAGTCTCCGCTGGTTGGTTTCAGGGGATCGGGGACCATTTTTTTTACCCATTGCAATCTCCTCTGTATTTTCTGTCAAAACTTCGACATCAGCCATGATGGGAGAGGACAGGATGTCACAAGTGAAGAACTGGCAGATTTCATGATCCACCTGCAGGATATTGGTTGTCACAACATCAATTTTGTTACCCCATCGCATGTTGTGGCACAGATCCTTTCAGCGTTAGAGATAGCGATCAACAATGGTTTAAAGGTGCCATTGGTCTTTAACACCAGTGCTTATGACACGGTTGAAACACTGAAACTTCTGGATGGGATCGTGGACATTTACATGCCCGATTTCAAGTTTTGGGATCAGGAAACTGCCAGTCAGCTATGCACTGCACCGGACTATCCCGAACGGGCAAGAATGGCTGTAAAAGAGATGCACCGGCAGGTGGGAGATCTGCAAATTAATGATCTTGGCATTGCGGAACGCGGATTGCTGGTCAGACACCTGGTGATGCCGGAAAAACTCGCAGGAACCGGTGAAATTATGCACTTTCTTGCCAGTGAGATCTCGGCAAATACCTATGTCAACATCATGCCCCAGTACCGGCCATGTGGAAGCGCATTCACCGTGGATAAAATCGCACGAAGCATTACAAGAGAGGAGTATTACGAAGCGTTGGATGCAGCCAGGAAGGAGGGCATTACCCGGCTGGATGACAGGAATTGACGAACAGCATTAACCACAGAATATCAGCAGGATTATGGATGGAATAAACGTTGGATTGGCTTCATTTGGCATGTCAGGCATGGTGTTTCACGCACCGTTCCTGACCACAAACCCGGGATTTCACCTGAGGAAAATTCTGGAGCGGACACCCAAAGGTTCAAAACGGATATACCCTGAAGTAACGGTTGTAAACCGGTATGATGACCTGGTCAATGATCCGAAACTGGACCTGATTGTTGTAAATACACCCGATCATACCCACTTCGATCTTACCCGGAAAGCATTGCTTGCCGGGAAACATGTGATCGTTGAAAAACCTTTTACCATTACCACTGCAGAGGGTAGTGATCTGATCGAATTGGCACGAAAGAAAAACCTGGTGCTGACGGTCTTTCAGAACCGGAGATGGGACGGTGATTTCCTGACAGTCAGCCGGGTTATTAAAAAGGGCATGGTTGGACAACTGGTTGAATTTGAATCCCACTTCGACCGGTTTAGAAATTATATCCAGGAGGGTACATGGAAAGAGGATCCTTCCCGTGGCACGGGTAATATTTACAATCTCGGATCTCATATGATTGATCAGGCATTGATGCTGTTTGGCATACCGGAAGGTCTATATGCTGACCTGGAGATTCGGAGGGAAGGTTCCGAAGTGAATGATTATTATGATATTCACCTTTATTACAATCGATTCAAAGCCATTTTGAAAAGTTCTTACCTGGTGCGGGAACCGGGTCCGCGCTACCTGCTCCAGGGAACCCTGGGTTCCTTTGTGAAACATGGGATTGACCCCCAGGAAGAGTTGTTGAAAAGTGGTGAAATCCCGGTCGGGGAAGATTGGGGAAGGGAGGATGAACACTTCTGGGGTATCCTGAATTCAGAGATCCGGGGAGAACCGGTGCGCAACAGGATGGAAACCATTCCGGGAAATTACCATGCCTTTTATGACAACCTCTATGAGGCTGTCCGGGAAGGGAAAGAGCTTGCAGTCAAACCGGAGGAGGCACTCAATGTGATCCGCATCATTGAAGGTGCTATCAGGAGTAACCGGGATAAATGCATGGTAAAGCTCTGACGTTGTTTTCCGGCTGTGTTACCGAAAAACGTCCAACGGTAAACGGTTACGAAGCCCGCCCTGTGAAATAGCGGCTTAGCCGCCCCTGCTTTGCAGGATTTCACAGGGCCCGTTTCGGTTTTCGTTGTTCGTTTTTCGGTTTTGTTTGTTGAATTGCCTGGTGCGTTATTCGCCACCCACTTGCATTCACACATTCCTGGCTCATGAGATTGCTCTCCGCCAGGTGGCGGATCGCTAAGTTGCGGTCCACGGAAGGATTTACCACTGAGGATTTTTGCAGTTGGACAGCCTTTCAATACTCCCAATTTATTTTAAAAACATGCCATACTAACTTCGTCAGACGACTTGGGTTTGTCTGACGAATAAAAAATCGTTACTACAAGGTTGTAAACTCCTGCAGAACGATCAGTTTTTTACGTGGTCCGGCACGCACGGTCTGACCGATGGATTGTGTGTCGGGCTGCAGGGAGCCGGTCTGACCGATGGGAATGCCCGCCCTGTGAAATATCTAAACTCCTGAACAGAGTGCTGATGTGAAACAATATTTCACGTGCTTTGTTACCGATTAACACCTTAGGATTCCCGGCGATTAAAAAACAAGAACAACCGATGTTCCGACCCCGAGTGCACTGGACACCTTGATTTTTCCTTTATGCAGCCCCATAATCTGGCGGGCAAGACTCAACCCGATACCACTGCCGTGTTTCTTGGTTGTAAAATAAGGGACAAATATCTGGTCCATGACCAATTCCTCTATCCCGTGTCCGTTGTCCTTTATTTCAATGCAGGCATGAACGTCACCGTTTTGGTAAGCGAGCAAACTGATCCCGGGATCGTTACTGTCTTTCACAGCATCTATGGCATTCAACATCAGATTGATTAAGACCTGCTCAATTAGCTCTAAATCAACCTGGATCTGTAACCTTTGAGGCTGGATCCGGGTTTCAAAACGTATGCTGTTTTTTTTAAGCTTTGGCTTAAGCAAGGTATGAATTCGTGAAAAAAGATCGGATACATAAACCGTTTTAAACACAGGTGTGGGGATATGCGTAAGACTTTTTGTGGCTTTTACAAAATTCACCAAGCCTTTGCTTCGGTTTTCGATGGTCATGAGGCAGTCTTTCAAATCGGATGAATCCTGTTCATTCAACTCCTTTATGCTCATGGGTTCGCCTTTTTCATCCAGTACCAGCTCATTGATAACTGAAATAAGGTTGGTAATGGGTATTGCAGAATTCATAATCTCATGAGTTAGAACACGAACCAGTTTCTGCCATGACTCAATCTCTTTTTCTTCCAGCTCGCTATTTATATTCTGGAATGATACCAGCTTATAGTAGTTTTTTTGAATATAGAATTCACTGGCACGCATCAGGAGGTTTAACATTTCACCGTTCCGTATTATTTTCAGCACCCGGCTTTCTCCTGAATGTACTTCGCGAATAGCTTTAGCAAAATGTTTATCGATTTTTTCCAGTGGCTTAAGGTCCCTTATCCGGGGAATGCTGAATAACTCTTTTGCTGCATTGTTTATCAGGTGGATTCTGTTATGATCATCCAATGAGATCAGTGAGACATTGACGTGATCGACCAGTGCACTCAAAAAGTGATGGTTTGCCTCTTTGCTTGAACGGAGAGATATGATTTTTTGCTGCAGGGTAGTATATGCTTCCCGGATCTGCTCGTCCGGTTCATCCGAAGTATAGATATTAGAAAGGTCATCCTGCTTGATTGAAAGAAGGAAATTTTTCAGGGCTTTTGCAGACCTTTCATGAAACCGGATCAGTTCTATGATGAGAAGAATGACCAGAAGGGCTATCCAGAGGGAAACCAGCCAGAAATGGGTTTGCATGGCAATGAATAAGGCGATAAATCCCAGAAGAAATATCAGGATAATTCGAAAAATAAGAGCAGGTCTGTAAGAACGCTTCATTGCAGTTGTCAAATTTTACAATCTCTGTTTCTTTTCTGATAAAGGTCCTTGTTTCAGACCTCCGGTAATCATTTCAAAGTTGATATTTTTTCATTTTTCTGTACAGGGTGCTTCGCCCGAACCCCAGCTCCATGGCAACTTTTGTAAGGTTGCCCCTGCATTTTTTTATTGCATTCAGGATGGCAGCTTTTTCATAATCTTCCATTCTGCCTGAATCTGCCTGAAGTTCCCTGAGAGACGAAGGGGTGTGCAGCATAAAATCCTTCGGTTCCAGTACTGAATTCTCAGCCATTATAACGGCTCGCTCAACAGCATGTTGTAATTCCCGGATATTACCCGGCCACTTATACTCCCGCAACGTAAGGTAGGTATCTGAACCAATAACAAGTTCTGGCCGATTGTACTTATTTTTATACTTTTTAAGAAAAAAATTCACCAATAAGGGTATGTCTTCTGATCGGTCATGAAGGGTTGGAAGGTGAATTTCCACCGTATTGATACGGTACAACAGATCCTGCCGGAATTCATTCTCTTCCACCAGTTTCCGGATGGGCTTATTCGTTGCACAGATCAACCGGATATCTATAGCAATGGGTTGATTGTTACCAACTCGTATGATCTCTTTTGTTTGCAGAGCAGTGAGCAGTTTCGCTTGTAACGGGAGGGATAAATTTCCGATCTCATCCAGGAACAGGGTGCCACCGGTGGCAATCTCAAACCGTCCTGCACGATCTTCCCTGGCATCGGTGAAGGCTCCTTTGACATGCCCGAACAGTTCCGTTTCGAAAAGGGTTTCTGCGATGGATCCAAGATCCACTTTTACAAATGGTTCATCCTTTCGGTTTGAAGAGCGGTGAATAGCCCGGGCTATTAACTCCTTTCCTGTTCCATTAGCACCCAGTATCAGAACATTGGCATCGGTTGGACTGACTTTTCCAACAGCCTGAAGAACCGGTTTCATTACACGGGATCTGGCAATGATCTGTGAAAATTCCTGATCGAGATCACTGCTCAGCACCTTTTGTCTTGTCTCCAGGCGGGAGATCTGCTTCCTGGACTGGCTTAGCCTGTAGGTAGCCATTGTGGTTGCCAGCAATTTTTCCTTACTCCAGGGCTTGACCAGGAAATCGGTAGCTCCCAGCTTAATGGCTTTAACAGCAAGATCAATGTTCCCGTAAGCCGTCTCCATTAATACCTGAACCTCCGGAGCCATCCTGCGTATCTTTTTTAACCATTCGATACCCTCTTTCCCGGTTGTTTCCCCGGGAGTGAAATTCATGTCAAGAATGATCACATCACATTCTTTTTTCCTGAGAATATCAGGAATCGTATCCGGCTGTGTCAATGTGATAACCTCATCGAATTGCTGCTTGAGTATCATTCTTGCAGTGATCAGAACATCACCGTCATCATCAACTATTACAATCCTCCCTTTCATTTTACTCATGATAACTTTCTCATACCTGGATAAACCTCATTCAATCATTTCCTGCTAATTACCGGTAATCTGGAGTTACGATAAACCGGCTACTTTTGTCAATATACAACTTGTGTCAATATGATACAAATATTTGTGTCATATTGATACAAATAACTCTTCGGTTGGATTTTTAGAAATATTGTAATGCACTGTAAATCAATTATATGTCAAATATGGTATGCGATTTGGTTTCATGACGTTAAATCGTTGAATGCTTTTAACCGGATTATACGATGTTAAAGAATTACCTGATCATAGCCTGGAGAAATCTCCTTAAAAACAAAGTCTTTTCCATTATAAACATTCTGGGACTGGCACTGGGTATGGCTGCCTGTATCCTCATCTTCCAGTATGTTGCTTTTGAATTGAGTTACGATAAATTTTATGAACATGAATCTAATCTCTACAGGATCATTCTATCGAGTTACCATAATCGTGAGTTGCAGGATATCAAGGCGCTAACTCCCAGGCCTTTGGGATTGGCACTCAAGGAAAAATTTCCTGAAGTGGAAGAGTTTACGCGGTTAAATGAGGAGGACGAGGTGATTATTGTGTTTGATGAGAAGAGGTTCCTGGAGGAACGGGTTTACTATGCCGATTCCTCATTCTTTTCACTTTTCACCTTCCCTCTCAAATCGGGTGATCCACTCACGGTTCTGGCTCAACCAAACAGTGCCGTTATATCAGAATCAATGGCAAGAA
The DNA here is from genome assembly GCA_964389685.1 of uncultured Rikenellaceae bacterium. GTDB lineage: Bacteria > Bacteroidota > Bacteroidia > Bacteroidales > VadinHA17. The sequence goes on from CAYMFM010000014.1 coordinate 66,275, forward strand.
AGTATTTTGATACGGAGGATCCGGTGGGTAAGACTCTTGTTATCCATGACGGGGAGGGGGGAATTGAATACAAGGTAACCGGGGTATTTTATGATATCCCTGAGAACTCCCATATCAATTTTGACTTTCTTCTTTCAATTCACGGTATTGTCGGAGATGATAACATTGACCAGGGATGGGGTTGGACAGGTTTTTATACCTACCTGTTGCTTTCCCCCAATGCAGATCCCGATGCACTGATCAGTAAGTTTCCGGAAATTATTGAGACTTATTATGGCGGATTCCTGGAGGAATACAATATGGAGCATGAATATGATTTACAGAAACTCGAAGACATATACCTTCATTCTGATCACCTTATTATGGAACCGGAAGTGCGAGGCAATAATAAAATCATTCATTATATGATTATCATTGCCTTGTTTGTTCTCCTTCTTGCATGGTTTAATTATGTAAACCTGACCACTGCCAGAGCATTGGAAAGAGCGAAGGAGGTTGGAGTCAGGAAAATATTTGGAGGAAAACGGATCCAGTTATTTAACCAGTTTCTGCTCGAGTCATTTATCATTAACTTGATTGGACTGGCACTGGCTATTACAATCGTCCAGTTTTTTCATGTCTATTTCGAACATCTGGTAGGAAAACCAATCAACTATTCTTTTTTCTCGTATTCGATCCTCGGGTGGATTATAATTGTTCTGTTTTTTGCAGGTGCAATACTTTCCGGCCTGTATCCGGCTTTTGTGCTATCCGTGTTCAAACCCATCAGTATTCTAAAAGGTGCTTTCAGGGGATCGGTGGGTGGAATAAATATCAGAAGAGGACTCATCATCCTGCAGTTTGCAATATCGTTTCTATTGATCAGCAGCTCATTTCTTATATACAGACAGATCCATTACATGATCAATTATGATCTTGGATTCACCACAGACAATATATTAATGATTCAAAAGGCTGAAGTGGAATTGTCGGAGGATTTTGATGAGATTGAAGATTTGTTCTTTGACGAGATCGTAAAGCATCCCAACATCGAGAGTGCAACGCTTTCCTTTGAACCCGGGCATGATTTCTGGTTTACCATACCTATCAGAAGAAAAGACCAGCCACCTGCATCGACAAAAATGATCAAAGGTTGCAGAATTGATTATGATTATCTCAATACCTATCAAATCCCCCTTTTATACGGAAGGAATTACGACAGGAACAATCAAAATGATTGGAGAGAAAATATTCTGGTCAACGAAAAAGCAACTGAATTCCTTGGATTTGATAATCCCTCAGATGCACTAAACCAATTCCTGACTATTGGACAAGCTGAAGTTAAAATCATCGGAATCATTAAAAACTATCACCAGCTAAAATTGAGGTATGATTTGCAGCCGATCGTTTACATCCTGGGTACTTCACCCGGTTACTATGCAGTCAGGTTGAATAGCAGTTCAAATCACCAGGAAATCATCGATTTTATCAAGGGTAAATTCGATGAATTCTTACCCGGGAATCCTTTCCTGTATACATACCTGGAGGATTATTTCAACAGGCAGTATCGAATTGAACAGATCTTTGAGAAAATTGTCGGAATATTCACTTTGCTGGCCATCATCATTGCCTGCCTTGGACTGTTTGGACTATCCTCGCTGGAATTGATCCAGCGCATAAAAGAGGTTGGTATCCGCAAAGCTCTCGGTGCCCGGGTAATTGATATTTTTAAGCTGTTCACGGGGAAGATCCTTTTCCTTATCTCAGTATCAGTGATTGCATCTATACCCGTTACAATTCTTATTATGAATAGCTGGTTGAAGAATTTTCAATTTCACATCGATATCAAATGGTTCTATTTTATACCGCCGGTTTTGATCATACTGATCATTTCCCTGTTAACAGTGAGTTTGCGGATTGTGAAATCGGCCAATACAAATCCGGCAGAATCGCTCCGGTATGAGTGAGACTTGGTTTTCGCAAATGTATGAAGCGATAACTTTAAGTCGAACTCAAAGTATATGAATGGATTACAAGTTAATAAGTTACAAGATAATAAGTTATAGGTTAATTGGTATAAACTAAAATAGAGAAATGGAAAAGAAACTGAGTTTTATAATGGTGCTGGCAGTTATGCTTTCCGTAACGGCAGCTTTTGCCCAAAACCCTGAAACGGATACTATGAAAGATACCAGGGATGGACAGGTATATGAGATTGTAAAAATAGGCAACCAGTGGTGGATGGCGGAAAACCTTAAGTTCGATGCTGGAAACGGCTCATGGTGCTATGATGATGATCCTGAACTGTGCAATAAGTTTGGGCGGTTATATAATTGGGAAACAGCAAAGAATGCCTGCCCATCGGGTTGGCACCTTCCAAGTGACAAAGAATGGCAGGACCTTGAAAAGGCGTTGGGTATATCCAATCATCTGCTGGATCTGATGGGGTGGAGGCAATTTGAAACGGATCTGTTATATGAAGAAGATAAGGGGTTGAAAATTGTAATGGGTGGATATCGACCGCATGGTGACGGTACGTATGATGATGGGAATGATGATGCGTATTTCTGGACATCCACTGAAAAAGACAGGAGTGACGCCTGGAAAAGATTTCTGGATGATCACCGGGAACAGGTTGGCAGGGGATATGATGATAAAAGAGA
>CAYMFM010000015.1:0-17686 GCA_964389685.1 uncultured Rikenellaceae bacterium
GAACAATTTTCTGGAAACCGACAAAGCATCTGCTCCCTTCTGGGGATTCATTGCCGTGCTTGTTGCGCTGGACCTAAGAAGCAGAAGCAGGGAATAGGATAAAACGGAAATTGTTAACCCGAATTATTCATGCATTCAGCATGAATAATGACGATACATAATTGAAATCTATTGATTATCAATTATATATGTCAGGGTTAACTCACGGGTATAACTCTCTATCCATGCACCATGAGTCTACGGTCAATTAAAAAAAACTGGGAAGGGCTGGCAGGAAAGGATCCGTTTTGGGCAATATGCACACACCCAGGGAAAAAGGGTGGAAAATGGAACGAAAAGGATTTTTTTCAAACCGGAGAAACAGAAATAAACCGGTTGTTTGATTACCTGAAATCCAGGCAAATCAAACCTCCTGACAATGAGCTGGTTCTGGAATTTGGTTGTGGTGTGGGACGATTGTTACGTGCTCTTTATCCGCACTTTCATTCCCTCTGTGGTGTGGATGTTTCACGAACCATGATAGAAAAGGCAGAAGCGCTGAACCGGGAATACCTCGACAAGATCTCATTTCAAACCCTTCAGAACTCCCCGGGGTCTCTTTTTGATCCGGGTTCCGTTAGCCTGGTGATCAGCCTGATCGTTTTTCAGCATATCCCCCAAAACCATTCCTCCCGTTACATGGCTGAGCTTTTGCAGCTGTTGAAACCGGAAGGAATCTTTATTTTCCAGCTGATAACCAAAGATGTAAGATCCCTGAAATGGGTTAAAAAAATACGATCCTTTATCCGGATCAGGGAACGATTGGCAATGCTCGGTATTGGAGATCATTTTCAGATGGAGATGCATGTGCTGGACAAGCTGAAAGTTTGCCAAATGATCAGGGAAAACGGTGCTGAGATACTTGATATCTGCATAACCAATCACTCCGACCCTGCCTATGACGGCAACCTGAAGTTCATTGATGAGAAGGATAGTATTGATTATGTCAGCACCTTGTTTATCGTGCGGAAGATAGCTGGAGAATCCTCGAATATTGAAGATTAATTCAGCGGTAGAGCGTGAAAGCTGAAATCAAAAGAATTCAACACCAATGATTGACACATCGTCAAACAGGCGGTCATTTCCTGATTTGATGTTTTGTTTCTGGATCAGTTGATTGATGTTTTCACCGATCGCATTGCGATTGGCAAGGAATGCAGCAATGGTTTTTGTGCCAATCTCTTCCCCATTCTCATCCGGTAATTCAGATAGCCCGTCTGTATAACAGATTATTTTGGATCTCTCCTTCAGGGTGAATGAACCACCATTAATCACGGGAATGTGATCAATCATACCAATACCAACACAACTGGCATCAAAAAGGTGTGTTGTTCTGGATTCGGTTTCATACAGTATCGGAGGGTTGTGCGCTGCATTAACATATTCAAGGACTTTAGTCCGGGAGTTGTATTTCGCAATAAAGAGGGTAATGAATTTTTCTCCGGCAGCACTGCTGATCACGCGTTCATTTAGTTTTTCCACCAGTAATTCGAGGGATATTTCAGGTGTAAACAGAGCCCTCAGGTTTGCCTGAAAGTTTGACATGAGCAGGGCTGCAGAGATTCCTTTTCCCGACACATCTGCAATACAAAATCCCAACTCCTCAGGATTTAAGAGGATACAGTCATAATAATCCCCCCCCACATCGTAATGGGGATGGTAAAACCCGGTAACGAATACCTGGTCATTCTGAGGGAGTGTCTGGTTATCCGGGATCAGCATATTTTGCATTTTCGATGCCAGTTCAAGCTCTTTTTTTATTGCTTCCTGTCGCAGGCTCTCCTTGAAAAACCGGATGTTTTCAATAGCAACCAGGATAATGTTGGAAAGGGTCTGGATGAAGTTCAAGTGTTTAATGGTAGGACTAACTCCTTCCCCTTCCTCTTCAATATCACCGATCAACACAAAAGCAAGAGGAGCGTTGTTGTTATGGACGGGAATGATGATGTCAAAAGGTCGAAGCTTATTTTCTTTTTCTGAAGGAACAAATGTTATCTCTTTATACTGGAGGAGGTCCTCTTCCACATTAATCTCGTTTGCCGCCTGAGGCGGACAGCCAGAATTCAGGATACACTCCCACTCAACTCCGAATTTATAAATCAGGATTTTTCCAATGACCAGATCTCTCCGCAGGATCTCTTCATATCTCTTCAATAACTCCTCTACAGACAAGTTTTCATTAATTGCCTGTGTAATTACCAGTAAAGAATTCAGCTTGAATTTAGATACCTGCAGCCTTTTTTTTGAACTTTTTTCAGCCATTCTTCCGGATAAATTTGAGCCTGTTCGCAGTTCTGATAACTATGGAGTTATTTTATCCTTTCAGAATAGGATTGGTCTCGTGTGTCGATCTTTATTTTATCACCGGTGTTAATAAACAGCGGAACAGAGACAGTGGCACCGGTTTCAACCGTTGCCGGTTTCATCGAAGAGGTTGAGGTGGTATCTCCCCGAACACCCGGTTCAGTATAGGTTACCGCGAGAACAACAAATGGTGGTAACTCAACGGAGATGGGTGTTTCCGTTTCTGCATGATAAACGATTTCGACCTCCTGACCCTCTTTTACCAGCTGGGGCAGAGCGATAAATTTCTCTTCCAGCGCAACCTGTTCAAAGGTTTCACTATGCATGAAATGATAACCCATATCATCTTTATAAAGAAATTGATAGGGCCTTCTTTCTATCCTTGCTACATTCACCTTTACCCCTGCCGTAAAGGTATTGTCGATCACTTTTCCTGTGGTTATACTTTTAAGCTTAGTCCTGACAAAAGCTGGTCCCTTGCCCGGTTTTACATGTTGAAATTGGACAATGGTGTACAGGTCATCATTGAATTCCAAGCATAAGCCATTCCTGAAATCTGCTGTCGTAGCCATACATTGCATTTGGATATATTCGTTACAAAAATAGCGTTATTGATTGAAATAACGAATAATAGGGTAAGGAAACTCATTTTTGTAAACTCTTGAATTCATGGCGAAGGCCGGTATAAGCAATCAGGTCTATCTGGATTGAACCGACAAAGAGTTCAAAACGGATTTTAACGGGAAGAAAATTATCATCTCGTGAGAACCAGATAGACATATCCTCTTCTGTTTTGAACAGCCTCCCAACTTCCGTAACCGGGTTAAACTTGAAGCATTCCACCTTACCGATTTTTGTTTTTATGGTCTCTTTTCCCACGTATCGAATTTTAAGGGGGAATAATTCATCGGTGAAGTAGGTACTGATCTCAATAATTTCTCCCTTCTTTAGTTCTCCCGGGAGGTAATATTTTCTGAAATAGTAAAAAGCAGACAGGATATCGTGTATGTTCTTTTCTACGGTAAGCATTCCGGAAGCCTGGCTGAATAGAATTGTTGAATCAGACCTTGTCTCCCGGTCAAAAGTTACCTCATTGTACCGTTTATACCTCCCCTCAATGATATTCCGTATAGCTTTCAGTGGCAGATCGGTTTCGGGGTCGATATAACTTTCGTATTTATCCCTCACCTTGAAGAGCACATCAGCTAATCCGGTAGTCCATCCGGAGATAACCAGGTGGTGTACATTTTTCCCGATAAGGGTATCGCTTTCCATATAAAGGATGGCATTTCCACCATGGATGAGTCCGTAATGGATCAGATAACTCAACCGCTCACCGGGCTGGTAAGGGGAAAATTCAACATGCTCCTCCTGAGCGCTAATGGGGAAAGAGATCAGGTAAAGGAGAAGACTTAGAACGATATGATTACACTGCTTCATAATCCAACTAAAACAAAAACTTTACCATTTCGTCAGTTATTGTGATGAACGATACGATAATTTTATGTAACGATATTTTTCCTGGGGATGGTGGCAATGAAATCCTTCAGATAAAATGGCTCAAAATAAGCAACATTCTCAAACTTTTGCCGATGAAATTTCTCTTCTGAAAAAGGGGTCAAATATTCGGCAGAAGGAAAGAAATCGTCGATAAAGGAGGCATTGGGGTGATTCAGTACTGTTTTGCATTTTTCTGCACCCGTGCCAAAGAAAAGCACTTTTCTCCGGGATAGGATATCCTGAAATGATCGGGAATCGATGATTTCAGCGTTGATTTTACGCTGCTGCTGCATATGGACATCAAAAAAAGCTGAATATACCTCCATCCTTCGTGCGTCGATCATGGGACACAACCAGGTGTCAGGATCAATGGATTGCGAATCCCCGTGGTCAAGATTTTTCATCACGCCATAGGCCATAGCCTGCAGGGTGTCAACTGCGATCAGGGGTTTATTCAGTGCAAAAGCAATGCCCTTCGCAGTTGATATCCCGATACGTAATCCCGTATAGGAACCGGGTCCACGACTAACGGCAACGGCATCCATTTCGGATTTTCTGATCGAGTTTTTCTTGAAAATCTCATGAATGAAGGGTGCCAGAAGGGATGCATGAGATTTGTCTTTTCTGCTTTCCAGAATCCCGATGATTTTAGAATCCTGACTGATAGCAACTGAACATACAGGAGTAGCTGTTTCAATGTTCAGGATGAGTGCCATTTCATGCGATACTTTAGGCTGAAGTTGCGAGAGATTGTTTATTTACCCTCTTCCTCAAATAGTTTTTCTTTTGTAACGATTTCGATTATTGTACTGTCCTGAAGTTTTCGTGAAATGGCGCTATAGGGTGCCACAACGACCTCTTCATCCAGGGTTAATCCGGACTCTATCTCGATGAAGTTGTTATCCTGTATTCCCGTTTTAACTTCACGTAAACGAACCATCTCTCCAGAGACGATAAAAACCACAACTTTTGGGTCCTCATCCGCCAGAATGATACCCTCTTCATCGCGTTGTGCCGCTGCTGTATCCAGGCGGATGGTTACAGCCTGGATAGGAATTGAAAGAACATCTGTTCTTGTTTCCGTTTGAATATCTACGGTTGCTGACATGCCGGGACGGAAAGGATTGGGGCTTCTCTGTGTAATCAGGTGGTGATAGGATGCTTGTAGCAGTAGCACTTTCACATCAAAGGTGGTAACCTGGTCAATAGAGATACCGGTTGAGGTAGCGGAATTGGCGATTTCAGTGACAATCCCCTTGAATTTTTCATCCAGATAGGCATCCACTTCGATGATGGCTGTATCACCATTCTTCACGCGGATAATATCGTTTTCATTCACTTCCACCAGCACTTCCATCCGGGAAAGATCGGCTATACGCATCAGCTCGGTTCCGGTCATCATCTGGGTACCAAGGACCCGTTCTCCCAGTTCAACATTGAGCATGGAAACGGTTCCGCTTATTGGAGCATAGATGGTCGTTTTTATCAGGTTCTCCTGTGCTTCACTTAAGGTGGCTTCTGCGCTTTTTACTGAAAAGGATGCTGCATTACGGTCGGCAAGAGCCATCTTATATGTTGCTTCTGAAGTTTCGAAATCTGATCTGGAAATGGTTTGTTGTTCCCACAATTTCTTATTTCTCTCGTACGATAACTGGCTTTGTATATACTGGGCTTCAGCCTGCTCAAGCCTTGCTTTTGAAGAATTGAGGGCTGCCCTTGCCCGGTTCACAGCCGAAACATAAATATCGGGTTTAATCTTAACCAATAGATCACCCCTGGATACATTGGCACCCTCGTGGGTATGTAGTTCAACAATCTCTCCTGAAACTTCAGGAGTTAATTTGACCTCCGTTTCTGGCTGGATCTTTCCATTGGCAGTAATGGTTTCAGTAATTGTACGGTTTCCCCCCTTTTCCACAGCTACCTCAACAACCTCCTCTTTCCCAAACCAGCCAAATCGTTTTCCAACAATAGCCAGGATGATTGCCAGGAGTGTGATAGCAATAACTATTCTGAAAAGTTTCTTGTTCTTCATGGATGCTCGGTATTATAGTTTCTTACTTGGATTAATCATTATAAACTCAACGGGTTCCCCCGATAAAATTCAAGAACTTTGGTTTTAAAGATATACTCATACTTCGATTGCAGAAGATCTGACTGTGTACTGGTAAGCTGGTTTTTGGCTGTATTGTAATCAACGGAAGTAACCATGCCAATATTGAATTTCTGTTCCGTGTACCGGAACGATTCTTCCATGAAAGAGACCGCCTTTTCTGAAGCCCTGTATTTTTTCAGTGAAGCAACCGCATCCGCATAAGCCTGCTGGATCTCCTTGTAAAGCATGTTCCTGGTGTATTCAAGATTATACTTTGAATTGAGTACAGAGATCTTTGCATTACTGATCGCGGTGTTGGTTTGCCAGCCATTAAAAATTGGGATGGTAAGATTGAACTGTACCCCGTAGGTTGCATTATCGGTGAATTGATTACCAAACGGATAATTTTCCGAAATCACCAATGGTTGGGGAAAGGTGTAGACCGTTTCTCCGGTTCCTTCCACCGTTCCGATAGGTAACGGATCGGAAGTTTCTCCCGGCACAAGGGAGTATTTTTTCAGGATATTGGAATAGCGTGTTCCATAGGAACCGGAAAGTGAGAGTCGCGGGCTTCTGGCACCCCGGGCAATATCGAGACCGATCTCCGAGCTTTTCAGCTGGTAGTCGGCACTTTTCACCTGGGGCAGAATTCTCTCGGCATCGGAAAAGATCTCATTAACCGATTCGAGCAGGAATTTCTCTTCCGGTAGCGGAAGATCGGGTATCTCAATCTGAAAATTGCCCACTGAATCGAGTTCCAGCAGCTGGGTCAGGGTGAGGTAAGAGATATCGAGCTGGTTTGAGATATTCACCTGCTGCAACTCCTCTGCGGCTGCCTGAGCCTGGATCTCCAGTAAACTACCCTGGGCAAGGCTGCCTGCTTCAACCAGCTGCCGGGTTCGCTCAATTTGTAAATTGGTAATCTCAAGCTGGCTGTTTGTGACCTCCAGCAATTCTATGTTTAACAGGATCTGAAGATAGGCTAATGCAATACTTAATGAAATATCGTTCTTGATTTTATCAACGTCCTCAAGACTTGCCATGAGGTTATATTGGTTCAGCTTAATGGTATTCAGCGTTTGAAGACCATTAAACAACGTAACCGAACTGCTGACATAGATGTTATCAGACATCACGGTTTGATCTTTCGTAAATTCATAGGTTGTCTCATCCAGTGCTCTTCCAAAAGACCAGGAATGCGAAGCTCCCGCATTCAGATTTGGGAGTACACCAAGTTTTGATTGAAAAAGGATATTGCTATTAAGATCGGAAGAGAGCTCCATCTGTTTAACCTGTATGTTGTTTTCAATAGCATAAAGGATGCATTTTTCCAAAGGCCAGATCTCTGCCTGCCCAAAGGCACTTGTCATCCCGGTTAACCGAATTACAACTAACAAACAGGAGATCAAAAGCTTACTTTTCATCATGCTTGGATTTTAAAAAATTAGCGTAAAGATAGGGATAAAACGCAATTTGAATTCTTATATTGGATAAAAATTCGACCAATTACGCTTTTTCAAAACAGGTTGGTTCATTTTTTCATGCATGCAAAGTGAATGAGCTCAGCGGAGTCGCTTGCCATGGAAATTAAAAAAGTAACAGTAACGGATATCGGTGAAATAACCATCCGGTTGAATCCCTGGGTGAAAAGGATCAGTATCCGGTTAAAACCGGGAGATGGTGTGGTGGTGACAATACCCAGGGGTTTGCCGATTTCACGGGCTCTGAAATTTGTTGATCAAAAAAAATCGTGGATCATCAAACACCAGCAGCATTTCAGGCACATGGAGGAGAACAAAACCTTCTTTGATGCGGATTCCGTGCATGCAATCTGTCAACACAAACTGGTTACACTGCAACATGCATCGGACCATTTCCGTATAATGATTTCAGTTGGAAGGATTGCTGTTTTTCATCCCGGGAACAGTACCATTTCAGATCACAGGTTCCAGGAAGTGATCCGGAGAGGAGTAACCGAAGCACTCCGTATTGAAGCAAAGCGATACCTTCCAGGAAGAGTGCATGAGCTGGCAGAGCGCTATGGGTTAACCTATAATAAGGTGTTCATAAAAAATGCACAAACCCGTTGGGGAAGCTGTTCAAACCATAAAAACATCAACCTGAACCTGCATCTGATGCGGCTTCCAACCCACCTTCGGGATTATGTCATTATCCATGAACTAACCCATACCGTTCATCCGAATCACGGGAAGGCATTTTGGAATTTCCTGGATCAATTAACCGGGAATGCACGATCTCTGGAGAAAGAATTAAAAACATACCAGATACAACTGGTATAGTAAACTCAAGTATATATGGTATACGTGGTAGATAATACTGAAAGAAAATGAACAAAGGATCTATTATCGTATTAATGTTGATGTTGTGTTTAGCAGTTACTGGCCAGGAATTTGACTTATATCGCATTTCCCCTTACCCAACCTTAGAGGAGAAAGATGGACTGCTTGAACCCTTTACTCTAAAGTATTCACCATTAGGACAAAAAGGAATCACCCTACGTGATTCGGTTTATTTTTTTACCTGGAGTACTGCTCATTCTCTTTGGAATAATGCCTCAAGCACATTGTATACTTACGATGACAATTATTACCGGATAAATTCAAGAAAAAGAGAATGGGTTTCTGATTCATGGGAAAACAAGCAATTGCTGGAATTTTTTTATGATGATAAAGGAAACCGGGTGCGGGAACTTGAACAAACCTGGAACAGTGGTGAACAAACCTGGATCAATATACGACAAAAGCTTTTTCATTTTAATGAATACCAAAACCTCACCGATTATGTTGTTCAGAAATGGAATGGAATGCAGTCATCCTGGGAAGATTCTTTGCAATATCTCTACGACTATGATGAAGATCAAAACTGGACTTATTGGGAAAAACAGACCTGGAACCCTGATAGTCTTAAATGGATAAGCAACATACGGTTTATCTATTCATATCAGGAAGAAGATTTGACATCTTTTGTCCGACAAGAAAAGGACTCTATCTATTGGATTAATACCGATTCGAGTTCCTATTCGTATAACCAGACTGGAAATATGATTGAAGAAACTCAATACCAATGGATAGTAGTTGATTCCATCTGGAAAGAAAGAACAATCATTAGTTATTCCTATAATCAGGAAGAAATGGTTAATGAAAAGCTGTATAGATCCTGGGATGGTGATAGCTGGAAAAACTTTGCACTTTACACCTACCACTATATTGAATTTGGCGGTGTATCTGAAATTGTGGGTTTTCTTTGGCATACAACTACCTGGGATTTTTATGTGAGATATTTGTTCGATTACGACGAACATGGTGCACTGATCAGAGAGACAGATCAGGTTTGGTCAGAAGGAGAAGCAGACTGGATCAATGAGCACAAATGGGAATACTATTACACTCATTTCATTGAGCCGTTTCATGCATACATCAGTGACAGCACAAACGTTTCCTGTTACGGATATTCCGATGGAACAGCCACCGTTACAATAACGGGAGGGATGCCGCCCTACACCATTCTCTGGAATGACCCGCAAAGCAACACCAACCCTACAGTATATGATCTTTCAGCCGACCAATATTATACGGTAACGGTTACGGATGCTAATCTGAATACCGTTTCCGATAGTGTCATGCTTTCACAACCGCCGGAGATCATTACCGGTCCGATCTATGGTGAGGTTAATGTGAACCAGAATGATACCGTTACCTACTGGGTTGAATCGGATACTTCTTCATTCTATTCCTGGTCTGTTATGCACGGGGAGATCCTCTCAACACAGGGAGGTGACACGATCGTTGTGGTATGGACACAACCTGGTCAGGGTAAGGTCTCAGTATTTGAAACCACAATGAACGGCTGCGAGGGAGATACCGTTCACGTTTCCGTCTCCATCTCACCCACTTCAATTGAAAAACCCCGATTCGGGCATTTAAAAATCTACCCAAATCCGGCAAACCAATGGATAACGGTTCAACTTGCAGCACAAGAATTTAACCCATGGGATCTTGAAATTCTTGATATGACAGGGAAAACGATACGATCATTTCGCTCAATAACCAAAAACAAATTCCAGGTATCCCTGGATAATCTGTCACAGGGGATCTATTTCTTCCGGATCACAAATTCTTCCGGTGTTGAAATTCGGAAGGTTGTAGTGGAGAGATAGTGTACCCCCATTTTTTTCTGCACCTCGACTGTTGAAATGATAATCCATCTCAGGACCGTAGGGCTGACTGGTGAATATGATTTGAAATGACTTTATTCAATCCGTCGATGTACTCCTTTGTCTTTGTTTTCCCAAAGATCTTCTCATACTTCCGGGTCAGAGAAGAGCGGATATCACTTTCCCACTCAAACCAGGAGAGGGTTGATATTTTACCGGGTATTTTCTTTTCAAAGGTTCTTCTGATGATGTTCACCTGTGTCTGAAAAGCCATGTAAGCTTTGATCAGGCATTTGAATTCGGGGGATAAATAATTTTCCAGCAGCCGGATCTCGCTGGGCAGCACTTCATAGGTCATTTCATAAAAGCTGCTGAACCGCTTTTCCCAGTTAATGAAATGGATGAAATAATTGGATATCTGAAACACTTCTTGGCTCTTCTTTGGATCGATGCTTTTCACAAATAGTCCCTTGATCTCGTTCAGGTATAATTCTTTGATGTTGTCGTCCAGGATATGAGCAATATCGGTTGTGTGTTTTACATATTCTGTTCCAACGTTATGTGCAGTAAAATTCTTTTCATCAAACGGCTGGTTGAATGAGATGATCTTTTCAATCAGCTGTATTTCATCCATCAGCAGGTCATAGATCGGAAATAACTTTTCTTTAAAGATGAGGGTATAAAATTTTTCAGTGTAGTATCCCTGCAGAGCATGCTTGAGCAACTCCTGTTGGTTGTCAATAAGGTTTTTTATGTCACTGCGATATAGCTGGCAGTAATCGGCAATTTTGCTGCGAATGTGTATGGTTTTGTCATTATAGGATATTTTCAATTCAACCGGATAGAAGTCCTCCGCTGAATAGGGACTGCCGGATTCGGATGTATTGAGATAATGCTCGATTTTCAAGGTAAACTCTGCCATTATTTGGGAATTGAGGGTTAAAAAAACGAAATCAACCGACAATTTACAAAATGTTTGAATGTTTTTGAATTTTTTTTGATTTTGTCGCAAACGTTTGAAACAACCGCTTCCTTTAATCTTTTGAGTTTTTTACACCCATCTGCCTGATAATAAACGGGATAAAAAGGATATAATTCAATTTTTATCGCTATTTTTGAATAGGGAGTGTATAAACTTTACAACCTCTCTTTCCAAGATATTTTTAGCATGAAAGCAAAACCTAAACTTCGTTTTTGGCAAATATGGAACATGAGTTTCGGATTCTTCGGGATCCAGTTTGGATTCGCACTTCAGAATGCAAATGTAAGCCGGATTTTTGAAACCCTTGGAGCGAGTGTCGATAGTATCCCAATATTGTGGATTGCTGCGCCCGTTACCGGTTTGATCATTCAACCCATTATCGGCCACATGAGTGATAATACATGGAACCGGCTTGGTAGAAGAAGGCCTTATTTTCTCACGGGGGCTATTCTTGCTTCCATTGCCTTGCTCATTATGCCGAACTCACCGGTTCTCTGGGTTGCTGCCGGCATGTTATGGATCATGGATGCATCCATCAACATCTCCATGGAGCCCTTTCGTGCCTTTGTAGGAGATATGCTTCCATCAAACCAGCGAACCATGGGTTTTTCAATGCAAAGTTTCTTTATTGGAACAGGTGCAATCATCGCTTCAGCACTTCCATGGATAATGACAAATTGGTTTCACATATCAAATACAGCGGGTGAAGGAGAAATTCCTCCATCGGTAAAATTCTCATTTTATATCGGGGGATTGGTTTTCTTTTTAGCTGTTCTCTGGACAGTTACACGGACAAAAGAGTATTCGCCGGATGAGTTAAAAGAATTCTCTGAGGAAGCGAAAGAAAAAGCTTCATCAGATTATTCGACACACGACGAGCGTCCAATTGCTTATAATCGGTTAACCCGAAGTGGTCTGATCTGGCTAATCATCAGTGCCTCCCTCTTTTTGCTATTCTACTATTTTATCTTCATGGATTATGGTTTAGGCGTGTTGTTTGTCGGAGGTGCTCTCTTTGGTATCCTGCAATTGATTGTTGGCTGGCTCACCCATCAGAAGAAAACAGAGAGCGGAATGGTTGTGGTAATTAATGATCTTTTTAAAATGCCAAAAACGATGAAACAACTGGCCCTGGTCCAGTTCTTTTCATGGTTTGCCCTGTTTTCTATGTGGATATACACGACAGCCGGTGTTACCAGTACAAAATATGACATGGGACTTGACCGCGAAACACATGCTGATCTGGTTCGTACTGTTGAGCAACTTAAACTGTTGGATGAAGCTGTGCAGTGGGAAAACATTGGCCTGGTTGAAGAGGATTTAGACAGGTTATCACAGCGCTTTGAAGAAGGAGAAGAAGTAGTGGCATCCATGAGAATTGTAAAATTCTTTGTAGATGAGCATAAGAAGGAGTTTATCGATTTGAAGCCTCAATCAGTTGCCGTGCTGGAGCGAATACAAAAAGAGTATAATACCGGGGCAGATTGGGTTGGCATGTTAATGGCTGTCTACAACGGTTTCGCTGCGATAATGGCATTTTTGATCATGTGGATGGCAAAGCTGACCAACCGGAAAACAGTACATGCCATCAGTCTGGTTGTGGGGGGTGTGAGTATGGCGTCTTTTTTCTTCATTAAGAATCCAACCATGTTAATGATACCTGAGCTGGGCATAGGACTTGCATGGGCAGCTATTCTTGCCATGCCGTATGCAATACTCACAGGTTCCCTCCCTTCCCATAAGATGGGAACCTATATGGGCATTTTCAATTTTTTTATTGTGATTCCGCAAATTACTGCAGCAGCTATCCTGGGTTTTTTTATTAGAATCCTGTTTGAAAATCAAGCGATTTACGCCTTGTTACTTGGGGGATGCTCCCTGCTTATAGCAGCATTTCTGGTTTTGTTTGTTGAAGATAAAGACTAAAAGATTTACAATGAGTTCCTACCTGAAACATGATGAATGGTTGATTATTGAGGATGGTTTTAATCCTGAAAACAACCGGGCTTCGGAAAGTATTTTTTCACTAGGTAATGGTAAGATGGGGCAGCGGGCAAATTTTGAAGAAGCATATAGCGGGGATACACTCCAGGGAAATTATATTGCAGGTGTTTATTATCCGGATAAAACCCGCGTGGGATGGTGGAAGATCGGCTATCCGGAATATTTTGCCAAAGTGCTTAATGCTGCCAACTGGATTGGTATTGATGTTGAGATCAATGATAAAACCCTTGACCTGGCAAAATGCAGGATTCTGTCGTTCCGCAGGACCCTGAATATGAAGAAAGGTTACCTGGAACGTTCGTTTACAGCAGAACTACCCGGAGGGGAGAAGGTAACGGTTGAATCCATCCGGTTCCTTAGCATTGTCATGCCGGAGATCGGTGCCATACAATATTCGGTTAAACCGGTCAATTTCACCGGTAAGATAACAATCACACCCTATATCGATCTGGATGTACGGAATGAAGATGCAAACTATGGTGAACAATTCTGGGAGGAGGTCAACAGGGAAACAGGAAATGGCGAAGGATACATCCTTGGCAAGACTAAAAAACTCGATTTCAACGTGTGCACAGGGATGAAATTCAACCTTCTGAAAAACGGTAAACCCATCCGTTATGACATAACCAGAAATGAACGCGAAAAATACCTGGAAAACTCCTGCTCTATTCAGTTACAACAGGAAGAAATACTGACAATCTTTAAGTATGCAGTTAATCTCACTTCCCTTGATTATAGACCGGGTGAGTTGATGCATGAAGCCGAACAGGTACTGAAAATTGCGTTCACGATCGGTTTTGAAAACCTGCTCGCCGAACATACAAAGGCATGGATCATGAAGTGGGACGATAGCGATATCCGGATTGGAGGTGATGTGGCTGCTCAACAGGGAATACGTTTTAATATTTTCCATCTGAATCAAACCTATACCGGGGAAGACGAAAGATTGAATATCGGGCCGAAAGGATTTACCGGTGAAAAATACGGTGGCAGTACCTACTGGGATACCGAAGCATTTGTTTTTCCATTCTACCTCTGCACGACAAATCCCGACGTGAGTAAAAAACTATTGTTATACCGCTATAAGCACCTTGGAAAAGCGATTGAGAATGCTCAAAAACTGGGGTTTATAAATGGAGCAGCCTTATACCCAATGGTAACCATGAATGGAGAG
This sequence comes from uncultured Rikenellaceae bacterium, assembly GCA_964389685.1. Classification (GTDB taxonomy): domain Bacteria; phylum Bacteroidota; class Bacteroidia; order Bacteroidales; family VadinHA17. The sequence continues at coordinate 14,273 of CAYMFM010000015.1, forward strand.
GAGTGTCATAATGAGTGGGAAATCACCTTTGAAGAGATCCACCGCAATGGTGCCATTGCTTATGCCATCTATAATTATGTGAGACATACCGGCGATCACAAATACATTGAGGATTATGGTTTGGAAGTGTTGATGGCTATTTCCCGGTTCTGGAGCCAGAGAGTCAACTTCTCGGAACCCAAACAGAAATATGTTATCCTTGGAGTCACCGGCCCAAACGAATATGAGAACAACGTGAACAATAACTGGTATACCAATACCATTGCTGCATGGACCCTTGATTATACCATTGGACATATCCATTCACTCAGGAACAGCAACCCGCGAAGATTCCGGGAAATTGTTGCAAAGTTGAGTTTTGATTTTGAAAAAGAGACCAGCCTGTGGAGAGATATCGTTGATAACTTATACTTCCCATACGATGAGGAAGGCCAGATCTTTCTGCAGCAGGATGGATATCTGGATAAGGAGCAATCTCTTGCTGAAGAGATTGACCCGAGCCAGCGTCCAATTAATCAACATTGGTCATGGGACAGGATTTTGCGATCACCTTTTATTAAACAGGCCGATGTTTTGCAGGGTATCTATTTCTTTGAAGAGCATTATGACAAAGAGACCATAAGGCGGAATTTCAATTTTTACGAACCACGAACAGTTCACGAATCCTCCCTCTCGGCATGTATACATTCTATATTGGCTGCAAGAATCGGCGATATTGACACAGCCTGTAATCTATACCTGAGAACGGCCAGATTGGACCTGGACGATTACAACAAAGAGGTGGCTGAAGGATTACACATTACGAGCATGGGTGGAACATGGATGGCTGTCGTGGAAGGATTTGGAGGAATGAGAATAGCGGATGGAACGATACGGTTTAATCCCCTTATCCCTGATCAGTGGAAATTCTATTCATTTAATGTTCGTTTCAAAGGCAATTTACTGAACGTGAAAGTCAATCATGAGGTAATTGAAATCAGGAACAGATCAAAAGCAACAATCCCTGTAATTCTCTACGATCAGGAATACATGCTTGAGGGAAGGGACGATCTGGTTGTTCACAGAAAAAAGTAACGGTCAATCAGGAATCCCCCTTTTTGTATTATCTTTATAATCCCTTACAACAAAAGAACTCAATCATACAATTGTTAAAAAATTTATAATCATGGCTAAAGATAACATGAAATTCAAACCCGGCGTTTTATTTGGAAAAGAGGTTAAGGATCTTTTCGATTACGCCAATAAGAACAATTTTGCCATTCCTGCTGTGAATGTAGTAGGTACCAACTCGGTCAATGCAGTACTGGAAACAGCCAAGGAAGTAAACTCTCCGGTCATCATCCAATTTTCCAATGGAGGTGCCGTGTTTTTCGGGGGGAAAGGACTATCCAATGAAAACCAGCAGGCTGCCATCGCAGGAGGAATTTCAGGTGCACAACATGTTCATACACTAGCTGAATATTATCGTGTTCCGGTTGTACTTCACACAGATCACGCTGCAAAAAAACTGCTTCCATGGATTGACGGGTTGCTTGACGCTGGAGAAAAGTACTTCAAACAGCATGGTAAACCACTTTACAGTTCACACATGCTGGATCTTTCCGAAGAACCAATTGAGGAAAATATTGAAATTAGCAAAATGTACCTGAAACGAATGAGTAAACTCGGAATGACCCTGGAAATTGAATTGGGCGTTACCGGAGGGGAAGAAGATGGAGTGGATCATTCGGGTGTTGATAGCGCACGGTTGTATACCCAACCAGATGAAGTTGCATTTGCATACGAAGAATTGAAAAAGATCAGTGATTATTTTACCATTGCTGCAGCATTCGGTAATGTACATGGGGTTTATAAACCGGGGAATGTTGAATTGAAACCAATCATCCTGAAAAACTCACAGGAATACATTCAGAAGAAGTTTGGAACAGGTCCAAATCCTGTGAATTTTGTATTTCATGGAGGTTCAGGATCCGAAAAACACCTGATAAAGGAAGCAATCGGGTACGGAGCGATAAAAATGAATATCGATACGGATATGCAATGGGCATTCTGGGATGGTATACATAACTACTACAAGGAGAAGAAAGATTATTTGCAGGGACAGATCGGTAATCCGGAAGGAGAAGATAAACCCAATAAAAAATATTACGATCCCCGTGCCTGGTTACGAAGTGGAGAGCAAAGCTTTATTAGCAGGCTAAAAGAGGCATTTGAAGACCTCAATGCGATGAACCGGAACATCTAGGCTTTACCGATTTGTTTATCAAAGCCGGGATGCACAGAATTTCTGCCAGTTGACCCGGCTTTGAATTTTATGATAACAATTGATTCAGAAAATGAAACCACACCGTTTATTGTTAATAGCAATTTTTTTTTCAACCGGGATTTTTTCTCTTTACCCTCAGATGAACATGAAACCAATTCACAGGCAGACTCATCAACTATTTGTTAGCAGCACAGATCCTGGTATCCAGGTTAAGTACCTTCTCTATCTTCCCAATGGGTATGATACGGGAGAGCAGAAATCCTGGCCCCTGTTATTCTTTCTGCATGGTGCCGGGGAGAGAGGAGATAGCCTTGATCTTGTAAAGATGCATGGCCCCCCGAAAATCGTTGAAACGAAAGACCTTCCCTTTCTTGTTGTGTCACCACAATGTCCTGTAAACCAAAGGTGGTCACCGGAAATCCTGAAGGAATTGCTGGATGACATCCTGCTTACTTACCGTACAGATAAAAACAGGATTTACCTGACAGGATTAAGCATGGGAGGATTTGGGACCTGGGATCTGTCCATGAAATATCCGGAAATGTTTGCTGCCCTTGCTCCAATTTGTGGTGGCGGTGATCCATCCCAGATGGAAAAGATTAAACATATTCCAATCTGGGTTTTTCATGGAGCGAAAGACCCTGTGGTACCTTTACAACGATCGGAAGAGATGGTTAATGCGTTGAAGAAGATCAACGGGAATGTAAAATTCACGGTTTACCCGGAAGCCACTCATGATTCATGGACAAAGACCTACAACAACGAGAAACTGTACGAATGGTTTCTTGAGCAGAACAAATAACCGGTTTTCCGGAATACGCTCAGCGTGATAAAGAAGATTACTTTACAATGCAGGATAACGGTTTGGACTTTGATCAAATCTCTGGCGATCAGGTCTATACTATTTCATTGGATCCGGTGCCTGTCGAAAGCCGGATCAATTATCAGGTTACCGTGAATGATACGGATGGAGCAGGTGAATACAGGGAACCCTGCCAACCTGATCTGATCCATGCGTTTGAAAACAGTGATCCTGACCTGGTGATCAATGAGTTTATGGCAGGCAATGATGTAACCTTTGCGGAATTCTTTATTGATTGATTACCTTGCTTTCGGAAGTCAGATCGATGATATTTCTTATGGCAGGG
>CAYMFM010000015.1:17786-67662 GCA_964389685.1 uncultured Rikenellaceae bacterium
TTGATTGATTACCTTGCTTTCGGAAGTCAGATCGATGATATTTCTTATGGCAGGGAAACAGATGGAGGAACAGCATGGATCGCTTATATTGTTTCTACGCCCGGTTACAGCAATACGCTGACAGCAATTCAAGGATTGGGTTCAGCGGATGAATCTCTTATCGTTTATCCCAATCCGGTTCAATATGGGGTGATGCATTTTAATAAAGTGATCTCTGTACGACTCTATGACATGACGGGCAGAATGTGGAAGGAAAGCAGGGATGTTCAGGAATTGGATGTTCATGATGTACCTCCCGGAATCTATATCCTGAAATCGGGAGCCGGAGAAATGGCTAAAATTGTAAAACAATAAATCATTTTGTTAATTCATATCAAACGATACAAATGGATAGAACAATAGTAATTACAGTTGTCACAATGATATTTGTGGCTATACTTTTTTTTGGATGCAGGCGAGCGATTAAAAGCGAAAAAGAAAAACCGGAACCTTTTGTCAGTGAGGTTATTCATCCTGAGTGGTCAAAAGATGTCGTCCTCTATGAAATCAATCTCAGGCAATTTACGGAAGAGGGTACCATTAAAGCCTTTGAAAACCACCTGCCACGACTGAAAGAACTCGGGGTCGATGTGTTATGGTTTATGCCCGTACACCCGATCGGCTTGAAAAACCGGAAAGGAGAGCTGGGAAGCTATTATTCTGTAAGGGATTATCAGGAGATTAATCCTGAATTCGGGACACTGGATGATTTTAAAGCCATGGTTTCCAGAGCACATGAAATGGGATTTTATATTATGCTGGACTGGGTTCCCAACCATACTGCATGGGATAATCCGCTGGCAACTGAACATCCCGAGTTTTTCATGAAAGATTCAACCGGGGAATTTATCCCACCCATTGGAACCGACTGGACAGATGTCATTCAACTGGACTGGTCCCAGAGCGGATTGCATGATTACATGATTGAGGCACTGAGTTTCTGGGTAAAACTCGGAGTAGACGGCTTCCGGGTCGATCATCCACATAAAACCCCGAAAGAATTCTGGGAAAGAGCAAGGGTTGCACTGGAGGAAATCCGACCAGTTCTCATGCTTGCCGAAAATGAAGAACAAACCTATTTTCTGGAGAAGGGTTTCGACATGAATTATTCCTGGGAACTTCATCATTTGATGAACAGGGTAGCCCAGGGAAAAGATAGTGTAAGGGCGTTATCAAACTATTTCAGAAAGGAAGAGGCGCTGTTTCCTCCTAATGTTTACCGGATGAGGTTCCTCTCCAACCACGATGAGAATTCATGGCAGGGAACCATCGAGGAGAGAATGGGAGAAGCCCATGAAGCATTTGCCGTATTCATGTTTACAATACTCGGGACACCCCTGATCTATAACGGACAGGAAGTGTGCCTTTCTAAACGGCTGAAATTTTTTGAAAGGGATCCCATTGAATGGGAAGATTGTGAATTGACCGGTTTCTACCAATCCCTGATCCGGATGAAAAAGGAGAATGTGGCATTGTGGAACGGAGAATTCGGTGGTCCGATGGAAAAGATTAAAACCTCGAAAGAGAGAAGGATCTATGCATTTTCCCGGGTTAAGGATGGGAATAAAGTGATTGTGTTTCTGAACCTGAGCCGGAAAAGTGTGAGCATCAAACCGGAACTGGATGATTACAACGGTGATTATCAAGACTATTTCACAAAGGAAAAGATGGCATTGCCTTTCCCGGATTCGTTGAGGTTTGGACCCTGGGAATACAAGGTATTGGTGAAATAGGTCTCCCGGCCCCGGGTGCATTTTTATCACTGGAAATTCTGAAGTAATAAGGGTATGATTAATATTCGTGTCATTAATAAATAAACACACAACGTTTGGTGCATGAGCCGTTCCAATGGCTTATGCACTTAATATGGCGTTCTATTCATATCTTAATAGATCAATAGGTCTTCCTTTTGCGGCATTGAGAGTGTTCATACTTACAGCACTAACTACAATCAGAAAAGATAATACGAAGGATGTTAAGAATAAAGTTACAGTAATTGGGGTTTGAAACGCATACTTTGATAACCAACTCTGAATTAATAAAAATGATAAAGGTATTGCAATAATATTTGCAGTAATCACAATAATTACGAATTTGGTCACATAGTGGGTGAATATATCAAAAATGGAAGCCCCAAAAACCTTCCTTACTGCAATTTGATATTTTAGAGCATCTGCTGTAAACAATGAAATACCTACCAAACCTACGATACAAATTAATAAAGTAATAAATGCAATAAAACTGATTACTTGAGCAAAATCAATTTCTTTGTTATAGAATTTCATTGTGTAATCTGAATAGGATTCTATTTCAAAAGTTCTTTCTGGAAATTCCTTCCTGATTGTTTCATAAATCACCGAGTTGTTGTAACCTTCATTGAGTTTAACATAAATAAATGAATGCACATTTGTATTTAATTGGATTATGAGAGGTGGAATGTCTCTATCCAAAGGATATAAATTAAAATCTTCTACAATACCAATTATTCTTCTATCATTGATTAAAGACTCGAGAGGATTCTTTATACCCAAATGAACGACTGCCTTCTCATTCACAATAATGGATTTTTGATCAGCACCAGGGATATCATTCCTGAAATATCTTCCTTCAACAATTTTAACTCCTAATGTTTCAAGAAAATCATAATCAACAAGGAAATAATGAACAACAACTTCCTTTGTAGGATCCTGGAAGTTTTTCATTGCTGAAATTGCTCCTTCAACAGTTGGAAATCCAAGAGGATTTGAGGATACTAATTTTACACCTTGTTGAGATATAAGGTGGTCCTTAATAATTGAGAAATTGCCTTGAATATTTAGATCTTTTGACGTGACAACATATAAATCCTCTCCGGAAACTCCCGTTCCAATTTCATCTCTGTACTTTATTTGGTTTTTAATTATGAGTATAAAATTTGTTAGAATTATGAATATAACTAATTGAATCAATGACAAATATTGGATTCTAAAAATTCTATTGTAAATATTGAAATGTCCTTCACTTAAGAATTTTATTGGACTTTTGTTAACAATAATTATTGAAATAAGAATTCCAGAGCTGATAGATATTAGGAAGAAAATGCTTAGTCCAGTTAAGAGTACAATAGGTATTTGATTAGCAGTGATAAATAAATCAATACCGAAAACCTTGGATATAAACGGTTTGATTAAATAAATTGTAATGAGAGCAACAGGAATAGCAGTAATGGAATAAAAAATTGAGTCAATTAAATACTCAAAACGAATAGCAAGATTATCTGCTCCTAAAACTTTTTTTATGCCAATTACCTTAAGTTTTTTATGAATATTGGCAATAGAAATAATGATGTGATTTATTAATCCTACTACAAAGATTAGTAGTGAGACAAGCATAAAATAGGTGATAGTGGTTCTCTTTTTTAAAGAAATGTTATAATCTGGATAATTCGTTCTGTGTATGTAAATATCTCTCAAACTTTGAAGATAAAATTCATTTTCAATTGCTGCATTATTTCTGATAGCTTCTGTGATTTTATCTTCTAATTCGTAAAAATCAAATCCTGGATTTAATAATAAATAAGTCGAACAAAAACGGTCATTCCATGTACTTTTGGTTGATTCATTTTTTTCTCCGAGGCTTTTGTCTAAAAGATTATTTGATAAATCAACCAAGAATTCAGGTTGAATAGTTGAATTACTCGGAAAATCGTTTATTACAACAACGATTTTGACTGTTTTTTTTTCTTTCCCTTCCAACAACAAAAACTCGCCAATTGGACTCTTATCAGCAAAATTCTTTGTTGCAAATGATCTTGTAACAGCAATAGTGTTTGGTTGACCTAATTCACTAAAATCACCATTAACAACTTCAATAGAGAATATTTCATTAAATCCTTGATCAACTTCGTGAATTAATTTATCACTTGAAATCAGATTCTGATCGTGATAAATATCAAAATGACTATTTGATCTAAGACGTGTGTATGCTCTAATTTCCGGGATACTCTCGGAAATTAATGGGCCTGCTAAATAAGAGGTGGATGTGTGTGTATAATTTTCTTGGGGTATATGGGTGACTAGTCTGAATATTTGATCTTTGTTCTTAAAAAACGAATTGAATGATAACTCAATAATCACATAAAAGATTAAGAAAAATATAATGGAAAATGTTAGCCATAGGCTTATTATTTTAGTAAATGACAATATTCTATTGTTAGTCATACTCCGTAGGATGGAACAGAATATTTTCATTTAAGCAAGATTAATTTGAATGCAAGATAACGAGTAGATAATAACAATGTTATTAACCTTATAGGTACTATAGTTGTTTGGTTTATAACAATAAATTTACGGCAAACAACCAATAATTCCAAAAATCAAATAAATTTAAGAGTAGATCAGGATTATCAATAGATTATCTGAAAAACCAATTGATCCATGGCAGGATAGATTTCACTTCTACAGACTCCGTTATCCCTCCCGGAAGCTGATTGGTAACCAGGTGGATTATCCCGGAAAAGGAGCACATCCAGAACGAACAGCTTGTCGCCTAATACTTAATGACTTTTATGATGTGAGTCTCATGCTGAGTGGTTAGCCGGATAAAATAGATCCCGCTTTCCACTTCATTTCCCATTGAATTTTTACCATCCCACATGTATTCATGAATGTCATTCACCTCACGACCATCGATTAGCCGGTTCACTTCCTTCCCGGTGATATCAAATATGGTCAGGGTTACATAGTTGGATTGGGGAACGGCTACCTGGATGGTGAAATTATCATTTGACGGATTGGGATATGCCGTTAACCGGGTTTCCGTCACATCCGGAAGGGTTTCATTTACATCCAGGATAAAATCAGGTGTTGTCAGTTTCCGGTTGGTATAGACCCTGTATTCGCCGGGTTGAAGGGTAATGCTTTCCGTCACATTGACCACATTGATTGAATCCCCCGTGAAGTAATCATACCAGTACCCACTCTCCTGGAAACTTGGATTGAGGCTTCCCTGGATTACGCCAAAATTGCCCAGGATTGTAACTTTCAGGTCCGCATGATTCAGGTTTAACCGTTTTGCAGAGGCAGCCAGAGCATAGGAGTAATCGGATGTATTGAACACCTCATGATCCTTCCGCAATTGAATAAGTGACTGGTAAACCTGAAATAATCGTTTACGGGGATTCGTTTCGTAATAATCCCATTCAATGGGTTTCGGATCGAGCCGGCAACCGTCATTTATTGAGCCATCCTGGCACCGGTTGATCGAATGGTCATACCCCAGTTCCCCAAATTGCCAGATCATTTTAGGACCGGGAATGGTGAGAAAGAAAACGGCATCCAATTCCATTCTTTTTATGGCTACGTTAAATTCCTTCGTGTTGTAACCACCGCTACTATTCCCATACGTCAGTGTCTTGTACATCAACCGCTCCTCGTCATGGCTCTCCATATACGTTACAAGATGGGGAACTGTCCAGCCCCGTCCCTTGGAGGTAGCCCAGGTGAAATCAGAAGTGTAGCCCATGGCAGCTTCAGCATAGTCATGATTCAGGTTACCCCAGAGCATCATTCCATATTCTGCCAGCTCTTTTTCTTCGGTATTTTCACCCAGGTGTTCCAGAATAATATAGGTATCCGGATCAACGGTCCGGATCTCATCCGCCATGCGTTTAAGCAGAACGATTCGTGAAGCATTATATCCATAAAAATCACCCGTTTGCATGAATCCTTTTGACAGGTCAAAGCGGTAGCCGTCAACATTGTATTCATTGATCCAGTAAGCATTTACGCGGTCCATAAATTCCTGGGTCAGGATACTTTCATGGTTAAAGTCATACCCGACACTAAATGGGTGTGTTGCAGTAACATTAAACCAGGGATTTTGTATTGTCGGGGGTCCGAAATCACCCGAACTGTATAACCGCACCAGGGGGGACTGGCCGAAAGCATGATTGAAGACCACATCAAGTATCACGGCAATATCGCGGGAATGACAGCTATCGATGAGTGATTTAAAGGTATTCTTGGGCCCGTAGTATTTGTCCAGTGCCATGTGAAAGGATGGGTTGTAACCCCAACTGATGTTTCCTTCGAACTCATTTACCGGCATCAGTTCAATGGCATTGACACCGAGGTCCTCGAGGTAATCCAGCGTGTCAACGAGGGTACTATAATTGTGTGCTTCCAGGAAATCGCGAACCAGCAATTCATAAATCACCAGCTCCTCTTTTGGCGGTCTTACATATCCGGTTGTTTTCCATTGATATTCCGGTTCGGCGGTTTTAAAAGCCGTAACCGCCTGTTCCGTTTTACCAGCCGGGTAGGCTTTTAATCCGGGATAAACCTGGGAGGTGATGTACTGGTCATTCCAGGGATCAAGGATCTTCTCCGAATAGGGATCGGCAACACGGATTTCCCCATCCACAAGGTATTGGAAACCATATTCTTCCGTATCCGAAAGCCCGTTGATCTCCAGCCACCAGTGAACATGCATTGCATCAATGCTGTCCCGTTGCATAAAGTAATCCTCATCCACCATCCAGTCATTGAAATCACCGATTATATAAGCAAAATCTTTTTCCGGGGCATTCAATGAGACAACCACCGTGTTATCATCAATGTAATTGATACCATCTGTAATTCCCGGAGAGCGGCTGAGATCTTCAACGGGCGGATTGACCATCACCACCAGCTCACCGGTATCGGAAAGTTCAGCTACATCATAGGCAATCACTGTGATGATTTTTCTGCCATATCCTGCGTCGGCAATATAGCTAAAGTCCAATGTGTCATCGAATACGGTTTCCGTCAGGAGATCATCGACAAGCAGTTCCATCTTCTCCACTTCGGTCCCGATGGCAACCCCGATCGATAGTATGTCCAGGGTATCGCCGGTCTCCAAAAAAACGGGGTGACGACGGGGATCGCCAAATTCAGTGCTTACCAGGGGTTGACTGAAAGTTACCGTAACGCCCGGTTCGAACAGGTCCAGGAAAATATCCGCTCCACCGGGTGCTCTGCCCGAGCGGCTGCTATCTGAATTGCGGAACACAAAACAGAGCTGTGTGATTTTTTTTTCAGAGGGTACGTGATAATATTCATACGGATCTCCGATCACCAGTTTCCACAGATCGCCGCTTACTCTCTCCAGCTTGAATTTTGCACTATCTGCTATACCCCAAGTGCTGTTGACGTACTGCCAGGTGCCTTCTCCTTCAATGGTAACTCCCGTATGGGCATATACATCGCTTCCGGCATACCCTTCCAGGCTGGTTGCATCATTACCACCCTCACCGGTAGAGAGACTGGCGTCGAAGATGATGATGATTGAATCAAAACGGGTCGCAAAAACTGGATCGGAGGTAATGATCTGTGCATGGGATAGTAATCCACCGAAGAAAAGCAGGATGATCAAAAGGATACCTTTTTTCATACCTAAGGAGTTAATTCAGTTCTATAATTAGCGGGGATAGTGCAGGGATGGATAAACTGTTTTCCAGTTCAAACGTTTTCCCCGTCAATACATCCGCTCCATACGTTACGTCTTTCAGCATTTCTGCAAACCGGTCAGGTTGTAATTCCTGGCTGGTGCTGTTTTTATTCAGCACGATCATCACTTTTCGGATGTCATTGTACCGGAAATATACATAGATACCGTTTTCCGGAGCAAAATGTATCAGTTTTCCGGTATGGATCACCGGATTCTCTTTTCTCCAGTGTAAGAGTTGCCTGAAGAATTGCTGCATCTCCAGTTCATTGGGCTGTAGTCCCCTCCCGGTAAATCCATTGATCCTGTCTCCATCCCATCCTCCGGGAAAATCTTTTCTGATATGGCCGTGATGATTGCTTTCCGTATGGGTCATCAGGATCTCGGAACCATAAAAGATCTGCGGTATCCCGCGGGTGGTAAGCACATAGGTGATTCCCAGTTTATAGAGTTCATCGTTCATATGCACCTGCATGTAGAACCGGCTCATGTCATGATTATCGGGGAAAATGACCAGGTTATAAGGATCGGGATACAGGAAATCATACGAAATTGCCTCATACAGTTTAATCCAACCGGTATTCCACCCTTCTTCTTCCATAAGGCTCTTTTGGAGAGCGCTTTGCAATGGGAAATCCATCAGGCTGGGTAAATACCCATTATACCCATCCCGGTTCAGCTGTCCTTTTTGCCAGTAGGATACGGTTGCCTGGTTTTCACTCCATTCTTCGCCAACGATATTGAAATTCGGATATTCCTGCAACACCCTGCGGTTCCATTCTGCCATCATCTGTTTATCCGGGTATGGATAGGTATCCATACGAATGCCAGCCAGACCAGTGTACTCGATCCACCAGATGCTGTTTTGAATGAGGTAGTTGGCAAAGAAAGGATTTCTGACATTCATATCCGGCATGGAGCGGACGAACCAGCCATCCCGCATCAGGGTATAGTCGGCACATGAGGTATAGGGATCCTGGTTTACTGTTCTCCGGTGGTTGGTGCTAACGTATTCAGGATAATAATTGATCCAGTCCGCTGTGGGCATGTCCTTCATCCACCAGTGTTCCGATCCACAGTGATTGAAGATCATGTCCATAACCATTTTCATACCTTTCTCTTTTGCCTGGTAGCACAATTCCCGGTACTCTTCATTCGTTCCGAACCGTTGATCCACACGGTAGAAATTGGTGGTTGAATAGCCATGGTAGGAGGATCTTTCCTGGTCGTTTTCCAGGACCGGGTTGAGCCAGATGGCTGTAAAACCCATCTCTGCAATATAATCCAGGTGATCTTTTATTCCTTTGATATCACCGCCATGCCGGCCCAGCATTTCACTTCTGTTCGGTTGTTCTTTTAATGCACTGACTGCATCATTTGAAGGATTGCCATTGGCAAAACGGTCCGGCATGATCAGGTACATGACATCGGAATTGTTGAATCCCTCGCGCTTAGCAGATCCGGGTTCCCGCTCTTTCAGTTCATACACATAGGAGTGAGCTATTTTTCCGTTCTTAAGGAAATGGATATCAAATTTCCCTGGCAAAACCTCAGGATCCAGCTCCAGGTCAATGAAAAGGAAATTTGGATTTTCAACGGATGAAACCGATTGAATTCGTACACCTTCATAGGAAAGCTCTACGTTGTGTTGCGAAATATCTTTTCCATGAACCATAAGCTGAAGGCTGGGATTTTTCATCCCGGCCCACCAGAACGGCGGTTCGAGGTGCTCAATTTGTGCTAAAACTCCTGGAGAAATGAATGAGAAAATGAATAGCAGCAGGCTTAGAAATGATGGTTTTTTCATGATCGGAAAGGTTTTATTATTTAAATCAAAACGCATAGGGATAGGTCATGAAGTGCATTCCTTTAATCACGTTACCCTGGAAATCGAAGAGGGTATTGCAATCCCATGCAGAGCCCTGTCCCCACTGGGTCTTCAGGTCTGAAGTGATCCATGCAGGTTCCCAGGTAAATATTCCTTTGCCGCCTCCGTCGATTATCTCTTGGGTAAGTTTTACCAGGTAATTGTATTGACCCTCTTCGGTCGCGGGAAAATCCGGCAGAAGCTTGTCTATGTTGATGATATTATTGTAGTTATCGGCATAACCGGTAGTCCAGGGATAACCTGTTTCCATGATCATGACCTCTTTTCCGTATTTTTCTTTCAGGAATGAAACATAATTGCTGATGTTCCCGAGATCGACATTTGACCATATGTAATAATAGGAGAAACCGATGATATCATAATCGGTCAGACCGGCTGCATTCATCCCTTCAAACCACACATCCACATTTTCCGGTTGTGCGATATGGATGATGATCTTCGGATCGACTATACTGCTTTCTGCAGCATTCCGTACAGCATCTATTCCGGCGTTTAATAAATAGGCACAGTTGTTTTCATTCCCGTTCCAACGTTTTCCCAGCGGAAGGACAAATCCCGGATTTATTTCATTCCCGATCTGTATGTATTCGGGCATCAGTCCCTCTGCATCAAGGTTTGAAAGGGTAGAAAAGGTGTACTCATAGATACTGTCGTGCATGGATTCCAGATCCAATGATTCCCAGGCAGCGGGAGGGACCTGTTTCCCCGGGTCGGCCCAGTTATCCGAAAAGTGAAAATCGAGACAAACGGCACAGCCGGCATTTTTTGCCCGTTCAATCCCCAACTTCACATCGAAGTAATCATTATACATTTGTGTTCCATCAGGTTCATAGATCTCTTTCGTCCAGCTTGGTGTATGGAACAACCGGAAGCGTATGACATTTGCCCCGTTATTTTTAAAGATGATGTATGGATCATTTACTGTACCTGAATCCAGATATACTCCGCCAAAATCAAGGATCTGGTTGACATAGGAAAGGTCTGCTCCCATACAGAACTGGTCGGGGGTATAACATACTTTGTTGGTGGGATTGTGGTTATTAGTCCCATCCTCCTTGCAGGAAAAAAGGACTAGTAGCAAGAATACAAGTCCTGAAAACAGATATTTTTTCATGTGTTTTCATTTGAAATAAAAAGAGGTTATCTCAGAAGCGAACTCCCGGGACAACCTCTTTTTACCTAACCTAAAATCTAATTCTTTACGATTGTGTATCTGTAAAGCGGTCCTCTAAGATCGAGTGTAATGGTATAATTACCATTTGTATCAATCGGAATATTCGTTCCACCCTGATCGCAAATACCGTTGGCAGCATTACTTCCATAGTCCAGAGCCCAGCCATCGTTTGCCCGGAATTTCACATCTCCGGCAACCAGGTCGAGTGTAATGGTCCAAACACCGTCTAAGGCATTATAGGTCATATCGACATCGGCTGACCAATCGTAAGGAGGAACACTGCTACCGATCAGACCCCATTCTGTCCGGAGGATCGAATAGGTTTCGGCATTGAGGTCTGCTTTGATCTGGTGGTATCCCGGGTCTGTGGTAATCATAATGTTGTTACCTCCCCAGTCACCGATCTGAAGAGTACCGGATGTACCAGCTGCATCCGGATCACCGATTGTATTCTCAGCTTCCCATGCCGGGACTTTCAACAGCTTGAATCCGCTTGGATTTGCAGTGGTATAGATATATCCTTCATATCTGTCATTTGACTTGACTGAATAAATGGATGAAGTTGAATCTGTCTGATCCCAGCCATTGTGATCTCCCGGGACGAAAAGACGGGGATAAACAATGACCACTTCGTACGGAGTTATATCCAAGGCAAGTGATCCGGAGAAGAGGGTGTCAATATCCGACTTATCAATGGATTTGATAACTGCCATAATACGGGTTTCAATCGAGTTAACGACGCCAAAAGGACCGTTGGCAAGAAGGATCTTTTGATTCATGTTTCCAACCGTAACATCCAATTCAAGTTTTGTTGTGCTTCCCAGGTTAATTGGTGCGGCAAAATCATTCCCTACAAAATCGAATTGCATGGTATAGGTGATAGCGGCCTCGAAACCAAAATCAGCAGCACTCCAGGTAAAGGTTGTCATGGTCTCCGACTCGGTCTCTTCTGTCAGAACGAAACTTGTTCCACCGGATGGTGCAGTTAATGCAGGAGGATCATAGACTCCAATGACTACTTTTGTTTCATCCTTCTCACAGGAGTGAAAAGCAAACAGGCCAGCAAGGATAAGGATGATCAGATTTATCTTTTTCATATCTGCTTGTTTTACGTATTATCATTAATAATAGCCATCATTCTGTTCCAGGTTGAGATTTGCTGCAACATCGGAAGCAGGGATGGGATAGAGATCATAGAAACTCTCAACACTTTGCCCTTCTTTAGATCCACCTTTCCATGCCCAGGTATAGGTTGTGTTACTGAACCGGCCAAACCGGACCAGGTCAGTCCTTCTGTGTGCTTCCCACAGGAACTCACGTGCCCTTTCATCCAGGATAAAATCCAGGTCAAGGTCATCGGCTGTGATGTTCCCGTTGGCATCTCCGTATGCACGTTCTCTCAGCATATTAACATAGGTAAGGGCAGTAGCTGCATCACCGCCTGTTCCACCCCTGAGAACTGCCTCAGCATACATCAGGTAAGCATCTGCCAGGCGGAACATTGGGAAATCGGTGTCGGGATGGGTCTGATCCGATCCGGGAGCACCGGTTGAAGTGATGTTTTTGAATTTGGTAACAGCCCAACCTTCGGTGAACTCAAATACATCGTCAATTTCAAGTGATTGTCCATCGCTATAGAACATGATGCGGCCATCCGAACTGAACTGTTCGATGGTGTAGGTATAATCCGGTGAACCCAGTTTTATTTTGATCTCGTATTTCCCGGCTTCAGAGATGGCAATATTATTATCACTTTCCGTATCAAGAATCCCGTCAGGTTCGGCATCACCGTAATTTATAACCCAGTCATTGTTCGCCCTGAATTTAATACTTCCGGTACCCAGTTCAACGATCAGTTCCCATACCCCCTCCACGGCATCATAGGTCATATCCTGGTCTACATCCCAGCTACCTGTTGCATCTCCAATCAGTCCCCAATCGGTTTTTTCGATGGTATATGTCAATGCAACTGTATCAACGTTCACTTTGTAGTAACCGGCAGCTCCTGCAACAATGTTATTTCCGGGCTTCGTCAGTGTTCCGGTAGTACCTGAAGCATCCACATCACCGAATATACTATGATCCCAGTCCGGCGCATTGGAAAATTTGAACTGGGCATCGGCATCCGGGAACCAGAGGTATCCCTCGTACTTTCCATCGTCGTTAACGGATGCAACAACTGTTGTGGCATCAGAAGGATCCCAGCCCTGGTAACTGCCAGGGACATAAAGAACAGGATAAGCTTTCCTGCCGGGCAGGTCACCTTTCTTCTTCAGGGTTTCAAGGTTGATGAATTTTCCGACCAGTTCTTTTGTGACCCTAATGCCAGCCCAACCACCGGAAATTCCGAAATCTTCAGGATTCATGGAACCTCCAACAGCAGAATTTATAATAAAGGTTGTTCCTCCCCATGTTTTGGTGTGCACTCCATCAAATGCTATCGGAAAGATAATTCCATCCGCCGTGTGATTATCGGCAAGGAAAAGATTTTCCCACTCCGTATCCAGTGTGTAGCCTGCATCGATAACCTTTTTCGCATAGGTAATGGTTTCGGTATACTTGGGTGTACCGATGTAGACCTCGGCATTCAGATAGAGTTTTGCCAGGACCATCCAGGCAGCGGCCTGGTCAGCTCTTGCGTATTCATTTGTCATGGGAACAGGCAACTCTGTTTCGATAGCCAGCAGTTCCGATTCGACATAGTCAAACAGGTCTGCTCTCATGATCTGTTGCGGGAAGAACGATCCGACTTTATCCTCTTCGGTTACAAACGGGACATTTCCGAAAAGATCCAGTGCATGCCCGTAGCTCAGTGCCCGCAAAAATCTTGCTTCTGCTCTGTATTCTGCGATCTCTTCCTTCTGGGTTGCATTCATTCCCCGTTCATCCAGTTTCGAATCGGCTGATTCCCGGATGAATTCATTGCATAAAGCAATCTGGTAGAATAACCGGTAATAGAGGTTCGCAATGAATGGATCGGAGGAGGTCCAGTCCTGTTCATGATAATCCTTTAAGGTCAGGTCATTCCATGCAATAATGCATTCATCAGTGGGAAGTTCCTGTGCATACCAGTATCCCCTGAGGTACTGTCCGAATCCCTCATCCAGACCACTCAGGTCATTGTTCCCATGTGGTCCGGTCTGACCACTCAACGATAAGCCGGCATACAATTTCGCCAGCACCATTTTATAGGAATCAAAATCCTCGTATACGGATGCTGATGTAATGACATCTTTATCCAGCGGTACCGTATCCAGATCTTTGGTACAGGCTGCAATAGCAAGGATGACAGCCAATACCGTGATTGCACGCATTTTTATATATTTCATATTCATGGCTTCTTATTTTTTCCGTTAATATTCAAGTCTCAAACCAAATAAGAAGGTTCTTGGACGAGGATAGATGTTGTTGTCAACACCACTGCTAACCTCGGGATCCAGACCCTGGTATTTAGTAATCACAAAGACATTCTGAACCGATGCATAGATCCGCAATCCAAGCGTTCCACTCAGCAGGTTTTTAAAATTGTACCCCAGTGTCATGTTATCCATGCGGAGGAACGAGCCATTCTCCATGTAAAAATCCGTATGGTATCTCGGATTCTGGAATTTCGAATCCAGCAGGCTGGTTGTCGAATTGCTCAGAGATCCGGCGGAGTTATAGAGCCCGCTATAGGTTCCGTTGCTTGAATACTGGTTGTTGTACACGTAGTTGCCGATGTTTGCTCTTCCATTAAAACTAAAATCGAAGTTTTTGTACTGGAAAAAGGAGGAGAATCCAAGATAAACATCCGGATCAGCTTTCTTGTAGCGGTACCTGTCGTCTTCTGAAATGATTCCATCCCCGTTCCGGTCAACATACAGTCCTTCGATCGGATCCCCGCTCTCATCATACACCTGCTGATATACAAAAAATGAATTTTTAGGGTATCCGACAGTATGTATTTGAATGGTATTCCCAACACCTCCGGAAATACCACCGGCGGGAACACCAATGTATGTAGGATCTTCATACAGCGTAAGCTTGGTGATCTCATTCTTGTTATAGGTTGCATTGAACCCGACTTCCCAGTACATATCGGTTCTGGAAATAGCTTTTGCATTGATCGTGAATTCAACACCGGTGTTGTACAGGTCACCCACGTTGGTCAGGATCTGGTTGGTAAGATTCGTACCGGCTGGAACAGGAATGAAATTAATCAGGTCGTCTGTCACCCGGTAGTAGTAATCCAACGCTCCGGTAAACCTGTTTTTCAGTAATCCAAAATCGAGTCCGATATTGTAGGTTGTGGTCTCTTCCCATTTCAGGTTGGCATCATACCCTTCGGGCCGCAATGTGGTATAGAATGTAGATCCGAACTGATACTGTGCATTATCCTCGCTGGCAGTGTATCTTGGCAGGTAAGGATAATCGTTGTTGGATATGTTCTGCTGACCAGTGATACCCCATCCAACACGCAATTTAAGGACAGAGAACAGGTCGGGATTGATGAACGACTCGTCACCAATGTCCCATGCCACTGCGACGGATGGAAAAAGTCCCCAGCGGTTATCCGGAGAAAACCGGGATGAACCATCTTCACGCAAAGTAAAGGTTACCAGGTAACGGTCTTTGAAAACATAATTCACCCTTCCGAAGAAAGAGACCAGGTAGCTTTCTGTTTTGTAATCAGAATCATCATCGACCACCGTTCCAATCACGTTGGTAGTATAGTTGGTTCCTTCCCGGAAGAAATGCTGCCAGGAATAACCGGCGGTAGCATCAATCCGGCTATCAACAGTACCCAGGTCCTTCACATAATTGAAATAAAAATCCAGCAATTCGTTCTTTTTTCCCTGCGTATACTCTGTTTTTTGTCCACCTCCATAGATATTATCGTATGCCCATGCTGCATTTTTAGGAACATCAACCGTTCCTTCACTGCTTGAGATATCGTATCCCAGGTTCAATTTTGCCTTTAGTTCGGGCAGCCAATGAACCTGGTAATCCAGCATAAGGTTTCCAATGCTTCTCAGAACGGTCGATTGGTCATCCCTCATGTTCAGCATGGCTACAGGGTTTGAGGTCGCAGTAAATATAGGATTCCCAAAAGCATCAACCCAGGTGAAATATCCGCCGTAAGGACTGTCTGGATCTTTTACCGGTTGAGTCGGATCAAAGTCAGCAGCAGCACCCACAGCACCCTGGTTTGCAAACTGGTTTTTAATACGCATCCCTTTCACATTTACATTAACCTTCAAGTGATCATCCAGGAAACTCGGATTAAGACTTAGAGCACCGGTATACCGGTCCAGTCCGGATGTCTTCAGAATCCCTTTCTGATCGGTATATCCAATGGATACACGATAGGGAATGCTCATGGCACTTCCGGTAAAACTCAGGTTGTGGTCTGTTGAAACAGCCGTTTGGTAGATCTCTTTCTGCCAGTCTGTATTTGCCTCACCCAGCAGATTGGTTGCATTCGGATTGCTGCCAAACTGCTCAAGAATTACTTCACGGAATTGATCGGTAGAAAGCACGTCGTGATAATCCGTGATAACACCAAAGGAAAAATTTGCATCGTAATTAATTTTAAACGGTAGATCTTTCTTCCCCTTCTTTGTTTCAATGATAATCACACCGTTTGAAGCCCTGGACCCATAAATGGCAGTTGCCGAAGCATCCTTCAGAATGGTAAAGGTCTGGATATCGTTCGGGTGAATGGTACTTAACGGATTCCTCATACCGGATATGCCATCGTTATCCACAGGTACACCATCAATGACGATAAGCGGGTCATTGCTGGCTGAGAGGGAAGATCCCCCCCTGATCCGGATGGTTGCTCCGGCTCCGGGTGCACCTCCTGAATTGGTAATCTGCACACCGGCAATCTTGCCTGCAACCAGTTCCTGAGGGGAGAAAATTGCACCCCGGTTGAAATCATCAGTTGAAATAGCAGTAACGGATCCGGTAGCATCCTGTTTTCGGGCAGTACCATAACCGATCGTAACCACCTCTTCCAAAGCCTGGATATCCAGAACCATGGAAACATTAATGATGGACTGATTGTTCACTGCTATTTCCTGAGCGGTATAACCGATAAAGGAGAAAACCAGGGTTGCATCACGACTGACTGTAAGGCTGAAGTTTCCATCCAGGTCAGTAGTTGTCCCCATGGTTGTTCCCTTTACAACGATATTGACTCCGGGTATTCCTATCCCATCCTCAACATCAGTTACCTTTCCGGAAACCACGATCTCCTGTCCCATGACATACATGGGAATAAAACAGACCAGGATCAGAAAAAACAGCTTCCGGATCACACGATTTTGTTTCATAGATTAAAATTTTAGGTTAATCTAAATTAGGTTTTGTCTCAAGTGGAAATAACAGATACAAAGATAGTAAAAAACAAAACATAAGCTATTTATTTTCAATAAATTACTGCAATCGTTTCCGCAAACGTTTGAAATCGGATTTTTATCCTTTGCTGCTCTTTGTGACTACATAGTCCGGGATCATTTTACTCATTCATTATTAGGTGAATCCAATCCTGTTTGGAGCGAAATGGAAGAAACACTCACATTCCGTATTTTTTTATTATCTTTAACTGAATTGCACTGCAATAAGATAGCATCTGATCCATTCAATCCTGGGTTTTTACCATGCACAAAGGACAGGTTACTATAAAGGATATTGCCAAAGCCCTCGGAATATCTCCTTCGACGGTTTCCAGAGCACTAAAGGATCATCCGGATATCAGTCCTGCTACCAAAAAGGCAGTGAATGAGCTGGCAGAGAAATGGCATTACCAGCCGGATCCTATAGCCCTGAGCCTGAAGAGCAGAAAAAGCAAGATCATCGGGGTTATCATCCCGGAAGTAGTCCACTATTTTTTCTCCACAGTTATCAGCGGAATTGGAGATGTAGCCTATAATTCCAACTATCAGGTGATGATCTGTGAGTCGAATGAGACGTATGAACGGGAAGTAAAAAATGTACATGCCCTGTTATCAAGCAGGGTGGAGGGAATTTTAGTATCTGTTTCAAAAGAGACCAGAAATTTCGATCATTTCAGGGAAATCCAGCAACATGATGTCCCCATTGTTTTCTTCGACAGAATATGTGAAGAGATCATCAGTGATAGGGTGGTCGTTGATGATGAACAGGGTGCATTCCTTGCCACCGAACATCTGATAAATGTCGGATGCAGGCGCATTATCCATCTGGCTGCATCCGACCATTTGCTGATCGGGAAGGATAGAAAAGCAGGTTATCTGCGGGCGATGAAAACCTATAACCTGAATCCCGATCCGGATTGGATCATCAAATGCGATACGATGGAGGAGGCAAGGAAAGTGATACCGGGATTGCTTGGGGGACTGTCCAAGCCGGATGGTTTTTTTGCGGTTAATGATCTTACTGCAGCCGAAGCCATGAAGATTGTTAAGGAATCGGGCTGCAGAGTACCCCAGGATATTGCCATCGTCGGATTTACCAATGGACAGATCGCTAACCTGACTGATCCTCCCCTGAGTGCAGTGGAACAGCATGGATATGAGATGGGGAAGGAAGCGGTTCGGCTGATGATTGACCGTTTAGAGAAAACAGATAACTATCCCCCCATTACACGAGTTATTAATACCCGGTTGATCATTAAGAACTCCTCCCTTCACTGACCATCATTCGAATCATAATTTAGAACCTGTTTTTTACCATTTCGGTTGGGAGGATGATCCATCCTTACTACTTTTGAAGCAATTGAAAAGGACAAAACAATCGAGAAATGAAAATCATTCCGTTAGAAAAGGTTGAACGAAAAAAAGTTGAGATGGAAGGAGCGCATAACGCGTTTAAACAGGTTCCTCTTTCGGGAAAGGATGGAGCCCCGGTTTACTCCTACCGGGTATTTACCGTTGAACCGGGAGGATATACACCCTACCATCAACACAACTACGAACACATGAACTATATCATCGAGGGTGAAGGTACATTAGTAAACGAAGCGGGTGTAGAACAACCCCTGAAAGCCGGCGATTTCGCCCTGGTTCTCCCCGATGAAAAGCACCAGTACCGAAACAAGGGCAATAAACCGTTTAAGATAATTTGCGGTGTGCCGAAGGAGTTTGAATAGTTCGTGTTGCCTAACCTGGAAAATATCTAATCTTGCTGCATCAAAAGGTATTACGCTCGCAGGATTCAACGAAATTATTATGATAGCAATTTTACACGGGTACTTACTTGAAGGCTCAGGCAGCAATTTATGGACACGGTCTATTATTCAATCTTTATGCAAAAATGGAGTTACTGTCTATCTGATGTGTCAGGAAAATCATCCGGAGTTATATGATTTCATTTGTGAAGGAATTATTTATCATTCAAATGGCAGAAAAGAAAGGATATTGAAACGCGATCCTGTCTATCCTGGCAAGTGCATTATGCATAAGCCGAAACTAGGGAATACTCTGCCTGTCTATGTTCGTGACAAATACGAGGAATTTTCTGATCCACAACCAATGATAAATCTCGATGATACATCAATTGAAAAATATCTGGAGACAAACATTAAAGTACTCACCCAAATAATAAATGAGAATCAGATAAAAGTCATTCTTGCGAACCATGCTGTCTTAATGTCTGTTGTTGCACAGCGGGTAGCAAAAAGATGGAGAATACCCTATGCTATAATGCCCCACGGCAGCGCTATTGAATACGCGGTGAAAAAAGATAAGAGGTTTTTCAAATACGCTGAGCATGCATTTGATGAGGCAAAACAAATTTTCGTTATAGGAAAAGAAATAAGAAACAGGTTAAAGGAATTATTTACGGATATACCCGGGATTGATTCTAAAATGACAGAATTGAATTTAGGGGTCAATACTTCTCTTTTTCATCCTGTAAAAGTAAAACACAGGAATGATAAAATTAACGGGTTATTCAATTTATTAAAAGATGTTGAACGCGGAAAAACAAAACTCCAATCGCAAAATATTCTCCGTGAGTTAAAAGCAGATATTTCAAAGCTGAAATTGTTGAATGTTTTAAAGGCTTCGGCTTCCTATAATGCAAAAATGACTGATGAAGATCTTGAGGAAAAATTGCAGATGATAGACTGGGATAATGAAAAGATTCTTCTATTTGTTGGACGACTGATAGCAAGCAAAGGACTACATTCAATTGTAACTGCCTTGCCTGAAATACTTACCAATGAACCAAATACACGGCTGCTTGTAGTTGGACACGGGCCACAGCGAGAACTTCTTGAGGCTTGGATTTGGGCATTACAAAATGGGTATACCGATTTAGCTTTGAACATTGTCAGGTGGGGAAGAGAGTTAGAAAGCAACGGAAATAAATCACTGGAGGAGACTCAATGTTATTTTAATCATCTTAGAACAACTAATGAACTGAATGACTATTTTATAAAGGCACAAAAACATCTGAATCAAAGCATTGTCATCTTTACGGGATATCTTACTCATCGGGAATTGTGTTGCCTTTTTCCAGTATGTGATGCTGCGATTTTTCCTTCTGTCGTACCTGAAGCCGGACCCCTTGTATTCTTAGAAGCGATGGCGTCGGGTTGTTTTCCTATGGGCACCTATTTTGCAGGAATGGCGGCAAGCATAGATTCCGTATCTCAAGCCATTCCCCCCAATATAGCAGACTTAATGAAACTCAGCCCACGGGCAGATCAGACAGTATTGGATATCATTACTAAAGTAAAAAAGGCCCTTTATATTGACGGAAAGTACAAGGAAATCTTACGTAATATTACCGTTCAAAAATATGATTGGGAGAATATTAGTAAAAAATTAGCCTCAGATTTGTATCAATTGCAGGATTAACTTTCGTCTCTAATATAATGATCTGCTGAAAACAGATGATTTCACCTTGGTGCATCCGGATGAGAAACAGCTCCAAAGGCTATGGATCGAAACAGTTAAAAGAGACAAAATAGGTCAATCCTGTTAAAAGAACTGCGGAGTTCCCATAGAATTTGAATGAATTGTTAATTATTTGTTAATTGGTCGTTAACTGCCGGGATTTTTTTTCATCCCTATTTGTTTATATTTACAGGGTTGAAGTTTCTTATCTCATGTAAATTATTGATTTTGAGGCGAAGAAAGACCAAAGAAGATCATTTGAAACGGACCAACAGGTATACCATCATGTTCAATGACAGGGAGTTGAATGCATTGAACTCGTTTTTTGACCGTTACAAGATAGATAACCGTTCCAAATACATGAGAGAAACCATCATCACAGCTATTCTCAAAAAATTCGATGAAGATTACCCAACCTTCTGGGAAGAGGAACAACAAACACTTTTCAGCAAAAACTGAATCCAACCGGAACCAATTCAGGGATAGAGAGAGGAGAAAAAAATAAAGGGGCTGTTACAGGATACAGCCCCTTGTTTACACGTGTTATTTACCCGACACCTCAACCAAACTTCACCGGGATAACCATACGCACCCTGACTGCTTTTCCTCCCTGTTTTCCTGGTTTCCACATGTTTGAGGTCAGCTTGATCACCCGGATGGCTTCTTTGTCAAGTTCCGGATGAATTCCCCTGAGGATCTTTACCTCTTTAACTGAACCATCAGCATCCACAACAAATTCAACAAATACATTCCCGGAAACACCTTCAATTTTAAGCCTCTCCGGATAGTTCAGGTGTTTCTCAATGAATCTTTTCAGTCCTTCTGTTTTACCGGGGAATTCAGGCATTGTTTCTGCGGATGCAAAGATACGGTCTTTTCTCTCCACTCCGGTATCCTCATCCAGGGAGATCATATCTTCCGTTTCTAAAGAAAGCTCTGACACGTTGGCCCATTTAACACCACCGGATTTTTGTGCTGTCCGTGGAGCCGCCGCAATTCCCTGGACGGGATAAGCACCCCCCACAGCGTAATTACTTACTCCTTCAGGCAAGGGCAAAGGTTGTTTGACCGTGGTCACATTCCCGCCCTCATTCCGGATTTCTGAATCGATGGCTATGAAGGAGGTATAATTGGTTAACAGGTTATATTTCAGACCAAGGTCAGTGATTTTCCGGACATGCTCTTCTGTGGATCTTCCCAATGAAGTGTAATCGTCCAGGAGTCGAATTGTTTCCCTGGCCCAGAGGTATTTTAAGCCGATATTTGATTTTACCGGGGCTGTTGAACCAACATCGAGACTTACCTTGTACTCTCCTTCACCACTATCACCGGTCAGGTTGATTTTACCTTTGGGTTTGCCTTTCCATTTACCATACACGATCACCGGTTTTTCAGCGAGAACATCGGGGACGGTTAATGGTTCAACATCAAACACTTCAAAATCCTCAAACCGAAGCTTTATGTTTGTAAGTACGGGAGTTTGGATGTATGTTCTGAATTTTTCAGCTTTTCCAGCAGCTTCGTTTTCTTTAGTGATGATGAATGCCTCTCCCGTACCAACATGAGCCATACCTTCAAGCAGGTAACGGTTAACTGAACTCCCAATACCAAAGGTGAAGAAATTAGCCCTGCCAAGGTTTTCTCGGATCAGGTCGAATGCCTCTTTTTCGACGGATACATAACCGTCAGTTGCAATGACAAAGCTCCTTGAATAATCTTCAGTTCCTGTTAAGGAGAGTGCCCGTTTTAATGCAGGAAGCAGTTCCGTACCACCACCACCCCGCTGGTTATCGATAAACTGGATTGCCCTGGATACATTCTCCCTGGTTGCCGGAAGTGATTGTTCAGCGAACAATTCTGAACCACCGGCAAAAAGCAGGATATTAAACCGATCGGTAGGCCTGAGGTTCGCTAGCAGATCTCGCATAAGGGTTTTCGAAATATTCAGCGGGAATCCATACATTGAACCCGAAACATCGACAATAAAAACATATTCTCTCGGAGGAATCAACTCCTTCTTAACGATTTTCGGGGGTTGGATCATTGCCAGGAAAAAATTCTCTTCGACTCCTTCATACAGCAGTAATCCCGATTCGATTTTGTTACCGGTAAGACGATATTGTACAATACAGTCTTTATTTCCCCCGGACTTTTCTTCGGGAGAGAGGGTCAGTATCGCAGTAGACCGGGTTTCAAAATTGATGGTCATATCATGTGAAGGGGACCGGACATCCTGAATGGGCAGACCGGCAGTAATCCCAATAGAAATATCAAAAGTGTAGAAAGGATCTTCTCCCTCACGGGTATAGGGGTTGGCGATCCATCCCTCTTCAGGGGCAGCATTTTCAGCCAGGGTATTCGAGTACCTGGGGCCAACCACAGTGGGATAGATAAATTCGTACAGGCCACTTTCGGGGATGAGCAATTCCGTATATTTCATTTCAACTTTTATCACATCACCCGGAAGGATATTGGCAACATTCATCTGGAATACATTGGGCCTCATCTGCTCCAGGAGAGATGCAGATTTTCCTTCTTCCCTTGCCTGTTCATAGCTTTCCCGTGCTTTTTGTTTTTCCTGGATAATGGCAACGATCTCACGTTCCCCGATTGTCATGGTCATACTGTATACCGCAGCGCGGGTGGAAGCGGGAAAGACATAAATGGCTTCCAGTACATTTTGCCCCTCATTTTTATAGGTTTGCGTAATGGTCACGTCGGCAATAACCCCTGCGATGTTCACATTGGCACGGGTCTCCTTGAGCGGTAATCTGTCGGTTGAAGGATCATCACTCTGTACAAAGAAATAAGGAGATAAGGTTTGGTCCTGGTTCTCTTCATTCCAGGTTGGCCATCGGTCAGGAGGAGGAACAACCTGTGCGTTTGCAAAAAAGATCATCAGCAGGGCTGGCAAAGAAATCGCCAACCTCCATATGATCAACGGTCTAAATTTATGTCTGTTTTTCATGATACATTTTTTTAATTGGATTATACAATAACTGTACCGTCTACACCTAAAATTCTCGCTTCTTCAGGGTAGGTGATTTCCATAATGAGAAAGCTTTGATTTCATTGATGGGATGCAGTCGCAACGTAAATTCCATAATGAAATGACATTATTTTTCCAGGAATGGGCTTAACTGAAAGAGTTTGAGACCAATACTTGTTTTCTTTTCATTTGATTTTCCGGCCTGTTTTTTGCTGTTTTACAAGTGGTGACCCTTTTTATTACTTTTGGTATAAACTAAAAATCAAAACATTGTTTTGTTTCTCAGAATAACATATAAGGGTGGAAAAGAGAAGCCGGATCAATACAGCGACCAGGAGATAATCGCGTGGTACCGGGAGGATCGTGATCCGGAATGGATCGGTATTTTATTTGAACGATACACCCACCTGGTGTTGGGTATATGTCTCAAATACCTGAAGAGTGAAGAAGATTCAAAAGATGCTGTGATGCAGATATTTGAAAACCTGATGGATGATCTGGTGAACCATCGTGTGGATCATTTTAAATCC
The DNA here is from genome assembly GCA_964389685.1 of uncultured Rikenellaceae bacterium. Taxonomy (GTDB): domain Bacteria; phylum Bacteroidota; class Bacteroidia; order Bacteroidales; family VadinHA17. The sequence goes on from CAYMFM010000015.1 coordinate 41,737, forward strand.
TGGTTGTACACCCTTACCAGGAATCATTGTCTGATGCAATTGAGAAAAATTCGGACAGTAAACAGATACCATGAAGCTGAACTGATTAAATTAAGAGAATCGATTATGGAATCTGCAGACAAAATGCATCTGAACAATGAGAGAGAACTGGATCATATGTTGGAAGCACTTTCAAGTGGAATTGCGATGCTGTCAAAAGAGCAATCGAAATGCATTGAGTTGATGTACCTGAAGGAAAAGTCGTATAAAGAGATCGCCAGCCTTACTGGCTACAACCTCAAGCAGGTTAAAAGTTATATACAGAATGGCAAAAGAAATTTACAAAAAATCCTAAACCGAGGTGATGGTTAAATCAAAACATACTCGCAATCTATTCAATGCTTCTGGTTGTTTAACCCTGGATGTTATTAACCGGTATCATTCCGGCAGGCTCAGCAATAAGGACCTGGAGGTTGTCAGGCAACATATGGAGGAGTGTGAAATGTGCAGGGATGCGGTTGAGGGATATAAGAACCTCACCGATCAAAAGAGGCAGCACGAGCTTGTTTTAACCCTCCGAAAAAAAATCAGAAGCAGGTATTTAACCAGGCCCACAAAGATGCTTTATGGTAGAGAAAGAAGGCTTAATCCTACATTAACATACATCTCTGCAGCAGCTACAATACTTATCATTCTTGGTATATTTGGTCTTATAAATACCGATATTTTCCGTCACGAAAACTATGTAGCCGAACAGATACAGGAGGGAGAAATGAAAAGTGAGGATCGGATTACCCGGGTGGAAGAACCCGCTTCTGAAGCACAAATTGAAACTCCTCCTGAACTGTCCAAGCGACCGGATTCATCAACCTGCCATCTTGATAATCAGGAACCTGAATTAACGGAAGAAACGACTGTAATTACCGGTGAAATAGAAATGGAAGAAAAAGCTTTCCCCGAAAGGGATGTTCGTCTTGCACAAGCAGCTGAGGAAATGATACCGGATGAACCAGCGGATACCCATTTGATTGAAAGAGTAGAACATGTTGCCGGTGTTGAGATTAAAACCGTATCTGAAGCTGGAAAATCAGCAGCCAAAAAAGTTGCTGCCCTGCCGGTAAAAAGTGTGTCAGCCGATATGGATGTTGAGACAGGATTGGAAAAAGGGGATACTGGAAGAACTGCAACGGGCATTCTTTTCTTTACATGGGTTGATGAAATGCCGCAATTCTCCGTCAACGGGTATCAGGATTTTAATGATTATATCCGCAAGAATCTGAAATATCCTGAAAACGCAAGAGAACGTGGTGTTACCGGGGAAGTATTGATCCAGTTTATAGTAAATACATACGGAAAAGTGGAAGACGTTAAGGCGATACAGGTGGTTGATCCGTTGCTGGACCAGGAGGCAATCAGGGTGGTCAAATCCTCCCCAAGATGGAGATCCGGGAGGCAAAACGGTGAAAAAGTAAACGTGCAATTGGTATACCCTTTAATCTTTGAATGATGCCCTAATTCCTTTATAGAGAAACTGTTCCCATCCTCATAGGTCATTTTTTGCTTCATTAGTAAGACCTTTTATACCTTCCGGGAGTGGGAAATAACCATAATATTTTGTAAATTTTAGTGGCAAAAAATGATCACATTCTCAATGACCCGGCTATGAGCAGCACCTTGGTTAATATTTTTACACTGGGGAATTCCCATGCAGCCTATTTTCTTAAAAGCCATCTTGATTCATGCAGTATTGAATCTTTCCTTTCATTCGATGAAAGCAACACATCAAGAAAAATGAAAAGGACCGAAGGGGTGAAGGTAAAAGTGAAGGATAGCGATGTAGAGAAAGCTGTCGGGGTAATCGTGGAATTGACAGGCAAATACGGGAAACTGGATGATCAGAAAGCAACACACTTCAGGAAAATTCTGGTCCCGGTTGACTTTTCGGATGTGGCTGTAACAGCATCCCAATATGCCATCAGCCTGGCTGAGAACCTGCACGGTGAAATTCGTCTTTTCCATGTATACGATGATCCCCTTAAGGAACAGCGAATAAAGCAAACAAGCACGTTTGAAAAATATCATGACGAAGAGTTACAGTTGATCGAGGAGAAGTGTAAAGAAAATATTCTTGTGTTCACGTCGAAATTGAAAGAAAAGGTAAAACCTGAAACAGTTACAAGAGCAAGAATTCACTATTCAATGGCGCTTGGATCACTGGATAGTGAAATTATTCATATGAGCAACCAGTATCGGCCTGAATTAATTATTCTGGGTACTAGCAAGGAACCGGATAAGATAAACCAACTTTCTGAAATGCTCTGTTTGAAAATTGCCCAAAATGTAACTGTTCCATTACTGGTCGTTCCTCAGGAGGCTGAATTTCAGGGTGTGGAAAATATCAATCTTCTCTATGCCACGGATTTCCTCGATTCCGATTTTACATCCTTGAGAACACTGCTTGCCCTTATGGCACCTTTCAAGGTGAAATACTTCTGCATTCATGTTGATAATGAGGATGATAACATACTGAAAGTTCAAAAAATGCATGAACTTCAGGAGGTGATCGAGCAGGATTACAGCAATTATTCCATCGATTTTCAGTTAATAAAGAACGAGGACATGATCAATGGGATAATGGATTTTGTAAAAGAAGAGAATATTCATATCATTTCATTTACGAATCCCAGGAGAAGTATGATATATCGTTTGCTGAGCCCGAATAATTTGAAACGGATGATTCAGCAAACTGCCATCCCGATGTTCATCTTCCGGTCGTAGAATTGAATGAGGTGTAATCGCCGGTAAATAGATAGATCAGAGCATCTTCGGGTTGTTTGTGAGCCACGGATGAGGGATGGGGAAGGAAAGTTAGTTTTTACTTTTGAATTAAATGTTTTATTTTTATTCCAGGCAATAAAAGAATAAAATAGATATGCAAGACTTACTTATTGAATCTACCAGGAAGTCTCCACTCGTTAGTTTACAAGATGGCAATCTCCAATTTAGCGGTAGGGCAATTCCCGAAAACCCGGCAGATTTTTTCAAACCGGTGATGGTTTGGATAAAAGAATATACTAAATCATTGGCAGATCATACTACAATTGACCTGAAATTTGAATATATTAACACGGCTGCAACCAAGTGGATTTACAACGTACTTAAGATATTGGGAGAAGTCGAAGGGCATCAGAAAAAAATGGTTGTCAACTGGCATTATGAGGTGGGAGATGATGATATGTATGAGCTTGGACATGTATTGAAAAAACTGGTGTTATCGCCATTTAATTTTATTGAGGAGGAAGAGACAACCGATTAATCCGCTGCATTCTGCGGATCCAACATCTCATCGATTTTTTCATTTTTCAGGATCAATAAACCCAGTCTTTCGTTTGATATCCCGTCGTGTAATCCAAAGTTGAAAACGGGTTTCCCATGAATAACATCGGAATCAAAATGCTGAAAAAAAGTGTTCGGATAGTCACGTATTGCATCTTCCAGTTCCAGCAGATGCGAGGAAAGAATGAAGAGTGATGATTTCCATTTCATCAATCCATCGATCACAAGGATTGATCCATCATAGGCATCCTTTACATTTGTTCCTTTAAATAGTTCATCGAATATCATGAACGATTTTTCATGATTCCGGAGGCTTTCTGCGGCTTTCTTTATCCGGAGGACCTCGCTATAGAAATAGCTGTATCCGAGGCTCAGGTTATCCGTGGTGTTCAGGCTGCTGAAGAGGCATTGGAACAGGGTCATCCGCATGGAAGTTGCAGGGACTCCCATTCCAAGATGAGCAAGAAAAACAGCGATGCCACAAGATTTTAAAAAAGTGGTTTTCCCGGACATGTTTGGACCTGTAAGGAAAAGAAAATTACTCTTGTTACTGAATCGGGTGGAATTACCAACGGGATTTTTTAGAAATAGATGGTATAATCCCTCGACTTCCATTTCCGGCTCGCTGGAATCGATAATCTCCGGGAAAACAAGACCGTATTCATCATTGGCTTTTGCCATGGAGATCAATACATCCAGTTCGTAAAGAAGGGAAACCAGGTTGATTACTTCTGCCTTATGCTTCTCTCTGAATAGTTTGTCGTAGTAAATGAGCTGTGCTGCGCTCACTCCCTTATCTAACCCTTTGTGGATAATCCTTGAAAAAGGTTCAGATCCGAGAATTCGAGCCATCTCACCGGTTATTTCCAGCAACAGGGAGGGGAGATCATCTGTAGGAATCCGGGCTGAAAAATTTGAAAGCAAGGAGATAAAAACGATGGTTATCCGGGTTCCATTAAAGATGGTTTTCCGGAAATTCTTGTTCCGGATCACATCAATCAAACCTTCCAGGTAGATTGCAATTTTATGGTTACTGGATACCGGTTCTGCTTTCGAATAATAATACTGTTCGACCTGATCCATCAAATTTTTAAATGCCTTAATATCCCAGTTTTCAAACCGGTCCATGATGTATGTTATACTCGCCTGCCTGCGTACGATCTCTTCTCTGTCACAAAGCGGATTTTTGAATCTTTTTCGCAAAAATTCACCTCCTCCGGGTGTAACAGTTCTGTTTAAGAGGTCAAATACTGTTAAACCGGAGCCTTCACCATACATAAGCTCCAGCTCTTTTATCGTCTGGTAATCCAGATTTAACTTCTTTTCATCTGACATGGCCTTATGAAGTTTTCACAATATATTTCATTATTATTGATATTAAACGGAAGTTGTCCGTCATGTTGTATCGAGGGAAATTGGAATAAAATTAATTTTTACATTTGTATTTTCATACAAAAACTTTGGGAAAGCAAATGGGAGTTATCCTGTGACGAATTATTTCCGGCAGACAAATCATTAAATAATTAAATCTATGTTTCAAAGTTTTGTTGAGGTTAGGGGATATGAGCTCGATTCATTCAACCATGTGAACAATGCGGTTTATCTCAACTATTTCGAGCATGCAAGGTGGGAGATACTGAAGGAGAAAGGACTCATTGACTTCTTCAGGAAATCAGGTAATTTTCTGGTTGTGGTTGAGACGCACATTAAATACATTAGAGAGATCAAACTTTTTGATAAACTGGTGATCAATACATCCATTGGAAGGAAAGATCCCTATCTGATTTTTCATCATGAAATGCTTCAATCCGGTTCAAATAAAAAGGTATCAAAAGCAACTGTCAAAACGTTATTGCTGGATGAAACAAGGACACCCATTGATATGCCACAAGAGATTTTAATGATGCTTAATGGATAATAAAGGACATATTCAATTTACTGTTGATGATCCTGTTGGAATCATTACCCTGGATAATCCTCCAGAAAATTCCCTGTCTGAACCGGATTTTCTGAAGGATAGCGAGTTGGAGGATTTTCTTCATAAAAACAGGCTGAAAGGTCTTGTTTTTACAGGTAGTGGCAGGCATTTTTCTTCGGGGGCAGATCTTCAGGAATTATTTGAAATAGCCGGAAAGAAAAACCTGCTACAAACGAAAATCGAACAGGGGAAACGATTGTTACAATCAATTGAAGAATTGGATATTCCCGTTGTAGCCGCTGTTGACGGAATCTGTTTTGGAGGGGGCTTTGAAATTGCGTTAGCCTGCCATATTAGAGTTTGCGGCGAAAAAACCCTGCTTGCTTTTCCTGAAGTAAACCACAATTTGATGCCCGGCCTTGGAGGTATTCGTCGGTTATCAAAACTCCTCAAAGGAGGAGTGAGTTATGAGATGATCATTGGTGGTGATATGATTGATGCAGCAAAAGCATTGGAATTGAATATTGTGGACCATGTTGTGGCTTCTGGTGAAACTTTATCCTATTCCGTCCATCTGTTGAAATCGATGGTTCATAATAAACCGAGGGAAGTCATTCAAGCCATTACCAGAGCGATCTATTATTGCAGGAATAAGACCGCTGAGGAAGCCTTTTTAGAAGAGACAAAACTTTTTTGTGATCTTGCCCGTAAAGAAGCAAAGCGAAGAGAAAATGAATCAGACTGAACTTTATCGTTGTTAATCACATGCTGCAGTGACTCATTCGGTTAAATATGGAAAGAAACAGGAGATCATGTTGCTTGATGAATGGCACGAACGCTTTAACAAGAAATCTGTTCTTGAGCCATTGTTCACACCGAGGGAACTTGAGCTTTTCCCAGGTAAAGCGAATGCTGGAAGCCTTGCAGGACGATACATTATAAAAAAACTACTGTTTACTGAGCTTCAGTACGAGGGAGATTTCAGGGAAATAGAGATATTAAACGACGATTTTGGGAAACCTGTACTCCGGTTGTCTGATCATTTGAAAGGTTGTTGCTACAACAGGGGGATACAAAACATCTGCTGTTCTATTTCGCATTCCAGGAAACGGGTAGTGGGAATGATCATCTTTGAGATATAAATATAGGAATAACCTTATTTTAATTGTGGATCACTATACAACCATAGAGTGGAAAGTGGAGGAGATGATAGGACATTTGGTGCTGAACCAGCCACCAAACAATTCTATGAGCAATCTGTTTTTCAATGAACTGGGTGATCTTGTGAGGAATGTCATTCCAGATGAAAAGATCAATGCAATCCTGGTTTACGGAAAGGGCCGGCACTTTTCCTCGGGTGCTGAATTGAAAGACCTGCTTCAAAACGTCACCGAAAATTGTTCGGATAACCCTTCAAATCAGGCAGATCAACAACCTGATTTCTTGATTGAAAACCTGGAAACCTTTCGTTTTTTCAACAGAATGTCTATTCCTGTTATTGCTGTTATTACAGGAGTTTGCCTTGGAGCTGCTTTTGAACTGGCATTGAGCTGCCATATCCGAATTTGTTCCGAAAGAGCTGTTCTCGGATTACCGGAATCATCCTTTAATCTGCTGCCTGGCTTGGGCGGAGTGCATTATATGCTAAACTTAACCGATACTTTAAAAACATTTGAAATCGTTCTTGGAGGACATAGTTTTACCCCGCGGGAAGCACTTGCATGGGGAGTCGTGGATAAAGTGTTGGATAAAAAGGTTATACTGAACCATGCAGTGCGATTGGCAAAATTCCTGCAAGGAAAGTATAACCGGATATATTTAGAAAAACAGTTGATGGAATTTGACAAGAGCAATGAAAAATAGTGTGCACATTAAGCTGACAGGTACTGGCTCATATCTACCCGGGACTCCGGTAACCATTGATGAGGTGGATTATTTTCTGGGTGAGTTGACCAGGGCGCCTGTACGAATACAAAAATGGCTGAAAAGGATGAAGCTGTTGATGAAAGAGATGCTGGAGGTGGAGTACTATCATTTTGCCATTGACCCTGAAACCCGGGAGTTTACCGATGATAATGTGACCATGTCAGTAAAATCGGCAAGGAAAGCATTGGATATGGCCGGTCTTCGCCCGAACGATCTGGAACTGATCATTTACGGAAGTGCTCACCAGGACCAGATGCCAACCGCTTCGGTAAGAATCCAGGAAGCACTGGGAATCGATCACTGCAGCGAACTATCCATACATGCTAATTGCACTTCTGCATATAAGGGAGTAGTAGTGGCACATGACCTGTTGCAGTCTGGCAGGTATAGGAATGCTCTCATCATCTCGTCCAGCATGTCATCCTCCGAGTTGCGTGCCGAATATTATCATCAGGAGATCCTGAAGAAAGAAGAGGTTTTTTTGCGGTACTTTTTGAGTGATGGAGCAGGGGCTATTGTATTGCAGGCAGAAAATAAGATGACCGGTGGATTTTACCTGGAAAACTCCTATATGGAATCCATCGGTGGGAAAAAACCAGCATCGATGTTGAACCACCGTCCGGCCTATTGGATTAATCCCAGGGATGAGTATGAACAAGGATTACACCACCTCTCCCAGATGTTTAATGAGCAATTACGCGAACATTTTCATGAGGAGGAGGGTTCTGTTTTTTACCAGGGTTTAAAACGGATGCTTACCCGTTATCCCATTGACATTCGCAAGATCCGCTTTTTCCAGGTTAATTTTCCATCCAGGCATATTTCTGAGATTGTTCTGGAAGAGTCTGCAAACCTTGGGATTCCCAGGGATGCCTTCTATTCAAAAATGGCTTCCATGGGATACGTCGGACCTCCAATGGTATTCATCTGTATGGACAAGATCATGCGGGAAGAGGCCATGGAAAAAGGGGACCTGGTGCTCAGTTTTGTAACCGAGGTGAGTAAGTTTATGCAAGCCGGATTTACGTTTGAGTACCGTTGATTGACAAACCGGATGGTCCGCTTATGGGGGATATGTACTGATGGACTCCTGACGCTATACCGTAAACACTTCAGGAATGATCCTGTTTAGTTATTCTGTTGTTTTTTATTGTTCCTGTGGTCGATAAATTTTACCATTTTTCTTCCCGACCGGGGATTTTGTATCTTATTGATGTAGTCAATGGATTCAAAACGAATAGCGGGAGCAACCCGCAGGTGTGCACGGAAATGATCTTTGATCTCCTTTTCAAAACCTTGAGGTATCTGTTCACATCCGATGCGGATCAGGATTTGATCCGTACCAATCTCGTCGGTATACACCTCTACAACATAATTTACCACCTCCTTCAGGTTATCGAGAATATCGTATAAAGCATAGGGATAGAGTGTGGTTCCTTTGAATTTGATCATCTGATTTTTTCTGCCAATAACCGGACCCAACCGCATGCTCTGACGCCCGCATGGACAGGGATCGGTATAGTGGAAACAGATATCTCCGGTCTTATAGCGTAACAGGGGCATTCCCTCCACACCGAGGGTAGTAATTGTAACTTCACCGGCCTCTCCTTCACGAACCGGGGTATCCTTCTCGTCAAGAAATTCAACAATGATTAGTTCCGGGTGATGATGACCGCCCTTTCCCTGTCCGCATTCTGTAAAAGCGGTTGACATCTCTGTGGATGCATAGGTTGAATAGAGTGCAAGGCCCCATTTTTCCTTTATTCTTGTCCCGATCGGGCCAAGTGTGAAATCAGGATTTCGGATCGGTTCTCCAATACATACGGCCTTTTTTAATGAGGAGTTGCGATAATCTATCTTTTGCTGTTCGGCATATTCAATCAGTTTCAGAATGAATGATGGTACACAAACGATTGTTGTTGGGGATAGTCGTTGAACAGTATCCCACTGCAATTCCGGAATACCGCCTCCAACCCTGACAACTCCTGCTCCCAGCCTTCGGGCTCCCATCCAATAGGCCAGGCCAGCCATAAACCGTTTGTCAATGGTCAGCGCAAGCTGATAGATATCATTGGAAGAACCGTCGGCACAGGCAAAGGAGATGGCTTCATTGTACGCCAGACGATCCAGATCCTGATCGGTCATTGCCAGGGTAACGGGGTCACCAAGGGTCCCGGAAGTGGTAATGTAATCTATGATTTTTTCCTTTCCGACACAGATAAAATCCAGGTTATATAACTGCAGGTCGTTCTTTGTCGTTGGGGGAATATGCGAGAGATCTTTCAGGGTTCGGATTGCACCGATATCCAATCCGCACTGTTTAAACAGCGCGGAGTAAAAGGCGGAGTTACCGGAAAGATAATGCAACAGATTCACCAATTTTTCAACCTGATATTTCTCAACAACATCGGATGGTTGTTTTTCAATTTCAGGAATAAAATCCCAGCCCGGAGGCATATTGGTTATTTCATGCAGGTTCATATGATGACAATTTTAACGTTATTCATCCATCAGTTTTATAACCTCCTCTTTACTTATTCTTTCCCATTGAGGATCAGTAAGCGATTCTCCATCCCAGGCGAACGTGACGCGATCAAAAGTCTCCTGATAAAAGGAGAGGGTTGAACTCGTTTTCGGCGTACGCTCGATGAATATCATACGGTTCGGATCAATCCTGTATTTCTGGCAGATCTCCTGCGCCAGATGAGTATTCCAATTCGTTATCGATGTACCAGGGTTAGTATCATAAAATTCAGTTACCAGGATGATTGCTTTCTCTTTTTTTTTAACAATTTTCAAACCACACAGGGAAGTGATTCCCCATTCACCCTTGAAGTGATACATTTCTTCAACAAACTGATCCTGACCTTTCATGGTGTAAAAAAAATTCACCAGGTTAAGCATGCGGTTTCCTGCGATTACCGTTGAATAACCCTTCCGAAACTTTTATCGGCAAGATCTCTTCTCCGGGGTTGGTAGGTACCATCATCCATCTCTTTTTCGATTACTTTCATAATTAATGTGAACATTTTCTGCTCCTGTGTTTCATCCTTATAAAATGAATCCCAGGCATAATGGTACAATTCCTGTAACCGTTCCGGAGACATATGCTTTGGTTTGAAAACGACCTTACCGGCGTTGTACTCGTTCCAATCGTTACTGATAATCCGGTGTTCTTTTTTTAGATCATCATGTGCTTTGGTATGTGGGAAGGGTGTCAACACGGTGAATTCAGCAAGATCAAGGTTAATTTCAAAAAGAAAATCGATCAACCGTTTTATGTCATCCTCGGTCTGGTTATCCATTCCGAGCAAGATGGTCCCTTCCACTGAAATGTCAAAGTCATGGTATCGTTGTATTCTCTTTTTGATGTAGTCGGAGGTATCAAATATTGCCTGGTAAACATACCACGCACCAGCTTGGGCAGCAAGATCCAGCACTTCGGGTTTATCTTCAATGGTATGACTGCACCAATTTTTTTTCAAGGGGATCATGGCTTTGAAGAGATCTTTTTCCCACTGTGTGTCCTGAGCGAGGGAATTATCCACAATGAAGAGCCGGTTGGTTTCAATGGTTTCCAATTCCTCGATTGACTTTTCGATCGGTCGTGGCCGGAATACTCTTCCGCCCAGAAAAGAGACGGCACATGGGTAGCAATTGAACCTGCACCCCCGCGATGCATGGAACAGGTCAACCATCTGCACTCCTTTATGGAAGTAAAGTTCCCGGGTAAGAATATCCCTGCGTGCAGGGCCTACAATGGAGACATCCAATGGCTCCTGATTCAAAAAATTATAGACTTTCTTTAACCGGTTTTGTTTGAAGTCCTCAAAGACCTGTTCCAGTCTGCCTTCTACTTCACCGAGGAATATGGAGTCGGCATGTTGCAGTGTTTCTTCAGCGTGCAACATGGTGGCGATCCCTCCGAAGATCACCTTTATTCCCCTTTTCTGGTATTCATGGGCGATCTCCCAGCCCCGTTTAAGCTGTATGGTGAGCATCATTGAAATACCAACAAAATCAGCCGGATCCTCAAAGTCAAGTGGCTGGACGTTTTCATCAATGAAATCAATCTCGACAAAATCGGGCAGGGCTGCTGCAAATACAACCGGACCATGCGGAGGAAGATTAAAAATGGTCTGCCCCTCCAGCTTCTCCCATCGCGGATATATCAGTTTAAATTTCATACTGCTTCTACTTTTCATAAACTCTTTCCATTCCGTGTATCACGATTCGGTTAATACGGATTCTCATAACCACATCGTTTCAATTCATGACTTAATTCTACTGAAATCTGATTCGCTTCCTCTTCGGATAATGTATACCTGTTTTTTCTATAATCTTTGTTTTGCCTGAGAAAATTGAGTATTACCTGTTCCTGTTCTGAGGAAAAAGTCAGGCCCATTTGATCATACAGGGTTTTGAGTACGTGCAGCGGATCAGCTTCAAACTCCTCAAATTTTACCTCACTATAGCTGTTCTCCGGGAGTGAATCCAGGGATTTTCTGATGTTATTCATCATCGTTTTATAAACGGCAATCACTTCAGAAAACGGTGGATCGGAATGATATTGCCGCAGACAATTCTGTCTTCCAACAATTCTCCACATGTGCCGTGTGGAGGGAATGACAACGTATGGATTTCGGTAAATGTGGATGAAATAGGCATTTGGGAACATCTTTTTTAACAGCTCGATTCGCAGGGAATGGAATGGATTTTTAAACAGGATCCTTTTTTTGTATTGAAAAACAAGTTTCGTATAAAACAATTTAAAGGAATCGATCCATGCGTTGAGTTGAGTTGTATCCGGGACGAAGGTAGAATAACCGGAGAGAAAATAGCTTTGGTTTTTAGGAAAGATCAGTTTTTCAAGGGGTGAATGCATGCTCATTTTCAAAATCGCATATTCATCCTCTTGTGGCTCATCAAAACCAAGCTTAACCTGATCCATCGGACGAACACTTTCCAGCATGCGGGTCATAATGGGTTTAAAATATCGTCTGGAAACCAAAAAATTATCGGGAACGGACACCTGAAAAACCGTCGGGGATGCAAATCGTTCATCCAGGTTTAACAATTGATGGAGATAGGTGCTCCCCGTCCTCCAATGTCCAATGATGAAAATCGGATCATCAGGTGGCTGAAAATTCTTTATCTTTTCTCTGAGCCGTTTTTTCTCGAGAGAGGAGAGGAAAGATGACCAGACTCCTCCTTGCAATAAAAAAAGGACGCGGAATAGGTATTTTGGACGATAGGATAATTCATTCCGCCTGAGCAGTCGAAAAAAATGGCTCAATTTTATTCCGGCAAGGAGGTAAGAATGTTTCATCACTACCAAAAATTAACTCGATATGTCAGACCAGGTATGGGCCGTGAGAATTATGCAGAAGAAATGTGGATCAGACAACCTGATGAAGAATGAATATTATTCTATATGTGCTAATTCTTTGGCAACAAATTCAGCGATTGTATCAATGGATTCCAGCACGGTACGTGCCAGGTTTTGATCGGCAATTCTGACATTATATTTTCGTTGTACAGCCATGACAATCTCGATAGCATCAATGGAATCCAAACCCAGAATATTGTCCCTGGCAAACAGCGGATCGCCGGTATTAATATTTTCTGGTTTAACGTGTTGTATATTTAACGCTTCGATAATCAGGGCTTTAATTTCATCCTTCAAACCGGAAATATTCACCTGATTCATTCCTGCTTCAGTTTTACACTATTCTTACACCGTTTTACTCAAATCCTGAAAGAATGCTTTTTCAAGATCACCTCTTTCTCTGATGAGGTTACTCAACTCTTTCAGGTTACTTTCACCCAATTCTCTTTTTTTCCCAATTTTGGCTGCAATATAAGAAATGTTCCGCCAACCGTCACCAATTTCCATCATTCTTTTCGACATATCGGAGAGAGCGGGGCTATTTAAAATACCGGATGCTTGTTGTAAAAAGGTAGCATACATGTAACGAAATCCGGCTCCTCCTGTTCCCTGATCCTCCAGCAAGATATTAATCTTCATTACTTCATGGGAAAGGTGTTCAATATCCCTGGCTAACCTGGGCCACTCCATGATTTTATCTGCAAACCGGTATATTCCTTTGACACCGATAAAGGGTACCGGCAGTTTCAGCATGTTGTAACAGGCACTTTTTATCCCTGTTACGATCGCTTTTTCAAAGGGTACTTCGCCGGTGATTTTTTCCGGGTAGAAGAGGAATCCTTTTGGAGCCATGTTGCCACCAGCAAAACGGGCTTTTCTCATGAGCTCGAAGTCCAGTTCGACAATTTGTGGATAATAACTGTCGCTCAGAATATAATTTACCCCGTTTTTTCCGATTACAGTAATGTAGTGAACATTGATATGGACCCGTTGCCACTCCGGAATGTATTTCATGTAAAAGAAATCAACCTGGGCACCGGTGGCAATATTTTGCTCAAGAAGGGAGTCCAATGCTTCAATACCGGATTTTTGATTGCGGAATTTATGGGTCTTGAATGAAATGCCCAGGCGTTTTGCCACATTTGTCCGGATATGACCGGGACGATTCCGTACGATGAAGGTAGGAAAAGTGAAGAAAGGGGTATTAATGTATCCGAAGAATATTCCCCCGGCAATACCAAATACCAGCGGTTCGGTAATTTCCAGGCCAGCATGGTTTAACAGGCTGGCAACTGTACCGGATTCACAATGTGCCCCCATTCTATGTTCAAAATGGACTTTACTCATTACTGCTTCGATTCAATTTTAGTTACTACAAATGTCGGGTTCTTTGTATTTAACTGGTTGATATCTAATGTTGAGCGTTCCTCTTCCCGGGTGATTAATATCTGGAAGAAGTTTGCAACAGGGATATCAAACACCTCTGCAAATTTACTCAACAGGGGGAGACGGATCTTGTTAAAAAACTCAGGTTTCAGGTATTTTTTAAGTTTAACACGCCGAATATGCACACGTGCTGCCAGATCGGCAATGCTCAGATCCTGTAACGTCATGTAATATTCAATCGGACTGATTTTCCCTTCTATAACCTTTGTTCTCAATGACAATTCCAGGTTTTTTTGCTTCAGGTAATAATCATCCAGATAATTTTTTGACAGGTACGATCCGGAAATAATCGGACCATATTGCTGATCTTCTTTCTCAACATAATAGATATGTTGCTGTGGTTTATAATCCACGTAAAGATCTTTCTCTTTCATAACAACCCGTTATCTGTTTCAAATTTCAATCCCTCAAATAAAGCACTCGTAAACAAAAAACAACACAAAAAAAATAAAAATTATTGCAAAAATAACGATTCATGAAATGATTTTATTATCGTTATCCCGGGGATTATTAGACTCGGTAATAAGTTAACCCGAAAAATTCAAAGAATTTTTCGCCATTTATGGCTGACGAAAAGTCAAATTCAAGTATGTCAACTGTTTCACTCAACAGTTATCTTCAAAACTGATGAAAATTTCATACCCAAACTTGAGGGTATTGAATTTGACTTTTATCAGGGTTAACCCTGACATATATAATTGATAATCAATAGATTTCAATTATGTATCGTCATTATTCATGCATTCAGCATGAATAATTCGGGTTAACAAATTTGAATAAAAAAAATTCTGACTCAAATCAGGTTTATTTTTTCACCGCTTCAATAATGCTGAAATGGGATACCGTTCGAATGACCCTCTTAAGTTTGAAACCGGAGCGTCCCAGGATCTCTTCAAATTCACTGCGCGTCCGCTCTTTACCCCCTGGAGCACCAATCAACATTTGAAGGTCAAAAATTTTCCCAAAGGATGGAGCGTTGTCTTCGCTGATCACCACTTCAACGATAAGCAGTTTTCCCGGGTCAGTCATGGCATGATAAATATTTTTCAATAGGGCCACGCATTGATCATCATCAAAGGCATGAATGATGCTTTTCAGGACGTAGGTATCTCCTCCTTGCGGAACGGTTTCAAAAAAATCTCCGGGAATAATGGTAACGCGATCCTCCACGCCCAGTTTTTCAATGATTTTTCTTGCTCCGTCAACAACGTGGGGAAGATCGAAAAGAACACCTTCCAGTTTTGGATATTCATGAAGAATGATGGATAGCAGGTATCCGTGTCCTCCACCGATGTCAACCAGTTTCTTCCGCCTGGAAAAATTGTAGGCAGAAAGAACCGTTGCACTTACTATTTCAGACGTTTCAGTCATTGCAAGGTTATACAGCCTGTTTTTTTCCGGATATTTCTTTAAATGTTCAAAAATATCCGTTCCCAGTATCTTTACCGCCGCATCCTTACCGGTTTTAATACAGTAATTCATTTCACCAACCATTTGCCAGTTAACCGGAGTCTGCTGGTGGGAAATCATGTTTTTCATCGAGCCAACACCCTCTTTCAATCCCCTGGCAAGGGGTGTCATTTGGAATGTTTTATTTGGTTTCTCACGAAAGATACCATAGCTGGCAAGAGCCCGTAAAAGCCGGTAGAGATTTTCAGGATTGGTCTTTGTGAGATCAGCCAGTTCTGTTACAGTTTTTGGTCCGTCAGACAAGCTATCGGCCAGCTCCAGTTCAACGGCTACACCAATTGCACGGGCGATCCAAATAGATTGACTAAGTTCAAATATCGCCATACTGTTTGGCCCTATTCTTCTTGCCGTTTTCAACAGACAGTTCTTGATCCTGTCGATACACTTAACCAGTAATGCTGGTGGAAACCGCGGGATATTAACCTCTTCTTTCATTCCGGATTGATATAGCGTAGTTCATTAAATAGCCCCCTGTTTTGATGTTAAATTAAGGAAAAATTGTGTGGGAATCATCATGGACCCTGAGGATTTCTTATCTTTTCCCGGGAATGGCGTAACTTTTCAACGACGTCTCTTCTTTCCTTTAATGTAACGACTTCTTTTTCAAGAGATTGAGCATAATACCATTCAGCCTGTAGATATTCTTTCCGTGCCATATGGAGATCACCAACTAGTGAATAGACCTGGTAAAAATCGGGATTCGAGCGGATAAAAATTTCTGTCTTTTCCAAATTCCAGTTTCCCTTTCCTTTCCTGCGGATGATTTGGTTAATCTCTTTTCGCATGCTCTGGAATATCAAATAATTCTGATATTCCTGGCTGAACAGAAAGGTATCAGCAGAAAGTGTCAGGTTGGTATCGATAATTACCCTGTTTTCTGTAAGTGGTGCAAATTTAGTAAATACATCATCCAGATCATATGCAAGGTATTGGCCCAGTTGGTATGGGTTGGCAGAAATCCAAACCTTCCTTTCTTCCGGTTTAAAAATGATGGAATGATGTGCGATCAACTGGTTAATCGCTTTTTCATTTCCCAGACCGATTTTTTTATCATGAATACCATTCCGGTCTCTTAAAATATCTGCCATCTTCTGCGGGGAGATTCGTTGATATCGATCAATCAGTTCCATTAGCCTCATGGACCGGTATTGAGATGAACTCTCCTCAATGTTTTGAAGATTTAAACTGTCGGTTTTAAAAAAATCGCTTTGGAAGTGGTTGGCACAGGTAATAAAATTCGTATCGGGAAGGTACAGTGCATATTTATCTGGTGTTTTCTCGATAATGGCTGTTTTGTTGTCTTCGGCGGATCCGATCATGATGGATTCAGAAACAAAGATCTCAGTCGTGCTGGCTATATTAAAAGCTTCCTCAATGTTTTTAGCATATTGAAGGATCTCACGGGTTAAGATGGTTATGGGTGTTTTGGCTTTTCCAGGGATGGTAGATTTTGCAGCATTGATGGTGACCGACAATCCTTTTTCATTCATGCCAGAGACTGCGCCGATCATACCCCCCCAGGTTACCGTCATAAACCGGTATCCCTGGTCGGGATTGGTAAATGAGATAATCTTGTTTTTAGCAAAATCATCTCCAAAATAGAAATCAAAATTCCTGCCATGGATGAGCGATGAGTCTGAGGATTTCCCATTCCATACAGAAAAGGAGGTGCATTCGACAAGCTGGAAATCCTGTAATGCATGACCCATATCATGTGCTGCATGATAATTCAGGATCCGCTGGTAGGCATTGCCGATATAATCAAACTCATGGGAAGCTGAAAGCGAAACACCATAGATTTCATTCAAAAATTCAGGCTTTATATATTTGTCCAGGTCCCTGTTAAACCAGCTGATAAAAATTTTGAGGAACCGGAGATATAGTTTTGAGGGAACGATGTGTTCAATTTGCTGAATGAAATATTGTTCCTGTTCATGGATCAGTTCACGCGTAAGTTTTCCGTTAAACACCCCTCTTTCGAATGCACTGCCTTCGGTATAGAGTTCATAGATCCCCGCACTGTTTTTCTTTAACCAGTTGTTCTTAATTCTGAATACCCCGTCAACGGATTGTGTTATCTCCAATTCAGTAATGCCTGTATCGGCGGGAGAGGGACAGGGAAGAGTTGTAACTTTCTGCAGGATGAATAGTCCGACAATCATTACGATCAGTATCGTCCCCAGGGTAGCTCCTATCCATTTAATAATGCGTTTCATCACGTTCAGTAGTTTAGTATTTTGTCAATCAGTGAGGGTGATTTCATAAACTCGGAGCAGGTCAGAATAGAGCTGATGGTAACCCCAAGGATACCGTGCAGGTCAAGATTTTGTCCGGCCAGGAAAAGGTTTGGAATTTTTGTTCGGGGTGAAATGAATGTTTGCAGTGGGTTTCTGCAGTCTTTCATGACACCATATATTGATCCATCTTTTGTTCCCAGGTAATCCCGAAATGTTAAGGGGGAAGAGGTGGTAAAAGAAACGACATTATCCGATAGTCCGGGAATAATCTCTTCCGCGGCTTTGATTAGTTTTAATCCCTTCTGCTGTTTGAATTCGAGATAATCTTTGCCTCTGTCACCAGGCCTGGATACCGTATTAAATGTATTGCTCCACCTGTTTACATCTGAAAAATTCATATAGCTCATGAGGGTAATCCCCTCAGCAAACCCATCAGGCCCTCTGTTGGGTGACATAAAAACAACCACTACCATGGGCCAGTTGTCTTCCCGGTAGCGATGGCAATTCCACACATTATTCTGCCGGTAATGATACCGGTTGTAATTCCAGAATTCGAGGAAACTTTTTTTCAGGATTGCATTAACGATAAATACTGAAGTCGTATTTTGCAGGGATTTGATCCGTTTTTTATATGATTTTCTGATCATCCCCGGATCGATCATTTCCATGGTTTCGGCAGGGTGAATATTGGATATGAATTGATCAGCCTTAAGTTGCTGCTCATTTTCGAGAACGACAGACTCGATCATTCCGTTTTTTACCACGAACTTTTCAACAGCTGTATTCAAATAAAAGACTCCCCGGTTTTGTTTTATCAGTTTCATCAGATGAGTGGCAATTTGTGAGCCCCCACCTTCACATCTCCATGCACTTTCAATATACGAATTGTTAATCAGAGCATGCAAATAGAAAGGAGCCGTCTCGGGTTCTCCGGCATACAAAGGATTGGTCGCTGCCAGTACCATCTGTAATTTTTGATTGGAGGTGATTGAATCAATATACTCCTTTGCATTCAGCTCTTCAAATGTGGCTCCAAGTTCTTTTTTTCTTCTATTGGTCAGATTGTATAATGGGAAATAACCACACATCTCATGCAATTTGTCAATATACCGGGTTAATGCCCTCTTTTCACCCGGGAAAAAGGGGAGAAGATTATGGATGAAACGGTTGTGACCCTGGGAAAGGGGGTATTCATTCTGATCACCGGAAAAGGTTATCCGGTCAAATCCGTTCTCATCCAGCCTGCTAACCTTTAGATTGTCATGTATTTCTACATATTTGAAAAGCTGGTAAAGGTTTTGCCCGGGTGCAAAGCCTCCAAAATAGTGTACCCCGACGTCAAACCTGACACCATCCCTGACATAGGTTTGTAATGCCCCCCCGATTTTGTCATTCTTTTCAACCAGGCACACCTTATACCCTTCCTTACTCAGAATGGCACCGCATAGCAAACCTCCCAGTCCGCTTCCAACAACTATTACATCATACTTTTTCATTTTAGGCTCTTTCCACTATAGTAAGGATTTTCTGATTTACAATCAATTGTGTTATCTTTTTAACGGATAACCGGTTAAAATGCGTTCCTAATATAATGAATTCAGATCAATTAATTTTTCCGGTTATCTGTGAAAAACCGGTGATAAGATTATTTTTGTAGCATGGAAGTGAACAGGAAATATCAGAATCTCTTCAGGGAAAAGAAGTGCTGTGTGATCATTCCCACATACAATAATTCTGATACCCTTCCGGACCTCATTGAAGAAGTTAGCCGGTACACGCGTCAGGTCATTGTGGTAAATGACGGATCGACGGATAAAACGCAAACGCTGCTGGAAAATGGCTTAAACAAAAAGGTTAATGTCGTTGATTACCCGAGGAACAGAGGGAAGGGGTATGCCATAAAAAAAGGATTTTTACGGGCGATGGACCTGGGATATGAGTATGCCATTACCATAGATTCTGATGGACAGCACCTCCCTGCTGACCTGCCACACTTTATAAACCGCCTTTCCCAAAATGGAAGTTCCATTGTGGTTGGTGAGCGAAGAATGCCGGGAAAGAACGTTCCAGCCAAGAATACATTTGCCAATAAATTCTCGAACTTTTGGTTCCGGCTTTATACAGGTAAGAAAATCCCTGATACTCAATGTGGATACAGGCTTTATCCTTTGAAGTATTTACAGGATATAACGTTTTATTCCACAAAATATGAGTTTGAGGTGGAAATATTGGTCCGTTCATCCTGGAATGGGATTGGAATAGACTCGGTTCCTGTCGATGTTTACTATCCTCCGCAAGAAAAACGGGTCACACATTTTCGGCCCATACGGGATTTTTTGCGGATCAGTGTGCTGAATACAATCCTGTTTTTTGTTGCATTTTTTTACATAAAACCATTCAAATTTGTCCGGGAATTTAAACGAAAGGGATTTAAGCGCTCAATGCAGGAACTGTTTCTTACTCCAAGTGATTCGAATTTAAAACTCTCACTGTCTGTAACCCTCGGTATATTTTGTGGAATACTGCCCATCTGGGGATGGCAGCTTGCCATTGCCATCTTTCTTGCATATCTCTTCAAAATGAATAAACCGATCGTTATTACCACTGCAAATATCAGTATCCCCCCCATGATCCCTATTGTCCTGTATTTCAGTTATAAAACAGGTGGAATAATTCTTGGCAATGGATCCGCAGCGATAAAATTCAGCGGACATATTGATTTTGATGTAGTATTGGCCAATATTTTTCAATATGTAATTGGGAGTCTTGTTTTTGGTGCGTTACTGGCTTTGTTTCTGGGAGGAATTACCTTCTTGAGCCTCTCTTTTTTCAGGAGGAATAGAAGGAATCCGAATGAATTGAAGCAAGTCCATGGATAATCGAGTGTTGCTGGTTGCCAACTAAAGATCTATACAGACGATGATATGGGTAATTTCATGACCCGGTTTTTTATTAATTTTTTTCATTTTTTCAGGAACAGGAAGATCTTTCTGAGCATGATCTTTCTGATCCTGTTTGTTGTTTCCGGTTTTTTTATTTTAGGGCTCTCTTTTGAAGAGGATATCACCCGGATTATGCCCAAAGATAAACAACTGGATCAGGTTGGTAAGGTATACCGTAAGTTTGACTTCATCGACAAGCTTGTCATTACCGTATCGCCAGCCGATTCGGGAAGGAATATTGATCCGGATCGTTTAATAGAATATGCCGATATGCTGGCGGATTCTATAAAACAAACACTCTATCCTGATTATACCACAGAGGTATTGGTATCGGCCGGTGAAGAACAGGTTTTGGAAATCTACGATTTCATACACAAACACTTGCCGCTATTTCTGGATGAAGGGGATTATCTGGTGATCGACAGCCTGATCCGGGAGGAATCAATCCATCAGGGTGTAAAAAAAAATTACCGGATGCTCGTCTCCCCGGCGAGTTCAATATTTAAGAAATTTATTGTGCTCGATCCGCTGAATTTTACACCCCTGGCACTTGCCAAACTGGAAGAATTTCAGGTTGCAGAGAATTTCGTAATGCATGAGGATCATTTTTTTACCAGCAACCTGAAACACCTGTTTATTTTTATCACTCCGGCACATCCATCCAGCGAATCAAAAATGAATAACCATTTGATTCAGGCCATTGATGAGCATATTGGTCTGCTGGAAGATAAAATGGGAGATGTGACAGCTGAATATTATGGTGGTGTTGCCGTTGCTGTATGCAATGCCAACCGAATAAAAAAGGACATAGCGGTAACCATTAGCATTGCTGTCATCTTAATCCTGTTAATGATTGGTCTTTTTTTCCGGCGATTTGTACTCTTTTTTGTTATTTTTCTTCCGGCAATCTTTGGGGCAATCCTCTCGCTTTCTATCCTTTCCTTTGTCTCGCATGGTGTTTCAGCGATCTCTCTGGCAATCGGATCAGTATTGCTTGGAATAACCATTGATTATGGCCTGCACTTCTTTACCCATTACAAACACGTTCGATCGGTTGAAAAAGTGCTTGATGATATCGCTTCACCCGTGCTGATGAGCAGTATAACCACCGGATCTGCATTTCTTTGCCTCTTGTTGATTGCATCCGATGTACTTAAGGATCTTGGACTTTTTGCAGCATTTAGTGTATTTATCGCTTCCCTGTTTTCTTTACTGGTACTGCCTCACTTCATTAAAAAAGAACCCGGAAATGATAGTAAACTCCACATGGGGCTGATTCACAAAATATCCGCAATACCATTTGATAAAAACGGGTATGTCATCGGTGCGGTTTTTATCATTTCATTCCTTTCTCTCTTTTTCTTTCGGAAGGTCGGATTTGAGGGGAATATGTATGCAATGAACTATATGTCTGATGAATTAACAACAGCTGAAGCCAATTTAAGTCAACTTACCGACTTGACCCTGAATTCAACCTATATTGTGACAAGAGGAAAAGATTTCAATGAAGCATTGTGCAGCAATGAAAAACTATTGCCTGAATTAGAGAAGTTAAAAGAGGAGAATCTAATAAGTAATTACCTCTCTCTAAGTTCATTTTTTGTCTCCGACTCGATACAGGAAGAGAGGATTGAAAGGTGGAAACAATACTGGTCTGGGGGCAAGAAGGAAACATTGTTGTCTAATCTGGTTTCTGCCGGATCTCAATACCATTTTAAAGAGAGTGCTTTTGATGGTGTCAGGAGCTTGATCGATCGGGAATACCGGCCCATTTCCGGGAAAGAGTTTTTGAAACTCGATCTTGCGGTTTTTGAGAATTGGATCTCCGAATCTGAAGATGAAGTTTACATTGCCAACCAGGTTAAGATTGACAGGGAACAGCGACATCTAATTTATTCCCGGTTCGGGGATGATGAAGTCATTATTTTTGATAAATCCTTTATAACAGACAAGCTGATTGAGGTGCTGAAATCGAATTTTAAGTTTCTTCTTATCGTTTCAATGAGTTTGGTGTTCTCTTTCCTTCTTCTCTATTTTGGCAGGATAGAGTTAGCTACAATCGGTTTTATACCCATCCTGTTAAGCTGGTTATGGACACTGGGTATCATGGGTATGATGGGCATTCAGTTTACCATCTTTAACATCATCATTTCAACCTTTATTTTTGGTCTTGGAATAGATTACTCCCTCTTCATTATGCGTGGGTTGTTGCAGGAGTTTAAATTCGGTTATCAAAATTTCAATTCCTATAAAACATCCATTCTTCTATCTGCAACAACAACTGTCATTGGGATCGGGGTTTTACTGTTTGCAAAACATCCTGCTTTGAAATCCATAGCTGCTGTATCTGTCGTGGGGATCATCAGCGTTATTATCATCTCATTTACCGTTCAACCCATCTTGTTTCGGTGGCTTCTATCCCGCAGAAGTGCCGAAAAATTATACCCGATTACATTTGTGGAAGCGATTGTATCATTTTACAGAATACTGATATTGACCCTGTTCCATGTTGTTTTTGTTTTATTGGTTATCCCGATCTATGTTCTACCTGTAGGCAGGAATAGACGATACAGGTTTTTAGTTGAGCTGATCCATTATTGTTCGAAAGGAATACTTTTTTCCGTAGGATTCTCAAGAAGAAAGAACCTTCTCTTTTCAGGTTTACCGTTGACTCCCGGCATTTACGCATTCACTGCTGAACCGGTTTGGAGTCAACTGGTTCTTCACGCGCTGAAGAGAAGGGTGGTAATCTATGAGCCGGAAAACCAACAGGGAGAAAAGCGGCTTGATCTGTTTTTCGGAATCCCGAGGAGGTTATTTAACCATTTCTTTCCGGACGGGAATCCCGATAACGAAAACAATAACGCCATATCTATCGTGTATGCTGTTCCATTACCTGGTCATTCAACTGACCCTTATCCACGGGTTGATGCAAAACTGATACATCTTGCCAGGTTGACCGGGATGAGTGTTATTCCCATGTTTTTTTTCAGGGCCAGTGCCTGTTTTGATGGAAGAGCTTCCTTCTTGTTACCGGATAAAATCAGAATAACCCATGCAGAACCCATATCACTGGCGGAAAAAAACAGGAATGCCTTGGTTTCAGTGGAGATCGGGGAGATCAATGAACGAATAGGAATCCAGTTTGAACAGTTCACAGGCAGATTGAGAACCCCTGATATTCTCAGGAGGGGTTTCATAAAAAATTATATTTTTAAAGGACCTGTGCTTGAATGGTATATGAAAGTTAAGATTCGCCTGGAGAAGAATTACACCCTGTTTCATGAATTGCTGCCGGGAGAAGGTGCCATAACTGATATCGGATGTGGTTATGGGTCCATGACCTACATGTTGAGTATCCTTACACCCGGTCGTACATTAACAGGCATTGATTATGACGAGGAAAAAATTGCTGTTGCCAATCATTGTCAGGCAAAAAGCAACCGGATTGTATTTACTCATGGAAACATTAATGAGATAGATCTACCGGAAAGCAACGCCTTTATTCTGAGCGATGTGTTGCACTATATGCCCTTTGATATGCAGGAAAAACTGATCCATCGGTGTGCCGAAAAGCTTGCACCCGAAGGCAGGGTTATCATACGGGAAGGTGATGCGGAATTGAAATCAAGACATTTTTTAACCAGGCTATCTGAATTTTTTTCCACCCGGTTGGCATTTAATAAGACCCTGGATGAGAAACGAGACCTGTTCTTTCCTACAAGAACCGGGCTGATCAATATTTTATCGAAACAGAAATTCACAGTTGAAGTGATCGATAATACACGGCATACATCCAATTTGATCTATATCGCAAAACGAACAACATCATGAATTCGGGATTGAAAAAGATACTGTATACCCTGTCCTGGATTGTGTTACCCGGACTGATGTTTTTTCTCTTTTATCTGATCAACCAGGAAAGCTTATGTTTTTTTATCATGGGTACAAGTCCCGGAACGGTATCCATTGTTGTTGCTCTTGCTGTGTTGATTGTTCTCTACCTTATTTTCAGGAATTTTGAACTGACGATCATAGCATTTCTAAGCACCCTCCTTGCGTTTATCGTTACTGCGGGTATCGGTTTCTTTTTTGGGATTGGAAGAGATGTATCCGTCCCCTGGATCTCGATATACGGATTTAATTTGTTCCTGGGAACAAGTGTATTGTTTACCTTTCATCATGGAGAGAGAGGAATGAAATGGTCTTCAGCTGCTGGTTTTCAACTCACCTGCCTGGTTCTCCTGGTTACCGGATTTTTGCTCCTTTCAATCACAGATAACAGGGCAGGTAAATTCATCGGCCTTGCCTTAACAGGTGTCGCCAACACCCTTTTTTATACTGTTTATTTTCAACGGATTGCTTATGAGCAACTTTTTAGTAAACGGATTGAAAGAGGGGTGAAGCCGTTGACTTTCCTTCAGATCATTCAAACCTTATGGACCTATTTTATCCTGGTGCTGGGAAGCGGATTGCTGGGATTATTCGGATTACTGGTGTACGCGCTCCTGTTTTTGGATATTGAACGCCGGAAAGTGATTTTTCACTATATGGTGATGTATTACTCACGGTTTTTCATATGGATTATCCCCATGAGGGCTAAGCTAATCAATGAAACGCAAGAAAAATTTAAAAAGCCGGCTGTACTTATTTCTAATCATCAATCCCTGATCGATACAACGCTTATGTTTCGATTATGCCCAAGGGCAATTATCCTGACGAATGATTGGGTTTACTACTCCCCAATTTTTGGCCACATTTCCAGGCTTGCTGATTTCTACAATGTTTCTGCTGGCATTGACCGGGTTTTTGAAAAGCTCAGGGGAAGGGTTGAAGAGGGATATTCCATCATCGTTTTTCCGGAGGGGACCCGCTCCAGGTCTAAAAAAATCCAGCGTTTTCACCGGGGTGCTTTTTATATAGCCGAAAAACTGGAAATGGATATTGTCCCCATCCTTTTTTGTGGAACGGATGAAGTACTGAAAAAGGATGAATTTTGGGGAAAAGGCTATGCTATTATTCAGAAAATATTCCCCCGGATAAAAATCACAGACATTAATTTTGGTGAGAACTATTCCAAACGGGCAAAACAGGTGAGGCAATATCTAGCGAAGGAATATGAGCAAGTGAAAGAGGAGTGTTATTCATCCTCTTTTCAGAGGTGATGGATGAATGCCGGAATCCAATGGTAGTGTACATAGAGGATCGCCTGATTGCGTACCGTGAAAAATTAACCCGAATTATTCATGCATTCAGCATGAATAATGACGATACATAATTGTA
>CAYMFM010000016.1:0-8711 GCA_964389685.1 uncultured Rikenellaceae bacterium
TAATTGGCATCTGGTATTCCGGAGGTCCGAGGGTTCCGGTAAATTCATCTTCATTGAACTCACCGGTAATATCAATAAGATATGTACCATAATATAAATGAGCAGTAAGCTTACCGTCCTCGATTTTCAGGTCCTCCAGCTCTATCGATCCCTGATCTGCCTCCATTCTTCCCGTAAATTTCTCCCCATCGTGTGCGATAACCATTGCAGCATCAATTGAACCCTCTGGTGTATCAATATGATACTCCCAGGAGCCAGCATACTTTTTTATTGCCATTCGGGTTGTTCCACAACCAGACAGGAAGGCCATTGCCAAGATAAAAAGGAAAACCTTGATGAATGAACCGGATTGTATAGTTTTCATTTTTAAAAAAATTTAGGTTATTACAGTGTGTTTTTGATATGAGTTCCTGAAAATTGAAATGGAATTCCATTTTCACCTGAAAGATATGATCTACCGATGGATTTTACAAGCATAAGGTAAAGTTCTACAGCATAGAATCACACCATTTCCCATCCCGGTTTTTCAGGTTTTACTCCGCATCCTTCACGCATCGGAATCCCACAGTGGCACAGCGGTCAAATCCCGGGGATACCAGTAGAAGCATCTGCGTTTTATTCAAGGGTTGTGCCCCCCCTTTCACGTACCATATGCTTGAGGAGGGATTATAATAACTGCCTCCCCGGATTATGTTAAAGTAGTAGCTTCCATTGTCGTATACATCATTTGTCATTTGCCACACATTCCCCACCAGATCAGCAATATTAAAGGGACTCATTCCTTTCGGAAAGGCGTCAACCGGTGTAGGCCGTTCAAAGGCATTATTGCACTTTGTCCCATGAAACTCATTGCCCCATGGCCAGATCCTTCCATCCGTCCCCTGTGCAGCATATTGCCATTCTATTTCTGTGGGGAGGCGTTTGCCTGCCCATTCGGCAAATGTCCGGGCATCATCGAGGGAGACATACACCACGGGGTAATTATCCTGTCCCTGTGGATAGGTCCCATTTTCCCAATGCTTAAGGAAATTAACAGGATCAACGGGCTGGTAGTTGGAAGATATCATGAATTCATAAAAATCGGCGTTGGTCACCGGGTATTCATCCATAAAGAACCGCTCAACATGGACTTTTTCAGGAGTTGTATAATCGGGATATGGAATGAACTGGTCGTCGTTCGTCACTGAAAAATAGAAATCACCAGCAGGTATCTCCTCCATATTGGCAAAGGGTCTCTTTACCCTGGTAGTATGTTTCACTTTGCTGATCATCCAGGGTTTTCCGGGTTGTATTTTTACCACCCGTTCATCAAGCAGGTTGTTCTCTTCAAACAACTGGATCACTATTTTTCCTTCGTAACGACCGAAGAGATCCATGATACGAAGCTGAAGTGAGTCAGGATTATACGTTTTGGATATTCCCTGGCAGGAGGGCATTCCTTTCCATATAACCACCCTGTCTCCCCGGCTGGCATGGATCAGCAAAGTATCCCTGCTGATCATAGCATCCAGAATGTTGGGGAACCGGGCAAGGCATTCCAGGCTGCCTTCTTTTCGTGTATTTGACCACTGCTTATTGAATGCTTCGATATGAGCAGGCAGATACCAGTCAGCACCGGACCGCTGCAACTCAAGCTCCTCATGATTCCACAGGCTGATGTAATGATGTTCGGGTGACGGGATTTCCTTAATGAGTGCTCCGGTATAGCCATCCGGATCAAAACTCAGGACAGTATAGATTGTTTTTTCAGCATCTTTCCATTCATTTACCCAGATGCTATCCCTGGTGGATGATATCAGCGGGGTCCAGTTTTTGTTTAGAAAGGCTGCAGAATTTTCTTTAAGGATCATGGTTGTCCGGCCCAGAAAAGTATACTCCTCTTCGAGCCAGTCTGGTCTGCCCGGGGCAAATGCATTGATCTCTGTTCCATATCCGTTAAAAAATGAGATGGCAACTTCCCTGTGGATCCGGTCATCATTTCGCTGAACAACCCTGAAGATGGCAAAATCGGGTTTTATCAGTTTATTCAGGTTCAGTGGAGGGCTCATTACAATGGCATTGTGGACCCTTCCGGAAATAATTCCGGGCATGTCCATTGGAATAGCCATTCCTTCCGAATACATGATCACTCCCTGTTTCACACTATCGGCAGCACGCTGTAATTCAACACTCGATTTTCCTCTGGTATCCAGAACAACACCATCGGCACTCGTATGTTCAATCAGTTGTGCCAGCCCTTTGTAATGATCCTCCTGCCGGGTGCTCTGGTCCCATGGGTTATAGGAGATAAAGAAACGGGTTGACTGGCTCCGGGAATAGTCCGCCATTTCCCTGATTTTTTCAAGTCCAAAAGGCAGATCCCTGTAAAGATCATACTGGTTTCTTTGATCAACCCCCAGTCGGGGCCAGGTAGGCCACAGGCAAAAAACATCCCATCCTCCGAGTAACCTTTTCCCCTCTTCCAGGAAGTTATAGAGGGTATATTTCCCGGTGGACCAATCATAGAATTCGTGATCCCATGCAGCCTGCAGAACCATGGTGTATTTATTCCTGATCCATTCCAGGTCCTCTCTTTCATACAGTGTCTCATCAAACTCTTCCAGGTCGAAAAGGTATCGTTCCTGGAACATGATCTTCAATCCATTTTGCCAATCGCCCGTGAAATGGTCTGCATAGTAGGTATATTCAACGCCTGCTCCGGGAGGCACAATGGTTTCATATCGTCTTCTCTCAGAATTTTCGTAATTCGTTCTCCTGGCAATGGCGCAGAGCGACTGGTTTTCTGCTACAGGCAGTGAGGCATAACCCATCTCCCACGCATTATCAGGAAGTATTACACCGACCGGTCCGTTTCCGGGTATAAAGATCTTTGTTCGTGCCAGAGCCCATGGACCGGTTCCGGTGAGGTAAATATGGCCGTCAGATGTCCCAAAAGGAACAACATTCGATATCCTCAGTGTATCTCCGGAGATGTTCTGAAAGGCAATAACCGCTTTCCATCCCCTATCAAATCCTGTTTCCGGGGTCAATATCCCATGTATTTTATCACCAATATTGAATTGCAGGTTTCCGCTGCCTTGAACAACCTCACAGTTACCTGAACTGAATTGAACGTCATTCACTTCAACAGTAAAAAGAAGAGGAGGAGAATGAAATTGAAGCAACTGGCTGTCGGCCAGAAAACACTCCTTAACCCGTATACCATTCGATGTATCAAGGGATAGATCCAGCAGCGACTGAGCTTCTGCCGGTAAGTGTACTAAAAATAGTGTTGAAAAGATCAAGGTTATGACTCTGTGTGACCAGTGCATTCGGAACGTAATTTTAGGTTAGTCTATTGATTGGTTGAAAATCGGTATATGGTTGAATGAGTATAAGTTTCACCCGGTCTGAGTATAGTAGAAGGAAATTCAGGCTGATTGGGTGAATCGGGGAAATGCTGTGTTTCGAGGCAAAACCCATAATGCTTTTCGTACACAATACTGTTTTTGCCGGTCAGGCTCCCGTCCAGGAAATTTCCCGTATAAAACTGAACTCCCGGTTCTGTGGTATAGACTTCCATTATTCTGCCACTCACGGGTTCAAGCACCCTGGCAGCAAGAACCATCTCATCATCCCCTTCATTCAATACATAGGTATGGTCATACCCACCGCTCACCTGATCAATCCTTGATCCGATGGTATGCAGCGATAAAAAGTCCATTGCGCTACCCTCAACAGCCCTGAGCTCTCCGGTAGGGATAAGTCCCTCATCAACCACAACAAACCGGTCAGCATTGATCATTATTTCGTGATCCAGAATATCGCTCTTTCCGACAGTAAGGTTGAAATAACTATGGTGGGTTAGGTTTACCGGACAAGCTTTATCGGTTACCGCTTCATATTCAATCATGAACTCATCCTGATCGGTCAGGGAATAGGTTACTTTTACAGTCAGGTTCCCCGGATAACCTTCTTCCATATCCTGGCTGACATAGGTAAGCATTACTCCCTGCCTGTCATCTTCTTGAAATGGCTCCGCCACCCAAACCACTTTATCAAAACCAACCAGTCCGCCATGCAAATGGTTTTCACCATTATTTACTGCAAGGGTATACTCGACACCGTCAACGGTAAATTTTCCTTTTGCTATCCGGTTTCCATATCTTCCTACAATAGCACCGAAATGGGGATGACCCTCCAGATAGGATTGAGAATCATCAAATCCAAGAACAACATCTTCCAAATTGCCGTTTTTATCAGGCACCAGCAAAGAGGTCAATATCCCTCCAAAATTGGTGATCTTTGCAACCATCCCATTGCTGTTTGTTAACGTGAATAAATCAATCTCCTGTCCATCAGGAGTGGTTCCGAATGGTTCTTTTACTATTTCCATTTTATCTTCCGTTTTTTCAGCTTCCTTTTTTAATCCTCGGTTTTTACAAGCTACGCAGAAAAATAATCCTACGATCAGGATCATAAAAAGCCAGTGATTTGTATTCATAGGGTTCAGGTTTGTTATCTATTCATCATCCTATATCATACCATAACCGATGATCAATCGGATAACGGCAATCAATAGTACAATGGTGTTCAATGTTCTCCCTGTACTATACTTTGCCACAATCCCTATCAGCAAACCGATTATTGCGATGGGCAGGACAATCCAGTTTAACCATCCGAGAAAGGGGAATAAGCCAATGACTGCAATAACCAAGCCTACTATTCCAAGGAGGACTGAAATAAAGTTAATCATACAATGTTAACACAATATAGACACCCGTTTTGCCTATGAAAGATAACATTATTCTTGCAATACCGTATAATTAAACAAAAGAAACAAGGAAAAAGTATGAAAGGATTACTAAAAGTTATTATTCTTCTTTCGATTTTTTTAATTGCTCCTTCCTGCAGCAATACCAGGAAAATCAAAAGAGCAAAGAGGCGGGTGATCATGATTGATGCACCGCGATACGGTAAGAACAAGCTCTATTTCTCCTCAAAGTATCAGCATCAACTGAAATCAAGAGCCAGAAAGAATGCGCGGAAAAACAGAAGGTAGGCGGTTGAAAACCCTGGCATGAATATTGTTTCAGCACTTGCAATTGGACAAATATTGTCCGATCTTTAACAGGTTAACCAGGATCTTTCTGTTTCCCAATTACAGCCTGGATTAAGCTACTTTACCATGTGTAGAGCTTTCTTAAAATAATTGATAAAACATTTCCAAGATGAAAAAAGCATGTTTATTTTTATCATTGGTCCTGCTGGCAATTACAGCCACAGCACAGGAAAATGAGGATATTAATGTACTGTTTGGAAGAGCCACCAAAGTCAGGGGTTTTATTGGGCCTGCCATTGAGCTCACCTCGATCGCTGATGATTTTACCGGTTTGATCGGATTGGAAGGCGGAGTAATGCTGGACAATTTTTTTCTTGGCGGTTTTGGTGTCGGGCTTACCGATAATTCTCAACTTCAGCAAGATGTTGAATTTGGCTATGGTGGATTATTTCTCGGTTACCGGTTTCTCTCCAGCAAGGTGCTTCATCCTACAATTTCCGCTGTTATGGGCATGGGCTCAATAACCAGTGTGGAAGGTTTTTTCCCGGATGATCACATTTATGTCCTTGCACCGATTGTCGAACTGGAAATAAACTTCACCCGGTTTTTAAAGGTAAGTTTTGGTGGCAGTTACCGTTTTGTAGGAGATATTTCCGATGAAGGAGCAGGAATGGAAAATTACAACAACACCGACTTTTCCGGACCTGCCGGGATTGTCTCGTTCCGGTTTGGATGGTTTAATTAAGGCTACTTTTTTCTCCATTCCAGGATCTGTCCGGCACGCATCAGTGCCTGACGCGATTCGTCATAATCAACTGACTGGACATCAATATTGTGGTCTAAAGCATTCGACGTCTGCACACCATTTAATGTTTCATTATACTCATCATTCCCTTCACGCCCGGTTGTGTATGATACACCGGCCAATGCCATTAACCCGAAAAATTCTTTGAATTTTTCGCCATTTATGGCTGACGAAAAGTCAAATTCAAGTATGTCAACTGTTTCACTCAACAGTTATCTTCAAAACTGATGAAAATTTCATACCCAAACTTGAGGGTATTGAATTTGACTTTTATCAGGGTTAACCCTGACATATATAATTGATAATCAATAGATTATAATTATGTATCGTCATTATTCATGCTGAATGCATGAATAATTCGGGTTAAATCCCCCTCATAGGTTGCGTCAATAAATAGTTTAGCCTTATAATAGGTATCAGATGATTGTAATCGATTAACTTTCAGGAAATAAGTAATGTGAGTTCGATCGAAATTCTTTACAAGTTTTACATTTCACTCAGCCAGCGGTACCTTCTGGCTGTATCGCCGATTTGCATTCCCACAATGATTTCATGGGTTCCGTAATTATAACTGCGAATTCTACTCATGGAATAGTTAAACGCATATCCAAAATAAAACTGGTTATAATTCAGACCACCCATCAGTATCAGTGCATCGATGGTCCTGTAAGATATCCCACCCCAGTAATCATTCCTGTATCGTAGTGTAAGGTTTGCATCTGCCTGTACACTGTTGAATCCGTTGGTGGTTCGAATGAGTACAGCGGGTTCAAGTGCCAGGTTTTTATTGAGGGAGAATGCATAACTCCCTGTAAGGTAGTAGTGCCGTAAGATTTGAAAGTTAGTTTTTCCATCCTTCCCCAATTTCAGCGAGGATTGGAACAGGTTGTCGATGGAAAAACCAAATGTATAATCCCGGGTGGAATAGGCCACGCCGAAATTGGCATCGGGGATGAATAATGAGCCATCGTAATCAACAAGGAATGGATCGTCGTCGACAGCCAGGTCCAATTCATCCATATCAAATTTAAATTGAAAGGCATTTGCCGATAAGCCAAAAGATAGCTGTGAAAATTGAAAGGGAATGTGATAAGCGTAGGTCAATTGGAAACCGGTTCTGCTGAACAATCCCGAACGGTCATTATAAACAGTCGCTCCAATGCCAATCCTTCCGCCCTTAAACGGTCTGCGCCATTTCTTCTTTACCGGATTTTCTTTCCTGATATAGCTTTGTTCATAGAGCCGTGTCTGGAAACTCAGTGTATGGGTTTTTGGCGAATGTGCCATTCCAAGCCACTGTTCATGGGCTGACAGGGTAATGTTTGTATACCCACTGTGTCCTGCAAATGCAGGATTTATCTGATACATATCCATTGAATACTGACTCAGCAGCGGGAGTTGCTGTCCGCTACTTTTGATCCCGGGTAAGATTGCCAAAAGCAGAAATGTGAGATATTTTTTCACGCTCATGCAGTATCGAAATTTTATGTGTTGTTTAACCATTTATCTTTTTGTGAAATCATCAACGGATTATGGTAACATGTCCGTTAATGGGTTCACTCCCATTTTTAAGATCGATAATATAGAAATAGGTATCCATGGGCAGTTCCTTCCCTTTGAATGTTCCATCCCACGGTTCCTTGTATCCATTTTTTGCACTGAATACAAGTTGTCCCCACCTTGAATAGACATGCACAGTGGCATTCGGGTATGATTCAATAGCCCTGATTTCCCAGAAATCGTTTATACCATCGTTATTGGGAATAAAAGCATTGGGAATCGAAAAACAGTCCACTCCGGTGTAATCCAGTTCTATGCTTCCATGATAGGAACATCCATTGGCATCCACGATATCCACTGTATAGGTTCCGGCTTCCAGGTTTGCCAGGTTTTCTGTTGTTTCAGCGTTTGACCAGAGGAAAGAATAAGGGGGTGTTCCTCCGGTTGTATTAAGAGAAATAGTGCCATTTGTTTCCCCGATGCATGTCGGATGGGATATGGACGGATTTATTGTTATTGAATCCGGTTCAAAGATGGTGATGATCAAATCTGCCGTACATAGAATTGAATCCTGTATTACTGCGAAATACTCTCCTTCCGACAGCCCGGTGAATGTTCCTGAAGACTGGAATAGTCCGCCACTCAAGCTGTATTCCAGAGGTCCGATACCACCTGTTCCCATCAATGTTACTTCTCCATCAGCATACCCGGCGCATGTAACATCCTGTTGATCAACGATTGTAGCAACAAATGGAGTCGCAGGTTGTACTATATCTACCGGTATCATGAAGGTACAGTGATTGGCATCACGCACAATTACATTGTAGGAATTCGCCGGGAGATCGGAGAACATTCCTGATACCTGGTAGTTTATTCCATCAATGCTGTATTCATAAGGTGATGTACCATCTAAACCGGTAACTGTCAAACTTCCTGTAGAATCACCATGGCATGTAATATCCGTTTTACTGACCAGGCTTCCAGAAAGTGCCGTACCAGCCTCTGTGATCAGCACGTTGACGTCTGTGGTGCACAAGGCTACGTCACGGATTGTCACAACATAGCTGTTAGCTGCTAATCCGCTGAATGTTCCCGACGGCTGGTAAGATCCTCCATCGAGGCTGTATTCATAGGGAGATGTACCTCCGGATCCTTCAACCGTCACCATACCCGTTGTCTCACCAAAACATGAATTGTACTGTTCAACAATACTTCCTGCAAGGGCAGAGGCAGGTTCTGTGATCGTTACCGGCACATCCGCTGTGCAAAGGCTGGCATCCCTGACCGTAACCGTATAACCCATTGCCGCAAGGTTGCTGAACGTGCCTGATCCCTGGTAAGTCCCACCATCCAGGCTATATTCAT
>CAYMFM010000016.1:8811-32870 GCA_964389685.1 uncultured Rikenellaceae bacterium
CCAGGCTATATTCATAGGGTGATGTCCCCCCGGTTCCCTCTACCGTTACACTTCCTGTTGCTTCCCCATAGCAGGCAACGTTTGTCTGATCCGTTATACTACCCAACAAGGGTGCTGAAGGACCAGAAACAGTAAGTACCGAATCAAGCTGGCAACCATTTACATCAAATGCCATTAGTTGATAGGTGCCTGCTGTTAAGCCGGTTTGATCCTCACTACTGGCTGAAGAGCCGCTCCCGGTGATATCCGACCAGTCATAGGTATAGGGTGCTTCTCCTCCGGAAACAGTAATATCTATCTCCCCTTCTGCTTCCCCAAAACAGCTCACACCGGTAATGATATACGTCAGGTCAAGAGCAGGGCATTCGATGTGTCCTAATCCGAACTGTGTGCCTGACGAGGATAAGCCGCCATCCAGGTTATTGCGGTAGACAACAGGAGGAGCAGCGGTGCCATGTGTTCCTTCCAGGTTCCAGGAGCCACCATTTGTCCTTTTCAAAACCCGGGTTCCTGGCAGCAAAGGATAACTGGTAAAGCCATTTGCCTCGAGTTCAATATTAAAATCATTAGTAGCTAAATCGTTTGATGCTGTGAAATCCCAGTATCCATCGGGATGCTGTTCTGTAACGGTTACTATTCCCTCTGACAGGGGCAGTCCGCTGGATCCCGGATCCGTGGGGTTAAACTCTCCGATCAGAGATCCTTCCGTAAGGTCCGAGAAGGTAATGGTGGCAGGATCATAAACCCCCGGGGTTCCCAGGGGGAACAATATGCCGGTACCCGTTGAACCGATCCATCTCTCAAATTTCCCAATGATCCAGCCGCTTGTATGTGCAAGTTTACCAACATTAACGAAGTCTGTTCCCAACATTAGAACAAACGTATTTGTGTTAATATTGCCATTCAATAAAGAGAGTGAATCGGATACAATGGTATGGCTTTGAAGGTTTATTGTTCCTGAACTCTTGTTTACACTAAGGTCATAAAATGATTCCTCACCGGATATCTGCTGATCGGATGTTCCCTGAAAAATTACCTCGCCGGCTCTCTCTTCGAATGTGGAACCATCATTAATCCAGTCACCTGAAATATAGATAGTATAATTACCCGGACTTACATCAAATGTACAATTTGAATATTGCAAAACATTCCCGTATACTGTGGTATTGGACTGAAGGATTTTTACGCTATTCCATGCAACCAGCAGGTGATAATAGCCGGATTGCGGTATTTTGATCAACTGTGCATCTGTGCCAATATATCCTACGGTATTACCCACAGCATCAGCATCCAACACTCCGGTCAGTAGTAGGTCCCCTGAAATAAAAAGCGAAGAATTCTCTTCATTCACCCATTTGCTTGTCCCGTTTGAGCCGACAAGATTATCTGACAGGTTCAACCTCCCATGGTTTGTAATGGTGGTATTCGGTCCGAAGTCCAGATCTCCTGAATTAAGATTCACCACGGCAGTGGGCTCGAGTGATTTATTACCAAAAGGAATGACAAGGCCTTCTCTGATCGTTCCGGTACCATCAATGGACTTATCGATCCCATCCAGGGTAAACGATTTATTCAGACTTCCAGCAACAAAACCATCAATTACAAAATCTCCATGAACCGTAAAGTTCCTGTTGTTTGTTGTCAACTTACCTCCGGTATTTATAATGAAATTATTGACTTCTGATCCTGCGCCACCCTCGGTAAGGGTAACATCATGACCATTTAATATCCTTACATTTTCGGTAGGTAGCGGAACGCAATTGCAATCCCATGTATCAGGATCTGACCAGTCACCGGAAGTTACACTCTCAATGATAACATATTTATTCACCTCAATGAGAACTGCAGGCGCGGGATCACATCCATCCTTTTGCGCTACGACCTCTACAATTCCGGTTCCATTACTTCCCCAGTCAACCGTAATGCTGTTGGTCGTCCCACCGGATGCCTGGGTTCCTCCGGTAATCATCCAAGCAAACGTATAATCTGTCATATTGGGCACGGAATAGGGAACTCCATTTGTATTTTCTGCAACTGCCCTCTTTCCGGTTATGGATGAAGGTGGAATGGAATGAATGATTACGGGATAATCCACCGGTGCTGCATTGGTGCAGCTATTGTATTCAATGACCCGAACATTGGCGTCCGCCATGCCATCAACACCCCAGTTAACAGTTATGCTATGCATATTTCCGCCGGAAACCTGGACTCCCCCGGTAATGATCCAGGTATAGGTATTTAGTGGATTATCGGTTACCTGATAAACAACTCCAGATTCACCGGTACATACCTCAACGGTACCGGTTATAGGAGAAGTGACCGGTTTTGAACAGCTGGTGTCGTCACCAAAAGCGAATTGGGCTGACAGGAATGTTATTCCGGAGCGTTTTGCGTTAGTTCCTGATGCCGGCACATGCGAACCATCAGCAGTCCAGTTATTCAACTCATCGGTTCGGGCAAGTATTCTTGTTTCAGTATCGATTGGGAAAGCAGAAAATCCATCGCCATTCAGTTCAAGATCGTATGTATTAATTCCCAGGGTAAATCCTTTAATGGCTGACAGATCCCAATATCCATCCACAAAAGTGTTGTATACGGTTACTGTACCGTCAACCAATGATAGTCCGCTATTACCTGGATCGGATGTCAGGAATTCAGCCACAATAGATCCTCCCGAATCAAAACCGGTTAAACCGAGAAGAAATGAGTTTTCTGTGGTTGCTGTTCCGACCGGAAAAAGGTATGACCCGGTAGAATTTACCCATCGTTCAAATTTTCCTGTAATGGTTCCGGAGGTATAGTATAATGTACCTTCATTGTCCAATCCTGTTCCCAATGTTATGGTATCATTTTCAGTATCAATGATTCCTGACACAAGAGTCAGATCACCCGATATGATCATGTGATCCTTCAGGCTCAATTCTCCACCACTCTTGTTCAATTGAACCTGGTATAGTGTATCCCCAGGGGTATTGATGAACTCCTGCATATTGCTTCCTGTAAAAGCAACCATTCCAGTACCTTCAACGAAGGAAGAGGCATTGGTCCAATTCCCCCTGATTTCGATATTCAGGTTATTGCAGTCCAATGTACCTGAACTAATGGTCAGGTCACCTGAAATGACCAGGCTACCTTCCATTGTTTTAACACCTGCTCCGCTGATCACAAGGTTGTAATATTTGGATGCATCGGGTAATTTCACCGTTTGGATATCCAATCGATTGTATTTAACTGTATTATTAGTGGAGGAAGCATTCAACACACCATCTAAAAGCAGTTCATTTCCGGCAATCAATTGAGAACCGGATTCATTTGTCCAGACCGATGAGGCATCAACACCGAATAAACTCCCTTTAACCTCAACGATTCCGTGGTTGCTTACCGTAACTGAAGATTCCAAACGCACATGTCCATTGATGAGCAGGTTTGAAGAGGGAAGGATGACCGTATTATTATAGATTCTCAGATAGCTGGTATTCTTATAGATGCTTATGTTTCCTGTGCCTCCAATGGTATCCCCGGTAAAATTCAGGTCCTGTGCTGCCGGGTCAAAGGATGTATAGGTCCCATTTACGATTAGCTTTCCTGCAACATTCATCTCCTTATTATCAGCATTCAATACACCCCGGCTATTGATGGTGAGACTGGTTATAAAGGTACCCGTTCCTCCAGTGAACAGAGTAACTGTTGTGCCATCGGATATAATTGCATGGTCATTCGGACCGGGAACCATACCTCCAATCCAGGTGGATCCATCATCCCAGTAACCCGTTTGGGCAGAGATAAAGGTGGTTTGACTGAAGCAAACCGTTTCAGTCATCAAGAATAAATAAGATAACCAAATGAACTTAAAAACAGGTTTCATGAAGGATTTCTCTTTCAGTTAAACAGAGTGTAAAATAGCATGTATATCTGAATTTATATAAAGATACGGACTTTTCTCATTCAATGGATAACTATCTTGACGTCAACATGATCGGAGATGTCAATGATCTCCGAATACCAGATCCCTTCTCCCTGTGTATCAATTCCCTGAAATGCATTTAAAAATACTTCAAAACTTCCCAGCGGACCAAAGTTGCACGCTGTTGTATCGATGGTCCAGGCTGTGGGACCGGTATCGATTTGCGTTCCATCCGGCAGATCATCAAAATCCTCCAGCCAGATGACCGACTGAGCAGAGAGGTTAACATGAATAGCTGCAAACAGCAAGATACAGCTTATCATTGTATTTATGACCATGGAAAAGCATAAATAGTTGCTTCCCGGTATGAATTGAGAAATTCTTTGTTTTTATGCTTTTTTCGCACTATCTTTCATCTCCTATTGTAGGGTATTTGAAAGGACCAATATAATTATCGGAAGGTCAAAAAGATCTTCCCGGGAAGTAGAAAGATGGTTAGTATTTGCTTCAAAATAGCACTCCGCAATCTGGTTCGTAAACGTTTTTTCTCTTCTTTACTTATTCTTGGGTTAACGATCGGTTTGACAATTACCTCATTGCTATTGGTTTATGTCCTTCACGAAATAAGTTTCGACCGGTCTTTCAAGGATAGTGAAAAGATCTACCGCGTCGTTACTACAGCTGAAACCATTCAGGGTCAAGAGCTTATACTGCCAACCACCCTCTATCGAGTTTCTGACAGTTTACAGATGTATTTTCCTGAAATTGAGAGCATTGGCCGGCTTTATCTCAATCCGGGATTTCTGTATGAGAAAAGGCAGTATAATTTCGGTCATATCCGTTTTTGTTACGTTGAGTCCTCTTTTTTTTCGGTTTTTTCCATGCCAGGGATTACCGGCATGGAGAGGAACAGATTTCAGAAGCCGTATACAGCGGTTATCACAAAAAGCTTTGCAGATCAAATCTTCCCTGATGAGGAAGCGATTGGGCAACAGATCGGGATTCATAACGACAGCTTCACCATTGTTGCAGTAACCAACGATATCCCTCCGAACTCACACATGGAATTCAATCTTTTTCTGTCCCTTGCGACCCTTGAAAAGACTGGGGAACTGGCCATCAGAAAAAGTCTTGATTTTATGACCTATATTCGGATGAAGGTGAGCAGCAACACAGAGATATTGAGTGCCATTGAAAAAAGAATTGACCGCTGGGTAAATGAGCACTATCATGGATCTGGTGCCGTGGTTTATACAAAGCTTCAACCGATTCATGACATTCACATGCACTCATCCGATATCGGTTACAATTTCAAAGCTCCCGGTCGCACTGAGAACATTTTAATCTTCAGCACCATTGCTCTGTTAATACTTGTTATAGCAATCAGCAATTACATCATCCTGGTTCTTGCCGATTCTGCCAACCGACTTCGGGAAGTAGGAATTAGAAAAGTTTTAGGAGCAGACCGAAAGGCATTGGTTTTTCAGTTCCTGAGCGAGTCATTCATTATATGTATTGTCTCTTTGCTTTTCTCCTTCCTTTTTGTCCATTTGCTACTTCCTTCTTTCGGCAGACTGGTTGATCGTCCCTTTACCTTTCCATTCTGGAGTAATCCGATCGTTCCTGCCGGATTGACCCTTCTCACTTTGATCATCAGTCTTATTGCCGGTTATTATCCGGTTCTGTCACTTTCCCGGTATAGCCATATTGAAGATCTTCAGATACATGGAATAAAGATCCGTTCACGGGGATTGAAAACGGCCTCGGTATTTATCCAGCTGACCATTTCTGCCTTCATGATCACCATCCTGCTGGTTATGTATAATCAGGTTGTTTTCCTGAAAAAAACGGATCTCGGATTCAAACCTGAAAATTTGGTAGTATTTTACAAGGTCAACAAGCAGTTTTCGAAACCGTTGCGCCAGATAAGGGAAAAGCTTCTCAATCATGAAGAGATCATTAACGTCTCCGCTTCCGATGCTATACCAGGCAATATTGTAATTATTCAGAATGCCTGGCCATCGGAAGGTTCTGCTGACAAAGCATTCATCATCAAAGAAAATCCGGTCCAGGAAGATTTCCTGGAAACATTTGGAATAGAACTTGTAGCCGGCAGGGATTTTTCACCCGAGCTGGATGGGGATACCGGGAAATTTATCATCAATGAATCTGCTGTGGCAAAATTGGGTCTAAAAAACCCTGTGGGTAAACCCATAAATGTATGGTATCATTGCGATACGGTGATTGGCGTGGTAAAGGACTTTCATTTCGAATCACTGTATGAACCGATCATGCCGATTGTATTTACCCGCTATATAAGGCATTATCAATACATTACAGTCAGGGTAAAAAAGAGATTATCACAGGATATTCTCGATTTCATACAGGAAAATCTGGAGGAGTATTATGAAGATGCAGCCTTCAATCATTATGTTGTTGATAAGCAGATTCATTCAAAGTATTCGATTGATGAGCAAAACACAAAACTGATGCTACTGGGCACCTTGCTTGCGATCTTGACCTCTGCATTTGGTCTGTTTGGATTAATTACTTTTTCCGTGGTAAAGAGAACCAAAGAGATGGGCATTCGCAAGGTATTGGGCGCAGATTCACGTAATATTGTTATGCTAATGATCGGTGATTTTGGCAAATTCGTCATACCAGCAATTGCACTTGCAATACCTTTTGCCCTTCTTTTTATAAAAAACTGGATGCAGAATTTTGCCTACCGGGTTAACATTCCTGTCTGGATCTATTTAGTCTCAATAGGAGTTGCATTATGTGTCGCACTCCTTGCCATCCTGGTCAGGGTGATTCGTTTCGCCTACTCCAATCCGGCAGATTCGTTGCGGTATGAATAGGGAATGAATCTCAAAGACCCTGATGATACAAACAGGCAGAAAAAAGACTACCCTCTATCAAACAGGATCTCTTTCTCAGGATGGTTCAAGGTATGATATGAAAAGACTTTGGGGAAGCAAAATGAAAGGCAAAGAAGAGGGTCAGTCCCTTCCTACTCATGCTCCCCCATAACTTCTTCCATTTTTTTGGCAGCTCTGTCTGCAATCTCCTCGAACTTCTTCACATACTCTTCATTCATCGAACATTCCGAAAGGGTAACCCATTGTGTTGACCAGGTCGCTGCCTCCTGTACCAGTGCATCCCATCTTTCCTGCAACCCTTCCTCCTCACCGGTTCCGGTAAATACTGCTTCCATCACTTCAATGTACCCATTCATCCACTC
Organism: uncultured Rikenellaceae bacterium; assembly: GCA_964389685.1. GTDB lineage: Bacteria > Bacteroidota > Bacteroidia > Bacteroidales > VadinHA17. Next base: position 15,960 of record CAYMFM010000016.1, read on the forward strand.
TTCATACCGCTTGAGGAAATCATCACAGTCGGCAATCTTCTCATCGGCTTTTGTTTTTTCCGCTTCCGTTTTGTCTTCTGCGGATCCTTTATCATCTTTTGATCCCCCGCATGAGGAGAGAGTAAAGAGCATGGCCAGCGCCATGAGGTAAACCAGTTTTTTCATGATGAACTGTTTTTAGGTGAATGATTTAGTACGGTAAAGATAAGGATTTGGTGGTTTAAACGCACATAAAATTAGGTATTACTAAGCAAATGAGGGATGTGGGAGGAAAAGAAAGGTGAGAGGTGAGTGTTGAGAAGTGAGTAGTGAGTAAGAAAAGGTGCTCGGTCCTGATTAATAGAAGTTATGCCGAAAGTATCCCTTTGGGAAAATTTATGCCATAGGCATCCCTATGGTATTGATAGAATTGTTAATATGTTAGATTATGCACAATTAGTAGTTGTAAAGGGTAGTTATAGAATAAGTCAGTCCAATAAGATTAAAAAATACCCCAGCGGGGTATAATAATCAATAGCCCCGGGTAACCCTGTGAAATAACCATTCATTTCAGCACTATGTCTGGGGTGTACAATAATGTTTCGCTTCAACAGTTCGTCTGGGAAGATCGCTATTTCACGGGGGCAACCCGGGGTTGGTGTATAACTAAAAAGATGGTCCAACTGCGCTGTAATTCGGCTGGAAATCCCTCTATGGACCATAAATCACCAGGCGTAAAATCGTGTAAGAAGATTTAAGAAAGGAGAGGCGAGACGATGAGACAGTGGGACTTTTAGGTGTTGAGAGGTGAGAATAATGATTTCAAATGTTGAATGTCGAATTTGTTAGTTAGAATTCTTTTTCAAAAAATCTTGTCACGCGTTACTCGCTTTGTCCGCCGACTATGTCGGCTGAAGTCCGAAGTCTTCTTCGGCAGCCGAAACCTAGGTGAAGGCTGCGACGCAGGCGGATCACTCTTCACTTTTTACCCGAACACCGATAAACGATTTTTTTTAATTATTTTGTATTCCTGTTTGGTTCAGTATCAACCCGAAACAATCCTGGACAATGAGGTTGCAAAAATCAAGCCTGACCGGATTCATCATCCTGCTCCTGGCTATTTTCAGTGTGGTATTCCACCTTATCTTTTACAACACATTTGAATACCACCGGGATGAGCTGTTGTATTTCTCGCTGGGGACCCATCCGGCAGCCGGCTATGCCACCACCCCTCCCCTGATCGGCTGGATGGCATTTGTTTTAATCAAGGTCCTCGGTTACTCATTATTCACTGTAAAGCTTCTTCCGGCATTGGCCAGCGGAGGAATGGTACTGCTTGGAGCTGCCATGGCTAAGGAGTTGGGAGGGAAAGAGTATGCCAGGATCCTGGCTGCCCCTGAAGCTGGATCATGAAATCACTGAGTTTATCTATGTAAATGATGAACTGGGAGAGGATGTGGAGGAACTGTTCTCCGATATTGTTGAGGTTGGACGGATATCAAACCCCTATGCACGGGAATTTGGCACAACCGTTTACCTTTGCAGGAACCCGGTCAGAAGTTTTAACGAATTTTATTATGAAATTTTGGAAGAGAGAGGAGTTTTGAAGGATGAAGGATGAAGGATGCGCCATAGGCGTGCCTACGGCAAAGGATGGAAGAAAAGAGTAAGCAGTATGCAGTTGGCAGTAGGCAGTAAATAAATTCTGGGTGAGGGAGAGACGATGAGACTGTGGAACGGGGAGATTTGGAATGATGAATGATGAGTGAAGAATGATGAAATAAAGAGTTGCCACGAATGCACAAATGAAAAACAATTAACCATTAACAAATAACAATTAACTTAATTAACAAATAAGTCATGAAAAATTTAATAATTGTAATTTCCTTATCCATCGTTACATTGGGATGTAAAAACGTCAAACCCGTAGAAGCGGATGATGCTTCTTCTGAAAAGAGATACAAAACCACCGGCGAAGTGGAAAGGCTCAGTCCGGACCTGGATGCCATCATAAAAGCCGATGCACAGCTTGAGATCATCGCCGAAGGGTTTGAATGGTCGGAAGGACCGCTGTGGTTACCGGAACAGCAGTTGCTGATCTTTTCCGATATACCAGTCAATTCGGTCTTTCAATGGAATGAACAAGACAGCACTAAGCTGTACCTGAAACCATCGGGATATACAGGGGATACTCCGCTATCGGGTGAGCCGGGGTCAAACGGACTGATCCTCGATCCGGAAGGCAGGCTGGTCCTGTGCCAGCACGGAGACCGTTGCATGGCGCGTATGGATGCTGACCTGCCTGCTCCCGAACCGAAATTTATCATCCTGTCGGATAATTTCGACAGCAAGCGGTTGAACAGTCCGAACGATGCGGTCTATAACAGCAAGGGGGAACTGTTCTTTACCGATCCGCCCTACGGGCTCGAACAGAACGTGAACGATCCGTCGAAAGAACTCGATTTCCAGGGTGTCTACAAAGTTACGGTTGACGGTGAAACAATCCTATTGACCGATGAGTTGAGCCGTCCCAACGGGATCGCTTTCTCCCCGGATGAAAAGCACCTGTATGTTGCCAATTCAGATCCTGCGTTCGCCGTCTGGATGGTGTATGATGTCACACCGGAAAGCACCCTTGAAAACGGCAGGGTATTCTGCGATGCTACAGACCTGATCGGGAAAGAGAAGGGAGCACCCGATGGTCTGAAGGTGGACGGGCGGGGGAATCTGTTTGCCACCGGTCCTGGAGGAGTGTGGATCATATCACCGGAAGGGGAACACCTGGGAACCATTAAAACCGGAGAAGCAACCTCCAATTGTGCCTTCAATGAAGACCAGTCGGTGCTCTATATCACCGCCGATATGTACCTTATGCGGGTAAGAATAAGACCGTTATAAGTTATATGTTATAAGTTGAAATATTGAATAAATTTGAAGAAATCATAAAAGATCATACCATGAAAACACACTATTTATTTCTATTTCTTTTTCTTTTTCTTCTGGGATGTTCGGTACAGAAGGAATTAGCATTCACTGAGGAGGATGCAAATTATACCAACAAAACCGACAGCAAGGTGCGCAGTGTCCGGTTCAGGTACCTGGGTGAAGGGAACCGGGTGGAATTCAATTTCAGGGATCCGGTAAGTGGAGGCGGATTGACCATTGATGAAAATTCTCTGATACTGCAATGTAAAAATTTTGGGCGATGGAGCGGTAACCGGTTGAGTTTTGATCAACCTACTTTCCCGTTTCAGTTTTATATCCGCTATAAGATCCTGGTACATTCCGGAACCAGCACGGAATCAAGACACTGTGAGTTTGATCTTACCATCAACAAACCCGGATCATGGAGGGTGGAGGTGAACCATTGAGATCGGTTTTCGTTGTGCGGTAACGAAACCCGTTTCGTGAGTCGTAATTCGTTATTCGTCAAAATACCGATGGATTGATCAGGAAGGCTAAAAAGAATGAGAAAATTGAACCCAACTGCAGGCCTTGATTGAAATGGCAGAACCAATAGCAGGGAATTGCACTAACCCAACCAGAACCAGGTTTCCGAAAGACGAATACCAATAGACGACCCGGGCTTCGTAACCGCATACCGACCGGCGATTCTTTAAAACTTTCCGACCGAAACCATCGTTTCTCCCCTGCTCATGGGTGGAGTAGCGATGATATAAAGTATAACACCGTCATAGGGTGCAACGATTTTTTGGATGGTATTTCCAAAATAATCGGTCAACTGTCCGACCAATTCGCCCTGTTGTACGTGGTCACCCCGGGAGACCAATGGAAAGAATAGCCCTTCATCCTGTTCAGAACGGATGATGGTATATTCCTGTACACAAACCGATTCAAACAACAGTTCCGGTTCCCCGTCGATCTGTTGATTCTGGTTTTTAGCATTTCAGGCTCCTTTCTGTTTCGTGGTTTTTAAATGTAGGTGATTGGTGGGATAAAAACAAAAATAAGCTCCGTAAGAGCTTGCCTGGATGAGTGGAATTTCTTTAGGAGTAGGAATATATTTCACATTCAGCGGGTAGTTTTCATCTCAGATCACTGACTCGTACCACGAACTGCCACCAGCACAAACTACCTGCAGTCGTAGTACGAGATCATTGATGAAAAACTCACCGGGTGACCCGGAGTCACACGGTGAGTATGCTCTCGTCAGGTATTCCAATTGTTCATCTGGTTTATCTGCGAGATTTGAATAACCCAAGACCAATGTAGGGCGACTTTTAAAGTCGCTCATTAGTCGACTTGGAGAGTCGACCTACATGCTTTCAGGATTACCCGAAAGGATCGGAACAGTGTGAACCAATTTTAAGCTCCAGCGGCATTCCTGGCTGGGAGCGTAAGATAACAGCCAGGGTGACCCGCAGCGGACTGAAGCCCTGGATATATTTTTCAGATAACCGGATTTTGTTATAAATTTGCAGCCTACTGGTCCAGTATCCGCCTTCTTCGCTTAATGGCGAATACGGCGGACATGGCTCAGTGGATACCTGGCTGGTGTGATCCAGCCAGATAAAATATAAGGTCCAGTAGCTCAGTGGATAGAGCAACAGTCTTCTAAACTGTAGGTCCCAGGTTCGACCCCTGGCTGGATCACTAAATTAATAGTAAAGCGATTGATTATCAATCGCTTTTGTTTTTTTGGCCTTTTAGCCTTGTTTCTAAAACTAATTTTTGAAAGCAATGCCTTTAATTGGTATAGTTGTTGGTTGTCGAAATAATAAAGTTACAAAAAAATACTTTACATTAACAACAGTTGGATACGGTGATATATACCCAATTACAATAGGTGGAAAGATATTTACATTTATTATTTTAATAATTGGATTAGGAATTATTGCAGTCCCAACAGGTCTCTTTACATCAGCACTTTCAAAAACCAGAAAGCAGGATTAAAAAGGTAGGCAATATGGGCTCTCCTTAGTCTCCGGGATGGGATGTGCCGCATTTTATGGTGTGTTGCTTTTATAAGACAAATGTCAATTACCTTATACTTTCTCAACTACCAATATAAAATCAACTTTTGCCGTAGCACCCATACCCAGAAATACTGGCCGGACATTGGGAATGATGGAAATAACATCCCCTTCTAACTTATTGATAAAATTTTCAATTCTTTCCTGCATCGTGTCACTTTTGACATCGATGCGGTGTACACGGTATTTCATGGTGTTGGTTTTATTTTTTATTTCAAATTTAGAACAAAATGGTAAGTAAATGTCTCAATGTTTTTGAAAAAAAGGTTTCGCACCTGCCTGCCGGCAGGCACGGCCTACGGAGCGATGATTGGTCTTTTCTAATGCACCTTTGCTACCAACGTTTTGCTCCGCTGGAGCAAAAAGAGAACGGATAACATGACAATCTATAGAATCATCACTCCATAGATGTGTCACGTTGGTAACTAAACGATTTTCGGATTTATTCCCGCTCCAGCGGAGCGGTATGTTGGTAAAATAACAGGCCACCACATTCACATCGCTCCGGAGGAGCGAAACCATAATATAAAAATCATTCCGTTATTTTTGACAATCGATCGGCAATTCTCGTTGAAAGGTCTGCTGCAAATCGGTCCAGGGAGCGTTTTCCCGCTGAATAGCCTTGCAGGACCGGTATATTTTTGCTCGACAAAACCCAGGGCTACCCCTGTGAAATAGAGACATTCCCAAACGAGCTGCTAAAGAGAAACTATCTTTAACCCAAGGACGTACAGTTCCAACGAAACGTTATTTCACGGGGCCGCCCCGGGCTGATATCTTTCGCTCCTGCCTGTCCCTGCCTGCCGGCAGGCAAGGCGGCTGGCAGGCCTTCAGAGCTCTCAATGATACAGCTATATCAATAGCAAAAACAAAAGAAAGATTCAGCGTATTTATCGGATATTATAAAGATACTTTTTGGGTAAACATAAAATAACAGCGGCTAATGCATGCAAAACCAATTGCTTTATTAACTTTATGAAGCAAATCAGCTTTAACTTTTAACTTTGATAATCATGAAACAAAAAAACAGAATTTGGATTTACCCATCGTTTGTAATAATGGGATTTTTACTACTGCTTGCAACTAGTTGTGAAAAAGATAGCACCTCTCCTGACTATGCAAGTAAAGTTACAGGTACATATTATGGGACAGTGACTGTAGTTGGAACAGGAAGTGTATCAGGCTCCTCAAAACTGACTAAAAGTTCAGACAAAGTAGTTAATCTGGTAATTACAATAGGTTCAAGCAGCATTCCCCTGAATGGAATCGACGTCAGTAAGTCTGGAGGCACTATTTATTATTTGAATTACACTGACGCTAGTGGCTCGTTCTCAGGTACAGTCAATGGAAATAGTCTTACATGGACTTTAACCGATGGTAGTGATACGATTACATTTAGTGGTACAAGATAAATCAATCCTCCAAGGATTTCATTACTCTGTTCAACAACCTAAATTATAGTACTTTAGCTAGTTGAATATTTATATCATAATGCCAATCGAACATCATTTAATCGTGAGGAAGTTCAATAGCACAACGGGTTAACTTATTAACAATTAACAAATAGCTATTACCCACTGAGGAATTCTATTGTTTTCAGGTATTTAAGGCAATTTAGGCAATTGAGGCATTCAAGGCATTTGTAAATTCTTAATCTTCCTGCTTCTTCAGAATATAATATCCGGCTCCTGCATCGTAATGCAGTTTACTGACGTTTCCTTCCTCTTCTACAAACGAAATGAAAGAATTACCCAGCGCCCATTTCTTATCCCCGGAATAGTCAAGGGTGTCTATGCTCCCATAAAGTTCAATGGTCAATATCTCTTCACCGGCATCAATAATTACCTCCATGTCTCTTCCTGTTCTATGGCCCTGAGCAATGTATCCCTTGGGTATTCAAAAAAAGCATATTCACCGAACGAGGGCATTTCGGTATAGCCCTTTATTCCTGAAGTATGGTTCAAACGCTGTTCAATGGTGACTTCCCTGCCTTTTGTGTCAAAATCCAGGTATTCGGTGATATCATCCCCTCCATAGGAGTGGCATGTTAGTAACCCAAGGTGAGCGAACGGATGTGAGCGCCTGCCTGCCGGCGAGACAGGTAATCCTGGGAAATGGAACCGGAAATGAAATCGCCGAAACTGAAAACCTGGATTGTTGTAGATGTGTTTTATTCTTCTACAGGAATCCCTATCGTTCAACACCCAGCTCATCAAGGACCAGAGAATTGATATTCTTGCTATCCGGTGCGGTAAAGACGACCGACCCTTTGCTGATGTCAAGGATGTAAGTGAAACCTCCCCGGGTAGCAACGTTATCAATTGCTTTCTGCACCTTTTCATAGATGGGTTGCAGGAGCTCATAGTTCCGCTGCTGCAATTGCTGATTGGCATTTTGCTGAAAATTATAGATCTTTTCCCTCATTTCCATAATCTCAGATTCCTTGGTTTTCTTAATGAGTTCAGAATAGTTCTCCTGGTTCGTTTCATAATCATTCTCCAGGTTGTTCAATTCAACCTGCATATTCTCCAACATCACTTCAAGCTCTTTCGTGTCTTTTTCCAGCAATAGCTGGGCACTGTCACTTTCCGGCATTGCGGAGACTATTTCAATCACATTGACGTGACCGATCTTAAGCTGGTCCTGTGCAAAAAGGTTCTGACCACTTAACATCAAAATAAACCCGGATAGAAAAAAAAACATCTTTTTCATATGATTAATTTTTAGGGCCAGTTCGGTATATTGTACAATGCTAACTATGAGTTTAGAATTTTATTTCCTGGAATTTTAGTGAACTTTTTGTGATTTCGTGTTTTAGTAACGCACGGTTAGTGGCAGTTTTCGTTTCTAAAATCTTGCCACAAAAACACAAAGACACGAAATCCGCAAAAAGAAAACCAGTGATAACTTACAACTTTCAGTATATATCGAACTCGCGTTATTATAAGCAAAATGGGATTGGTTTCCTGTAAAAATAGAGGTATTCCAGGTACAAAACAAAGCCTGAAAGTTAAAAAAGCTTAAAGTGAGGATATTAGCTGCTATAAATAAAAAGGTGTTGTAAGACCCGTCAGTGTCTATTTGACCTGACGGTGTCTGATCTGATTTTAAATCAAATACCCGTAATCGTGCTTCTCAGCCGGCAAATGAACATTTTCCACCTTATGCTCAGCATGATAGAGTGCATATACTCTTTGGATGTATGGGTATTCAACGCGCGGTGTATTCCTTGTCCAGTCTCCCCCATTGGAGATCAGCAACAGGGGCCCGGGAGCGCACAGGGCAGCAATCTCAACATTGTTGGTCTGTAAAGATTTCCCGTAACGTAAAAACCCGGGAAGCTTTCAATGGCAATATTCTCCACAATATATCAAGATTTAATGAGGCATTTAAGTCATTTTAGGCAATTGAGGCACTTAAGGCAATCTAAAAACTCGTACCACGAACTGCCACCAGCACAAACTGCCCGCAGTCGTAGTACGAGTGTTCTCTACTATGCTTTACTGATCCTTATCCTTCCGTTGTTCCTGGTCTGTGCGCAACGAGCCGGTTATAGAGCCACGCAAAGATAGCACCTCCGATGAGCCCGTCGGCAAATGCCTATATGTTCAATTTCATACCTATTCTGTTTCTTCCGGTTCAGTTTGTTCTTCAGTTTCCTCAGCTTCTCCCATTTCAGCTTCTCCTTCATCCTCCTCCGCTTCGTCATAGGAGGAAGTATTAATAATGGATAGATACACAATTTTCCAATCTCCTTCAATTTTCTCTAAAAATTCCACATGGATGCTTTTATTGACAGATTCACCTTCATCATTAAAGGATTCATTATCAAAAACAGCCCAGGCGCAATCTTCGTACACTTTAATTTTGTAATTCGTCTTTACCTCGGGATTTTTAACCGGTTCAGGATTACTCTCAAAAGCTTCTTTCATCGCCTGGCTCGATTCTTCCCATCCGGTGAAATAACCATACATGGATTTAGTGGCTCCTATCCGTACGAGTGTTTCATCCTGGAGGCAGGTTGCTGCCCAGCGGTCAAAATCCCTGGCGTAATAGGCATTGGATTCTTCTTCTATAACAGCTTTGATAGCTTCTTTTTCTTTTTCGATGTCGATCGTTTCCTCGCAGGATATTCCTGCAAGAACAACAAGAATGATTAATGGAATTAAATACTTTTTCATGGTTTGGTTGTTTTAAGGTTTATACTAAATGACTGTTTCTAATAAAATGCACTGATCCCCTGCTATTTACAGGTAAACAGGTGCATTGCATATATAATAGGGACAATTGTTATCTGGTTCGGATAAACAAAGGTACAGCATTTAACCATAAATGACAATATACAATTGTTAGAATATTTCTCATCACCAACTGGCGGTTCGAAATGACAGGGAAACCGGTCGTGCCCCGGCTTTTCCACAGGAATCCCTCGGGAAAGTCCGGGGTACGACTATTGAGGTTCTGAATACTCGTCGCCCCAGCTGTAGTGGAGCGACGAGAAGCTGGGCATGCCCCGATTTCAACTCGGGGTACGACTATTGAGGTTCCGAATACTCGTCGCCCCAGCTCAAGTGGAGCGACGATGGGGTTGTTTTGAACAAATTTCAATGATGTTTGTTTATATACTATAACGTTTAAAACAAAGATTGCAATTGTTCAGGTTATTCTTCCTCCAGCGGAGTAGGTTAGTTGTTGTTGGTTTATAGGAGGAAAGGGAGCCATCCTGCGGGATGCTCCCTTTTTTCTTGACTAACACACCCCTCCCATAAGGGATCCCTAATTTATTATTGAGGGTTGCAATCTTCTCGTACATATTAACCCGAATTATTCATGCATTCAGCATGAATAATGACGATACATAATTGATATCTATTGATTATCAATTATATATGTCAGGGTTAACACCGATGGCTACTCAATGTTTTACCCCTGCCGGGGTAGATAAAAAATCTAAAAACTCGTACAACGAGCTTCCAACCCATCTATCCTCGCGCAGTCGTAGTACGAGGATGTGTACTCATCACTGAGGATCGCAGACTCCTGACTGCCGGCCTTGCTCTATGCTCTATGCTCTTTGCTCACCCATCCACCCTCACCGGCACTTCTTTTTCGGTATAGGCAGGCAGGGTAAAGACGAAATTACTCCCTTTTCCGGGTTTACTTTCTACCCAGATCCTGCCGCCGTTCTTTTCGATATACTCTTTGCTTAAGATCAGTCCAAGCCCGGTTCCTTTCTCCTTGGACGTGCCGATGTTTTTGTTTTTAACGTCGATCCGGAACAGCTTCTCCTGGTCCTCTTTACTCAATCCTATGCCGGAATCGGATACAGAGATTTCATAGTACCCTTTCTTCTTATTTGCTGTAACCTTCACTTTGCCCCCTTTAGTATTAAACTTAATGGCATTGGTCAGTAAATTTCGGATCACTGTTTTAACCATGTCGACATCTGCACGAACATAAGTTTTTTCGGGAATATCTGTTGACAGGTTTATGTGTTTGTATTCTGCGTTCATACGCAAAAGAGAGACCGTTCCAAAGACAATGGTTCTCAGATCAGCTTTTTCTGGATGGAAAGTGAGCCTGCCTGTTTGCGCCATCGACCACTGCAGCAAGTTATCCAGGAGGTTGAACAGCAGGTTTGCGGATTTATGTATTCGTTGGATTGAAACACTCTTTTCTTCATCACTCATCTGGCTGAAACCTTCCAGTAGTGCTTCGGTTACCGAGAGAAGCACTGAAAAAGGGTTCTTCAGATCGTGAGCGATGATGGAGAAGAATTTATCTTTCGCTGCATTCAGTTCTTTCAGATAATCAGCCTGCTTTTTTATTTCGTCCGTTGACCGTTTGAGACGATCCCTCATTTCAACCAGTGCATTTCCCAGGGCATCTTCATCACTCAGCAATTTGTAATCGGCAGTGAGATTGCCTTCTCCAATCTCTTTTGCAAAACCAGCAGTACTTCTCAACCCTTCCAGGAGGGTGTTGGCTGATTGCGCCATTTCTTCAAGTTCATCTTTCGATTTTACCTGAATCTTCGTGCTGTTGTGTAAATTCCCCAATGCAAGGTTTTTCAGCAAGGTCGTCGTACTCTTGAGGGGCCTGGTGATGTTATGTGCAATGATCCATATGACCAGGGCAAGAATGATCAATCCCACCAAACCAACCAGGATGGAAAAATAAAAGGTTTGGTTTGCTTCCTTGGTAATGATATCAACCGGAACGACAATTCCCATTGACCAGGGTGTATTGGTTTTAGCAATTTTTACCGGTACAAACGATACATAAGCATTTTTCCCAAATTTCGAATCTTTGGACATAAAGGAAAACTTCTCTCCGGCCACTATCTTCTCATCGAAGTGATATACCTCATCCCCCTCAGGATAGATTTTCCCGATTGGCTGTTTTATTAACTGTTTATTCGGGTGAGCTACGATCTGCCCATCATTTGCTACCAGGAAGGAAAAGGTCTGTTCCAGTGGTTTTATCTCTTCGATGATCTCCTGGAATCCCTCAATGGGAAAATCTATTCCCGTCATTCCGACATAATGACCATTCACAATAATGGGTGTGATGACCGTTGCCATTAATATAGCACCCTCATGGATCGGTTCATCCTCAGGCAGAGCCTGGTTTATGTTGTAAGAGTAATAATAAGGCCGGGTAATTACCTCCTGCTTTCCGCTTTTTACCTGGTAGTAAATACCCGTTGTGTCATCCCCCTCCGTATCAAGGGTGTCGGTTTTAAACAGGATTTCCCCTCCGGACCGGAATTGGGTTCTCCTGATCCTCCCGTAGGGATTGGTATAATCCGGATCGATAGCACTCAATTCCCACTGTTCAAAAACAGCGGTGTATTCAGGATTTTCTACCAGGACATTATAGATCATTTCCGAAAAGATCCGGTTTCTCTCTCCGGAAGGGATATTATCATAAACCATAAATGCTTGGGCAAGAGCACGCGAGGTTCCGAAATGTTCATTGAGGTGAGCCCTGACAAGGTTTGCACTCTCCTTGTTCAGGTTATCTGCGATAAGCTTGGCGTCATTAATGGCACGGTTTTTAAACACCATGCTGATATATCCGATAGCCAGGATATAGATCACCAGTGAAATAGATAAAAGTAAGACCCACATTTTGGTCTTGAGACGCCACTTCATAAGCAAAAACAGGGTTAGTTATAAATATATACTATTAACTTCTGATCAAACTATTATATTGTGCAATAGCCTTGTCCGAAGGTAAAAAGTTCATTCATGAACTACAATCATTTTACCGGAAAAATCACTCTTTCATTCGTGCAATGGTGTATTTAAACTGGCTCATTTTGTCTGGTTTCTTTATCCAGCCACTTTTCAACTATTTCTTTCACCCGTTTCGAAGATTGTCCATCGGTATACGAAAAGATATAGTTTTTATCTTCCAGTATCTTCTCTTTTCTCTCTTCCGACGGATTCATAGCCTTCTCAACCGCTTCTTCCAGGTTATCCCCCGGTCTGGTATGTACAAAACTCTCTTTCAACCACTCCGAGCTGCTGTTTTCCAGCAGCGGTTTCCCGTCACCGTGTGTTAACTGTTCATCGGGAAGATCGACGATGATCCCGCACCGTTCCAGTGCCAGGAATTCGTTGATAACACTTGATCCATCGCTGATGATCACATCTGCGACAAAGAGAAATGGACGGATATCGTGCTTGTCCGGGGGAACAAGATAAAATGACGGGTAACGTTTTTTCAGTCTTTCAAAGATCAGGTGTTGCTCATGAGATGCATAAAGACCCGACCAGCTATATGGATGAAGTTTCACGATCACCTGGTATTGTTCGGACAGTTTCACCACCTCTTCTCCGATTGAAAAAATGGATGTGGGTTTGAATGAAGGCGCATAGAGTACAACCTTCTTGTCGGGATTGAGACCCATCTTCTTCAGCAGGTCATTCCTGTTGTAGGTCCCGTTAAAAAGGATATCCAGCTTTGGCAAACCGACAGAATGGATCTCATGGATCACATCCAATCCGTATTTTTTGAACTTTTCCACCCGGTAGGGTCCTTCAACAAAGCAATGGTATGTTACATCGGTTTGCTTCCTCAAATGCCGGTACCGGAGCGTTTTTATCCCGGGCCCATGATCGACATTGCAAAGCATTGCCCTGCCAAACCGCTGGGGATCTTTCAACTGAGCACCGGAAAAAACCACATCAAAACCCAGAGTTTCACTGGTGACCCGGTATCCCTCATCCCTGTATTTCTCCTCAATCTCCTCCCTGCGGGAAACCATGAAGAAGTAAAAGACACGTTTCCGGTTCCTTCCAAACCGCAGAAAAAGTTCGTACTGTCCATCTTTGGCGAATTCGTCATATATCGGTTTAAGGCTTGCCCAGTAATACTCCTGGGTGATGTTGAACAGGATCTTATATCTCATTGTTTTGTCCAATCGTATAATCAAGTGTTTTCAGCAAATCAATCGCTTCCTGGTTTTTCATAAATTCGAGGTAGCGTTCCCTGTGCTCTTCTCTTTTCCATTTTTCAATTGCCCCGGAATGGATCTTCTGAATAGAACTGGCCCAGTGTTTGCTGGCCCGAATGGTTGCATGCTCCTCCCATTTCAGGAAATTCGGATGAAACTCCAGTGAAAGGTAGGAGCATACTTTCTGCATGGTTTCTTCAAAATTGAGGATCAGGTCTTCATACCGGATTGTCAGGACCCTGGGATGGTCTTTAAAAGTTAACCCGAAAGTGACATCCCGGACCCATCGTTCCGCAAAAACCCAGTATTGGTCGGGAGTGTGTTTTGGATGTTTTGAGGTGACAACATCCCTGCCGTCGCGCACCAGATGGATCAACAACGCCGTGGGATGAAAATCAAGTATTTTATCAAAGGTGATGATGTTCTTGGGTGTTTTCTCGCACCAGCGGATGGCAGTTTTGGGAATCCTCCGGTAAATGAATTCACGGTAGAGTCTGTCCGGCCTTTCAATTTCATAACGGTCACCGGTTTTTATCCATTTTTCAAACGCATAGGTCTGTTTTTTTATGGCATAAATGTCGGGATGGGCGGAAAGGATAGCATTGAGCAGGGTTGATCCGGAACGGGGTGCCGATCCGATGATGATTGGAATTCCGGTAAATCGTTTCCTTTCAATACGCTTGCCCAGTTTCAGTATCAGGGGAGCTGCAGCCCGTTTTATTGCGTTATTCATTGGTTGACAAAAGTATATTGCTAAATCATCACCAGGAAATCGGTTCTTTACCGTGTTCCTTCAGGTATTCATTTGCTTTGCTGAAATGCCTGCATCCGAAGAATCCTCTTGTTGCAGATAAGGGTGAGGGATGCGGTGCTTCCAGTACAAGGTTTGAACGGCGGTCGATCACCTCTCCCTTCTTTTGCGCATAGGATCCCCAGAGGAGGTAGACAATCTCTTTTTTCTCTTCGGCCAGTTTCCGGATAGCAGCGTCCGTAAATTCCTCCCACCCCTTATCCTGATGGGAACCGGCCTGGAAGGCTCGAACGGTCAGTGTGGCATTCAGAAGAAGGACACCCTGGTCAGCCCAACGTTCGAGGTTCCCGGTTTTCGGGAGCGATGTTCCCAGGTCGTCGTAGATCTCCTTGAAAATATTGACCAGGCTGGGGGGGAAGGCAACCCCATCCAGCACCGAGAAGCACAATCCGTGAGCCTGGCCCGGACCGTGATAGGGATCCTGCCCGATGATCACCACCTTAACACGATCAAAGGGACAGCGGTCAAATGCGTTGAAGATGTTCTTCCCTGCCGGGTATACAGTGTGGGTACTGTACTCCTTCCTGACAAACTGTACCAGCCCGGTGAAGTACTCTTTTTCAAATTCTTCAGCCAACCGCTGCTTCCAGCTCTCTTCAATCTTTACATCCATGAATGGTACGCCCGTATTAGTAAGGGTTTAAAAAGCCTTCCAAATTTATCTAAATTTCCGGGAGTAGCAAAGGAGGGAAGGAGAGTGATGAGTTATGAGTTGAGGAGATAAAACGTGGTGAGTGAGGGAAGGATTAAGGATAAAGGATGAAGGATGAAGGAAGGTACTGGGTGTATTGACGTTCATTTCGTTCAGTCAGGATCTTCGACCATGACAATATACAGAGAATGATAAAAAACTCTGTACTCTGTACTCTTGCCGCAGGTGGCATAGCCATGCCCATGGCAGATGCCTTTGGCAGAACTCTGAACCTTCATCCTTCATCCTTCAGATAATTCACCAATCCCTTTTTCTCGATGATTTGCAACAGTTTCTCCGGTAATTCAGGGATGGGATACTCTGTATCGCCAACGCTCACCATGGATTTTTGAAAATCCACCTTCACCGCATCTCCGGGTTTGTACTTTGCCACTATCTCCGGGTTTACGATCAATGGCAAGCCCTGGTTAATTGCCGACCGGAAAAAGATCCGGTTTATGGATTTCACGATTATCGCCCGGATTCCAATGGAAGCCAGGCCAACCGAAGGATGTTCCCTTGAACTTCCACAACCAAAATTTTCTCCACCAATGATGATATCACCCCGTTCAGCTTTACCGGCAAAATTCGGATCCAGTCCTGCAAAAAGGTGGGGACGAATGGCATCGGGGTCAGAACTTAGGATATCGTAGGTCAGGTTTCCGGCAAACATCTGGTCGGTATTGAAATGATCAACATCAGCATAATTCCAGACAGCGTTGATCCTGCGGTTTTCATCAGCAGAGATTTCGAAGGTTGTAACCTGACTTTTTGCATGGGGGTATTTATCTGATGTGGTGATCCCGCGGGGATCGGTGATCTTACCATGTAATGCAGAGACAGCAACGGTTGCCGGTGAAGCCAGGTAGATGGATGCATTTCTGTTTCCCATTCTTCCCAAAAAGTTACGGTTTGCCGTTGAGATAACGGTATATCCATCTGCAGGGATTCCCTGACCTGTCCCGAGGCAGGGTCCACAGGACGGGCTCAGGATATTTGCACCGGATCTGATCAGTGATGCCAGGCTTCCATCCGCCATAGCCTGGAGGTAAACCTCCTGTGAAGCCGGAACGATGATCAGCTGGAATCCATCAGGGATCGTTTTTCCATCCAGGATCTCCGCAGCAATCCGGATATCATCCAGTCTGCCATTGGTACAGGTCCCGATCATTCCCTGATGCAGCTCTGTACCCTGGACTTCTGAAACGGCTTTGACATTATCGACATGGTGAGGGGCAGCGACCAGCGGGAAGATCTCATCCAGATTGATCTCAATCTCCTCTGCATAAGCAGCATCCTCATCCGCCCATACTCCTTCCACTGATTTTTTACCATAAAACTCCGCCAGGATTTCATCAGCAGGGAAGACGGCATTTTTTGCTCCCATTTCGGAAGCCAGGTTAGCCAGTGTCATCCTCCCGGAAACGGAGAGGGTTTTCACTCCCTCACCGTGGTATTCAATGGACATGTAATTCGCTCCTGCTGAACCGATCATACCAATGATCCACAACGATATATCTTTTGCATAAACCCCTTCTTTCAATTTTCCAGAAAGGGTGATTTTTATCGATTCCGGGACCCGGAACCAGGTTTCTCCTTTTTTCCAGAGACCGGCTGCTTCCGTCCGGTCAATTCCGGCAGCCATAGCGTTGAATGCACCGGCTGTACAGGTATGGCTGTCACTTCCAACAATAACCATTCCCGGCCGTGCATGGTATGCCATGATCTGGTGGCATATGCCTTTCCCGGTATCATAGAAATTTTTGACCTTCTGCTGCTTCACGATATCCCGGATTGCCTGATACTGGGTTGCCAGTTTTGCACTGGTCGGAGGGGCATTGTGGTCCAGTACGATCAACATCCGGTCGGGGTCATGAAAAGTAATACCCCCCATTTTCTCAAACGTTTTATAAATACTGGCTGTATTGTCGTGTGTAAGGACAATATCCGGTTTTCGGAACACGATGGATCC
>CAYMFM010000016.1:32970-41010 GCA_964389685.1 uncultured Rikenellaceae bacterium
CCTACGGAGAAGACCCTGTCAGGTTTGTTATTCCTACAGGGGCTTTTGATACCGCCTTTAGCTTTTAAAACAATCCACCGTTCTGATAGATCTCCATCTGGACCTCGGAAAAGGGTTCTCCGGATACCGATTTCCCATTCTCAAGGTTAGTAATCCGTCCGTTTTTAAAATCCACTTCAACCCGGTTATCCTCTTCAATTTCAAGTGTACTGATGTTTTCACACACCATAACGGGAAAGGCAGCATTGATGGCATTCCGTTCATAAATTGCCCCGAACGATTCTGCAATTATGGCCTGTACGCCCAGGGATTTAAAGCAATCGACAGCCTGTTGTCTGGAGCTGCCGCTGCCAAAATTTTTGCCTGTAAAAATGACATCTCCGGTTTTTACTCTCTTAGCAAAATCCTCGTATCCCTCGAGGTTATCGAAGGTATGCTGCCCCATTTCGTCAGGGTCGGTAATTGCCAGGTACCGGTTATGAAATATCATATCGGTATCGATGTTATCCTTCCGGATGATCCATGCCCTGCCATCAATTTTTTCCGGTTTATGTTCCGGTGCTTTTTCAGCCCCTCTTTTTTTCTCTCTTGCACCGGTTGTTTCTTTCCGGATGAACAATGCCGGTTTTTCAGGGATATCATCGGGTGTGGTGATGTAACCGGCTACTGCCGATGCGGCAACCACGGCGGGAGAGGCAAGGTAGACATCTCCTTTTCCCTGTTTACCGGGGAAGTTTCTGTTCCCGGTACTAACGGTCACCTCCCCGGGGCCATTCTGCCCAACCTGTCCGGCAGCACACCCTGCACAACCAGCGTTTGATACCAGGGCTCCCGATTCTTTGAATATCTCCAGGATCCCCTCCTCCATGCACTGTTTCCAAACAGTATCCGTAGCCGGTACAATTTTCAGGACAACTCCGGGAGCCACTTTTTTGTTTTTAAGGATACCGGCAACGATCCGCATATCCCCGATCCTCCCATTGGTACAGCTTCCAATAAATGCCGAATCGATTTTCACTTTTTTTACCTGATCGACATTTACCGTATCATGCGGTTTGCCGGGCAGGGATACCCGGGAGACAAATGTTGTAACATCCAGGGTAAACCGGTCGGCATAGGTTGCATCATGATCGGCTTGTATCCTTTCAATCGGATGGCTCACGCGGGATTGACAAAAATCGATGATCTCCTCATTCGGAGTAAACAGGATAATTATTGCCCCCATTTCCGTTCCCATGGATGAGATGGTAATTCGTTCGTCCAGGAGTAATGAGTCGATATCATCGCCGTAGATCTCAACGGAGTATCCAAGCAATTTATTCGCACCGAAAACCGATAAAAGGTTAAGCACAATATCCTTTGCCGACAATCCAGCCGGGAATTTTCCTTTCAGGTCAATTCTTACCGACTGGGGCACCTTAAACCAGATCTTGCCCTTGCTCCAGGCAGCTGCAATATCTTTATCGCCCATTCCCTGTCCAAATGCTCCGATCGCCCCCAGGATATTTGCATGAGAATCGGTTGAAATAGCTGTTGCCCCGGGATAAACCAATCCTTCATCGATCAACAGGTGGGTTCCTATACCCGAATCAATATCATACACTTTGATTCCATTTTCTCTGGCAAATAATCTGCAAATGTGCTGATTAACAGCATATTTCTGATCTGAACCGGTCGGGTTACAGTCGAAGGTAAAGAAGGTTTTATCCGGGTCGTCAATATCCAGGTCATTCTCTTTTATGTTCTTCACCACATTGGCTCCACCAAAATCACGTGCCACCCGGGCATCTATTTCCACATCGACAATATCGCCGGGCCGGACAGTTGGACGGTTAGCATGATTAGCAATGATTTTTTCAATGAGTGTCATTCCCATTTCTATCAGAGTGCTTCGAGAACCATGGCAGATGCACCGCCACCTCCATTGCACAGGGCAGCCACGCCATATTTTCCGCCATTTTGTTTCAGCACATGGATCAATGTAACCACGATCCGTGCACCTGTTGCTCCGATGGGGTGTCCGAGTGACACTCCTCCCCCATTCACGTTCACGATTGCCGGATCCAGTTTCAGGTCTTTCAGTGCAACCAGGGAAACAACGGCGAATGCTTCATTGATTTCATAATAATCGATATCAGCGGCTGCAAGCCCTGCACGCTCAATGGCGATGGGTATCGCTTTGGCAGGTGCTGTGGTAAACCATTCGGGAGCCAGGGCGGCATCGCCATGAGCCATGATCCTTGCCAGCGGTTTAATCCCGTTTTTTTCAGCCACGGTTTTCTCCATTAAGACAACAGCAGCTGCTCCATCGTTTATGGTGGATGCATTGGCAGCTGTCACTGTTCCCTCTTTCTCAAACACCGGTCTGAGTGCGGGTATCCTGTCAAAACTGGTTTTTGTATACTCTTCATCTTTATCCATGATCAATGGATCTCCTTTTCTCTGGGGAATTTCGATGGGAAGTATTTCCTCGCTAAATTTTCCAGCGTCTGTTGCCTGCGCGGAACGGGTATAGGATTGGATTGTAAACTCATCCTGTTCTTCCCGGCTGATTTTATATTCACGTGCACAAAGCTCCGCTGCATTTCCCATATGATAGTCGTTGTACACATCCCAAAGTCCATCCTTGATCATTCCATCCACAACCTGGGAGTGTCCGAGTTTCATACCGTTTCGCATTGCCGGCAGATAGTGGGGAGCATTTGACATGCTTTCCATTCCACCGGCAACGATTACGTTATTATGACCGTTCAGAATGGTTTGAGCCCCAATGATAATGGATTTCATGCCCGATGCACATACCTTGTTAATGGTGGTACAGGGGACTGTTTCGGGAATACCGGCAAAGAGGGATGCCTGGCGTGCCGGTGCCTGGCCGAGATTTGCTGATAAGACGTTTCCCATATAGACCTCATCCACAAGTTCTCCGGAAACACCTGCCCGTTTAAGGGCTTCCCTGATTACAAAACCACCCAACCGGGTTGCGCTGAAGCCGGCAAGTGAACCTCCCAGACTTCCAATCGGAGTACGTACAGCTGAAACAATATACACTTCTTTTTTATCCATAATGATCAGTATTGGTTTAGCAATAAATATATAAAATATAAATCAAAAACCTTCCCTATTTCAACAGTGAAATGACAGGGTATCATATGCCATTGTAACACCTTCTGGGAGTTCCTTCACCAATTCAGCATGCAATCCAAACTGGTGGCTGATGTGGGTAATGAATGCTTTTTCGGGAGAGATCAGACGGATCAGTTTTTCGGCCTCTTCCAGGTTGAAATGTGTCAGGTGTTTCTCTTTTCTAAGTGCATTTACTACCAGATAGCGTGATCCTTTTACCTTCGCGATCTCTTGATCGGAGATATAACTTGCATCGGTAATGTAGGTAAAGTCTTTGATTCTGAAACCAAAGATCGGAAGCCGGTAATGATACACCCGAATTGGAATGATTTCAACTCCATTCACCAGGAATGGTTTGTTTTCAATTGAGTGCAGATTGATGCGGGGAATTCCCGGGTATTTATAATCTGCAAAAACATAGGCAAATTCCCGTTTTATGGCTAACTGAACCCGTTCTTCGGCATAAATATCCATTGGTTTCCGGTTGATGAAATTGAATGCCCGGATGTCATCCATCCCGGCAACATGATCTTTGTGTTCATGGGTGAGCAGGATGGCATCCAGCTGTTGCACCCCGGCACGCAGCATCTGTTGCCTGAAATCGGGGCCGGAATCGATAGCCATGGTCAGATCATCCACCTCCACAAGGATCGAACAACGCAACCTCGTATCGCGCGGATCCTTTGATTGACAAACCTTACAGCGACAAGCTATAACCGGTATTCCCTGGGAAGTTCCTGTGCCTAAAAAAGTGACTTTCAAGAGTAACGGTATCTATGATATGATCTTATTTCCTGAATTAAGAAAAGCACGTATTCGTCTCATGAAGATAGGAAAGATTTTTGAGAATAGCGGTCAATGGATTGCGGTAATGATAAATTCCTCTATTTTTGCAGAAAGAGAAAATCATGTGTGGCAGCTTATTTTTAATTCCCGCACCACTGGGTGATTCACCGGTTGAGGCGGTCATTCCTTCTGAAGCCATTGAAAAAATTAAAACACTCTCCTGCTTTATTGTAGAAAACGAACGGTCTGCACGGCGGTATCTCATCAAACTGGGTACCCACATTCCCATTGACCGGATGGAATTTATGATCCTGGATAAGAACACTTCACCGGAAGAGAGCGAAACCTATCTGAAGCTTTTAGAAGAGAACAGGAATATTGGGGTCATTACAGAAGCCGGGGTTCCCGGGGTAGCTGATCCGGGCGCCACTATTGTAAAGCTTGCCCACCGGAAAGGGGTCAGGGTGGTTCCCCTGGTCGGACCTTCATCCATACTGCTTGCCCTCATGGGATCGGGACTGAATGGACAGAACTTCGCTTTTAACGGATACCTGCCCATCCCTTTGAAAGAGCGAATCAGCAGGATAAAACTGCTGGAGGCGAAATCGATGCAGTATTCCCAGAGCCAGATTTTTATGGAAGCCCCGTACAGGAACCAGAAATTACTCAACGATCTGATCAGCCATTGCCGTCCGGAAACAGACCTTTGTCTTGCAACGGATCTTACACTCCCTTCTGAATTCATCAAAACACAAAAGATCAGGGAATGGAAAAAGCAGATTCCCAACATCAATAAACGACCAACAATCTTTATATTGCAGGGTTGATCGGTTTGTTGCATCTTGATGAAAAAAACAAAAATATTTTTATCCTGAATATTGTTAGAAATTTAAATCAGAAACCTATGAAAAATTACCCAAACAAAAGAAATGCCCGGCTTGGAACGAGCATTGTAACATTAACAATGTTGATGTTTGCAGTTTTTCCAGCCCTATCTCAAAAGCTGGATATGGAGAAGCTGAAAGACCTTGAACCCAGGAGTATCGGGCCAGCGGGGATGAGTGGCAGGGTTACTGCCATTGATGTTGTTCTCGACAATCCGGCTGTAATGTACATCGGTACTGCATCGGGGGGATTATGGAAATCAGAAAGCGGTGGTGTGGATTGGGAACCCATTTTTGATGACGAACAGGTTGCCTCAATCGGTGCCCTGGCAATCGATCAGAATAATCCGGATGTGATATGGGTAGGTACAGGCGAAGGGAATCCCAGGAACAGCAATACCGGAGGTTATGGTATGTATAAGAGTATTGACGGAGGGAAGAGCTGGAAATTGATGGGCCTGGAGAAGACACGACACATCCACCGCGTTATCATCCACCCTCAGGATGGGAACACGGTGTATGTCGGAGCTACCGGATCTCCCTGGGGACCACATCCCGAGCGGGGAGTGTATAAAACCACAGATGGAGGAGAGACCTGGCACCAGGTACTGTTTGTCAACGAATTAACCGGTGTTGGAGATATGGTTATGGATCCCTCAAACCCCAATAAGCTTTTTGTAAACATGTGGGAACACCAGCGCTGGCCATGGTTTTTTAAATCGGGTGGCTCCGGATCCGGACTGCATGTCACGTTTGACGGTGGAAAAACCTGGAAACGCCTGACCGAAGAAGATGGATTGCCGGAAGGCGAACTCGGGAGAATGGGACTGGCAATAGCACGGAGTAATCCGAAAATTGTTTATGCCCTGATCGAATCGAAGAAGAATGCATTGTACCGGTCCAATGATGGTGGATTCACCTGGGAAAAAGTTGGAGAGGAAAACATTGGTGACCGGCCATTCTATTATGCTGAAATATATGTTGATCCAAAAAATGAGAACAGGGTGTACAGTCTCTTCTCACGGGTCAATGTCAGTGAGGATGGGGGACGAACTTTCCGCAGTTTCATGTCAAGAAACATACACCCCGACCACCATGCCTGGTGGATACATCCCGAAGATCCGGGGTTTATGATCAACGGGAATGATGGAGGTATGGCTATAACCCATGACCGGGGAGAGACCTGGTACTTTGTGGCAAACCTGCCCGTCGGACAATTCTACCACATTAATGTGGACATGGAACAACCCTACCATGTCTTCGGAGGGTTACAGGATAACGGTTCCTGGAGGGGGCCGGGATATACCTGGACCAGTGGTGGAATTATCAATACTTACTGGGATCAACTCTATGGCGGTGACGGATTCGATGTGGTTCCCGATCAAAGTGACCCGAGGTATTGCTATGCCATGTCGCAACAGGGAAATGTGGGAAGAATCGATATCCTGACCGGTAAAACGAAAAGCATCAAGCCGGTGCATCCCGAGGGAATTGACCTGCGATTCAACTGGAATGCCGGTATTGCTCACGACCCGTTTGACAATAAAACCATCTATTTTGGAAGCCAGTTTCTACACAAAAGCACTGACCGGGGTGAAAACTGGACCATCATATCCCCTGATCTGACCACCAACGATCCCGAAAAGCAGAAATATGGGGAGAGTGGCGGATTAACCTATGATGTTACGGGTGCAGAGAATCATACCTGTATCATGGCAATTGCCCCCAGTCCGGTTCAGGAAGGTGTTATATGGGTAGGTACGGATGACGGGAACCTTCAGCTAACACAGGATGGAGGGAAAACCTGGACAAACCTGAATAAGGGGCTGAAGGATGTTCCAATGGGAAGCTGGATACCACAAATACACGCATCAAGATACAATGCCGGAGAAGCATTCGTCGTGGTAAACAATTACAGGAGAAACGATTTCTCAGCCTACCTGTATCATTCCACGGATTTTGGAAAGTCCTGGAAACGGCTGGTAGACAACTCGAAAATCTGGGGTTATGTTCTTTCTTTTGAACAGGATCCCATAGAACCAAAGCTGATGTTCCTGGGAACAGAATTCGGAATGTATGTCAGTGTCGATGCAGGACAGGTTTGGACCAAGTGGACCAATGGTTTCCCAACGGTTTCCACCATGGATATGACCATCCATCCGCGGGAGTATGACCTGGCAATAGGCACATTCGGCCGCTCTGTTTATATCCTGGATGATATTCGTCCCCTGAGGGAAATTGCCCAAAAAGGGATTAATCTGCTGGATAAGGAGATTCACGTGTTCACTCCCCCGGAGGCAATACTGGCTAATTACAGGAGTTCACCGGGTTACTATTCCGCAGGCGACGGTTACTATACCGGTGAAAATCGTCGAAGCGGGGCAATGATCACCTACTCCGTGAAAGAGGGGGAAGCAAGTGAAAATATTCCCGATCGCAGATCAGGTTTCAGCAGGTATGGCAGCTTTTATGGATTTGGTGGCGGAGACGAATCCTCGGAACAGAGCAACCTGAAACGGGTAACGATCGAGATATCGGATGAAGAGGGAAATGTCATACGGACCCTTACCCAGGTGCCAAAAACCGGGGTGAACCGGGTATACTGGAGTTTGGATAAAAAAGGATACCGTTCCCCGGGATCTTCAGCACCCCGCTCCGGATCACAGGAAAGAGGAGGGGGAGGCAATGTTCTGCCCGGTATGTATAAAATCAAAATGACCTTTAACGGAGTGTCTGATTCCACAATGCTCGCAGTAAAAGCTGATCCAAGAACAGAATTTTCAGTGGAAACGGCAAGGAAAAATCAGGAAATTGCCGAAGAACTGATGAAAAAGATGGAAACACTTGCCATTGCAATAGACCGCATCAACGAGTGCAAAACCACCATGGCAACCATCAACAGGCAAATACCTCGAAAGCAGACCGATGCGATAAAAAACCTGAGGGAGGTTACCAAAGAGGTCCAGGCTTCGTTGAAGGAGATCACCGATGTGATTCTGCCCCGCGAAGATGTTCAGGGAATTTACAGGGATCCAGACCTGGTTACCAGTAAGATCAGGGGAGTACGCTCCATCGTCAATGAAACGGATCCACTGAACACCACACAGCAATGGTCCATTGAACAGATCGAGCAGTTGATTGAGCAAACCATGGATAAGATCAACCGGTTCTTTGAAGAGGATTGGGAAAAGTATAAAAGAGCCGTGGAAGAGGCAGAGATCTCATTTTTTAAGGAGTATGAACC
>CAYMFM010000016.1:41110-67468 GCA_964389685.1 uncultured Rikenellaceae bacterium
TATAAGCATCTATGATTACCCGGTTAACATACAGCATCATCAGCATATACCTTCACAGGTAATCTCTTGTATTCCCTGCTAATCATCGGGAAATAGAAGTTCAATGTCGTTTCTGCTCCTTTTTTCATTCTTTTTTCGATTCTGAGTTCTCTTCACAGGCGATGGTCAGGCTAACTAATGTCATGCACAGTAAAGACAGCAATCGGGTGGCTTTCAGGTTCATCATAATGTGTAATAAAATCAGTCTGGGGATTTGCCCAGATCCAGAAAATAAACATAATATAACAGGGAGCGGTAGGAACCGGGAAAGGATAATTCAGACGGTATGATCATTTCAGCCGAAGCACCTTCCCTCATGTAGGTTAATCCTTCTTCAACCCCAGCGATCATGTGTCCTGTACCCAGGACAAATGTATAGGGTCCATATGTTTCATACGGATTATATGCATCGTATTCTACGGCAACCGCTTCGATGTTGGTAGTCAGCAGCCTGCCATCCAGGTAGTACCCTTCAAAGTTAATGGTTACGGTATCCCCAATTTCTGCATAGTCACCATAACCTGTCTCAAGGAGTATAAAGTAGAGGCCACTCTCGGTGGGTTCAACAGTAATGTTATTTTCTTCCAGGTACTTTTCACGTTCTTTTTTTTCTCTTGCTTCATAGTCGATATCTTCTTCCAGGCATCCCCCCATCAGAAGGCAAAGAAGAATCAGACTCGATGTAAAAATTCCGGCAGGTTTAGATAAATTTCTCATAGGTTATTAAGGTAAAAAATGTGTTACATGATTCCGGGTAACCAAGGCTATGAAATGTAAAAACCCGGCAATCAATTCAAATATTGCTTTAGTCCGCAAATTTCATACCATAAAAAA
The DNA here is from genome assembly GCA_964389685.1 of uncultured Rikenellaceae bacterium. Taxonomy (GTDB): domain Bacteria; phylum Bacteroidota; class Bacteroidia; order Bacteroidales; family VadinHA17. Next base: position 41,984 of record CAYMFM010000016.1, read on the forward strand.
TTCAATTAAACGGGACAAAGGTATAAATTCATTTGTCAACTGAAAGAACCGTAAGGTCATACACAATAACGGACCTTGCCGGTATTTTATTTTCATCACCAATCAGACCGTATGCCAGGTGAGGAGGGAGGATGAATCGTGCTTTGTCACCCGATCTCAATAACAGGATCCCTGCATCAAGACCTGGTTCAACCTCTCCTTTTCCAACTACAAATTGTTTTGGACCGCTTTCATCCGAATGGTAACAAAGGGTACCATCCAGTAAGCTAACGCTATATTCAATGGTTACCCGGGTATTTTTTCGAACCGGTTTGCCGTTACCCTTCCGGTAAATCATATACCACAAACCGGTTTCTGTCAATTCCATATTCCACCCCCGGCGTTTTATATAATTCTCTATGATCTCCTCATCTTTGCTGACCAGGTATTGATTTACCCTGACCATCGACTCTTTTTCTTTCCCTGCATGCCGGGAGTTTTTTCTTTCCTCCTGTTGCATACAGGAATATCCAAGTAAGAGCGTGACAAGAAGGAGTGCGCCGATGCAATATTTCATGATCATGGTACAGATAGTTGATCTTCATAATCGGTAAGCAGTTCCTCAAATCGCTGCAGGGTTTCATCCAGTGTGGCAGGATATTCTCCTCCGGCTGCATTATGATGCCCTCCCCCATGAAAATGTCTTTCGGCAAAGAGGTTAGCCGGGAAGCTTCCCTTCGACCTGAATGAGATCTTTACATGATCTGTTTTTTCAATAAAGAGAGCTGAGAACCGGATACCATGGATTGACAGGGGCATGTTCACAAATCCCTCGGTATCTCCCAGGGTATGGTTAAATTGTTCAAGTTCCTTTTTTGTAAACCAGATATAGGCTGTATGGTATCTCTTCAGGACCACCATTTTCTTATTCAGGGCAAACCCTGCAAGTCTCATTCTTTCTTCAGAAAAGTTATTGTAGACCAGGTCGAAAATTCTCTCTTTGTCAATCCCACTCTCCAGTAAATCTGCTGTTACCCGGAAGGTTTGTCCAAACGAGGAATTGTAGCTGAAACAACCGGTATCTGTCATGATTCCGGTATAAAGACTTTCAGCAACTTCCCGGGTAAGAAAAGGTTTGATATCCAATTGGGTAAGCAGAAGGTAGATCAACTCAGCCGTTGAGCTAACCGAAGTTTCACTGATTTCAATGTGGTTGAATTTTTTAGGATTTGGGTGATGATCGATCAATATTTTAATGGCGTTTGAAGCCGTGATCAACTCGTTCATTTTTCCCAGTCGTTCAGGGTCATTAAAATCCAGGTTAAAAATAACATCTGCTTCTTTAATCATCACAGCCGCCCGTTCTTTCTCTCTGGAATAGCGTACAATTTCATCAGCACCCGGCAGCCATCGGAGAAAGGAAGGGAAGTTATTTGGTGTGATGGCATAAGTCTTGAATCCATGCCGGATAAAGTAGTGATATAAACCCAGCAATGATCCTACCGCATCTCCATCCGGGTTGGTGTGTGTTAATAACAGGATGCAGGGATTATCGGAAAGATAACCATTAATTTTATTTATCAATTTTTTTGATATACTTTGCACTCACAAAAAATTTTGAATATTTCCGGTTCTCAAAGATATAAATTAAACGATTGAATATCAGAACCGGTTTTATTATTCACACTATTAATCTCAACAAAAATAACGGTTTATGAGCGGAAAGATTACGTTTGCCATGATAAAACCATATGCAGTAAAGATGGGGTACATTGGTCCCATCCTGGCAATGATAAGTGAAGTTGGATTCAGGATCTCTTCCATAGCGTCCACCAAGCTGTCCAAGGAGCAGGCAGAAACCTTCTATGCTATCCATAAAAGCAAACCCTTTTATGATGATCTCGTGGAGTTTATGTCATCCGGGGCCATTGTAGCCATGATCCTGGAAAAAGAGAATGCTGTGGAAGAATTCCGGAAACTGATAGGGAATACCGATCCGTCAAAAGCAGAAGAGGGTACCATCCGGCAGAAATACGCCAAGTCGATCCAGAGCAATGCGGTTCACGGGTCTGACAGTGATGAGAATGCCCGGATTGAGTGTGATTTCTTCTTTTCGCAAAAAGAGCGGTATTGATGAGTGATGAGTTGTGAGAGGTGAGAGGACTGGGTCCTATTTGCCAGATTTATAGAAATGTACTCAATAACTTAATAACCATTAACTTACTAACCTATTCCCTTTATTATTTCAACACGATCTCTTTGATGATCTCTTCCCCGGCATGCTCATTCAGCCGGGTACGAATGGTTTCCCGATGAAGGAGCAATTCATTTCGCACAACGGATGATGTGAAGTGGACAAACAGCTTGTTATTCCTGATATAGATCTTCTCTGTTCGTCTGGCAATCTCCTTTCCTACAATCTCTTCCCATGAATTGATCAGCTGAATTTCGGTTAGCTTCTTATCAATGTTCGACTCCTTCAAATAATCTTTGATAACCTCACCCAGTTTCTGTGTATTGCTTCTTCTCATCGTTTCAGGTTTTTTGTGGTTGTTTCCATGTTATGAAACCTCGATCACCTCTTCATTTATTCTGAAGAGTTTATAATCTGCCGGCAGTTCATTCAAAATGGTTTCCAGTCTATCCTGATGGGTATCCGTAATGAATATCTGTCCAAATTCCTGGTGGGCTACCAGTTCAATGATCTGTTTTACCCTTAGCTTATCAAACTTATCAAAGATATCATCGAGAAGCAATATTGGATGAAACCCCACGATGTTTTTAATGAACTCGAATTTAGCAAGTTTAAGGGCAAGCAAATAAGTTTTCTGTTGTCCTTGAGAGCCAACCCGCTTAATGGGATACCCGGATAATTTCAGGTTAAGGTCATCTTTATGAATGCCCACCGTTGTATATTGGAGTATCCTGTCCTTGTATTCGGCTTCTCTTAGCAACTCCCTGAAATCGCCCTCGTTCAAATGTGACTGGTATGACAAGCTAACCTTTTCACCCCCTTTTGCTATGGAGTCATAATAATGCTGGAAGATGGGGATCAGGCGTTTAATAAACTCAACTCTTTTCCCGTAGATCCGTTCACCCGGTGGGATAAGCTGGTCGTTCCATAATTGCATGGATTCTTCACTAAAGCTGTTGTTCCTGGAAAAATTCTTCAACAATCGGTTACGCTGGGAAAGGGCTTTATTGTAATTGATCAGGTCTTCCAGGTAGGGTTTATCATACTGTGCAATTACTGTATCGATAAAACGCCTCCTCTCGGAGCTACCCTCAATAATAAGGCTGCTATCAGCCGGAGATATCATGACCACAGGCAATAATCCAATATGATCTGCCAGGCGCTGATACTCTTTTTTATTTCGTTTAAACTGTTTTTTCCTGTTCCGTGCAATTCCACAATAGATCTGTTCAATTTTCCCGTCCTTTTCAAAATCTCCCTGTATCACCGAGAAGTCATGATCGTATTTGATATTTTGTGTATCGATCGCATTGAAAAAACTTTTTGTGAGTGAAAGGTAATAGACAGCATCCAGGATGTTTGTCTTTCCAACGCCGTTGTTTCCAACAAAGCAGTTTATCTTTGGTGAAAAGGTCAGTTCAACCTGTGAATAATTCTTAAAATTGAGTAGAGAGATATTGCGTAAATACATCGGATGAGGGATTGATGATCAGGTGGCCCGCTAACAAATCATACCATCAGGCAAAAGTATAAAATTATCACCAAATCTTTCATATCAGGCACAAAACAGTTACATTTGCGGAAATTTTCACCAAGCGATAAAAAATAGATTTACAGTAATGGCCAAAAAGAAGAAACCGGATCCACAGGACAAACTTCAGGGAGTTGAAAGTGCCCTGAGCAAAAGCGAACAGTTCATTGAGGACAACCAGAAAATACTCACAATTATCACGCTCGTGATAGTTGTTATCGTTGTCGGCTACCTGGGTTTTAAACGATTCCTTGTTGAGCCTTCCGAAAATGAGGCTCAATCGCAGATGTTTGTGGCCGAGCAGTATTTTGAACGGGATTCTTTCAACCTGGCTCTTTATGGAGATGGGAACTATTTTGGATTTCTTGATATCATTGACGAATACCGGATCACAAAAGCAGCAAATCTTGCCCACTACTATTCCGGGATTTCCTTCCTCCGCCTGGGTGAATTTGAAGAAGCCATCGATTACCTGAAAAAATTTGAATCGGACGATCACATGCTTGCCCCGCTTACCCAGGGTGCTATTGGGGATGCGTATCTTGAACTGGAAGATGCGACCGAAGCACTCAAGTATTACGAAAGAGCCTATAGCATGAAAGAAAACGAGTTTTTAAATCCCATCTACCTTCTGAAAGCCGGCCAGGTATATGAGAGTCTGGGTGATTATGAGAAAGCGCTGGAGAGATACGAGATGATAAAGACTATCTACCCGGAAAGCCAGGAAGGCAGGAATATTGAAAAATACATTAGCAGGGTTCAGGTTTACATTGATTAAGAGTCATGGCTACTGATCTGAAGAATTTATCCGATTATGACCTGAATGCTATACCGCCTGCGGATGGATTTAAATTTGGCATCGTTATTTCTGAATGGAACTTCGAGATCACGAAATCGTTATCCGATGCTGCCTGTCAAACCCTGAAGAAACATGGAGTTCGCGAGGAGGATATCCTGAAGAAATTTGTTCCCGGTAGTTTCGAATTAACGCTTGGTGCACAGTTCATGGCTGAATATAGTGAAGTGGATGCTATTATCTGCGTGGGTTGTGTAATCCGGGGTGAGACACCCCATTTTGATTACATCTGTCAAAGTGTAACTCACGGCATTACCGAATTGAATCTCGCGTATAATATTCCGTTCATTTTTGGTGTATTAACCACAAACACCCTTCAACAGGCCAGAGACCGTGCCGGGGGCAAATACGGGAACAAAGGGGATGAAGCAGCCGTTACTGCAATAAAGATGGCTGCCCTCCATCGGGACATGACCCGCTCTGCAAGAAATGAATAAAATCGTTTCGTGGGTTTGTCCGGTTAATGATTTCAGTGGAATTGTTTCCAGTTACCCCGAAAGCCAGGAATCCTGTACTTCATCCCCGTACCGGGAGGCAACACCATCTTACAACATCTTGGGATAACCGCAACATCAAGTTTTCGTATGCCACTGATTATTTCACCATCAGCCATCATCCGGACGGGTTTATCGAATTCACAGGTCAGGGATTGAACAGCGTTTATCCAGGACAGGTTAACCGGAAGTTTAATGAATCGGCTGAACGAGGCAATGAACTGGGTGAACAGGTTATGATTCACCATCTGCATCTCTGCTGATCCATCCTGCATGTCCCATGAAGGAATGGAGCTGAAATGTCCGGATGTGGCATTGTTGAGGATGAACGACGAGAATTTGCGAACTACAGCAGGGTGGCCATTCACTGAAATCGTAACGTTGGTCTTGCTACAGATGGCCTGGTTTAAGATGGTGGAAAGGAAATAACGCATAAATTTGGGTAAAACGCTGAATTTCGATGCCAGCGTAGTAATTCTGACCAATCGTCCAAAGGTCAGGAATCCCCAGACGTACCGTTTTTCCCGACTTTCATCCTGCCTGTGAATATCGAGTGAGAGAAGATCGATCTTCTGCACCTCTCCTTCATCCATCAGTTTTATGCCATCTTCTGCCCTGGTGAAACCAACAAACCGGGCAAAACAATTAATAGTTCCGGCAGGAATGACCAGGATCTTTTGCTGTTCCAGATTGATACCGTTAATCACCTCATGCAAGGTTCCATCCCCCCCGATGGAGATAATCCCCTGGTATTTTGCTGCCTGCTGAAGAATCTCTTTTGCATGTCCAAAGTATTTTGTGGTAGCCGTATCGATACCATAGTACTGAAGCAACCGCTGGAAGGATTTTTTCTTTTGCAAAGAAATCCTTCCATTGATTACACCATACCATTCCTGCTTTTTCATGGCAATTACAGCGAATAAATAGAATTACCTTTCTGAGACAAACAACCCGGCGATAGCACGAAGGTGTTTGGGTGCCTTATCACCTGAATACTTATCCCACAGTTGAGCCAGATTATGGTTTCTCATAATCCGGAAACCATGCTCTGAAAGTTTTTGATCCATATCCTGTTCATCAAAAAAAGAGCGGTATTGTTCATTCATCATTTTGAACTCCTGCCTCCAACGTTTAATAGCAAGGCTTACATTTTTTTCATTCATTTGTGGTAAACGATAATCCGCTGCAAACCTGATCTTCACAGAAAGGTTTGACAGTGAATGAAATAATCGGTCAAGCGAATGAATTGAGAGGTAGGATAAAACACCTTCGGCGATAATCAGCACAGCCTCTCTCCTGTCCAATCCTTGTTCATATAATTGATCCTGAATGCTAATATGTTCCAGATCCGCCCCAATATAGATAACGTTGAGGCTGGATTCCAGGGAATGCTTCCTGATCATCCGGATCTTTCTGGACTGTGTGTTCGGATGATCGATCTCAAACAGGCTGGTCTCCTTATATTGTTCCGGATTTCTCAAAAAGTTGGTATCGTATCCTGCTCCGATCAGCACGATCTGTCTGATATTTTCATCCATACAACTCAGCATCAGGTCACTCATAAACCGGTGACGGCAAAGGGCGATCAGGAAACCTACCGAGTTAATTCCCACTCTCCAGAAAACGGGGTTAACAAGCATGAAGAGACGATTGAACAGGTAAGGGATCAGGGTCGATGGTCCGAGAAAATAGCTAGCATATGGATCGTTCATCACCCTTGAAGCATACCGGGAATGTGTTGCCAAAGCCCTTGTCATTATAGCAAGTTCAGCCGTTTTACTTGATCCTCTCTTCCTCATTGATGAAATTCCTACCTAAAAGGAGGTAAATTTACAGAATAGATACCAATTCATTGGCCCGGGATCAACAAATATAACAAATTTTCATCATGGGTAAAATCAGCCTGAACTGAATGAAGATGCATTTTTTTGCTAACCGGATGATTGAATGAAAAAACCCGCCTGGTTAGTAAAACCGAAGGGCGGGTTTATCCGGTGCAGTAAATTATTCGAAAACAGCTACTCTTGATCCTCCCGATCTTCTTTGTTCTCTTCTTCCATTGGTCCAAACCAGTATGGGCGATGACGGAATTTTGCCTTGAACCGTTCCTTTTCCTCATCGGACATGTTTTTCATCTTCTCTTCAAACCGGTTTCTCCATTCACTGTGCGGATAACCGGAATAATGGCTCCTGTGCCTCCAAACACCGGAAAAAAGGATCTTGGAGAGAACCAGAATGCCAAGTGACTGCCAGAAAGTAATGACTGGTCCGTTAAAAATAGCCGGGACAAGCCAGTTCCACAGAACAAAGATCAGTACTGTTAAAGCAGCTAATCCAAAAATTCCAATAACAAAATACCTTCCGGCTAACAATTTTCTACTATGTGTTCTCATGATATTATGAATTTAATTGGTTATACAAATCCTGCAGACATTCCCGTAAGTAGAGGACTGCATAGTGTTTTCGGGAGATCAGCGTATTGATGCTTTCACCCGTTAATTCAACGATCTCCCTGAACGTCATGTTTTCACACTCGTGAAGAATGAATACTTCCCGCTGCTCTTCGGGCAACTCCATAAGTGCTCCATCGATGGCGTCAAGTATTAATGAATTCATCATTTCATCTTCAGGATCGGTTGAAAATGCCGGTAAAATATCTTCCAGCATCAGAACATCCTCGTCTCTATTCCTGGGTGTTTGGATCTGCTTATCGCTGAAAAGATCCGGCTTCTTTTTCCTGGACCGGTCAATTATCTTGTTCCGGGCAACGGTAAACAACCAGGAAGTGACATTGTCAATAGTCCTGATATCATCCTCGATGGAGATGAGCTGGTAAAACACATCGTGCAGTATATCCTTTGCCTCCTCTTCCCCCGGAATCCGGTTTCGAATAAATTGAAGCAACCGTTTGCTATTTTGCTTATAAGCAAGTTCAATATTGTTTTTATCCTCCGGACTCATGAATGATACGTTAACCTTTAGAATGAATTGGGTTCACTAACTTTAATGAACGTGAATGTTTTATTTCCCTGATGATGATACCTGAATAAACCGTTATCTGTAATCGTTTTTATTGTCTCTTCCTTTTTCATGTGATGATCACTGAAGGATAATATTCCTACCGGTTTCAGTATACGGTGGATCTCTTTTAAAACATTCCCGGGGTACCCCAGGGCATGATAGGTGTCGTATAAAAACACCATATCGAGGGTATGATCCGGCAAGCCGGTATTGCAATCTGACCGTATCGTCTGAACATTCTCAAGGTTTCTTTTCGATATCAATTTATTCACTTTTGATATTGCCATAGGATGTATATCCAGGCCATACACGAAACCTTCCTTCCCCACCATTTCTAAAAGTGGCAAAATATAGCCTCCGGGACCACACCCGTAATCCAGGACACGGTATCCTGTTTTGATTCCTGCTTCTTTCAATACCACTTCTCTGGGTATGAACAGATCACGAAAAAAAAAGCTGAAGGCCATCAATGTGAAATGGGTGTTTGAATTATGTTTTTCCATCATTTTGTTATTAACTATCCCTCGTTACTTGTGTAGACGAATGAGCAGAGAAGATATTTTAAAAGTAAACAAAAAAATCAGAGATGAGTTTTGAGAAATGAGTGGTGAGTGGTGAGCAGGGATCCGGGTTACGGGTTACGGGATTTTAATGGTTTACTCCCACCCACATGCTTATGCACCAGCTGCTCGTGAGGTTTGCACTCTCCTCGTTCGTGCAAACGTTCAGATTGTTCCATATTGTTCCATATTGTTTCATAGTGTTCCAAAAAGATAATATGATTATTTGCAGGAATATCGTATGGCCATCGCCTTGTCTTCAATCCGCAAAATAGTCTTCCAGGTCACGCAGCGCATTGGGATTATCTTCAATATCCCGGATGATCTTACCCTCTTCAAGGATATCAATCCGCTCGCACACTTCAGTAATGTGGTTCAGGTTATGGCTGGAGATCAGCATGGTGGGATTCCATTTCTTTTTAATTCCATTCAGCATTTTTATCAACCGGCTTACGCTGGTTGGATCGAGGTTTGCAAAGGGTTCATCCAGGACTAATACATCCGGACGCGTAAAAAGGGCGGCCACAATACCGACTTTTTTCTGGTTTCCCCTGGATAGTTTCCGGATGTATTTTTTTGCATCTACCTCTTCTCCATTTAATAATCCATTATACTTTTCGAGTTCCATATAAACTTCCGGCTTGGTTTTGTTCTTAACTTTCCCGAGGAACTCGAAGTATTCAGCAGGTGTCAGGAATCCAATCAGAAATCCTTCATCGAGAAAGGATCCGGTATAGCATTTCCACTCTTCCGATCCTCTGACATTTATTCCTTTAGATTTCACCAATCCTCTGTCTGCAGGGATCAAATCCAGTACCAGTCTGAAAAATGTGGTCTTGCCTGCCCCGTTGTTTCCAACCAGACCAAAACATTCACCTTTTGGAATAGTCAGTTCGGGAATATCCAGGACAACCTTTCCGTTATAGGATTTAACTAAGTCATTAACTTGTATCATGGTATATATGGTTTTCAGTTTTCGGTCCCGAGAAACTCCGAAACGAAGTTTCAGTTAGTTTCTCGAGGATCCTCTGCCAAAGGCATTCCTTTGGAAGAATTTCTAAGGAATCAAAGATTCTAAGAAATTCGGAATTTTCAGTTCTCTTTCACTTTTTACTTTTTACTTTTTACTTTTTACTTTTTATAACGGTTCCCTGAACCCGTCGGCCATTTCATATTTAATGCGTTCCAGTTTATTCGCGATCTTTTCCAGCAAGGTTTGACTGAACAGTAATCCCATCAGACCCGCAATACCAATAGCTATAATTCCGGCATATTCATTCAGGATCAATTTGACCGGCAGGTATACAAGCAGGGGAAATATGATCAGCATAAAAACAATACCAATTTGCCTGCCCTTTTTACCCTGCCAGGTGAAATAACTGGCACTCAGGTCAATTCTCTCCCGGTTGGACGTACCGGTCCAGAGGAGGTAGAGTGCATTGATCCCGATGTTAAACAAGAATACTGCACTATTCACATAGAATATCATTTCACCAAACAGGGAGAAGGGTAACAGCAAAAGATAAAAAACCAGGCAGGATAACTGCATGATCCGGAATTTGGCTTTGATGTATTCACACCGGTCTATATTCTCGGTCAGGATCTTATCGAAATAATGGCTTTCCCAGGCGAGAACAAACTGTCCATAATAGACCATAAACATACCAGTAAAAAGAATTCCCATGTAAATCAGAAAGAATGTCATGTTCTGATATTCTTCGTATCCATAGATAACAAATCCAAGAAGAAGCATTGCCAGTGATCCAGGGATCGCCTGTTTCAGTCGTTTATTCCGGAGGATGAGTTTCAATTCCAATTGCAGGTAGATCCCGATCTTGCCCCATTTATCGAGGAAATCAAATGCCTTCAGGGAAGATCTCTCCCTTCCACTGCTCCTCTCCATCTGTTCCAGGGATAATGCTCCCCTGAGCCATTGAAAATTAATACCATACATCAATCCAAGCATAATCAAGGGAAGAAACAGAAACAGGGGATTATTCAACAGGCTGGTAAATAGGGAGGTGGATGAATCCGTGAGCGAATATACACCGTAAAAGTCCATCAGTCCCAGTGCCAGAATAACCATCCCCAGGGTTATTTCCAGAATGGGTTTATCGAGTGCACGCCGTTTGACAAAAACAACAAGGTAGGCATTGAAAAGCAAAAAGAGATAGATCCCAACGATCCATAATGTCCAGCAACAGGTGAATGACTGGTTCCCGGAATTTCCAAGAGCGAATGGAATAATAATAGCAAAAGGCAGGTAATTGAACACACTGCCAAGCGATTTCATCAACAGGTAATGAGAAAGAGTGGCTCTGCTAATGTTCAGGTGTAGATAAGGTTGGATACTCATTCCAGGTACTGCCTGAAGCATAAGTCTCAGAAACAGATCCGCCAGCAGGTAGTATACGACAAATCCATTAAACAGGGTTACCGGATCTTTGTCCGGATAGAACTCAAGGAGCAGATCATTCATAAAAAGACCCAGAAAAAAGAAATTCAGGATCATGATAAAAATTAGGATCCCGATAAAGATATTGCTTCTCCTGTCCCGGCTAAGGTTTGGAGAACGCAAGGTACTTTTCCACTGATGGATAATCAATTCTTTAATCATCATTTGCAACCAAGTTATTAAGATCCTCTTTTATTTCGACAATCCCAAAGCTAATCAAATCCTGGTTGTTCGGTGCATGAAAAACAGCACCGTTGTTTTTTCTTTCTCTGATCTTAACGTTTACCATGGATCTCTCCTTATCGCTGTCAAATAATTGCCTCAAGTCCAGGTCCACCTGAATAGTATGCCTGACCAATGCATAACGGTAATAAGGACGTTTCCCTTCCATAACTTCTTCTCTTGACACAATTCCTTCCCTGTGAAGCCCTTCCAGGAAATCCTGTGCTGTCCGGATGTGCAAATCAAGCCTCGAAGCTGCTTCCGATGAGGATATGTCCCGGTGCGTAACGAGAAGCCGGAAGAAATCCCTGGCGAAACTTTTTGCCAGCAATAATCCAATCTGTAAAGGCTTTACTCATTTGATTTTTTTTGATTTTTTTTGGGGGGGATAGAGTTTGGTAGTGGTTTTTAGGAAATGGAAAGATGCATTGGGAAACCGATTACCCGCTTATTTCTAACCTCTTTCAGGCACTTCGTCTTAACGCCTGGTGTATTCTGGTCCATGGAATATATTCCCATAGAATTACCAAGCAGTTGGACCATATTTTTGGATATTCAACAACCCCGGGTTGCACCCTGTTTCACAGGGTTTACCCGGGGCTATTTATTATTAAACCCCGCCGGGGTATTTACAATATTTACTAAAATTGAACTCACCAGAATCTTAAAAACTAAAAACAGTATGGAGCAACATGAAACAACATGGAACCATATGAAACATCAATCATCATTCATCATTCATCATTCATCATTCATAACTCACTTCTCACACTCTCATCATCTCACTCACTCCCTTCAATTTCTATCTCCTTCCCTGCTCCGGCTTTAATAAAATGATCACCGTATGCTTCCTGGAACATTTCGATTGCTTTATCGCCGGTGCAGTGTGTGGGGGCTACATTACGAACACCCATATCCTTAAAATCCTGGATGATCTCCGCGATCTGCGCTTCAGAACGTCCACCCAGATGGAATCCCCCGAGAACAAGGTAGATATCCTTTTTATGAATTTCTTTCACCCTGGCTACCATTTCAGTAATTCCGGGATGGGCACAACCGGTAATGACCACCAATCCTTTGGGTGTATCCATCACCAGGGCCTGTTCTTTGATGGTAGTTCCCATCTCGCCGGACAGGTACCAGCCATTTCCCAGATCTCTTGGTTTTTCATCGCGAACAACTTTGGCACCGGTATCTTTTATCCGTTTAATATCAGCATCGGAAGTACTGTACGGCATATAAACGGTCAGGTCATTTTTTGTTTCAAGCACCGTATGAAGATTGCCAGTATGGTCTCCATGGTTGTGAGAGATCACGATCATATCAACGCGGTTGAGGTTCTCTTTCAGTTCTGTCAGATTGTGAATAAAGACATCTTTCTTTGTCCCTGTATCAAAGAGTAAAGTGCTGGATTTGTAATCAATGATGCAGGAGAATCCCCAGTCAGCCTGACATTTATCCTTATGCAGGTAGTTGTCATAGATTATCGTAATCTTCTGGGCATCCATTTCAATAGAGAACGTGTAAAAAAACGCGATTAATAAAAAGAAAAAAAATTTTGTTTTCATAATAATAGTTTAACATGGTTTTAGAACGATAATTGCAAGTAACAACAGATCTACCAAGTCCTAACCAATTCTTCTTCCTGCAGGATTCTGAATTTTTCAATCAAAGGTAAACAATCCCGGGAAAAGTTGAATCGTTTATCCAGGAAACTTACCCATTCCTTTACAAACAAAGATGGAATCTGGCTAATTGTTAAATGTTAATTGTTAATTGGTTAAAAAAACAACTATTAACATTTAACTTTTAACTCCATTGTCCGTTTCCGTACCCCGGTTGCCTAATTCCGGACACTTAAAAACCATTACTCAATCTTCATTTTAAAATTCAATGCCTTGGTATTCATTTAATTAATTCATTTGGCACAATTCATGTTTTTAATTTTTATCAAGTTTTATTTATTTACCTATTTTACCTAAAAAGATAATTCAATTAACCACTATTGATTAACAATCAACGAGTAAAACCATTGATCCATGTTTAGCAATTATGTAAAGATTGCCATCCGGAACCTGTTCAATAACAAATTATTCTCTTTTATTAATGTTTTCGGTCTTTCGGTGGGCATTGCGTGCACTTTCCTGATTGTCCTGAACATACAGGATGAACTTTCATACGATCGATTTTTCGAAGATGGAAACCGGATCTACCGGGTTGCCCTCAACCGGATCTATCCGGCTAACCAGGTTGATTATGCTGTCATCCCGATATCTATCGGGGAGGCAATGGAGATGGATTTTCCTGAGGTGGAGAGTTGTTCAAGGGTATTCTCCCGGGACAATGAGTTCATTACACAGGTTGGGGAGAAGCAATTCAGGGAACGGTATGTGGTTCTTGCCGATTCAAATTTTTTTGAATTTTTTGATTTTCCCCTGATTGAGGGGGATAAGTCAGCCGTGCTTAAAACACCGAATGGATTTGTACTCACACAATCTACGGCAAGAAGGTATTTCGGTGATTCGGCTGCTGTGGGAAAGATCATCACAGTCCCAAACGGTGAATTTATGGTTACCGGTGTATGTGGAGATGTTCCCGGGAATTCACATTTCAGATTTGATTTTGTAGGGAACCTTGCAGCAACGGGATTAACCAGGATTCCCGATTACCTTGCCTTCTCAGTCAAGACCTACCTGAAACTAAAAGAGGGAACAGATCCTGAAGCATTGGAATCCAAGTTTCCGGGTCTGGTTGAACGATATGCAGCGGGACAGATCGAATCGCGTATGGGCGTTACGTTTAAAGATTACACTGCTGCTGGTAACGGCTACAATTACTTTCTTCAACCCCTCAAAGACATTCACCTGCATTCCAATCTCAGAAATGAAATAAAGCCAAATGGCAACATTATCTACGTCTATATCTTTATCGTCGTTGCGGCTTTTCTTCTCATCATAGCCTGCATCAACTTTATGAATCTTTCCACTGCACGTTCGACAGACAGAGCGCTTGAGGTGGGTATGCGGAAGATTTTGGGAGCTCAGAAAAAACAGCTGGTCTGGCAATTCTTAAATGAATCGTTAGCCACTGTAGCCTTAGGTTTGATATTCGCTCTTGTACTGACTGAACTAATGCTTCCGGCATTCAATAACCTGGCAGGAAAGAGCCTTGAGATCGAATATTTTGGCAATTGGTTTACCCTGCCAATTCTGCTTGGTCTCGGGCTTTTTGTCGGTTTCATCGCGGGCAGCTATCCCTCGTTTTTTTTATCCTCCATGCAGCCACTCCATTTCATGAAGGGCCGGTTCATATCAACGAAAGCAGGTTCCTTTTTACGCAATGCTCTTGTGGTATTTCAATTCAGTATTTCCATCATTCTGATCGCTGTAACACTCCTCGTACGGCAGCAGATGGATTTTTTCATGAATAAAGATCTTGGGTTCAGGAAAGAAAACATCCTGGTACTGGAAAGGGCTTTTTCCCTGCGGGAAAACCTGGACGCATTCAGGCAGGAACTTCTTACATATCCTGATATTGAATCGGTTGCCAGTTCAAATACACCGGTTTCCGGAGGATATTATTTTGGCAACTTTTTTCAGACCAGCAACATGAGTTCTGAAGTGCTGACAACGGATGCCATGGTGATCGATGAAAATTTTATTAAAACCCAAGGGCTTACACTGGTAGATGGAAGAAGTTTTTCTGAGGAATTCAATGATTCCCTTTCCCTGATCATCAATGAATCCACCATTACAGAATTCGGACTGGAAAACCCGGTCGGCTCCACAATGCATCTCAACCTCGATCAGGGTTCTACGGCACAAATGACCATTGTAGGTGTGGTAAAGGACTTTCATAATAATTCGCTGCATCAGAACATAAAGGCATTTGTATTGTTTAGCGATACAGGGCCCTATAACGGCAGGGGCATCCTGAACATCAAAGTCAAGCCTGAAAACATCAGTAAAACGATTGCTTATATTGAGCAGAAGTGGCAGGAATTTCTACCGGAACAGCCCATCTCCTATTCGTTTCTTGATAACAACCTTGAAACGATGTATACGAACGAAAAAACCTCCGGGCAGATCTTCGGGGTATTCAGTCTGCTCGCTATTGTGATCGCCACGGTAGGATTATTTGGGTTGGCTGCTTTTGTCGCCCAGAAAAGAACCAAAGAGATCGGGATCAGAAAAGTAATGGGTTCAACGGTTTTCATGATCATCACCCGGCTTTCCGGCAGTTTTACAAAGCTGATCGGGATTGCTTTCATCATTGCCACACCCCTGGCATTTTTCGCCATGAAGAAATGGTTGCAGAATTTTGCATATCAAACTCCTGTAGGTGCCTGGATATTTATCCTGGCAGGGTTGATTGCCCTGATTATTGCCCTGATAACCATTAGCTTCCACACCCTGAAAGTGGCCAATTCCAATCCGGCGGATTCGTTGAGGTATGAGTGAGCGATGGAGCGATGTGTGAAGGGAATCACTTGAAGGGGTTAAGCAGTGCAAGTTTTATTATCAGGCTATTGTCATACCTGCCTGCGTGTCGTCGCCAAAGGCTATGGTCGCCGGTGACCGACAGGTAGGCCTACGAAACGAACGCAGTTAATATAGCATCAACGATCTACCAACGAAACGCTTCCCCGGAACGACTATTCTATGAATTGTTGTGCCACCCTCATCTTTTTGCTCCAGTGGCCATTCCGGCCGAGAGCAAAACCCTGGTAGAATAGAATTAATCTCCATGCTACAAAATTGCTCCATCGGAGCAAAACATTGGTAGTTCTGATGTGTCTGTCGAAATCATCTTCGCTCCGTAGGTGCGAAACCATTTTTTTTCAAAAACATAGAGATGATGTTAAAATAGTGTCGCTCCCCTGGAGCGATTTGAATGTGGTGCCATGTTATTCTACCAACGTGCCGCTCCGCTGGAGCGGGTTGTTTTTCGTTTTCTGTTGTGCTACCAAACGCGTCGCACCTGTTTGCAGACAGAACCGAGGACCTGTTTATCTTATCTCTCTTTCTTCTCTATGGCCTATGCTTTGTCAGCCGAAGCTTTAGCGAAGGCTGGTTCTATGCCCTCTGACTTTTTCCTTTTTACTTTTTACTTGCCTGTGTTTTTTGTGCACAAAAAACACAGGTGCCGGATTGCTCCGGCACCAGGATTCCATTACCCATTAACCCAAATTTCACCTATGAATCCCACTGAAAAAAAGAAAATGGCACGTTGTGGGAGGTCGAGTAATTTGTTACAATATACAAAAAAATTGAATTGAAATCAATAATTCCATCATTTTTGATTGTGATTTTTTCCGTTAAAAAATAATATTTGGAAAAAATATTCCTTTAGTCCAGCCGTTCGATGGTAGCGCCGAGGTTTTTCAGGCGTTCGTTAATATTCTCATAACCGCGGTCGATCAGTTCCGCATGGTCGATAATGCTGGTGCCCTTAGCCGTTAATGCAGCGATGACCAGGGCAATACCGGCCCGAATATCGGGGCTGCTCAGTTCCTGTCCGCGCAGTTTTGTCGGACCGGTTACCAGGACACGATGGGGATCGCATTGTGTAATCTGTGCACCCATGAGGATGAGTTTATCGACAAAAAACATACGCGATTCATACATCCAATCGTGACACAGAGTGGTACCCTGCGCCTGGGTTGCCAGGACAATCATGGGGCTCATCAGATCGGTAGGAAAGGCGGGCCAGAGACCCGTTTGAATTTTAAGACCACGTGAGGAAAGTTGGGCAGGTTTTACCTGCATGGTATTGAAGTCCGGAAAGTGCAGGTTGACACCCAAAAGATTCAAATAGTGTTCCGTCATTATTAAATCTTTTTTAACGGCATTATGAATGGTAATTTCTCCTCCAGTGGCAGCGGCGGTGATAGCGAAAGTCCCGGCTTCGATATGATCTGCAACCAAAGTGTGTTCGAATCCCGATAATTTTTTTACACCTGTGATATGCAACTTATTGGTTCCCTCACCTTCAATCTTAGCACCCATCTGTTCCAAAACACAGCATAAATCGTTAACATGAGGTTCGCAAGCGGCGTTTTCAATAATAGAAGTACCGGTTATGGACGATGCATAGATCAGGGCGTTTTCGGTTGCAGTAACGGAGGTTTCCTTTAAGAATAAATTAGCAGGTTTACGTTTAGCAATTTGGAGGCTATAGTCTGTTTCCGTGACTTCAATGGTTGCACCGAAGGATTGAAAAACATTAAAATGGCTATCCAGATTCCTGCGTCCAATCACGCAGCCTCCCGGCGGTGCTAAAGACACACTGCCGGTGCGGCTCAGTAGCCCTCCCAAATAGAGAATAGATGCCCGCAGCCGCCTGGCCAAGGGCGTTTCAATCGAATTCTTGGTAATACCACCGCTTATTTCAACCTTGCCAGGAGCAGTTTTATGTACCTGCTTTCCTAAACTTTCCAGGATGGTTAACATCGTAGATACATCCACGATATCCGGTAGATTATTGATCCGGCATAATTCATCCGTTAAGACAGAGGCAGCGATAATCGGCAAGGCAGCATTTTTATTGCCGGCAACGGTTATCTCTCCGTGCAGCGGGTTAGCACCCTTAATTTTGAATTTTGACATAATGGCTACTTAATAATCTCAACTTCAGTTTTTAATTCCAATCTCAATTCATGTTGGGCGCGTTCTTTGATTAACTGGATTAAATATAATACATCCTCAGCGGACGCACCCCCCATATTCTCAATGAAAGCCGCATGTTTGGTCGAGATCATTGCATTTCCTTTTTTGGTGCCTTTCAGACAAAGCACTTTATCGATAAGATAGCCCACACTATTGGTAGGAATACCCAGACCAGCTTTCTCTTCCTGAGTTAAGTTCTGGAAAATGCATCCGGCTGAACGCTGCGGCTGGTTGGCTTTGTAATGTGCCCACTCACGTGATAACTGCTTTGCCCTGGCTACATTACCCCGTTTAAGGCGTAATATCACCTCCAGAACAATTTCTTCCGTTTCATGTAAAACTGACCAATCGTACGCAAATCTGAAATAACCCCGATTAACCTCTTTGATTAAAGTACCGGATAGAAGAGTAACGCTTTCAATACGTTCGCAAAAATAATGATCGGCACCATGCATATTCATATAAAGGGCTCCACCGACGGTGGCCGGAATACCGGTAAACCATTCCAGTCCGGTAATACCGGCTTTAAATAATTGTTCAATCAATTTGGCAATGCTATTGCCTGAAGCAACTTTAACCAGGACCTCCTCTGCATCTTCTGTTTCATCAACCTGAGGTAAATCGGCACTTTCCCCGTAACGGTCTTCCACTGGATATTCTATTTTCTTCGTGGAGGGTGGGAGCATAAGCTCCCAGCCCTGTGTGCGGTTAACTACTATTAATCCCCTGTATCCGCTGTCGGAAATGATCAAGTTACTACCTTTACCGATGAGTTTAAACGGGTATCCTACGTCGCGTGCAATTGTAATGACGGTGATGAGTTGCCTGGTTGTTTCCGCAACGACCAGGATGTCAGCCGGGCCGCCGACACCCAGGGTAGTATACTTCGCCAGAGGTATATCCCGATGGATGGCTATAGAACTTTTTTGTAATTGCGAAATGATACTCTTATAGTTATCCATAGCTGTCCCGGTTAGAACAAATTTATGAACTTATTTAACATAAATAACTTGAGATCCTATATTTATACAATAACCGCGAATAAAGAAAAGTACCAAAAGAGGGTGGCCTCAGATCATTTTCGGGTACCTGTCGTTTCGGTTGCCCACGCGTTACAACTCTCCCGCCACCTGCCTAAACGGCAGGTACATTGGCGGGGTCAGACAGTAACGCTTACTTGCCCCGTGAAATAACGCATCACATCAGCAAATCCTTCCGTGTTTACAACTATTTCACAGGGCAGGGGCCCTCGCTTCGCAACCTGCATCAACCGATACTTTTTCCGAAAATGATCTGAGGGCAAAAGTCGACCTGACGGAGTTAACCCGCATTATTCATGCAAAAACGTAGTGCATTGCATGAATGTGTGATGGATAGAGGGAAGCAATGCGGGAACCGAACTCGCCTTGAGCGAGTGAGCTCACCGAAGGTAAACCCCGACAAGAAAATACCCAAATTTGAGGATTGGAATGAACTCAAATTTGTGGTATTTCTTCGTCGTCAGGATTATTTATGAATAATCCGGGTTAAAAACAAAAAAAAGAGGTGCCGGGAATCAGCACCTCCTTTTTTTATCGTAACACTGACAGGACTGTAAAAGACCCGGTCAGGTTGTATGGTGTTTCATTACTTACCGATCTTAGCCCACCACAGTAAAGTTCCCTGGTGGTCAGGGCCCTGTACTGCAACGGCAGCAGTGTAGTTTTCCAGGTTGTTGCTTTGTGGAGCGTTTCCATAATGCATCCGCTGCGGAAAGGCATCATCCAGTCCGGCTTCACCCACGGCAAAAATATCGGCATCGGTGATACCGTCTGCCAGAACCGAGGGATAACCCGATTTGCGGATAACAGACCATGCTTCAAAACCATCGGTATAGAGAGCGATCCAGCGTTGCACATTGATCTGCTCGAGTTTCTCTGCATCGGTTCCGGTCAGGGTCCACATGGGGCTTGCCTGGAATTCAGTCGTAGGGGCAGGAATATCCCAGAGCGCCATAGCAGCTGTAATTCCATCCTGGTAAAGCTGGTTTTCGCTTCCACTGCCAAAGCCGAGTATTTTTGCTTCAGCCTGCAGGAAGTAGGATTCAGCAGCTGTCATAACGAGCTCCGGGAAGATCGGTTGGCCTTGGTTCTTCTGCTGTGTAACTATCTCAGCAGGTTTTGAGAAAAATTCCCATTTTGCCAGCCCAGAAACCTTTCCGTTCAGCCTGGTGGGTTGTCCGATGTAATACTTCTCCTCGGGAACGGTAATGGTGGCAAGGGTATCGCCCTGGTTCACCAGGGTGATGTCGGCTGAACCATCATCCGCATCTGCCAGTGCATCAAACATAAAATTCACACGCTTCCAGAAGTGGGTATACCCATCAATGTCAACGTCTTCTTTCGGTCTGGTGAAACTGAACTGTCCACCTTCAGCAACCTGGGCATACTTTTCAAGCCGTGGATCATCGTTATCCCTGAGGTAATCGATCAGGGTTTTTCCAACGGTCCATTTTGAGCCAGTTCCACCGAAACCGTGCCATATATCGCCATAGCAGGAAGCTGACCACTGATCGATCACATTATCTTTCTCCATCACCACGTCGCTGTCAAGCAGGTCGGCTGCAAGGGCTTCATCAATGGCAGTCTCGGCCCAGGCAGCATCGGGAGCGCCATAGGCACGCAGTGCGATGCGCAGCTTCAGGGTATTTGCCATTTTTTTCCATTGCTGGAGATCACCGCCACACCAGACATCATTCTCCCCAAGATCATTCACCTTGTCTCCGGTTCTTGTATTGTCACCAATGGTAGCCATGGCTTGATCCAGTAAAGCAATGATCCCCTGGTAGATATCATTCTGGGAATCAAATGCTGGCTGAGTGATATCCGGATTACCGGCTTCGGAAAAGGGAATCATTCCATATAGATCAGTAAACATCTGGTAATACAACCCTTTGATGATCTGGCCGGCAGCATACATCAGCGGATTTTCAAAATCTGCTCCTTCTTCAGTAAGTCCCATGAAGTTGTTAATGCCGCTAAAATAGCCTTCCATCCAATCCCATGCGGCATCGGTATAACCGGAATTAGGGATATAACTGAGGTTGTCGGGCCACCAGCAGCCGCTGAAACCGAAGCAGAAATGACCTGCATAGCGGTCGACGTTGATCAGGTGGGCTCTCCAGTATGGATAACGATCTGGAGCATACAGTTTGTACTGCGGATTGGTGATGAAATACTTAGCACTCGCTTCATCAGACGTAATCGCATTGGGATTTTTGTTGATTTCAACAAAATCACTCGTACAGGATGCTAATCCTAACACGAACACGAACCCAAGTAATATTTTAATCGTTTTCATATTTCTATCGTTTATAAAATTAGAATTTCACGTTCAAGGTAATACCATAGCTCCGGGTTGTGGGCAAGGTATAGAAAACAACACCCTGTGCATAGTTACTGGTACTGTAACTGGTAGTCGGGTCAAAATTCACAACATCCTTATCTTTATAGAGGAAAGCAAGGTTACGTCCTACCAGGCTAAGTGAAACGGATTCAATAAACACGTTATTGAACAGGTTCGACGGCAGCTGGTAGGTCAGTGATACCTCGCGCAGCATCACGTTGGTTTGATCGTACACGTAGTGTTCAACAATGCCACTGTATGCGCCCCAGTATTCCTGGCCGGTAATCTGCATGGTATTGGGTTCCCAGACGGGTGATTCGTCCGTGCCAGTATTCACAACACCATCCACTATAACACCCTCTTCCCTGTACTTCAATGTCCGTTTTGTAACACCGGATGCATCCAGGCCGGCATCTGTTCCGGAATATACCTGGCCACCAATTCTGGCATCGAGCAGAACATTCAGGGATACGGTTTTATAGCGGAAATTGTTGGTTATACCGCCGATCCAGTCGGGCTGGTAATTGCCGAGTTTTTTCTTCGTCATATCTACCTGCGGTATGCCATCAGAATTCACCACCAGTTGACCGGCATCATTCTTCATCCAGGTTGTACCCCAGATATCACCATATCCGGCACCCACTGTTGCACGAACATCCACATCACCTGCATTTGTTTCACTAAACGTAAATGACTCAAGTCCTTCGATAAGATCATTCAGGGTATTCTTATTGGTGGAGAAGTTCGCCGAAATATCCCAGCTAAAATCACCGGCTGAATAGGGTGTACCACCAATCATGATCTCAACTCCTTTGTTCTCCACTTCACCAACATTTTCGCGGAAATTAGAATAACCCGTTGATGCAGATACCGGGACATCCATGATCAGGTCTGTGGTTTTGATGTTATAATATGAGAAATCGACAAACAGCTTGTTGTCCAGGAAACGGGCTTCCAGTCCGAATTCAAGTGACGCAGTCTGTTCCGGTTTCAGGTCAGGATTAAGTTTTATAGCGGGCCTGGTTAAGGTTATCAGACCCAGGTATCCATCCTGCTGCATGTCATACGCGATATCAAGCTGATAGGGACCGGTGTCACTACCAACCTTTGCCCAGCTACCCCTGACTTTCAGGAAGTTCATAAAGTTAGCACCCGGATCGATGAATTCATGAAGCAGGACGGAAAGGCTAACTGAAGGATAGAAGTAGGACCAGTTATCTTCCGGCAAAGTGGATGACCAGTCATTTCTTCCCGAGACATCCAGGTAAACGAAATTGCCATAGGATAATGAAGCAGAACCGTACAGTGAATTGATCTTCTTCTCCCTTAATGGAGTATAGGATGGATCCAACTCCCTGGCACTGTCGGTGGTCGGTTTGGTCGGAATCTTAAAATCTTCACCAAAAACACCCATCTGCTCGTAGGTCTGGTACATCATGTTTCCACCCAGGTTACCCGTGATCTTGAAATCGGATGTTATTTCTTTATCAAACATCAGCAGGAAGTCGGTATTGGTTTCAGTCGTCTTGTAATTCCGGAAATTAAACTGCCCGGTTGAGTAATAATGGTGTCCATACTGCTGGATGGTTTCAATTTTCTGAGAGGTGAAGTCGGTTCCGATACGGACAAAAGCCGACAACCAGTCCGTGATGGTATAATTCACCTTGGCAAAACCAAGGAGACGGTTCCTGGTATCGTTGTTCACATCATTATAAAGGATCCAGTAAGGATTCCCATTGCTTCCACCTGGGGTAGTATAGGTTCTCACCGAGTAGTCCGGCCACTGGTAATCCTTCAGGTCATTGATATCCACATTCCTCGGGATATCATAAACGTAAGCCATGATACCTTCCGTACCGTGAAACGGACGGTTTTCCGATTCCTGTACAAAATAGGTAACCTTGGCATCCACCGACAATTTATCCGTAAGGTTTGTTGTTCCCCTGACGTTGAAATTGTGGCGTGTCAAACCGGCGTTTGGCAGGATTGATTTTGCCACGTTATTGGTGTAGGAGAAACGCAGGGATGAATTCGCCGTTCCGCCGTCAAATGCAATGGTATTTACCATGTTTGAACCGGTGCGGAAAAAATCCTTCACGTTGTCGGGCTGTGCTTTGTAGGCTTTGGTTTCGCCGGTCCAGTAAAGATAATCCTGTCCGTTGAATTTGCCTCCCCAGGATGAACCATTTTCAAGTAGATCGGTAAGTTCAAAACTGGGTGATCCGTCGTAGTAATAGCCACTTGTTCCCTGGCCGTACTGATTCTGATATTCCGGAAGCAGGAGTGGTGTTTCAAACGTTGAGGAATGGGTAAAGGTAACACCCATACCTTTTGTAGACCGACCTTTTTTGGTAGTAATCAGGATCACACCATTGGCAGCCCGTGCACCATACAGAGCAGCAGCGTTCGGGCCCTTCAGGACAGTCATCGATTCGATGTCGTCCGGGTTAAGGTCGGATACGCCGGTTCCGTAATCATCACGACGGTAGTTTGATTTACCTGTGCCGTCTGCACTACCAAATCCGCTGTTATCCATGGGGATCCCGTCCACCACATAGAGTGGCTGGTTATTCCCTGTAATGGAGTTGTTACCACGGATCACCACCCGGGTACCTCCACCCGGTCCTGATGGTGACTGGGTCAGTACGACACCGGCAACACGCCCGGCCAGTGAATTGATCACGTTGGTTTCCTTTACGGTTGCGAGCTCTTCACCACCCACCTCGGTTACGGCATAACCCAGTGCCTTCTTCTCCCTGGAGATACCCAATGCGGTAACGACAACCTCTTCCATTGCCTCAAAGCCGGATTCAAGTGCAACATCAATCACACTCGAAGTGCCTATCGGAACAGTTTTGTTCATCATTCCCACAAAAGAAAACTCCAGCGCTTCGGCATCAGCCGGAACAGAGATGGAATATTTCCCATCCATGTTGGTCACGATACCAATATTGGTCCCCTGAACCACCACGTTCACTCCGGGAAGTGTTACTCCATCATCAGCTGAGGTAACCGTACCGGTAATCGTACGTTCCTGTGCAATCACTGAGCCAATGAAGGCGATCGACAGGACCAAAACTAAAAACAGATTCTTTTTCATAGAAAAAAGTTTAGGTTAATAATTTAGGTTAATAAATGGATAAAAATATATGCTGTTTAAAGCGATATACGATAGTAAAAGGGTATTTTCTAAGCTTGAATTGACTCTCATTGTACTCCGCAGAATCGGTCTAAATCGTTTTAATGCTTTTGATTACAAGGTAATCTGCTGATTTTAAACGACATAATTATCTAAACATCAAATTAATCAACCACGTCACTTAAAAATTAAGTGGCAAATATATTAATATTTGCTTTATGTTATCAATACTCCTGCACTTTTTAATAACATAAACCTGTACTCCTTCAAAAACCTGGAAACTATTCTTGTTTCACCGCTGACAAGGAAGGGATTCCCAGTGAGTAAAATCAGGACAAATATAATCGAATAATTGGGGTAAATCAAATTTCCCAGGGAAATATTTAAAGCCATTTGAGGGGTGGGAAGCAACATAAAAGGTACTAGGTGTTATGTCAAGCGTGAAGTGGTGGGTCGTCATGCTGAACTTGTTTCAGCATCTCATTATATGAAAACAGATTCCGAAACAAGTTCGGAATGACTTATGCGTCAAAATAAGGTTGACATGACACTAGGTGTTGGGTACTCGGTACTGACAACAGAGAGAGGGAGACTTTATGACTATGGAACTTTGAGAGGGGGAGACGATGAGACTGTCAGCCTTCGCCAAGGCTATGGCTGATGAAAAGTGACGAAGCGACGAATTGAAATGATGAGTGATGCCTTCAAATGTCCCGGAGGTGGCGTAGCCATGCCTTTGGCAAACTCCTTTGGAGCAATGGAGAATATCGAACAAGCCTGCCTGCCGCAGGCAGGGAATAATGAATTTCGAAGTAAAAAGAAAGAAAAGAATAACGGTCGCACAGCGACCAGATAACGCAATAACGATCCGTTTGTGGATGAGTAATTACTATTGTCCGAAGGACTCCGGAGAATTACTATCGAATTACTACTGTATAACAATCTCATCCACAAACAGCCATGCCTTCCCTCCTGCCCCTTT
>CAYMFM010000017.1:0-5642 GCA_964389685.1 uncultured Rikenellaceae bacterium
GCGGGCAGTGACCAGCCATCGCGGTAGGTATGCTTGATCAGCTCCTGTGAGAACGCTTTGGCACTCATCCGGTCGGTCCATTTCTTATTGAATGTCGGGTGACCATCATGGATGGTGAAATTGTCTTCTATGCAGATTCTGACTTTTTCACTATCGTTGATATTGGTAAATGCCATGTTCTTTCCATCCCAGTTAAGTTCTTTATTCAGTCCCTGGAGGCGTACTGCCAGTACTCCCATAACCACCATTTCGTTGAATGGTCCGGCTTCACTGAAGGGAGATGCCGTTTCCACTCTATTATCAGGGCTTTCCTTGCAGGCTCTCACCCAATCCATTTCGTGGTTTGTTTTCACCCGTCTTCTAACTTTTGGTGCATCCGGTTTACGGCCCGAAAGCAACCATGGATCCTTGCCATAGCATCCACAAACGAGTGTATCTTTGGTGCCGTGGAACAGAACCCCTCCTCCGGCATCGTTCATATTTCTCCCATCAGGCCATCCTTCGGGTTTCAATGGTTGCAAGCCTCCGTCATACCATGTAACGTCAACTGCCGGCAGTTCAACCATAATGTCAACTGGTTTTTTGCGGGCAGGAAAAGTCATCTGCACCATTTCTGCATTGGGGGCACAATCGGTAAGCAACAGGGTTGAGCTACCCTGGACTTTCACCGGATACTGCAGTTTCAATCCCACAAAAACAGGATGCAGGATATGGCAGGCCATATCGCCCAGTGCGCCGGTACCGAAATCCCACCATCCGCGCCAGTTCCAGGGATGATAAATGGCATTGTACGGACGAACCGGTGCAGGACCAATGAACAGATCCCAATCCAGTGTTGGCGGAACATCCATTACTTCTGCCGGGCGGTTAAGTCCCTGGGGCCAGATCGGCCGGTCAGTAAACGCCTCCACTTTCTTCACCTCTCCGATCTCTCCATTCCAGATCCATTCGCATACCAGGTTTACACCCTCACCGGATGATCCCTGGTTTCCCATCGAAGTGGCAACTTTGTATTCTTTTGCCAGGTTTGTGAGTAACCTTGATTCATATACACTGTGTGTAAGGGGTTTCTGAACATAAACGTGCTTCCCCATGGTGATCGCAGTGGCCGCTGTGATGGCATGGGTATGGTCGGCAGTAGCAATGACCACCGCATCGATCGACTTGCCCATCTCATCATACATCTTGCGAAAATCTTTGTACTTTTTTGCATCGGGGTAAGCCTCAAATACCTGCTTGCTATAGCCCCAGTCAACATCGCAGAGGGTTACAATATTTTCGCCGGTAATGTTCTTCAGGTTGGCAAAACCCATTCCTCCAATTCCGATTCCGGCAATATTCAGCTTATCACTTGGTGGTTTGTATCCGAGCCCACTGACAACGTAGCTGGGTAATACTGTAAATGCAGCCGTTGCGGCCGCAGTTCTTCCGACAAACGAGCGTCTTGAAATTGAGTTCTTCTCTTTTTCTTTGTCCATAACGATAAATTTTAAGGATGTATTTGATTGATTGAAAGTTCGGAATAATTCCGACTAAAATTAACAATTATATTTAGATTTCTAAAAGGAAATTTAATTTTTAACTGCCAATATTCTTTCACTCCGGCATTTTATTATTTCATGGTGGAATCTTTTTAAAAAAATGGTGAGAATCTGATTTTTTTCATTTCCTCCATGCAAAATAAATGTTACTTTTAACAGCAGAATAAACCTATAAATAAAATAATTATGGAAGAAACAAAAGAGAAATTCAGTCGTCGAAAGTTCCTGGAAAATGCTGCGGTAATTGGTGCCCTGGGTGCAGTGGGTATCAATGGTATCAT
This sequence comes from uncultured Rikenellaceae bacterium, assembly GCA_964389685.1. Taxonomy (GTDB): domain Bacteria; phylum Bacteroidota; class Bacteroidia; order Bacteroidales; family VadinHA17. The sequence continues at coordinate 1,823 of CAYMFM010000017.1, forward strand.
TTCAGCAAGTAGCTGTAAACGCCGTTCAGTAATTACACTGCCGGAACCCCTTGATGAAGCACCGGATGGTCCAATGCTGAAAGCCGGATTGATCGGATGCGGAGGCCGGGGCAGGGGTGCCGCAGAAAATTTCTTAAATGCCGGCCCGAACCTTGAGCTTTCTGCCCTGGGGGATCTGTTTCAGGACCAGATTGAAACCACCCGGAAGGAGCTGAAAGAGAAAAAGGGTGTTGAAGTAGCGGATGAAAACTGTTTTCTCGGGTTTGATGCATTCGAAAAAGTGATCGATTCAGGAGTGGACATTATTATCCTTGCCACTCCCCCGGTCTTCAGGCCGGATCATTTTGACGCTGCCGTGAAAGCCAGGAAACATGTATTCATGGAGAAGCCGGTCTGTGTGGATCCGGTCGGTGCACGATCGATCCTCGCTACAGCCCAAAGGGCTGAAGAGCTGGGCCTGTCGGTTGTTGCCGGTACACAACGGAGACACCAGAGAGACTACCTGAAAACCTATGAACAGATCCTGAACGGGGCGATCGGTGATATTGTTGCCGGTAATTGCTACTGGAATCAGTCCAAATTATGGCACCGGAACCGGGAAGAGGGATGGAGCGATATGGAATGGATGATCCGCAACTGGGTGAACTGGACCTGGTTGTCGGGTGATCACATCGTGGAACAACACGTTCACAATATCGATGTCATCAACTGGTATACTGGTAAACATCCCATAAAAGCGGTCGCATTTGGCAGCCGGCTGAGAAGGATCACGGGTGACCAGTACGATAATTTCAGTGTCGATTTCGTTTACGATAACGACATGCACCTGCATAGCATGTGTCGCCAGATCAACGACTGCGCAAACAGCGTTTCAGAGTATATCAGGGGAACAAAAGGATATTCAAATGGCGTTAACACCATCTACAACCCGGACGGATCAGTTAAATGGACCTATGAATATCCGCTGGATGAGAATGAAGAACCAACAGGCACACCCAAGGTAGATCCTTATGATCAGGAGCACATTGACCTGGTAACTGCCATCCGTACCAATACACCCATTAACGAAGGGGAAAACGTCGCCCATTCAACCCTGACAGCCATTATGGGGAGGATCTCTGCCTATACAGGCAAAGAGGTTACCTGGGAAGAGATGATGAATTCGGATCTGAAGCTTGGAAAAGAGACCTATGCACTGGGACCCATCGATCTGACACCGGTCATCCCGCTGCCGGGAAGCCCTGCAGAGGTTAAGGAAGATAGAGGTTAAAAAAACCGGTCCGAACAACATACTAAATGTAAAAACCGGTCTGAAGATATTTCGGACCGGTTTTTTTCAAGATAAAAGATATAAAGTAATGCCGTAGGCATCCCTTTGGGAAAAGTAAAAAGTTTTATATATAACAAATAATTGTCATTCATTAGAAATCATCAACATTAATATACGCTTCAATCAGTGCTTTTTCTCCCTCTTTTCCCGGAATTGCGTTCCCGTGCTCCATCCCAACAATCCCTTTGAATTCTTTATCATAGATATGCTTGAAGACATTTTTGTAATTGATCTCACCGGTAGTGGGCTCTTTCCTGCCGGGATTATCACCCACCTGGAAATAAGCGATCTCTTCCCATGCTCCGTCGATGTTTGGTATCAGGTTTCCTTCATGGACCTGCTGGTGGTACAAGTCATCCAGAATTTTACAGGCAGGACTGTCAACCGCCCGGCATACCTGGTATGCCTGTGCTATTTTATTCAGAAAAAGCCCGGGGTGATCCCTGAAATTAAGCGGCTCAAGGACCATTACCAGTCCGTGAGGCTCGAGGATCTCCGAAGCACGCCTCAAGGATTCAATCACATTTGCCGTCTGGTATCCGATATCCTTTGTCAGGTCAACGTACCCGGGAACCACTGTCATCCATTTTGCATTTACCCTTTTTGCCACCTCTACAGATTCTTTGATCTGCTTCAGAAATTCCTCCCTGTATTCCTTCCCTCCGGATGTAAGATTGGGTTCAGTCCAGTAGATCGTATGCGCAACAAATACACCCATCTTCATTCCAAGCTTGCTCATTTTTGAAGCAATCTTTTCCTGCATATCCGTGGTGCGGTCTTTCATGCTGTTATCCTCCATGGTAGTGAACCCTACATCCGCCATAAACTGGAGCTGGTCCAGGAGGTCTTCTCCACCATGATGTTTGAACATTCCAAAATGGGGCGCATAATTCAATTTGAATTTCTGCATCGAACCATCCCACTGTTGGTATGCAGTTCCATTCAGTTCTGCTGCATGAAGTACAGTACTTCCTGCAGCAAACGATGCGGCACCTGCCACCATTGATTTTTTCATGAAATTTCTTCTGTCCATCTGGATTATTTTATGTTTTTTGAATGCCAATTATTCTTTAAAAATATAAAATATGTGGCGGTTAAAAAATTTTATCGGTGAACAAATCCAGTGTATAACTTTTCTACTTTATTCGTCGGACGAACTTCAAGTCGTCCGACGAAGGTCCTAGTTACAATGGGTTAACCTATTAACTTTTCCCATAGCCCCATAGGTGGCATAGCCATGCCAATGGCTAAACAATTAACTTTTCCCGAAGGGATGCCTACGGCATAACATATAACAGTTAACTTTTTTCCCTAATTTTATAGTTATAAATGACGTCTAAACTAAACTTGAAAATCATATGAGAAAGTTGAAAATGGGTATGGTTGGAGGAGGAATTGACTCCTTTATTGGGGCTGTGCATCGCATGGCTGCCGTTATGGACGGGCACATTGAAATGGTGTGTGGTGCACTAAGCAGCACACCCGAACGATCACAAAAAAGTGGCGAACTGCTGGGTATGGATCCTTCGCGCATCTACTACAATTATGAAGAGATGATCCGTAAGGAGGAGGCTCTCCCGGACGGTGAACGGATGGATTTTGTCTGCATTGTCACTCCAAACAACCTGCATTTCGGGCCGGCAAAACTCGCTCTTGAAAACGGTTTTCACGTTATGAGCGATAAACCCATGACCTATAATCTGAAGGAGGCAATTGAGCTGGTTCACCTTGTGGAAAAAACAGGACTGGTTTTTGGGCTAACTCATAATTATACGGGCTACCCGATGGTGAAACAGGCGAGGGCTATGGTCAGAAACGGCGAACTTGGAACGATCAGAAAAATCGCTGTTGAATACTTCCAGGGGTGGTTAGCCACAAAACTGGAAGATACCGATCACAAACAGGCTGGTTGGCGAACGGATCCGAAGCAATCGGGTGCAGCAAATTGTATGGGTGATATCGGAACCCATGCTGAAAACCTGGCTGAGTATATTACCGGTCTGAAGATCGAATCGTTGTGTGCCGATCTGACCTCATTTGTGGGTGGCAGGACCCTGGAAGATGATGGAAATGTGTTGCTTCGGTTTGAGAGTGGTGCAAAAGGGACACTACTTGCCACACAGGTTGCTGTTGGAGAAGAGAATGGTCTCAAGATCCGGATTTACGGAGAAAAGGGTGGGCTGGAATGGGCACAGCAGGAACCGAACTCATTGCGAATAAACTGGCTTGACAAACCATATGAAGTGATACGAACAGGTACTAATTTCAACCGCTTCACTCCTGCTGCAGTATCTGCTTCGCGGCTGCCTTCCGGCCATCCCGAAGGATTTATCGAAGCTTTTGCCAACCTGTATAAAAATTTTGCCCTTACCCTGAAGGCAAAAATGGAAGGCAGAAAGCCTGATCCGGAAAACCTCGATTTCCCAACTGTTTCCGATGGAGCACGGGGTATGGCATTCATTGAAACGGTTGTCGAGTCATCCAGGAGCC
>CAYMFM010000017.1:5742-59604 GCA_964389685.1 uncultured Rikenellaceae bacterium
GGAATTAAACAACAGTTTATAGGAGCCCTGGGTTGATGCCCTGAACTGGGGATTAAACCCAAACAGTACCAGTTGTCCTTTTCCTTTTTTAAGCCAGATCATGGCTGATTTATTACCCAACAGTTCTTGGTTTTCGCTGTATCCGCTAAGGAGGATATCTTTCTCCGGAAATTTAGCGATGACTCGTCGGTCCGTATCAAACCGTGGAACAGAGGTGGAGAATACGGTATTGCGTCCGAAATAAATTCCTGCTTTTTCGGGCATTCCGTAAGTCAGCGGGTGGTCCGCATTGATATCAACTTCTAATAGTGAGCCCGCAACATACAGACCCGATCGCTGCAAGCTGGAGGAGATGTCGCGAAAGGGTAGCTGAAACTCCTCTTTCTTATCACCTCTGGGAATTTCAAGAGTCCCTTCGAACAGTGCTGCAGAACTACCCCAGGCTACGATGATCCCTCCATTATCCAGGAATGTCATCATGTTGTCCATCCCCTTCTTTCCCATTCCCTTGACATAATCGGGATGATAATTCCCCATATAATAATCATCTCCCGCCTGTCGTTTGCCCGTCATGAGAACGGATTTATCCGTACTTGGAAAGATGACAACATCGAACGATTTGACAAAATCTGTTTTATCGAACTGATCCGGGTGGAGGACGGTAAATGGTATCTGGTATGTATCAAATATGTAGCGGGTCCATCCTGCATCCATATCATGAAAATAGGTTTCGACCAGAGCAATCCGGGGAACCGCAAAAGGAATTGTTTTGAGTTTCCACTCCTCTTTAATAAAAGCGGGAGAGAATTTCAACTCTTTTGACAGTGCATTTACCTGTTCACGACCTTTTCCTTCGCCATACATGATAAAACTGCCCTTTGGGTATTCAATTCCACCAAGCGATATGGCTTGATCCATTCGTTCAACCTTCATTCCCCGTTTAGCAGCAATAAAGGCTGCGTTAAAACTACCGTTGTTGGTTGCAGTAAAGATGGCAGCCCAAAAGTTTCCCGGATCACCCTGGGCAAGCGTGAATTCCCCTTCAATTTTCTCGAGAAGCCCTTCAAATTCCTCATTTCTTTCCTTCATTTCAAACGAAGTAATCCCCCGGTGAAGCGGCAGTGACCAACTGGCAATATCATATGGCTTAACTACCTCACCCCCAGGAGTATAGTGCCTTACAGGATATTCCTGTGGTTCAAGTACCTCTTTAATGAATGGGCGAAACGGTTGTGCGAGTGGGATAACAACATCACCTGGTTCAAAATTTTTTCCGGAGAGGGTGAACGATTCTTTCAACCGGTAAACTTCCACTCCATGTTCTTTCATCAGGTTCACCAGGTTAACCAGCTCGAAAAGATCACGCTGTTGACCGGGAATCACATAATAAAATGGTGGTACCGATTCTCCTTTGGAAACCTCTTTGCGGCAAAGATCATTTCGAAACGTCAGGATCTCTTCCCGGTGGAGGGATGCTGTTTTCAGGATCGACAGGGTGGATGTGATTTCATATTGAACAATATCTCCCAGCCTCCACCAGCCACCTTCCCAGGGCAATGGCATGTTAATGCTCTTTTTATACTCCGACAGCCCTTTGCCACCCACACTCAGTTCGTTTGGCTCAATAAAAATGGGGGTAGCATCTTTGGCGCTTGCACATTCCGTCAGCATACCAATCACATTCTTCCACAGGCAGGTTTCGGTTGATCCGGGCCAGTACATGTCAAAAATGGTGTGTTGCCCCACCCCGGCGAGGCCCTCATTCGTCATGTCCCTGATCATATTAGCACCAAAAACTGCCGTCCAGTTAAAAATCTCTGCATCAACATTTTCTGCAATGGGATCGTGTACCGGAGGCACAAAATAGCGGATGCCGGTTGATCCCATCTGATGCTTTTCTACCATCACTTGCGGAAACCATTCCAGGTTATATATCCTGGCAATTGCCCGGTTATCATCCTGAGTGAGAATGACAAAATCACGGTTGTTATCATGTCCAACGTATTTATGATAGACCCTGGGCAGGGATGCGCCTTCGTATTTTGTTCCCTTGTACTTCTTATAATTATTCACAATGAAATCCATTCCATCCGGATTATGATTGGGTACCATCATGTAAACAACCTGGTCCATCCACTGAAGTATTTTCGGATCTTTCGAGGTAACCAGTTCATACGCGATCAGGGGGGCTGCCTGCGCAGGTCCAACTTCTCCGGAGTGCATGGAGAGGGTTCCCAGCACAAATACCTTCCCCTCTTCAATCATTCTTTTTTTCTCAGCCTCCGGGATAGAGGGATTAAGTGCCAGTTCACGGTTTATCTCTCTTAGTTCATCAAGTTTTTCAATATTCCCGGCGGATGAAATAAACGCAATATACATCGGCTTGCCCATGGGAGATTTGCCGATCTCAACCATCTTGAGTTTCGGGTTTGCCTCGTCGAGAAGTTTCATATAACCGATCAACGCACTGTAATCAAACAACATCCGGTCGTCACCCGGAGTAAATCCAAAATGATCTTTGGGATGAATGACGGATTCATCGGACTGTCCTGTTACCGGTAAACAGGGTATTAGGGCAATCACAAGAAGGGTGATTGCGGTCTGTAATAGGTTTGTTTTTTTCATGAGCTTATCTGATTTTTAGCAGGAGATTTTTTATTGTTATATTCCGGTTACAATGGAAGGATGTACAGGTTTTTCCATCTGACTTTTATGCCTCCTCCATCATGGATCTGTAAGGCAATTGCACCTGTGGCTTCACCGATCTTCTGGTCGGTTAACTCCACCATTTTCTCTCCGTTCAGCCAGGTAGTGACTGTATCATCCACAACCCTGATCTTCAGTTGGTTCCATTCACCCATTTTCAGGATCTGTTCCTTTTCTTCCGGGATCCGGCTCAGCCATCCGCGGCCATACGATTCATATATTCCACCAGTATCCGATCCGGGAGGTGCAACCTCCACCTGCCATCCGCTTATTCTTACTCCGGTAATGGATGAGCGAAAAAAGACACCGCTGTTCCCGTTCGATTCCTGTTTGAATTCCAGTGTCAGCTCAAAGTTTCTGTACTCTTTTTCCGTTGATAAATACCCATACTGCTTATCCGGGCCACTTTCGCAGATCAGCTCACCCTGATCAACATACCATTTTTCGGTACCGTGAATGATCCAGCCGGTCAGGTCTTTACCGTTAAAGAGAGAAATCTGGTCGGGTTGCTGCCCCGGCCTGTCATAACCGCTTTGTGTAAGGATGATGGATGGAGCCATCCACCCTGCCAGAATAAGAATGACCAAATTCAAACTTTTTAAATGCATGATCGAATTTATTTTAATGTTCGTATTTTAATGTTTCGAAACCAGGTCATACTGCCGTGATCCTGCAAGCTTATGTGTCCATTTCGGGCTCTCCCGTAATCCGGATAATTTTTCCATTTTCCTTCAGCAACCAGATTGTTCCACTCATCATTCCAGAGTGTGTACTCCACCACTTTAACACCATTTAACCAGTGTTCAACATGATCGTTTTCAAGGATGATACGGGAAGAGTTCCATTCACCCGCTGGTTTGATCTTGGTCCTTTGCGGGGCATGCATGCCATAATTCGCACCTGTCGTCTGCCACTCTTCCAGTGGTTCGGGAAATCCAAGATCATCAATGATCTGATATTCCGGTCCTGTAGTATAAACAGCTGGATAATCTCCCTCAACCACATGATACAGAATTCCACTATTCCCGCCCGGGGAAATTTTCCATTCAAGCGCAAGTTCAAAACTACCAAATTCCTCATCGGTTATAATATCCCCGCCAATATCCCCTCCTTTCCCGAGAGCAACCAGGTTACCATCCTCCACGGTCCACCCCTCATCCATCTCTTTCATGTTATAGCCTCTCCACCCTGCGGTGGAATATCCGTTGAAGAGGAGCTTCCAACCCGCTTCAATCTCTTCATCGGTTAATCGATTATGCACTTCTGCTTGAGCCATTATCGTATCCGTACTTTGTATTTCTTCCTTATTATCTGTTGAAGTTCTTCTGCCTACACATTCAATCAACAGGATGATCCCAACAAATAAAAGAAGAAAAAAAATGAGAAACCGTCTACTTTTCATGAAATAGAAATTTGAATGACCACAACACCGTTATGGTAAATTCAATGATTGGCAAGTCAATCTGATTGCTGCAGAGTTACTCCAATTCACCCGTGATCTGTAAAAGGAATTACCATGCATTCCAGTTTATTACAGCTATCAAAATTAACCTTTTTTTTCTATTTCATTCCGGATTCCCATACAAAACCATCGAATTATTCAACCCGATTAGTGAGGGGTGGTTATTGTGGTATTTTTTGTTTACATTTATTTATATAATATAAGTGCAAAGGGAGTACTTGGGAATGGGTTCATTGAGCTCCATAATATCTATATCGTGGAAAACTCTTTTCGCGGTTGCCAGTTTCCTTATTATTGTAATAGCTTCCAGGCAAATTGCCGGGCTGTTTCAGAAGGTAAGGTTACCCCTGATTACCGGGATGCTCTTCATGGGGATTATCTGCGGGCCCTTTGTTCTTAACCTGATCTCGTTTGATTCGACAGCTAATCTCACTTTTATCAACGATATAGCGTTGGCTTTTATCGCTTTTGCTGCGGGTTCGGAACTTTACGTCAAAGAACTGCGAAGTCGTTTTCGAAGCATCCGATGGATGACAATAGGGCAAATGGTATTTACCTTTATCTTCTCCACCCTTTTGGTATACGCTATTTCCAACCTGGTGCCATTCATGTCTGGCATGAAACCGGTTGAAAAGATCGCTATAGCCCTTTTAATATCCACGATATTTGTTGCAAGATCACCCGCAACCCTGATTGCTGTGATCAACGAATTGCGTGCAAAGGGGCCATTTACACAAACAACGCTTGGTGTTACTGTTCTGATTGATGTATTGGTAATCATTTTATTTGCTGTAACCTTTTCATTATCGAACACCTTGATTATAAATACAGGGTTTAGTTTTCGGTACATCATTATGCTCTCTCTGGAACTGCTGGTATCTTTTGGAATTGGCATCATCCTTGGAAAGTTCCTTGAATTCCTTTTAATGCGCAGGCTTTCCACTATAGTAAAGACCGGATTATTATTACTAACCGGTTATGGAATTTACCTTTTCTCGCACGGGGTCAGGTTGGTCAGTGAACGTCATTTCTCCCTTGATTTTTATATTGAACCACTGCTTGTCTGTATAATTGCCAGTTTCATGATTACTAACTTCACCAAGTACCGGAGGGAATTTCTGAAGATCATTCATGACGCATTACCCTATGTATATGTTGTTTTTTTCACGTTGATCGGGGCTTCAGTTCATCTTGATTTATTGCTCGGAATTTGGTTCATTGCTTTAACCTTTTTCATGATCCGGCTGATCACGCTCATGATTGGCAGTTGGGCTGGTGGAATAATGGGAGGAGATGCATTCCGATACATTAAAATAAGCTGGATGCCCTATATTACTCAGGCAGGTGTGAGTCTCGGACTGGTAACTGTTGTTGCCACGGAGTATACGGATTGGGGCGCAGAATTTCTTGTCCTGATGATCTCTGTAATTGTCTTAAACCAGATGGTGGGTCCCCCCATGTTAAAATGGGCAATTGGTCTTGCGGGTGAAGATCACTCCAGGGCAAGAGGAACAAAGGACATACGGCGTAAGGTCGTGATTTTCGGATTTGAAGATCAGTCACTTGCACTGGCCAGGCAACTTGCTGATCATGATTGGGTTGTGACCATTGCTACATTGAGTAAAGGGATTCCAAATCCATCCATTCCAAATGTTACGGTTCGGTATATGCCGGAGATATCCCTCGAATCGCTTAAAGAGGTTGGAGTTGAAAAGGCAAATACCATTGTGGCAATGAAAACCGATGAGGAAAACCTTACCATCTGCGAACTGATGTATGAGAATTTTGGCACTCAGGAAATGGTCGTGAGGATGAATCACAGGTTTAATATGAAACGGTTTCATGAACTTGGGGTTTTGATTGTCGAACCATCAACTGCCATGGTGAGTTTGCTGGATCATTTTGTCCGTTCACCGATTGCAACAACGCTATTATTGGGTATGGAGGAAGATCAGGATACCGTTGATATCGTGGTGAAAAACCGGGATCTTCACGGCATGGCGCTCCGGAATCTTCACCTTCCTTCGGATATCCTTATCCTCTCAACAAAGCGTCGCGGACATCCGATCATCTCTACCGGTTATACACGCATCAGAGTAGGAGATCGATTAACTATCGTAGGATCTGTTGAAAGCATCGAACAGGTTAAATTGCGGTTTGAATAATAAAACATTGACACATGGTTCAGGCTAAGTATTTTGAAAAGCATCCAACCGGTGAAGTAACCTGCAGGCTTTGCCCACACCAGTGTAAGCTGAAACAGGAAAAAAGAGGCATATGCGGTGTGCGAAAAAACCGGAACGGAATACTTTACGCGGAGAATTATGGAAAGGTATCAGCCATCCACTTTGATCCGATCGAGAAGAAACCGCTTTATCATTTTTTTCCGGGCAGTCAGATCCTCTCTATTGGAACGATCGGGTGTAACCTCTCCTGCCGCTTTTGTCAGAACTATGAAATTTCCCAGGCTGATATTGAATCATATGGTTTTATTTCAACGTATGAACCGGACGATATCTTGAAAATTGCGCACAGCCGGGGAGAAAATATCGGCATTTCGTTTACCTATAATGAACCAACCATCTGGTATGAATATGTCATGGATGTGGCAGAAAAAGCAAAGCAGAACCACCTGCTGACAACCATGGTTACCAATGGTTTTATTAATTCCGATCCCCTTGCTGACCTCCTGCCTGTTATGGATGCTTTTAATATTGACCTGAAGGCTTTCACAGATGAGTTTTACCGGAAGTATACCTCATCGCGACTCTCCCCGGTAATGGATACTATTCTGCAAATTAAGGAGGCAGGTAAACACCTGGAGATTACCAATTTGATCATTCCCGGCTTGAACGACAACATAGAAACCTTCCGGAAAATGGCGCAATGGATCTCAACTGAAGTGAGTAAAGAGACCGTTTTGCATCTTTCACGGTACTTCCCGGCACATGAAATGTCCATTCATAGTACTCCTTTATCAACCCTTGAGCGGTTATACAATATTGCCCGGGAATATTTGAATCATGTATTCCTGGGAAATGTGGGAGGTGCTAATTACGGGAAAAATACCTGCTGCCCATCCTGTGGCGCTGAAGTGATTATCCGGGAAGGATATTATACCCGCATTACCGGGCTGAAACCGGGTGGTACATGCTCTCACTGCGGCAACAAAGTAATTCAGAATTATTGATATCAGAAGGTATTATAAGGATCGGATTGCAGGTAAACCGGACGGAATATTGTACATTTATATGCCCGACAGGAATTACTTGCGAGATTAAAATACGAATCGATGCATTATGAAACTCACGGAGGAACAGGTAAACGATATCTCAGAAGACCTTCAGCAGGGATTTAAGGTTTATATCAACAGGGAAACCGGGGAAACCCGGTCAATATACGATTTTGGATATCTGTCGGGTGTATCTGATCTCTGGGAAGAAGAGTTGAACCGGATTAAAAAAAACTGGCCAGATCATTTTGAGATCAGGGGAATGGAGCCCTGGGAGGTGTTTGAAATCATGGAAGATTTTGTTCAGAAGATCATCAATAAAGAGGGTAACACCGTGCTTCATGATGCATTGAAAGATAAACGATCATTCGCCAAATTCAGGACCCTGGTTGAAGGTTCTGAATACAAAAAAAGCTGGTTTACATTCCGCAAGAACCGGTATCTTAAATACGTTCAAAACAAACTTCGTTTGGAGGGATTCATTGAATAACCTGTACAAAGGATTACTCATTATGGCAAATACAGAAGGAGTGGTAAAAATCAGGAAAGCAACCGTTGCCGGGAAATTTTATCCCGGAACCGGGAGTGCATTATCTGCCCAGATCAGTGAGATTCATACTGAAGAGATCCCAAAGATAAACAGGGAACTTGCGAAAAAACAGATTATCGGCTGCGTGGTACCTCATGCCGGATACATCTATTCGGGATATGAAGCCGTCCATTTTTTCGACCTCATCAGCCAGACCGATGAGAAATATGACACCTTTGTCATTGTAAACCCCAACCATACCGGGATGGGAGTACCACTGGCTCTGGATGCAAATGACTACTGGGAAACACCGCTCGGATCGGTTGAGCTTGATCGTAAATTGATGGAGCGATTGGATATCCCCGAATCAGCAATGGCTCATCAATATGAACATTCTGCCGAAGTAATGATTCCCTTTCTGCAGTACTTCCTCGATTATCGGTTTACCATTGTACCGATCAGCATTTCCCGTCAGACCTATGAAAATGCCAGAACCCTGGCTGAAAAAATTTTTACAGCAAACAAGTCCCTGCAGAAAAAGATCCTGATCATTGCATCGTCTGATTTCTCCCATTATGTTCATCCTGGAGAAGGGGAAAGAAAGGATAATCTTGTGATTGATGAGATCCTGAAACTGGATTCAGAACAGGTTTACCGGATCATTCAGGATCATCAGATCTCGGTTTGTGGTTATGGCCCGATCATGACATTGATGGAATACGCACGGCTTGTTGCGGAAAAACCGGTTGCTGAAGTGATACGAAGGGGCAATTCCGGTGATGTTATCCCCTCATCGGAGGTGGTTGATTACGTTACGATCCTCTTTTTCCAGGAATCCTGATGATCGTTATTTCACAATAAAATCACTGTATTGTTGAAGGGGTATACCGGACACATCCATCTGGTCAACCCGGGCCCATGAAGGTCCCTTCTCCAGCGCTCTTATGAAGGACCGTACGTTCGCCTCATCTCCTTCAATTTCAATATAGACCGACCCATCCGGTTCATTTCTTACAAACCCTGAAAGGTTCAACATGCGGGCTGTTTTGAAGGCAAAATAGCGAAATCCGACATTTTGAACCCTCCCCCTGATAAAAATCTGATAACAATTAATCACCTAATACCTGGTTTTGACCTGCTACTTCTTTGAAAGTTTGCTCAGCTTGACAAAGGATTGATCAATGCCTTTGTAAAATTCGGTCAGGATGCCACGGGCTGCCTGTTTGGAAAAACCGGGATTATCCTTTTTGTGCGACTGATTGATCCTGGATATCATCTCGTTTCTTAGCAGGATGGTGTCAGAAATGATTTTCTGTAACTCTTTATTATGCTTATTCGGATGTGCTTCTAGAAAGGTAAAACAATCAGAAACTACCTCGAAGGTTAATCCGTTTATCTCTTTTTTTAGCCAACGAATGCTTGCCATTGGAAAATGATTATGATTATCAGGTGGATGTTTCCCTGCTTCCCGTCGCACCAGGTAACTCAATCCAACTGCGTTAAAGGTATAAAAAAAATTATACTTTCTTCCCTGAAAGATAATTCCGGATCACGGTATGATAACCATCCATGATTTTACGTAAAACCGGATTGTTGGTATCAAAGGAATAGTGTTCGATTTCTGAAAAAGGCAATACCTTCGGTGATGTTCCGGTCATAAAGACAGCATCCATCGATTGCAGTTCCCTGCAGTCAATCATTTTAAACGTCACCGGAATATTCTCTTGCAAACAGGTTTCAATGACATACTTACGGGCAATTCCAGCCAGCACCTCCGAGTCCGGTGCCGTGAACAGGCCCCCTTCCCTGATAAGGAAAATGTTGGAGCGACTGCCTTCGGTAATGTTACCTTCCTTATCGATCAGCAACGCTTCATATGCTCCTTTTTCAATCAGCTGTTTATATACTGCCAGCCGGAGATTCTGGTTTATCACCTTGGCTGTAGGGTTGATTCGGCTTGCCTGAAACAGGATCCCTTTCACACCCTGTGCACACTGGTTTTTTGAAGGATAAAGCGGCTCTACAAAATAGGCAAGAAAATTCCTGTCCATGATATTATCCCGCCTGTGGTAGTTAAAAACCAGTTTAATGTTCCCTTCATCAACGGAATTTATACGAATCAATTCAGACACCATCTGGGACAAAAATACCTCATCATACCATATGCTCATCCCCGTTATTTCGGAAGTACGGTACAGCCGCTGAACATGATCTTCCCAGAAAAGTGGGATTTTTTCAATGATCCTTACCACTTCATAAATGGATTCTCCCCTGAATACCAGATCGATATCAAACAGGGAGGAATCCTTAATTTTCCCGTTCAGGATGTATTTACTGTGAAAACATTCACTCATAATTCTTCAATAATTTCGATAATTATCATCCCCTGTAGAGGATAGAAAAGATTAACCCGAATTATTCATGCATTCAGCATGAATAATGACGATACATAATTGAAATCTATTGATTATCAATTATATATGTCAGGGTTAACCCTGATAAAAGTCAAATTCAATACCCTCAAGTTTGGGTATGAAATTTATGGTTGAATAGATACTCTAACTAATTGAAAAGTAAAAAGTTAATAATTTTCTGAATATTTCAAAACAAACCTGTTTTTCAAGCATACAAAATCAGAATTTTAACATACTTCAGGTTACAATTCTTATCTATCGTCTACGACGAATGGTTTTCTGCGGTGATTGGCTCTCTACAATAATCTAACCCCTATGGGGTAATAAATGATTCTAAAAAGCCACAAAATCCTGTTTAATAATACTATTTTTTTAGAATATCTTCGATCTTTTTTATCAATTCCTTGGCTGGTACGATAAGATCCATAACATCTTCCCTTGTAATATCAGTAAAATCATCATAATCGCACATTTGACGTTTGTCAAAAAGATCAGAATAGAACTTTCCAAGTTTATTATCAATCAACCCGGGTTTAATAAAATGCAAACCAAACATCTGCCTGGCCCCCGAATGAGTCTGTACTTTGATGTCTTTACTTAGAAGAAGAGCTGTAATTGCATAATAGCATGCATAATAGAGTCTGTTTACGGCTGTATTCCAGAGTTTGTTCTGAATATGAATGTCAACCTCTCTAAAGGTTTCCCTAGCCCTGTTCATACGATAGGTTATCAGATCAAGGTCCCTTGATTTTGTCATAGTTCAATTCCTTCAGAGGTAACATTCTGATATAATGGAGTAATTCTGTAAAGGGTATCCCAGTTATTTTTGGAAATAACCATGGGGCTAATTATCTGGCCCGATTCGAATTCAATATCATATAAAGGATATTTCACCCTTTTTTCATCATCACGGCTTATATTGTCCTTGTTGAGCAAAATAATAAGATCTATATCCGATCCTTTATGGTCATCTCCTCGGGCAAAGGATCCGTATAGAATAACAATAGCATCAGGGTCTGTTGCTTTAACAGATCTTTTTATTCTGAGCAATATGTCAGATTTCCTGTCCATACTGCAAAGTTAACGAATTTAGGATAAAATAGGATTATTAGTTAGAATCCATCTCTCGATTCTTATAAAGGAGCCTTCAAATTAAGATTTAGCGGAAGAATTTGATTTCGGGATTTGATGTTCCAAAATGGTACCTCCATTTTATAATACACCAAATTATTCAATGCTTTGAAGAACTGGAAACCATAATCATACTAGTCCTCCTACAAACAACTAGTAATCAAATAATTAAAAAAACGATTTTCTTAAAATGTTCGGAAATATTAATTGATTTAATTTTATAACTATTTGAAAAATAGAAAGTTAAATAATTGGATAAAATTCACAAAACAGCTGTATTTCTATTGCTTAAAAACTCTTTAATTTCCGGAATTTGCATGATTTTCTTTTTCCTCTTGGAGTCAAGTTCAAACTTCTTATTCCCCCGGATTAAAGATTCAAAAGGAATCCCTAAGTACCTGTTAAGCATAGTTATCATTTTCAACGTAAGGGACCGTTTCCCATTGAGCACCTCAGACACCCTGGTTTCTCCCCCAAAGAGAGGAGCAATGTCTTTTTGTTTCAGGTTCATCTGTTCCATTCTGAACCTGATCGCTTCAACAGGATCCGGAGCTTCGACAGGAAAATGATCATTTTCATACCGCTCAACAAGGATGGACAAAATTTCGAGCTCATCACCCTTTTCCGTTCCTGGTTCTATATCTTTTGAATCAGAATGTATCAATTCGTAAATCCTGCTTACTGCATGATTATACTCTTCATCAGTTTTTATTACCCTGGGACTCATATCTTACCTCCTTTGCATCAATTTTATCATATTCTTCATGTGTTCCAAACCAAACTATAAAAACTATTTTCAATGTGTATTCAACATCCGCAATTAATCGATAATCATTCCCTTCAATATTAAATACAACCCGTTTGGAACTTATTATACTTGCATTTTTATACTTCAGTTTTAGTTCATTTGGATTATCCCAATCTGAGTATTTAACTTCAAAAATCCAGGCAAAGAGCGCCTTTTCAGCATTCTTATACCTTGGAGAAGATAAATGATCCAGAAGAGTTTTTACCTTAATAATCCGCATGTACTGACAAAGGTACAAAAAACTTACCAAATAGGGTAATTTTTCAGAAAATATTTTGAAGAGCTTGAGTCCGTAATCATATCAGTCCAATCTTTTCCTGTCCTGAAGCTCTTTCCATTATAAAAGGTGCTTATTGCTCCTCTTTCAAATGTATCATCTTTTAAATTTAAAACTTTCTGGTATGATAAGTAAATTTCATGCATTATTTTAGCTTTCTGTTAACGGAAACAAAACAACCTGATGCCTGAATCCGGATCATTATACACAATTGTTGACATTGAGACGACAGGTGGCAGCTCCCGGAACGACAGGATTACTGAAATAGCAATCTTTGTTCATGATGGGGAAAAGGTCATTGACCAGTTTGTGAGCCTCATCAATCCGGAACGAAGCATTCCTTATTTCATTACAGGTCTGACAGGGATCAGCAATGAGATGGTGGCTGACGCACCAAAATTTTATGAAATAGCACGGAAAATCGTCGAAATGACCGAAGGGAAGATCTTCGTTGCTCACAATGCCGGTTTCGATTATCACTTTATCCGCCAGGAGTTTAAAAGCCTCGGGTATCGTTTCAAACGTGATATCCTGTGCACCCTGAAACTCAGCAGGAGACTTATACCGGGACTTCGATCATACAGCCTCGGCAATTTATGCGAAGAAATAAACATAAAAATCAATCATCGGCACCGTGCCAGGGGAGATGCTGAGGCAACCGTAAAGCTCTTTGAAATGCTGCTCTCCCTCGATGACGGATCATTGTCTTTTGGTAAAAAACCGCTACTGTCCGGTCTTAATCCTTCGCTTGATCCGGAAATTATTTCCGCCCTGCCGGAAGAAGCGGGGATCTACTATTTCTACGATGAAGATCAGGAGGTGATCTATATCGGTAAGAGCAGGAATATCCATCAACGGGTGCTATCTCATCTTGCAAACCATTCATCAAAAAGGGCTATTGAGATGAAAGATCGGATCACCGATATCGGGTATGAACTGACAGGTAATGAGCTGATCGCCCTGATCCGTGAATCGTATGAGATCAAAAAGATCAAACCGGTGTATAACCGATCGCAGCGAAGAACCTCCTTCTTTTATGGGATATATTCACATCAGGACGTCCGCGGATACATCTGTTTCTCGGTGGAGAAAAATTCATCGTGTGAAACACCCCTGACCTGCTTCTCATCCTTGGAGAGAGCAAAAAAACACATGGAAAAGTTGCTGGATGACCATCAACTCTGCCAGAAACTTACGGGCTTATATGAGAGCCGGGGAGCTTGCTTTCACCGGCAAATAGGGCTGTGCCATGGAGCCTGTATTGGAGAGGAACCCGTCAGTGAGTATAACGAAAGGGCAATAAAAGCACTGGAAACATTCAATTACATGCATGAGAATTTCTTCATCATTGATTCCGGAAGAAACGAGGAGGAAAGAGCGGTTGTCAAAATCAAAAATGGAAAATTCTGTGGATACGGCTATATCGAAATTCAGGATATCGGTTTTGGATTGGACACCTTTCACGATTGCATCATTTCCCATCAGGATAACCGGGATATCCAGCAGATCATCAAAAGCTACCTTAAGAAAAAGAGGGTGGAAAAAATCCTGGCTTTTTAATCTCCAGCACTGGAAAACGGCATCAGGTAGGTCAAATGCGACCCGCTCCTGACAAAGGCCTGCCTGCAATGTATTTTTTCAGTATTTAGGTAACAGGATTTTATTTTCTATTTCAAATCGTAATCATCTTTTAAATGAGTTAATTCTAATAATCCTTACTAGTTAGAGGATGAATTGTAAAAGAAATCCTGGTAAGGATTCAATAATGAATAACCCGGTACAAGCCCTGAAGGAACTGTCAGGGCTTAGTGCCGGGTATAGGGATAATAATATATACCAACCCTGAATGCCTGCCTGCTGGCAGGCAGGGGGTTGAATAATTACTATTTGATGATTTATATTCAACCCCTTTAGGGTTGTTAATCATCCATTACAAAGCACCACCGGTTAACACCGGTGGTTATTCACAATTTTACCCCTATCCGGGGTATTGAGTTGAATGAAAATTTCTACAGGCTTTTAATCTCCTGAATCAGTTTCTGAATGGAGTCCTTGGCATTTCCGAAGAACATGCGCGTTTTATCGTGGTAAAAGAGGTTGTTTTCAATCGCAGCATACCCCATGCCCATCCCCCGTTTCATCACGATAATGTTTTTCGCATCCTGAGCTTTGATGATTGGCATTCCGTAAATCGGGCTTGATGGATCTTCTTCCGCAGCCGGATTTACCACATCATTTGCCCCGATAACGACCACAACATCGGTGTTTGGAAGATCGGGATTGATCGTGTCCATCTCAACCAGCTTCTCATAGGGCACTTCAGCTTCAGCCAGCAGGACATTCATATGTCCCGGCATTCTTCCGGCAACCGGATGGATTGCAAATTTTACATCAACCCCTTTGTCCTCGAGAAGGAGTGCCATCTCATTGCAGACATGCTGAGCCTGAGCAACCGCCAGGCCGTATCCGGGGACAATCACAACTTTTTGAGAATAACTGAGCAAAACAGCAGCATCGCTGACAGTTATCTCCTTCATAGTACCTGCTGTTTTTTCCGCTGCTGCTCCACCCCCACCAAATGCTCCGACAATGACATTCAGTAAAGAACGGTTCATGGCCCTGCACATCAAAATGGTAAGTATAGTACCTGCCGAACCGACAAAAATACCTCCCAGTATCATGGCTTGATTCTGATAAATAAACCCGGCTAATGCCGCAGCAATTCCCGTGAAGGAATTCAACAGGGATATGACTACTGGCATATCTGCACCACCAATCGGCATCACAAACATCACACCGTAAACCAGGGTGAATGCAAGCAACAGATAGAGAAGCACTGCCTCAACATCCGGATTCACATCTCCCAAGAGAAGAAACAGCACCAGGAAAATGATGATCAGCAGAAGCACTCCATTGACATACTTCATGAATGGGGCAAAAATATCTCCCACCTTCCCATCCAGTTTTCCGTAGGCAATCATGCTGCCACTAAAAGCTACTCCACCGATTACCAGGCTGAGAAGTGTTACCAGCAGGGATTGATTTGCAGGATTGGTGTATTCCATCAGTGCTACCAGCGCAGAAGCCGCTCCACCGGTCGCATTAAAAAAGGAGACCAGCTGAGGCATGGCTGTCATCTGAACCCTCCTGGCAATAACCGCCCCCAGCACGGTTCCGATACCGACCGTAATCACAATGATGATGATATTGACAAATCCGATATTCGCTCCGCTACTGTCACGATGAAGCACAATGGTTGTCACCATGGCAAGCAACATACCGAATGCAGCCCAAAGGTTTCCCCGCTTTGCCGTATCGGGATGGCTCAACAATTTCAAGCCGATGATAAAACAAACAGCAGCTACCAGGTAACTGAATTCAAGAATGATCTCACCCCGTGTAATACCGGCTTCGTGAAGATAGGATTCCATGATGATTTTCTAATGTTTCTTTTTACGGAACATCTCCAGCATCCGGTCAGTGACAACAAATCCTCCGGCTACATTCAGTGTCCCAAATAAAACGGCAAGTATTCCCAGGACAAGATTCAGGGTTATCCGGCTGGTATCGGCATGCCCGACCAGGATGATCCCACCGATGATGATAATGCCACTGATGGCATTTGCACCTGACATCAGCGGAGTATGCAAAACAGATGGGACATTTGAAATGACTTCTATTCCGAGAAATATGGACAACACGATAATGAAAATGGCTGCCCTGTTATCAAATAAAATTTGAAGGATATTCTCCATGGTCACTTACTTTATTAATGCATTGATCCGGTCATTGATCACTTTCCCTTCATGGGTAATACAGGTGCTACTGATGATCTCATCTTCAAAATCCAAATTGAGCTTACCATCCGGGGTAATCAGGACCTTAAGAAAATTCAGCAAATTCTTTCCAAACATGCGGCTGGCATCAACGGGCATGGTGGAAGGATAATTCGATTTACCGATGATCCTGACCCGGTTATGAAAGACCGTCTTATCATTGACTGTTAACTCACAATTTCCACCGGATGATGCGGCAAGATCGATAATTACTGAGCCCGGTTCCATTGCTTCAACCGTTTCCTTCCGGATAAGCAGCGGTGCTTTTTTACCGGGGATCTGTGCCGTACAGATGATCACCTTGGCTTTTTTAGCATGGTTATGGATCAACTGTTTCTGTTTTTGCACAAAATCTTCTGTTTGCTGGACAGCATATCCACCGGCGGATGAATCTTCCCTGGCTCCTTCGACTTCAATAAATTTACCACCCAGGCTCATGACCTCTTCTTTTACTGCTGACCTGACATCAAAAACTTCCACAACAGCGCCCAGTTTACGGGCAGTGGCAAGAGCCTGCAAACCGGCAACCCCTGCACCAAGAATCAACACTTTTGCCGGTTTTATTGTCCCAGATGCTGTCATGAACATGGGAAAGAAACTGGGTAACTTGGTCGCTGCCTCCAACACAGCCTTGTACCCGGCAATGGTAGCCATGGATGAGAGAATATCCATCGATTGCGCCCGGCTTGACCGGGTAATCATGTCCATGCTGAATGAGGTGATGTTCATCTCTTTTGCCTTGTTCACCAACTCTTTCCGGTAGAGTGGATTAAAGATGGCAACATAAATCTTACCCTCTATAAGTTCATCAAACTCCGGGGCATTAATTTTTATTAAAATGTCAGACTGTTCAAGAATTTTCTCTTTAACATTTATTCTTGCACCTACCGAAACATACTCTTCATTTTCCACGCAAGAGGTATTTCCGGCTTCCGATTCAACCATGACCTCCACCCCCATTTTTATCAGTTCATCCACACTCTCCGGGAGAAGCGCAACCCTATTTTCTGCTTCAGGTTCCTTTAATATACCTACTACCATTTTCTCTGATTTTTGAGGTGACAAAGTTAATGTATTTTTATTCCCCAACAAGGGAAGCCTGCAATCGTACCGGGTCCGGATCATTCAGGTTAAAACACCAGCAATGTTTTATAACAGGTTCGGATTTATATAGTTTTTTATATATTTAAATACGAACTATGAAACTTGTTTGATGTGGAAAATATAGAATTGATACTAAAAGAATTCAATGGATGCGACACGAGTAATCTTATTCCAATATTGCACGCTGTCCAGAAAGAGTTAGGATATTTATCACCGGAGTCAGTCGATGCAATTGCCAAACACCTGAGAATTTCAAAAAGTCATATTTTCGGTGTTGCCAGTTTTTATTCACAATTCAAGTTCCATCCATCCGGCCGACATATAATTAAAATCTGTCTTGGAACGGCATGTCATGTTCGGGGAGCACAGATCATTGCTGAAGAATTCGAACGCGAATTGGGAATAAAAGCAGGGGAGACCACTGAAGATCTCGAGTTTTCACTTGAAACCGTTAATTGTCTTGGAGCATGTGCCCTCGGTCCGGTAGTGGTTGTAGATGATAAATACCATGGACAGATGAATGTGGGAAAAACCCATGCCCTCCTGGAAAAATTGCAGGGAAAAACTGAACAGACAGAGTCATGAAAAAAATCAAATCCGTTACAGAATTAGAAGTTCTGAGGAGTAAGATTGCAAGCAGCCGTAATCCGGAAGATCAGTGTATCTCTATCTGCTGTGGTACCGGCTGCAGGGCTTATGGAGCTGATGAAGTGGCAGATGAATTTATTAGGGTAAGGAACAAATTGGGTCTGAAAGACAAATTAGAAATAAAAAAAACGGGGTGTCATGGGTTCTGCGAGAGAGGTCCATTGGTGGTTATACACCCTGAAGAAATTTTTTATCAGCATATCACCAAGGATGATGCTCAGGAAATTATTCAGAAAACCGTACTGGAAGGTGAGGTGATCAGTAAATTCCTCTATTTTGATCCCAAAGAGAGGAAAAAAATAGTATCTGAGTATGAGATTCCCTTTTATAAATATCAGCAAAGGAAAGTATTTAAGAACAATGGGGTAATTGATCCAACACAAATCAATGATTATTTTGCGGTTGGGGGTTATTCCGCGTTGGCCCGGGTTCTGTCGGAAATGTCTCCGGATGAGGTCATTGAAGAAATCAAAAAATCGGGACTGCGGGGTCGTGGTGGAGCGGGTTTCCCAACCGGTATCAAATGGGAGTTACTGGCGAATCAACCCAACCGAAGTATAAAATACCTGGTATGTAATGGAGATGAAGGAGATCCTGGTGCATACATGGACCGTAGTGTCCTTGAAGGGAATCCACAAAGTATTTTTGAAGGGATGTTGATCGGTGCATATGCCACCGGATCCAATCAGGGGATGATTTATGTGCGAACCGAATATCCGTTGGCAATTAAACATTTAACGATTGCTCTGGATCAGGCAAGGAAACTTGGGCTGCTTGGAAAAAATATTCTTGGAACAGAATTATCGTTTGATATACGACTGATCGAGGGGGCCGGTGCATTTGTTTGCGGAGAAGAAACAGCAATGATCCAGAGTATAGAAGGCAATAGAAGTGTACCTGTAACAAGACCTCCTTTCCCGGTAGAAAAAGGAATCAATGGGAGTCCTACAGCTATAAATAACGTCGAAACATGGGCGAATATACCCATCATTATCAGGGAAGGTGCAGAAAATTTCGCAAAAATCGGGACAAAGAAGAGCAAGGGAACAAAAATATTCAGCCTTGTTGGTAAAATAAAGAATACCGGTCTCGTGGAGGTCCCGATGGGGATCACACTGAAAGAAATTGTGGATGTAATTGGCGGAGGACCATCCGGAAGGGCAAAGATTAAAGCTGTACAAACAGGTGGACCATCTGGTGGATGTATTCCGGTCGACAAGTTTGACCTTACCATTGATTATGAAAGTCTGACAGAGGCAGGATCAATGATGGGTTCAGGCGGATTAATCGTAATGGATGAACATACCTGTATGGTTGATGTAGTCAGATTCTTTCTGCAATTCACCAGTGAAGAAAGCTGTGGAAAATGCACACCCTGCCGGATAGGTACCAGGCAAATGCTTGCAATACTGAATAAAATCATTTCAGGGAATGGGGAAGCAGAAGATCTGGTAAAACTTGAGGAACTGGCATACATTGTAAAGAGCGGATCCCTGTGTGGGTTGGGTCAGACTGCACCCAACCCGGTGCTTACCGCTCTCCGGTATTTCAGGGAAGAGTTTGAAACTCATGTAATCGACAAACGATGTCCTGCCGCCGTTTGTCGTGACCTGGTCGAATATCGTGTAATTCCAGTAAAATGTACAGGGTGCCAGCGGTGCGTAGCCGTATGTCCAACAGGTGCAATTACCGGTCCCCGTGCCAAACCACATAATCTCGATCCAGAAAAATGTATCAAGTGCCGTGCCTGTTATGAAATTTGCCGTTTTGATGCCATTGCCGGAGATGCTATTGTTATTGAATAAATTATTTTAGTTACGTTATCAAGCTGATCAATGAATCACATAAAAGGAAAAAATATCAGTATTACTGTGGATAACAAACGGGTACAGGTACCGGAAAATATTACCGTACTTGAAGCAGTTCAAAAAGCCGGTGTGTATATCCCTACCTTGTGTTACCTGGAGAATTTGAAGCCTTATGGGGGTTGTAGACTATGTATTGTTGAGATAGAAAAAATGCGGGGTTATCCCACTGCATGCACAACACCGGTAAAGCCGGATATGAAAATAAAAACCAAAACTCCGGCATTACAAAACCTGCGAAAAGAAGTATTCAAACTGATCCTTTCAGAACACCCGTTCACATGCCTGGTGTGCAGGGAAAACCGGGAGTGTCCGGAATATATGTTCTCCACCAGAAAAGTTAGTGTTACAACCGGTTGTAATTTTTGTACCAGTAATGGAGATTGCGAACTGCAGGATCTTGTCGACTACCTTGAGATTAAAGAAGTCGAATATCCAATTGAATACAGGGGTGTTCCTGTTATCCGCGATAATCCATTCTATGAAATCGACTATAACCTTTGTGTCCTGTGTGGCCGGTGTGTACGGATCTGTAATGAGGAGAGAAACAGCGGAGTGCTTGCTTTTGTGCAAAGGGGAAATGCAACCCTCGTCGGTACCGCTTTTGACGAATCTCAATATGAAGCAGGATGTGAGTATTGTGGAGCATGTGTGGATGTTTGCCCGACAGGTTCTTTATCTGGAAAAATGGGGAGATGGGCCGGGCATCCCGATAAATCAACCCATACCAGTTGTGTGTTTTGTGGTGAGGGTTGCACGATGAATATCAATTCAAAGGGAGATCGCATAACCACTGTCGGACCTGAACCAGGTGGAAGAACCCACACGCTTCAACTTTGCCTTCGCGGAAAATTTGTACCTGGAGATATTGTTCATCATCCGGATAGAATAAAAACACCTTTGATCCGGAGTGGGAATAAATGGGTTGAGGTCAGCTGGAACGAAGCCATTGATTATGCGGCATCAAACCTTGAACGTTACAGGGGGAATCAATTCGGAATGATTGCTTCCGCCCAAAACACCATGGAGGAGACCTATATCCTTCAGAAGTTTGCAAGAAAGGTGATGAGATCCAATAATGTGGATCTGTTTTCATCCTATCCAGACAGGACAATCCTTCCCGCAATGCACCGATATTATTTGAGCAATCCACCTCCTCCCATCGAAAGTATTCCTACAAGGGATACCATTCTTTTGATTGGTACGGATGCATCTGTCACACATCCTATGGTGGAAAACAGAATTCGGAAAGCATACCGGAATGGATCCTGTGTAATTTATGCAAATACTCATCAAAACAGATCATCAGGATTTACAACCCATCAGGTAATTTACAAACCCGGAACAATCGTTTTATTCCTGGAATATCTCTGGCATGAGGTAAGTCGTTACAAATCCACACCTGCTTCTTCGAAAGGGAGTTCGAAGAATGAACAGGTTCCGGACATCAAAGGATTTATTGAGAAAACCGGAATACCAGAACATGATCTGAAAGATATTTTGCGTGTCCTCAGGCATCCGGAGAAACTCTTGATTATTGCCGGTGACGGTATGCTCAGGACCCCCGACAGTAAGATCTTAATGCAAATTTTATTCAATATTGACCAACTCCTGGGTGATAAAACAGAATCATCTTTGCTGTTTCTTCTGGATGAAGGGAACCGGTATGGAGGGACCTTTGCCGGAATGCATCCGGATATGTTACCTGGTTTTGTTGATGTAGATGCAAATAAATTACGAGATGGCTGGTCGGATAACTGGAATACCGTACTCAGCGATATCAGGGGATTGAGCTGTAATGAAATGATTCATAATATTAAAGAGGATGGGATCACAGCACTCTTCATAACAGGCGATATTCCGGCACATCCCAACCTGGGAAATCTTAAATTTCTCGTGCAGCAGAATCTGTTTTTTACAGAGACTTCCAGAATGACTGATGTTTTCTTTCCCCTTACAGCTTTCCCTGAAAGCCAGGGGCATATTTTAACCCTCGATCGCAAGCTAAAAGAGATTGTTCCTGTAATATCCATGGCTAAAGGATTAAAAACCATTCCAAGAGTTCTATCAGAAATATCCATTAAAATGATGGAACAGGGATTTGAATACAAGCATCCACATGATATTTTCAAAGAGATTGAATCCTTTACGGATATTACGTTTTCCAAAAACGGGATACCCGTTCCGGAATTTGATTTCTCGCGAAAAGTCCCTGGCGATTCGAAGGATGGATTTCCGGTAAAAGTAATCCTGGATAATTACGGTTATCATATTCTGGGTAATATTCTTTCCTCGTATATCCCGGACATGATAGCCATCCGCAGGGAGGGTATTCTGAATATCTCTCCGGATATGATTCATAAGCTCAAAATAGATGAAGGAGCCCTGGTCAAGGTTCGCACCGAATTTGGAGAAGGAAAGGTAACGGTAAAATGCATGAAGGAATTAAATGGGGATATTGCTTTATTCACACCAGGTGGTAAACATCTTGATCTAATAACAAAGGGATTAAGTCCTGAGCACATGATTATTAATGCCAAATTTGAAAAAGCATAGCATGACCGAAATAATTGAAAGGAAACAGCTGGTACCGAATGTTCATACCTGTACAATTCATGCACCCGATATTGCAAAAAAGGCGTTACCTGGTCAGTTTATCATTATCATTCCGGATGAGTACAGCGAACGTACACCCATAACGATTGCCGACTGGGACAAAAAGGCCGGTACGGTTACATTTGTTTTTCTCGAGATCGGTTCATCGACCCACCGTCTGGCAGAAATGCAACCTGGGGATAAGATCTATTCTTGCACAGGGCCTTTAGGTCAGCCTTTTAAGCTGGACAAATATGGGACCGTTGCTTTGGTTGGTGGATGCTATGGAATTGGCGGTATCTACCATGCAGCCAAAGCCTTAAAGAAGTTAGGGAACAAAGTGATCTCTTTTTCTGAAGCCCGCAGTAAATTCCTTCTGTACTGGAATGAAAAACTCGAGGAAGCATCCAACGAAGTCCGATATGCTACTACAGATGGTTCGAAGGGTATTAAAGGGCATGCCTGGGACCTGTTGCAGCAAAACCTTAAGGAAAAAGAAAAGATCAATTATATAATTGCCATTGGCTGTACATTCATGATGTATAAGGTTGCTGAGGTTACTGAACCCTACGGAATCCCTACAATAGTCAGTATGAACCCTGTTATGATCGACGGAACCGGAATGTGTGGTGCATGCCGGATTGTGGTCGATAACCAGACAAAATTCGCCTGTGTTGATGGACCCCATTTTGATGCTCACAAAATAGACTGGAATATCATTATGTCACGTCGGAAAGCTTACCTGGAGGAAGAAATTATTTCACAAGAAAGATAATCCTATGGCCAAAGTAAGTGCGAAAAAGACACCCATGCGGGAGCAACCTCCTAAAGAGAGGATCCATAACTACGATGAAGTACCTTTTGGCTATTCTCCGGAAGAAGCTATTCTTGAGGCCCAGCGATGTATACAGTGTAAAAAACCAGGATGCATTGCCGGTTGTCCCGTTGAGATAGACATTCCCGGGTTTATCAAGCATATCGCTGAAAAGAATTTTAAGGAGGGGATAAACCTTTTGAAGGAGCAGAATATACTACCGGCAGTCTGCGGCCGGGTTTGCCCCCAGGAAGAACAGTGCGAAAAGGTTTGTGTCATCGGAGTAAAAAATGAACCGGTAGCCATCGGCCGGTTGGAACGTTTTCTTGCCGACTGGGAGAGAGAGCAGGGAGAGATTGAAATCCCACCGAAACCAAAACCTTCCAGGAAAAAGGTGGCTATTGTTGGAGTCGGACCTGCCGGAATTACTGTTGCAGCGGACGTGGTTCGCTGGGGACATAAAGTGGATATGTTTGAAGCATTGCATCAACCGGGAGGAGTTCTGGTATATGGAATACCCGAATTCCGGTTGCCGAAAGAGATCGTTTTCAGGGAGATCGATTACCTTCGAAAACTTGGCGTGAGATTGTTTACCGATTCAGTAATCGGAATGGTCAAAAGTATCGATGAATTACTCAAGGAATATCATGCAATTTTCCTGGGTACGGGTGCCGGACTGCCCTGGTTTCTGGAAGTGCCCGGTGAAAACCTGAATGGGATCTATTCGGCAAACGAATACCTTACCCGGGCTAACCTGATGAAAGCATACCTGTTTCCCAAATATAAAACACCCATTGTTAAAGGCAAACGTGTTGTTACCGTTGGGGGAGGAAATGTTGCCATGGATTGTGCCAGGACAGCCCTCCGGCTTGGAGCTGAAAAATCAGTTATTGTATACCGTAGGACAAGAAAAGAAATGCCCGCACGGGATGAAGAGATACATCATGCGGAGGAAGAGGGAGTAATTTTTCAATTCCTCTCCAACCCGGCTGCCTTCCATGGTGACAAAAGGAACTGGGTACGGGAGGTTGAATGTATACGGATGAAACTGGGAGAACCCGACGATTCAGGAAGACGCAGGCCCGTTCCCATTCCGGATGCCAACTTCAGAATGCCCATCGATGTAGCCATTATCGCAATTGGAAACAGTCCGAATCCCCTGATACCTTCTACCACACCCGATATTGAAACCGGCAAATGGGGAAACATCATCGCTGACCCCGAAACGGGTAAAACATCAAAAAAAGGTGTTTTTGCCGGAGGTGATGTTGCTACCGGCGCAGCTACCGTTATCCTGGCAATGGGCGCAGGTAAAAAAGCAGCCCGGGGAATAGATGAGTTTCTCCAAACAGGGGTTTGGTGAAACAAAAGATAAAAGATAAAAGTCAAAAGATAAAAGGGGAAAAAAAGAAAAAAATCATTTATTTGTTTTAGCGACAATTGATCCAAGTATTCTCTTAAGTTCTACTGATTCTGTAAGAAGCCAAATTAGTTCCGAATCTTCGTTGAACTCAGGTAATGTTGCCTTAATAATCCGGAGCCAATAGTTTGATTCACGCATTTCTCGTAAAGAGATCCGAACTTTATTATTAAAATCTGGTCGTGAAGAACCAGCCTGAGATTCTTCATAGTTGGCACCTGAAGAAGTACTACATTTTGCATATTGATACCGAATTGTTTTAAATTCAGGAGTATCTGGAAGTCTTTTCAGGAAATTAATCGATCGGACGGCAAAATTAAATAACCTTTCGTTTAAATCACCTGTTTCGCTCATAAAACTTTGTATCTAAAGATTTTGAAACAAGATTTAAATCAGAACTCTACTGAGGTTTTATCTTTTGACTTTTATCTTTTATCTTGTTTTTACCATTCCACACTATCCTCCAACCGTATTTCCTGCAGGTCTTCTTTGCTGAGTCCGTGCCAGCGGCACCCTTTTTTAGAGCAGATATAAAAATCGATCAGTTTTCTTCTGGCGCTGATCTCGATCCGGGCAATTTTACTGCCACATGCTTCGCATCGCTTTTTCGGCAGGATAAAACTTTTTTTGCAGTGGGGACACGACAGGTCTTCTATTACCTGATCTTCCGGCAACAGGATGGTGGATTTCGAGGTAAAGATGTTGAGATAGGGGCTGAGCATCATATAACCGGTTTCCTTCTTCCGTTTCACAAGGAACTTTATGGAACCTGAATCGATCAGTGATTTCTGGCAATGGGGGCAATAGGAGTGTAAAAAACTGCCGGATTTAATGGTTTCTATTTTCTCATCCTCAAGGTCGTGATGAGGATGATGCAACCGTTCTGTCTCCTCGAACAGGTTTTTCAGTGCAAAGGAAAAATCTACAAACTTCATGAAATGATTCGTACAACCCACTCTGGAGCAGATGGATACGGTTCCTCCAAGTTCGGTATCCAACGAGATAAAAGGGGCTTTGCACACATCACACACATCCTTGCTGATCAGGTCAGAATTACATAACGGACAAGACATTATTGCTATCTCATCTTTGGGGAGTTCAAGATCCGTAAGGTAATTAAAGCTATCATAAACAGAACTCAAACGGATAGTCCCTGTTTCATCCCCAACCTTAATGTTCAGCTTAATACTGGGACAGTTATCCACAAGTTGCTCTTCATCCATCAACGATTGACCACACACAGGACATTTAACTTTTAATGAGATGAGATTAAACATGTTGGTATCTTCCATAATCTTTTTCCTGTTAAGTTATCAAGTAAATATAAAAAAATTATCACTATCCGGAGAATGTCCTGTATATTTAAATTGTATTCCAAACGTAGGAATTATAGTTCGCTTGAGCTATTTTTTATGGTATATGATTTAATAATTGATATTTCGTTGATCCATTAGCAACTATATCTAAAACCATAACATATCGAAGAGACCATGAAAAGAAAAATATACATTCCACTTGTCATAATCGTTGTTGCCGTTTCTGCCGCTTTTATTTTCAATAAGGGACATTCGGATAACCGGTCGAAAGAGATTGAAATCTGGCCTGCAATCCAACCTTATGATACCGGGTATCTGTCCGTATCGGAATTGCATACAATCTATTATGAACAATGCGGGAATCCCAAGGGACAACCCGTTTTTATGGTTCATGGCGGACCCGGTGGAGGGACCAATCCAACCATGCGAAGGTTCTTTAACCCTAAAAAATTCCGGATCATCCTGTTCGATCAGCGTGGGGCAGGAAAATCCATACCTTTTGCAGAAATAAAGGAGAACCGTTCAGAGTTACTTGTTGAGGATATGGAAAAGCTCAGGAAGCACCTCGGCCTGGGAAAAGTGTTCCTGTTTGGTGGTTCCTGGGGATCAACTTTATCGCTCCTCTATGCTGAAACCTATCCACAGCATGTTTCCGGGATGCTACTAAGGGGTGTCTGGACTGCAACCCGGGAGGAGATCGATCACTTCTACCATGGCGGTGCGGAAAAATATTTTCCCGATGCCTATAACCGGTTGATCCAATCCCTTCCGGATCCTGAACAAAGACCACTACCCGATTATTTGCTGGAATTGCTGACCAGTAATGATCAGGGAACACGGAATAAATACGGCAGCGAATGGGCACGGTATGAAATAAAAATTTCCGATATCAATGTATCGGATGAAGCAATTGAGCAAAGCCTCCGGAATAACAACGTGTATGCCTTTGCCCTGCTTGAAAACTACTATATGGCAAACCAGTGTTTCCTGGAAGAGAACCAGATACTGAGGAATGCAGACCGGATAACAGGCATTCCATGCACTATCGTCAATGGAAGGTATGATATGTGTTGTCCGCCGATCACTGCCCGCAAACTGCACCAGGCTCTTCCCGGATCAAAACTGGTTATCGTGGAAGATGGCGGACATGGCGGCTGGCCGGTTATCAAAACTACCATTAAAGAGATGAGAACGTTTGAATAATTAACTATCTTTAATAGTTCAAAAACTTACCAATGATGAAAAAAATATTCTTCTTACTGGCCCTCTCCTTTCTCATCCACTCCAGAGCATACAACCAGTTGTCTATTCAAACGGTTGCTGAAAGGTCCAATTACGAATCCACATCCGTGTATAAGGATGTCATGGCATTTATTGCCGGGTTGGAACAAAGTTCCCCACTGGTTCGTACCGAGTATATCGCCACGACTGCAGAGGGCAGAGATATACCCCTTCTGGTAATTGGGGACCCTTTACCCGGGTCACCGGAAGACCTGGTAAACGATAACCGGATCGTGGTATACATTCAGGCAAACATACATGCCGGAGAAGTTGAGGGAAAAGAGGCAACCTTAATGTATACCAGGGACCTGCTGAAGGAAAAAGACCGCAACATACTTGATCATGTAGTTTTACTGATTTGTCCGATCCTGAATGCAGACGGAAACGAAAAAATCAGTCCTTCAAACCGAACTAATCAGAACGGACCGGTAAATGGTGTTGGCGTAAGGCACAATGGCATGCTTCTTGACCTGAACCGGGATGCGATGAAGATCGAGTCTCCCGAAATTGATGGAGTAATCACCAACGTGTTTAACCGCTGGGATCCATTCATCTTCATGGATTGCCATACAACCAATGGATCCTATCACGAAGAACCGGTAACATTTATGTGGATGCTTAATCCAAACGGCGACCGCACACTGATCAACTACATGCGCGATAAGATGATGCCTGCTGTAGGTACCCGGCTCAGGGATGAGTTTAACGTGGAAAATTGCTATTACGGTAATTTCAGAGATCCGATGGATTTTGAGAAGGGATGGTACCCCAATGCCAGCGAACCACGTTATATAAGCAATTATTTTGGTATCCGAAACAGGCTCGGAATACTCAATGAGAATTATGTTTATGCTGACTTCAAATCACGAGTTCAGGGTTGTTACTTTCTCATCCGTTCAGTTGTGGAGTATGCATCACAAAACAAAAGCGAGATACGTGACATGATCAGGATGGTTGACCTGAAAACGATCGATCGGGGAATGTCACCTGCTCCAGCCGACTCGTTTGCCATTACCTATCAACCCGAACCTACACCCGAACAGGTAACCATAAAAGCGTATGAGGTTGAAATTGGGGAGGCACAAGCCGGAAGAAGAAGAATGGTCAAAACCGATCGGATGAAGATAGTCTCAGTGCCTTACTTTGCCGACTATTATCCAACCTCCAGTGTGAAATTTCCTTTTGCTTATGTCCTTGAATTTCCCGACCCCTATATCCTGAAACTGCTGGAAAAACATGGAATAACGGTTGAACAGTTAACTGCAAGCCAAACGCTGGCTGTGGAGGAGTTTCAGATTGAAAAGTTAACCCCGGCGAACCGGCTGAACCAGGGGCATTATACAAACAGTGTAAAAGGCACATTTGTGGAAATTAAAAAAGAATTCCCGGCCGGCACGCCTGTCGTTTGCACATCGCAGCCGCTGGGAAATCTTATCGCATATTTACTGGAACCCCAATCGGATGACGGTCTGCTTTACTGGAACTATTTCGACCGGTATTTATCTCCACAATGGGGAAGAGGGTATAATACTTATCCTGTGTATAAGATCCTGGAGCCGACAGATCTTGAAACAACTGAAGAATAATCTTGCTTGAGTTGGTTATATTGTATATTGTTGATCAGTAGTTTAATGTTCAATTTATAGTATTTTGAACTTTGTATCAAAGACATTCTTCAATTGGACACACTATGGGCTTTGGAAGTGTGTAAGTCGACTCTTCCATGGGAATGCCTGCCCGACCGGCAGGCGGGCCTTCGGCAAGAGAGTCGACCTACATAGTATCGGCCTGCTCCACAGGTTCGGTATACATATACACTATGTAGGGCGATCCTGCCTCGCCGGCAGGCAGGTTTACAAGTCGCCTCTTAGAAGTGAGAAATTGGATTTTCTTTCAAACTGTTCTTTTGTTCATCCATGAAAAGTATACCGATCATACAGCTGGGTATCGGTAATGTCGGTCGGGAGGTGATCCGGAATGTTCTCGAATGCAGTGATTGTGGCGGAAACAGGATATTCCGGTACATTGGGATTGCCAACAGCAAATCCATTCTTTTCCAGCCTGAGGGGATTCCGGAGCGGTTTCTTGAGGAGGTCATTTCTGCCAAAAACTCAACAACAACAATAAACCAGCCGGGGTCCGGAAAACATAACGGTGACCTCTCCCCTCTCCTGCAGGAAATAGAGCGATCGGATCTCAGGGATTTCAAAATCATTGATGCATCAGATTCTGAAGCAACCACACCTTTTCTGCTTGGATGTGCCGAAAAGGGGGCTGCCCTGGTATTAGCCAACAAAAAACCCCTGGTCCGGGAGATAGCAACCTTCAGATCGCTGAAGAGGGTCCCCCTGGGATTCAGGGCTACTATCGGAGCCGGACTTCCCATCATACCGGCAATCGAGAAGCTTATTTCCGAAAGGAAAAAAATTCACAAAATGGAAGGATGTTTAAGCGGATCTTTGGGTATATTATGTTCATCACTGGAAGAAGGAAAAGGTTTTTCAGTTATTGTAAACGAATTAAAAGACCTTGGTTATACTGAACCCGATCCCCGTGAAGATCTTTCTGGAAAAGATATGGCACGTAAAATACTTATACTTTCCAGGGTGTCGGGTTATCATCTTGAATTTGATGATATAATTACAGAGAGTTTATTTCCTGAAGACATGGCTTCGCTATCTGCAGATACCTTTTTGTCAGATCTCAGGATTATGGATGATGAATACAGGGAGAGGTTCATCCGGGCTTCACAAAAGAACTGTACCCTGCGCTTTGTCGCGACTCTTGAGGATGGAATGTGCAGGGTTGGCCTGAAAGAGGTTTCCGGGGATTCATTGTTTGGCAACCTGAAAGGTGCTGAAAAGCTTGCTGTTATTCACACCGACAGGAATGAGGATGATCCGGTTATCATACGGGGTGCCGGTGCAGGGGCAAAGTCAGCAGCAAAGGATGTGTTTGACGACCTGATGGAGTTAACCCGAATTATTCATGCATTCAGCATGAATAATGACGATACATAATTGAAATCTATTGATTATCAATTATATATGTCAGGGTTAAACCGCATTATTTATGAATAATACATTTTCTAAAGTATCAGTACTTTTTTAATTGAATGAAATTAACACATGAAAATAAAGTAGAAAAATTTTACTCTCACGGTTCTAATATAAGGCGATTTCAAGAAGGAGGGTATTTATCATTTGGTTATTGGACAGATGAAATTATTGATTATCATCAAGCTGCTGAAGCATTAATTAATCGTATACTTAAATTTGAAAAAACACTTAACTGTGGGATGGTTCTTAATGTGGCATGTGGATATGGTTCAGAAACGTTAAAAATATATGAAAAAATCTGTCCTGAAAAAATTATAGCCATTGATATTACGGATTCACATATTGAACATGCAAAACTTCAAATAAGTTCATTAAACTTATCTGAGCGTATTCATTTTGAAAAAATGGATGCATGCAAACTAAGTTTTCCACCTGATAGCTTTGATTATGTGATTGCTATTGAAGGACCAGCACATTTTAATACACGAGAGATATTTTTGAAAAAGGCATATGAAGTGCTGAAACCAAATGGTATTTTATTACTTTCAGATATTACAATTGATAATATAGAAAGGAAAAAAAATCTATATAATAGAATAATTGGCAATTTTTGTGCAAAGCACTGGCATATGCCTAAAGATAATTGGATGTCAATAGAAGAGATGAAAGTATTATTAAATGAAATTGGATTTATAATTGATACTGCTGAAAGTTCAGGAAGAAATGTTTATCCGGGATTTTCGCATCATAATTTACAACTGGAGTCAGTAAGGAATGCAATTCGCACGAGAGGAATTAAAATTGGTTTAGCACTAACATTTATTTCTTGGCTGCTTGGATATGTTTATAGAAGAAAGATGATTGACTATGTGTTTCTAAGAGCAATAAAAAAAGAATAGTATTTTTAACATTAATGTACGTTGGCCAACGCCGCATATAGCCAATGGCTGCCTTAACTGGTATGCGATTGTAGACACTTCGCAAGCAAGCCAGTGCACCTGGATAGGGAAATGCTCCGAAACCCCGCCACTGGCCATATACGAAATTGTTTGTAATGAACAAGACGAAGCTAAACCCACAGTATAAGCATAATCGT
Organism: uncultured Rikenellaceae bacterium; assembly: GCA_964389685.1. Taxonomy (GTDB): domain Bacteria; phylum Bacteroidota; class Bacteroidia; order Bacteroidales; family VadinHA17. The sequence continues at coordinate 37,336 of CAYMFM010000017.1, forward strand.
ATGGCTATTGCTCTCTTCCGTGTGCAGTATCACTTAACTATGCTATTGTCAGGCACATCTTGATTGAATAGAGCAGTATCCAGGAGTTATTTGGTAGCAAATTCAAGAATGTCTCCGATGGTTTTGAATTCTTTGATGAGGGAAAGGATGTTTCTGACCTTTTCTTTAATGTATTGATCAACGCCGCCTGCTGCTTTTCTGCCATCCCCCATGGCAAGGATAACAGTAGCGCCTCCACGGACAATATCACCCCCTGCAAAAATATCGGGTATGGAAGACTGCATGGTATCCTGGTTCACCTTGATGGTACCCCAGGCAGAGACCTCCAGTTCGGGCATATTTCTTGGGATAAGCGGATTAGGAGAGACACCCACGCTAACAACAACAGTGTCTGCTTCAATCTCATACTCCGATCCTTTAATGGGGATGGGTCTTCTCCGCCCGGAATCATCCGGTTCTCCCAACTCCATTTTTTGAACCTTCATGCCTTTAACCCGTCCGTTTTCATCTCCATAATATTCCAGGGGATTTGTGAGGTTCAGAAACTCAATACCTTCTTCCTGAGCATGTTTGATCTCTTCATTTCGTGCCGGCATCTCCTCGATGGAACGCCGGTAAAGGATCCTGGCATTTTTTGCCCCCAATCGTTTTGCTGTACGCACTGAATCCATTGCTGTGTTACCACCGCCAATCACGGCGACATTTTTCCCGCTGATGACCGGTGTATCGTAGTCATCGTGTGCCGCTTTCATGAGGTTAATCCGGGTGAGGTATTCATTGGCTGAGTAAATCCCGATGTAATTTTCCCCGGGAATATTCATAAAATTGGGGAGTCCGGCACCACTGGCAACAAAAAATGCCGCATAGCCCTGTTTTCTCAAATCATCGATAGTAGAGGTTTTACCGACGATGAAATTGGTAAAAAAATGTACACCCATCTTTTTCAGGATATCAATCTCAACATCAACAATTTCATTGGGAAGCCTGAATTCAGGAATGCCATATTTCAATACCCCTCCGATTTCATGCAGTGCTTCAAAAACGGTAACATCATATCCCATTTTTGCCATATCACCGGCAAAGGCGAGGGATGCAGGTCCTGAACCAATGGTAGCAACCTTAATCCCGTTATGGCTGGAAATCTCCGGAACAGATATATGACCACTGTTCCGCTCGTAATCGGCCGCGAAACGTTCCAGGTTCCCAATAGCTACCGGAGGTTTCTTCAGTTTCTCATTATAGAAACAGGTTTTTTCACACTGTGCTTCCTGTGGGCAGACCCGACCACACACAGCCGGAAGTGCATTGGTCTCTTTCAGCACTTTTGCAGATTCCAGGAATTCACCTGCTTCAATTAATTTCACAAATTTCGGAATATTAATACCCACAGGACAGCCATAGATACAGGTTGGGCTGGGACAATCAATACACCGCCGGGCTTCATGGATCGCTTGTTCTTCAGTAAGTCCTTTATTTACCTCGCAGTAGCTCTTATTCCTGATATCAGGATCTGCTTCAGGCATAGCCAATCGCTCCAGGCTGGTCCGCTCCTTATTTTTGATTTTGCTGCGGAGCTCAACCCTCCACTCCTGTTCTCTCTCCTTCTTCAGATATGCAAGTAGGCTCTCCATAATCTATGCTTTTCTATATTTGCCTATAAACTGCTCATACGATTTCTCTTCCTTATCTTTATAAGCATTCAGACGCATCAGCATCTCATCATAATCAATTTCATGTGCATCAAATTCCGGTCCGTCAACACAAACAAACTTCGTCTTTCCTCCCACACTCACCCTGCATGCTCCGCACATCCCGGTACCATCCACCATAATGGTATTTAAGCTGGCCAGTGTTTTTATCTTGTATTTTTTTGTCAGCAGAGCAGCATATTTCATCATGATTGCCGGTCCGATGGTAATCGCCAGGTTTACTTTTTCCCTTTTGATAATCTCCTCCATCCCATGCGTTACCAATCCCTTTTTACCATAGGAACCATCATCCGTCATGATGACGACCTCATCAGAATGTTTTCTCATCTGTTCTTCCAGGATGATCAGCTTTTTGGTTCTTGCAGCGAGCACGGTGATTACCTTGTTCCCTGCCTGTTTGAAGGCTTCCACAATGGGCAGCATGGGAGCCACTCCAACACCACCACCGGCTGCCAATACTGTACCCACCTTCTCGACGTGAGTAGCCTTTCCCAGGGGGCCAACAACATCCGTAATGTAATCCCCTTCCTCCAGGTTCGCCAGCTTGATCGAAGAAACGCCCACTTTCTGTGCAATCAGTGTAATGGTACCTTTTTCCACATCGGCTTCAGCAATGGTAAGCGGAAACCGTTCACCCTTCACTCCCACTCGAATAATAACAAAATGTCCTGCTTTTCTGCTTCGGGCTATTTCAGGAGCTTCAATGACCAGCTTTACCACTGCTTCCGAGAAATATTCCTTCTCAACGATTTTATTCATTTTACAGCTTTGATATTGATATTCACTCGAACAAATCCTCCAAAATAGTGTCGATCCGGGTAAGATATTCTGGTACAGACCGCGAAAATTAAAAAATAAAAGTAATATATATGAAAAATGGACTTCAAATTCACGGTATGTTTTACAACTTACTTTATCGTGGACACTATATACTATTTATTGCTAATCAACGATTTAAGCCAGGTTGCTTTCACTAAATATATAATAATTTTTACTGAATAGTAATTTTTAAATAAAAAATTAACTTTGTACCGTTTCATTCAAAATAACATCTCGATTATGGAAGAATTTAAAACGCTACAGGATATTCTGAATTTTGCCATTGGTGAAGAGGAAAAAGCTGCCGCACTCTATGCTGACCTTGCCAAACGAAGCAAAAACAGGGAGATGGCTGAAGTGTTTACCCAATTCTCAAAGGAGGAGCTGGGACATAAAAAGAAACTTCAAGCCATTAAAGGAAGCAGTAAAGTTGTCATTCCGGAAAAGAAAGTACAGGATCTTAAAATCGGAGATTACCTTGTCGATGTGGACAAATCCAGGGATGATCTGAATTACCAGGATGCGCTTATCGTTGCCATGAAGGAAGAAAAAGCTGCATTCAAGCTCTATACAAACCTTGCCGGCAAAACAGACGATCCGGAAGCCCGTGGTGTGTTCCTGATGCTCGCCCAGGAAGAAGCAAAGCATAAGCTTCGTTTCGAAATCGAGTACGACGAGAATGTGTTGAAAGAAAACTAATCCTCAGGAACAGAATAGATAAGGGAAAAGCGAGTATCCGACAGCTTCTTGTGAGGGCAGTTAGTTTCAACGGGATGGTTATTGATCCGGCGTTCAAGCATATCTTCTCCCTTCTATAATCCGTTATCCTTTACCCTATACGATTGGCTTTATGCCCTATGCTCTCTGCTCATTCGTACCTTAGTGAATCTACCGGATTTCTCAAAGCCGATTTCAATGTAACACCACTCGAGGTTAACAAAGCAATAATCAGGACAATCGCACCGGTTAGGAGAAATATCCATGTTTGAACCGCTACCTTGAACGCAAAATTCTGCAACCATCTGTGCATGGCAATATATGCAAGTGGAACAGCAACAACAAATGAGATCCCGATCCATAGAATGAGATCAATGTTCAGATGATATAAGAGATGGATGACTCTGGCTCCGTTAACCTTCCGGATCCCAAACTCTTTTGTTCTCCGTTCAGCCACGAAGGTTGACAGGCTGAAAACACCCAGGCAGGTGATAAAAATTGAAATGAGAGCAAACAGGGTGATGATCGTACCCAGTTTTTTCTCCGTGGTATATAACTTCCCTACACCAGAATCAATGAAATTGTACTGAAAGGGATAACCGGGTGCAAATGATTTGGTCACCGATTCTATTTCCTGCAATGTTTCCTGAATATTATCCGGACGGATCTTTATGAATACCTGGTTCACGTTGTTGTAAAATGCCGGCTGCATGGTGAAAACATGGGGTAATATTTCGCGATGAAGCGATACATGATGAAAATCCTTAACCACCCCGATGATCTCCCCTTTCGTGCCCCAAAAGGTGATCTTCTTACCGATCGGATCCTCTACATTTAAAAGTTTCACCGCTTTCTCATTGATCACAAAGTTTGAAACATCGGTAACAAAATCGTTTGTAAAACTACGGCCCCTGGTGAACTCCATCTGAAACGTTTCGATATACTCAGGCAATATGATGGAATATCGTACGACAGGAATATGTTCCGGGCTTTTTCCTTCCCAATCCAGACCGGTCTTACGATCTTCATTAAACGGGACTGCCTGACCTGCCGTGACCCGGACAATGTTCGGATTGGTCATCAACTTCTCCTTATAGGCTAAAAAACGACTCCCTAACGATTGATTCATCGGAATTTCAATAATGTTCTCAATATTCAATCCCAGGGGCTGGTTCATCATGAAGGAAAGTTGCCTGATGATCAACAGGGTGCACGCCAGGAGGAAAAATGATATGGTAAACTGTGCAATGACAGAACCAATTAGAAACAGGGATCTCTTTGCACGAACACGGTGAATGATCTGTATAGCAGCTATGGGGCTTCTCCGGGTAAACGACAGGGCTGGGAAAATTCCGGCAAGAACCCCAACAACAATAGATGCCAGCAGGAACAGAAGGATGATCTGCGGACGAGCAAAATAACCAATGGATAACTCTTTATTAAAAAACTTGCTGAATGCGGGTATTGTAAGCTCTACCAGGATGAATGAAAGGAATAATGCCAGTAAAGCAAGCAGCACCGACTCAGTCAATAATTGAATGATCAACTGGCCCCTTTGTGCCCCGGCGATTTTTCGGATCCCGACCTCGATAACTTTCCTGGTTGATCTGCCGGTAGTCAGTATGATGAAATTAATGCATCCTACAAGAAGGATGAAAAAAGCAACCGCTGAAAAAATAAAGATGTACTTCATTCTTCCGAAACTCAGATGAGTCTTCGAGACCGGTAAGACTCCAACAACGAGTTCCCCCGGAAGTGGATGAGGATAAAGATCCATGATCGAACCGGCAATCTTCTGCGTGAATGCGTTAAGTGAAGTGGCGCCATGCAGAAGAATAAAGGATGGATCGCACCAGTTGTAATTCGTTGCTAAATTACTCTTCAGGGGAAGGATAAAATCGGGCTGCTGAACCGATTTTGATGGGACATCAACAACCCCTGTGACCGTCAAAGAAAGCTGGTTATTAAATAACAGAACCTTTCCAATGGGATCAGCATCTCCAAAATACTTTTCCGCAACCTGCCTTCTCAGGATGACTCCATTCCTGTCCAGCAGGGCAGACTGTGGATCACCGGACATAAAAGGAAACGGAAAGATGGAAAAGAAACCGGTATCAACCTTAATAACATTTTTTTCATAAAACATCACCGGTTCTTCACCTGCCGCCTGGTAAGCAAAAACACAGTTGGTAATGTTGCTCAGGCGATATATGCGCGTGTAATTCTTTATCTCCGGGTAAATTTCCGCCAGCGCATAAGGAAGAAAATAGGGAACATTCGGATCCAATGCACCATTTTCATGCGTGATGGTTAATTGATAAACATGCTCCCCACTCTCCCCGGCTCCTCCGTAACTCATTTCGTCCTCAACCCAGAGAAAAATGGTGATAAAACAGGTGAACCCAATGGTTAAACTAACCAGATTGACAACCGAATACAACTTGTTGTTTACCAGATTCCGAATGATGACTCTCAGATAGTTGTTAAGCATGACCGGTAAGTTAGGTTATGAATTACTTTTTCCCAAATCAATTTAGCATGACTCTCTTTCCAGTGCCAGATTAAACCAGAAACGTGCCATAGTTTGTAAACTAAAGAAATATAGCGTGTTAGGATATTATTTTTTTTCATTTTTTTTTGGATTTGTCTAATATTTTGACAATATTTGTCTAAATTTTTAACAAATTTTCAAATCGGATATCCCGGCATAGAGCCAAAAAACGGTATGATAAAAGCAAACCTGCTGATCGTAGACGATCACAAGAATGTAATCAAAGCCCTGGTTCACCTGCTCGAGCAGGAATTTTCCGGCATCCATACATCCACCAATCCAAACCTGATTCCCGGTCTCATTCACGAACACAAGATTGATCTGGTTTTGCTGGATATGAATTTTGCTGCTGGAATAAGCAGTGGCAATGAAGGGATATATTGGCTGGAGCAGATCCTGCAAATCGATCCGGATACTGGTGTTGTTTTGATCACCGCATATGGTGATGTAGAACTGGCTGTCAGGGCAGTGAAGAAGGGTGCAGTGGATTTTGTTCTCAAGCCATGGGATAATGAAAAGCTGATCACCACCCTGAAATCAGCTTACAAGCTCAGGCAATCAAAACTTGAGATCCGGGAGCTCCGCAACAAGCAGGTACATTTGACCCGGAATATTGAGCGGAGTTATGATCCATTGATCGGTTCATCGTCGGTGATGACCGAGGTGTTTGCCATCATAGAAAAAGTTGCCGGGACAAAAACAAATGTTCTGATCACCGGGGAAAACGGCACAGGAAAAGAACTGGTCGCCCATGAAATACACCGTCAATCGGATCGAACGGATGAAATATTTGTATCAGTTGATATGGGATCGTTGAGTGAATCACTTTTTGAAAGTGAAGTTTTCGGTCACGTTAAGGGGGCTTTTACCGATGCCCGGGAGGAGCGGCCGGGAAGGTTTGAGATTGCTTCCGGAGGAACCCTGTTTTTAGACGAGATTGGAAATCTTTCCTTGCCCTTACAAGTGAAACTGTTAGCAGTATTACAAAACCACCAGGTATTCCGTTTAGGATCCAACACACCAATTCCCATTGATATAAGACTGATATGTGCAACAAACCGAGACCTCAAAGAACTGATTCATCGGAATTTATTTCGCGAAGATCTTTATTACCGGATCAATACCATAGAGATCGAGATACATCCTTTACGCGAACGTGGAGAAGACATCCTCCGGCTAACCGATTTTTTCATCCGGAAATATTGCCAGAAATACCAGAAGCCCCTGGTAAAAATCCCTGAAAGATCCATGGATATGCTGATGAACCATAGCTGGCCCGGAAACGTGAGAGAACTGCAGCATACCATTGAAAAAGCAGTAATCCTTAGCGATTCAGATATATTAAATCCGGATGATCTGATCCTTTCAGTCAGGAAACCAGGCCGGGCAACTACCCGAACACCGTTAACACTGGAAGAGATGGAAAAACAAGCAATACGAGACGCACTGGAACATCACCACGGGAGCATCTCAAAAACTGCTGAAGAGTTAGGGCTAACCCGGCAAACCGTCTATAACAAGCTGGTGAAATATGGTCTTAATAAACAATTCAAACCGAATACCCGAAAAAAATGATCCTGAAAAACTTTTACATTAACATTGTAATTCGACTTGTACTGATTTTTATTACCGGGTTTCTGATACTTCCGGTCATTCAGCGATTACCGGGTGAATACCTGTTTACACTCCTCGGTATAGGTTTGATTCTCACCCTGCAAATCATCCACCTTTTCCGGTTTATTAACCAGGTCAACCGCAATATAACCCGGTTTTTCTCAGCCGTGAAAAACGAGGATTCCATGTTGATTTTTCAGGAGGCGGCAGAAAACAAACACCTCCGTGATCTCTATCAGTCCATGAGGGATCTGAACGAACGATTACTCTCTGTAAGGGCAGAAGGTCAAAAACAATCACTTCTCCTGACAAACCTGGTCAATAACATTGGCATTGGTATCATCCTTTATTATGACACCGGAGCGGTTAGGATGATAAACCAGGCAGCAAAGGAATTATTAAATCTGTCGACTCTGAACCATATAAGCAAACTAAAGGGTATTGAGGCGGATCTGTATGATCGCATGATTAACCTCCAACCGGGAAGACCTGAAGTGGTCAGGATAATCCAACCCAACCGGGGAACAAACATGCATGGAACAGTCAAACAACTTCTTCTGAAAAAAGATATGATCAAAACCGAAGGGGAAACTCTGAACACCATTACCATTCAAAACATTGTGAGGGAGATGGAAAGGAAGGAGCTCGACTCCTGGCAGAAGCTGATCCGGGTACTGACCCATGAAATAATGAATTCCGTTAGCCCGATCCTATCTCTTACCCGGTCCATTTCCGCGTATTTTATAAAAGGGAAGGAAGACCAGCCCATCCAGCCAATGGAAATAAACCCGGACACGGTAAAAAAAACAGTGTCCGGCCTGCACACCATCCAAGAGACAGGGGAAGGACTCATCGATTTTGTCGGCAAATACCGAACCCTTTCCCGCCTGCCCGAACCCCAGTTCGCTCCATTCAAAATTGAAACGCTTTTTAACCGGGTAAAAAAATTGATGCAGGAAGAAATGGAGAAAAAGCACATATCGCTCAAGATAACTATTTCAGAGGCAAATCTGGAACTGGTTGCTGATATAAACCTGGTGGAAAAAGTGCTGATAAACCTGGTGAAAAATGCTGCCGAAGCAATGGATCAGGAAGTTCACGGGAATATTGTATTAAAAGCAATGAAGAACCAGAATAGCATTGTTTTACAGGTTGAGGATGACGGAACGGGTATACCAGCCGATATCATGGAGGATATCTTCGTTCCTTTTTTCACAACGAAAACCAGCGGGTCCGGAATCGGATTAAGTCTATCCAGGCAGATCATGCTGCAACACGAAGGAACACTTTCCGTTTATTCGATCCAGGGTGAAAAAACTGTGTTTACATTGAAATTCTGAATGAAAAAGGTGGGCAATTGATAAACACGAAAGTTAACCGTGGTGAAATATACAAAGTGAACAATAAAATAAATTTTTATTGTTCTTCGGGCCGAATCAGAAATACACCCTCTTCGACAAACCATTTGTAAATTGCACTAATATTTTCGAAATGTATTGTATATGGGATATTCGGAACCATTTTATCGAGATCCGTCTCGTTCACCTCAAACCAAAATCCATGAAAACCCGGTGTGGCAATTGTCCCTTTGGTCAGTGTTGCTCTAATATCCGGATGGCCTTCTGATTTTAAGGTTAATCCTTTTGTAGCACGAGCACTGAAGTCATACAATTGTTGCACATTTTTCTCTTTAAACCATTCTTTAATTTGAAGAACAAAATGGAGTTTTTTCAAAACAGGTCCTGGGGGAATGGCAGGATCTCCCTGCCAGTATGCACCAATAACATGAACTTCAGTCAGTTCTACTTTATCTGATTTCTCAAGTTCATCCGTATTTGCCTCTTGATATACAGTCACCCTATCCTCTTCCCAATCATATTTCAACCATTTACTCCATGCAGCAAATTTTTCATTAAATGCCATGTAGATGGTTTTTTGTTGCGGATCAAATACGATTGAATGTATGGTACTGGAATTATTGACACCATATGTACTCCCCGGATCAGCAAGGACTTGTATCATATCATCAACGGAGTTAATCATTCCTTTTTTTGCATAACCGTCGATGATTTTGTATCGAGGGCATTCAATTTGCCTGTTCAGCTCCTTATTTAAATAACTACTGGTAGCAAATAGATAGTTATTATCGTCAAAATTATTTCGCTTTACTATATCATAATAAATGTCATAAATAGCTCCATCATTCTCTGAACCACTGCTTATAGTGTGGATCACGCCAACATCCGATTTGTATTCTTCAGATAATTCATCCGCCTGATGGAGGTTTGTTGCAGAGTATAATATTTCCCTTAATTTAAGATTCGGTGACATGTAATGGATTGTATTTTCTCTTCTGTCTCCAGGTCCCATATTCTCGGAAACGGTTATTCCATAATCGTTTACGCCATGAGGTGCAGCCACATAACCAATTGTTCCGATCACAATATGTTTGATTCCTCCCTTGGGTTGATATTCAACAACAACAGGAAATTTCCCCATTTCATATCCATAATCATAATTTCTGCCATGGAGGATTCTTTCGTTTTTTCTGCCTCTTTTAATTTTCACAAGGATCGATGAACATCCCCCTCTCTCCAGGACTCCCCAGTAAGCGCCTAATAATAAATCATGGTAAGGCAAACCGGACCCATCCGCCATACCTTTTAATTGTTGTATCATCTCTTCAGGGGTCAGTCTTTCCAGTCTCTGATAAATATCATCCGGGAGTTCCTGTAACCATTCATCTTTATAAGGAATAAGATGAGTATAGATTTTCTGAATCTCTTTTTTAAGCAGCGTACCATACTGTTCACCCATCTCATAGTAACTTCCCGATAATTTCAGGAAGGGGATCCCCTCAATAATATTCAATTCGCCTTTGTCGTGTTTTGTAGTTTGGATCCTTGGGGCCGATTGCTTAAACTGTGTATACGCAATTGAAAAAGGATGAAGCAAAAGAAAAGATAGACATAAGATTGTCAGTCTCACTTTATTGACATCGAGATTACCTATATTATAGAATCGTTTATTATCTGATTTCATTTGATTCACATTGCTTATTTGAAGTCTGTTAGGAGGCATTCCTTGTTGGAGCCAGGCATAAACATTAAATGAGGGAATTGCCCTTCTGTTTTAAAAGATTATATCTATTTGGTTTACCGTAATAAAATTACATTAATAACAGGTTAGAAACAAAAATATTGATCCATTTAAGGAGAACAACCGGTCCACTGCTTATACAGTATATCCCGGTATTAAAAAGTTTTATACTTTTGGACGGCAAATGCCTGGTGAATAACAGACTGAACGAAATGGACAAACAAACCTATCTTGGGAGCAGTGATATCGCAGCCATTGAAAAGCTCTACGAGCAATACCGGTCTGATCCCTCCTCGGTGGATGAGAGCTGGAGTAAATTTTTCGAAGGATTTGACTTTGCCCGTGCTCATTACGATACAGACTCCTCCGGGTTGATGGACAAAGAGTTCCGGGTGATCAACCTGATCGAGGGATACCGCAGGAGGGGACATCTTTTTACAGAAACCAACCCTGTCCGGACAAGAAGAACCTATACTCCAACGCTTGACCTGGAAAATTTTGACCTTTCAGAAAGTGACCTGGAAACTACGTTTCAGGCAGGGAAACAGATTGGAGCAGGTGCTGTAACACTGAAAGAGATCATCTCACGCCTGAAACAAACCTACTGCAAGTCCATCGGGGTTGAATATGGATTCATCCGAAATCCACTGGTGACCGAATGGATACAGAATAAACTGGAGCCAGGACTCAACACGCCTGCTTTTACCGAAGAGGAGAAAAAACACATCTATTTTCTTCTGAAACAAGCTGTAGGATTCGAACATTTCATCCATAAGAAATTCATCGGTCAAAAACAATTCTCACTGGAGGGTGCAGAATCCCTTATTCCGGCTCTTGATGCAGTGATTGAACGTGGAGCCGAACTGGGTATCCGTGAGTTTATCATTGGTATGTCGCACCGTGGAAGGTTAAATGTTTTGGCTAACGTTCTCCAGAAACCCTATGAGGATATTTTCAATGAATTCAACGGGACCTTTTACGATGAAACCATCTCTCTGGGTGACGTGAAATACCACCTTGGATATGGTAATGATATCGTAACCGATAATGGGGAAAAGGTCCGTTTAAATATGGCTCCCAATCCCTCTCACCTGGAAGCTGTGGATCCTGTTGTTGAGGGCATCGCACGGGCAAAAATAGATCACAAATACAAGGGTGATTATAACAAGCTTGCACCCATACTGATCCATGGTGATGCAGCCATCGCATCCCAGGGCGTGGTCTATGAAGTTATTCAGATGTCCCAGCTTACGGGCTATAAAACGGGGGGTACCATCCATCTGGTCATAAATAACCAGGTCGGATTTACCACGAATTACCTGGATGCCCGGTCAAGCACCTATTGTACCGATATCGGTAAGGTCACCAAGGCGCCTATCTTTCATGTGAACGGGGACGACGTGGAAGCCCTCATGCACGTGATCCGGTTAGCCATGGAATTCAGGCAGGAGTTTCATATGGACGTTTTCATCGATATTTTATGCTACCGTAAATACGGTCACAACGAAGGAGACGAACCACGCTTTACCCAGCCGCTTCTTTATAAAATAATCGAAAAACACCCGAATCCCAGGGATATCTACAGCAAAAAGCTGGTTGAACAAAACATCCTTTCAGAAGAAGAAATTCGAAAAGCAGAAAAAGAATACGAGGAGCTCCTGGAGGAGAAACTGAAGATCTCCCAGAAAACCAACGAGGTCCATATCAAACAATTCCTGGATGAAGATTGGGGATCGTTTACACACCCGGAAAAGAAGGATATTGTCAAATACCAAAAGACAGGAGTAGCCCGTGAAAAACTGTTGGAAATCGCGAAAAAGATCAATCACCTGCCGGAGGATAAGAAATTCTTCAGGAAACTGATCAAACTGACCAATGAACGGTTGAAAATGATCGAAAGCGACAAGATCGATTGGGCTATGGGGGAGCTCCTTGCTTACGGGACACTTCTCGAAGAGGGACACCCGGTGAAGATCAGTGGTCAGGATTCGGAACGCGGGACATTCTCACACCGGCATGCGGCATACATGGTTGAAGAAACGGGAGAGAAGTACTACCCCCTGAAACATCTTTCTGATAAACAGGCAATGTTTGAGATTTATAACTCTCCCTTATCCGAATATGGAGTGCTCGGATTTGAATACGGTTATGCACTGGCTCTGCCCAAAGGATTGACCATCTGGGAAGCTCAGTTCGGCGATTTTCATAATGCCGCACAAGTTATCATCGACCAGTATATCTGTTCCGCAGAAGAGAAATGGGGTGTTATGAATGGCATTGTGCTGATGCTCCCACACGGCTTTGAGGGCCAGGGACCCGAACACAGCAGTGCCCGTATTGAACGCTTCCTGTCAATGGCGGCAAGGAATAACATGCAAATCGTGAATCCGACAACCCCTGCCAATCTTTTCCACCTGCTGAGGAGGCAGATGATCCGGAAATTCATGATCCCCCTGATCATCTTCACACCAAAAAGTTTGCTCCGTCATCCCCAATGCATCTCCTCCCTGGAAGAACTTGAAAAAGGAAGTTTTGCTGAAGTATTGGATGACCCGGATGTTGATGCAGGAAAAGTACTCCGTTTAGTACTCTGTTCGGGAAAAGTGTATTATGATCTTCTTAAGATCAAACAAAAACTGGGTGCACGGGATATTGCCCTGATCAGGCTGGAGCAATTGCATCCCTTCCCTGAAGAAAAATTGAGCAAAATCCTGAAGAGATATCCGAAAGCCCTGTTGCACCTATGGGTTCAGGAAGAACCGGAAAACATGGGTGCCTGGCGGTATATCCGGGATTTAATCAAGGATGTTGAATTGATCCCCGTTGCACGGCTGGCAAGCGGCAGCCCTGCAACCGGCCTCAACGGGCTCCATGTAATCGGACAGGAAGAGATCGTGAATAAAGTGTTCCGCAAATGCACCTGCGAACTGAAAAATAAATATTGCGGACTGCAGTGTGTGGAGGGAAGTACCAGGAAAAAGGTATTGAAAGTGCATGAATACCTGGAATCAAAACCGAAATTTATAATTTAAGCCGGTTAACCAATTGAACGAAAAAATCATACCCTATGATAATCGAAATTAAAATACCCAGCCCCGGAGAATCGATCTCAGAGGTGGAAATTGCCACATGGCTGGTTGAGGATGGTGACGTTGTTGAGAAAGATCAGGAGGTTGCTGAAGTTGAATCGGAAAAAGCCACCCTGCCGTTGCTGGCAACAGACAGTGGCAGGATAAAAATCATAGCACGGGCAGGAGAAACCCTGGCTGTGGGAGCCGTGGCCTGTACAATTGACACAAGTGTGAAACCGACCGGCAAGGCAAAAAAGAAGGAATCTGAAGAAAAAACGGCAAAACCTGAAGAAAAACCAGCAAAGAAACCTGAGGTAGAAGAGGTGAAAACTTCAGAAAAAAGCGATGTGAAAGTTACACCCATCGCACAACAGATGATGAAGGAACATGGATTGAATGTAGATGATATCATTCAGGGGCTGAAACGGATCACAAAACAGGAGGTTCAGGCAGTTATCTCTCAGAATGATTCCGGTGTTGTTTCAACTCAGGCAAAGGAGATATCCCGTGAATCCGAATCGGTCAAAATGTCTTCTTTACGGCGTAAATTGAGCCAAAGGCTGGTTGCGGTTAAAAATGAAACAGCCATGCTAACCACCTTCAACGAGGTGGATATGAGCGAGGTTATCCAAATCCGGAAAAAATACCAGCAGCAATTCATGGAGAAACATAGTGTTAAACTGGGATTCATGTCATTCTTTACCCGGGCTGTTACTATTGCCCTGAAGACCTACCCCAGCGTGAATTCCATGATCGATGAGGATAATATTGTCTATTTCGATTACTGCGATATTGGGATAGCTGTGCAGGCTGATAAGGGATTGCTGGTCCCGGTAATCCGAAATACAGAAGCATTGAGCATGGCCGAAATTGAAAAAAAGATCATCGAGCTGGCAGGTAAAGCCAGAAAAAACCGGATCTCGATGGATGACATGGCAGGAGGCACTTTCACCATTTCCAACGGTGGACTGTTCGGTTCTATGCTCTCTACGCCCATTCTGAACCCACCACAGGCAGCGATCCTCGGTATGCACAATATCATCGAAAGACCGGTTGCTGTCGATGGAAAGGTAGAGATCCGACCGGTCATGTTCCTGGCGCTCTCCTACGATCATCGGCTGATCGACGGCCGTGATTCCGTGGGATTCCTGGTCAAGGTTAAGGAGTTGCTGGAATCACCGGAAAAAATGATTTTTAGTGGTTCAGATCCCGAAAAACTCCTGCTGGATCTGTAAGGTTTATTCTCTAATCACAAAAAAAAAATGGCAAAAAAAATGGTGACAGCTTCCTATTTATTTACTTCTAAAGAAATTATATTATTTAATTGATTTTCAAATATATAATACCATTTTTTGAATGAATTGACAATTTTTAAAAATTATATAAAATATTGTATATCAATGTATTAATTAATATAAAATAGGAAGCTGTCACTATTTTTTTTGAGATGATTTAATTGCTCTTTAAAATCATTATATTTATTATAGCTTCGTAGGGATCAAAATGAAAATATGGTAAATTCTCAAACCCATGGCTTTCTGATTAATCCTCATAAAAAGAGGACAATCCACCTGGACCCTGCTCTTGAAAAGATCCTGAATTCAAATGAAGGTTTTCGGTTTCATAAATCATTACAAGGGTACCACCCCACCCCATTGGTTTCCCTGCCTGCTTTGGCTGAAAAATTAGGTATTGGAGCACTTTGGATAAAGGATGAATCAACCCGTTTTGGGTTAAATGCATTCAAAGGTCTGGGAGCATCGTTTGCCGTTCAGCAATACCTGAACAACCATCCCGGAGATCATATGTTTTGCGCATCAACCGATGGAAACCATGGGAAGGCCCTGGCATGGATCTGTCGGATTCTGAAACAGCAATGTACTGTTTTTGTACCTGACCATACCGTTCCTGAACGAATTGAATCGATTCAAAAAGAAAACGCCGAGGTTATTGTGGTCGATGGAAATTACGATCTTGCGGTTGAAAGCGCTAAGGAGTGGTCACATGAACGTGGTGCTGTCCTGATTCAGGATACATCCTGGCCGGGATATGAAGAAATACCCACACTCATTATGCAAGGCTACCAAACATCCTTCCGGGAGATGGAATCATGGCTCAGAAAACATCCCGTTGATTTCATCCTGATCCAGGCTGGAGTGGGAAGCTGGGCAGCCAGTGCTGCCTGGTATTTCAACCGGGTATCCAGGGCTCCCCGGCCAGTCCTCTTTGTTGTCGAAGCATTCGAAACCGATTGCATCCTCGAATCGATCAAACGGAACCGGCAAACCATGACCTCCAAAACACGTCAAACCCTGTTAGCCGGATTGAATTGCGGATTTCCATCACAACTTGCCTGGAAAATCCTGAAGCAGGGTGCGGATGCATTTATGTCGGTACCGGATACGGTATGCATTGAAGCGATGAAAAGATTATACCATCCTTTAGGAAACGATTCGCAAATAATTTCAGGGGAATCAGGGGCTGCGGGTTTGGGTGGACTGATGGCACTTCTTTCAGTGGATGACTTAAGGGATGGAAAAAAGAAAATTGGACTGAACCGCAATTCAAAGGTGCTCTTATTCAATACAGAAGGAATAACGGATGGTGTTTTGTTTAAGCGGTTGGTTTTGGACGGGTAGTTCATATTGAAATACTATTCATCGCCTGGGATATAGCGCTTCATGGAACGATTTCCCATTGATTATTTAACTAGTTGAACCGATATATCCATCAATACATGCTAAAAACATGCAGAGACAGCTCCTGAAATTTATTTATATTCTAAAGCCAAAAAAATGGTGACAGCTTCCTATTTAATTACTTCTAAAGAAATTATTTTATTTAATTGATTTTCAAATATATAATACCATTTTTTGAATGAATTGACAATTTTTAAAAATTCTATAAAATATTGTATATCAATGTATTAATTAATATAAAATAGGAAGCTGTCACCATTTTTTGAAGTATCATAAAGATCCCGATATTCAGCGGGATGCCCGCCTGCCGGTCGGGCAGGAATTCGAATAAGTAGTTACAGTTCACACGGCTGTTCCTGAAACCATAGTCTCATTTACTTTTATCTTTTTACTTTTATCTTTTATCTTGATCTATTCGTACCTCAGACTTTCCGCCGTATTGGTACTGGTTGTCCGAAGAATATGATAGAAAGTACTGATAAGGGTCAGGAATAAAAACAGGATACCGGCTAATGCAAAAACCCACCAGCTCAGTCCGGTTTTGTAAGCAAAGTTTTGCAGCCACCGGTTCATGAAATGGTATGCTATGGGACAGGCAATGATGAATGCGAGAAGGATCCATTTGAGATAATCTTTCAGTATCAATCCGATCAGATCACTGACCAGTGCTCCGCTGGCTTTTCGGATACCCATCTCTTTTGTTCTCTGCTGAAGCATAAATGATACCAGACCGAACAAGCCAAGGCAGGAGATTAGTATTGCCACCAGTGTAAAATAAATAATGACCCTCTCTGTTTTTCTGTCTTCTTTATACAGATCATCAATTTTGTTGGATAACAGGAACATTTCGGGAGGGAAATTTGGAGACATGTCGTTCCAAATATCCATTATGTGTTTTGATGTATTCGACAAACTGGTTCTCTCCACCGAATGAAGCTTCAGGAACAGACGGTCTGTGTTGTCCGGATCTAGACGAAAAACCATCGGACTGATTTCTTTGTGTAAGGATCGCAAATGAAAGTCTTTTAAAACACCCACAAGATTTCCTTCGGCATCTCCATTATGAGGTGGGAATGAGGTATTGAATGGATTCTCCAATTCAAATTTCTTTACCGCACTCTCATTCATGATGATATTCATCTTCTCGCTTGCTACATTTTGCAAAAAATGACGGCCGTTTACTATTTCATATTCCAGCAGATCCAAAAAATTATCATCAACCATCGCGAGATGAAACAGGGCTTCTCTCTCTTCTCCCTCATAATATATGTCCGTTCCAACCATCATTCTCGCATCGCAGGGAATATAGCTCGACCATGCATATTCTGCGACATTCGGATCACTTTTTATCTCATCAAGGAACAGGATCCTTTTTTCATTTAGTTCTTCTGATAAAGGGATCACCATGATGTTCTCAGGATTAAATCCCAGGTCTTTTGTCCGGATAAACTGAAACTGTTTCAGCATCATCATGGAACAGATGATCAGGATAGTCGACACAATGAATTGAAATAACATCAATAGTTTCCTAAATAATCCCTTTCCGGATGTTCTGATGGTTTGTCCTCTCAGGACTTCAGGATTATGATGCCCTGACAAATAGAAACCGGGGAAGAAGCCAACGAGAAGTCCCAGGCATACTGATCCCGACAGGAAGAACACCCAGAATAAAATGCTTTTTGTATTCAGGTAATCAAGATTTGAGTTGATCAATTCATTGTATTCCGGTATAAACAGGTTGGCAAAGATGATGGCAAAATTCATGGCGATCAGACTCAGAATAATCGGCTCTATCAGAATCTGAAAAATGAGTTGCTTGCGGGAGCCACCGACTATTTTCCTAATCATCATTTCTCTTAATCTTGTCAGGAAGGTAGCTATAGAAAGATTTACATAATTGATGACCGCAATGAAAAAAATAAAGATGCCTATCGTGATCAGGATTAGTAATTTCTTAATATCCCCCTGTCTGTATTTTCCTACTTCCTCTTCAAAAAAATGAAGGTCTTTTAAACATAAAAGATCAAACTCATCCCACTGATGTTCTTCTGCAAATGGTTCCAATTTTAATTTTAGCTGGTCAATATCGGTATGTTCACCAACCATGATCATCGTGTTGGTCACGTACATATACCAGCTTTCGAATCGTTCAGGCTCCATCATCTGGTAAAGTGTATTAAATGACATTAACCCATTGAAGAAGATGGATGAATTGGTTGGAACATCCGCGATAACACCTGTAACAGTCAGGTCATATTTATTATTGAGCCTAATGGTATTACCCATTGGATTTGCCTCTCCAAATAGTTTATATTTCATTTTCTCAGTGAGGACTATAGAGTTAGGTGAAACCAGGGCTTTCTCAGGATTGCCATAGATCAGATTGAAGTCAAAAAAGTCGAAAAACGTTGAATCTGCATAATACAGATCCTCAACAATAACAGGCTCATTCCCGCAATTCAAAACAGCATCCCTCGCCATGAAATAATCCAATCTTAGCGTACTTTCTACCTCAGGGAGCATATCTTTCATTGTGGGTGCAAGAGCATAGGGTGTAAACCAACCCAGTGTTTTAACAAAATAGACCTGGTTTATATTCCGGTGAAATTTGTCATTGCTAAGTTCTTGGTATACAAACCGGCCAATCAGAATAACCACAGCCAAACCGAGTGAGAATCCTGTTAAATTTATAAAGGTGTGAAGCTTATTCCTGTAAATATTACGCAAGGCAACCAGCAGATAGTTCTTAAACATGTTGATTTCAATTTGGTTATTTTTTTTTCAAGATATTGTACACGAACGAATGCCTCCAAACCTCATACCATTAAATGCATAATGCTGATTATAAGTCAATTATACAATCACTTATCATGAATAACAGCTCCATGTGTTCCATAATCATCCACTAAATGGTTCATTTTCATACAAAGTAAAAAATCGACAATGATCTGTTTTCCAAGGGTGAAATTAAAAATCAATGTCTATATTTGAATACATCTAATACAACTCATATGCATACTCATAGATCCAGAATTTTCATTTTACTGACCATTATTTCCGGGTTAACAATGCATGCACAGGATAAGGTTTTAGTTGAGACCATTTCAAAGGAGATTAATTCGAATATGGATCATTATCAATCTTTATACAAGCATCTGCATCAACATCCGGAGCTCTCTTTTCAGGAGTTTACCACTTCGGACCGGATGGCTGAAGAGTTAGGGAAGCTTAACTTCCAAATAACCCGGAATTTTGGAGGGACCGGGATCGTTGGTGTTTTTGAAAATGGTGATGGCCCCGTTATTATGGTACGTACGGATATGGATGCCCTTCCAATCGAAGAAAAAACGGGTTTGCCCTATGCCAGCGTGGTAACGATGAAAAATGAAGACGGGGAGGAAGTTCCGGTAATGCACGCCTGCGGACATGATGTCCACATGACGGTTTGGGTGGGAACTGCAAACACACTGGTTGCGCTTAAGGATCACTGGAAAGGTACACTGATCATGATAGCCCAGCAGGCTGAAGAGAAGAGTGGTGGGGCCAATGCCATGATCGAGGAAGGGTTGTTCAGGAAATTCCCGGTTCCGGATTATGCACTGGCATTTCATGTCAATCCGGGACTTCCGTCCACTATGGTGGGATATTGTCCCGAAGCGGCATTTGCCGGTGTAAGTTCAGTGGACATCGCGATTTTTGGTGAAGGGGGACACGGTGCATACCCTCACGAAACAATCGATCCGGTTGTTCTGGCTTCACGAACAGTGGTGGATCTTCAAACCATTGTCAGCAGGGAGATCTCCCCTCTTAAACCGGCTGTGGTAACGGTTGGGTCCATTCACGGTGGCACCCAGCACAACATTATCCCGGACCGGGTTGACCTTCAGCTAACCATCAGGTTTTATACTGACGATGTCTATCATCAAATCATTGAAGCAATACACAGGATAACCCGGGGAGTGGCAATATCCGCCGGTTTACCCGAAAACAAATTCCCTGAAATAACGATTGCTGATTCGTATACACCCCCGGTTCAGAACAATCCTGCATTAATCCATCATGCCACCTCTTCGTTCAGCAGGATCCTGGGAGAAAAGAATGTAGTAAGGGTTGAGCCCACCATGGCTGGTGAGGATTTCGGCAAATACGGACAAACCGATGAACAAATCCCAATCTTCATGTTCTGGGTTGGAGCGGTGAATCCAGAGGTTTACGCCGAATCCATGGAAAAGGACATTTCTATGCCTCCACTGCATTCCCCGCACTTTGCTCCGGATTATAAAAATTCAATCAGAACCGGTATCAAAGCCATGAGTTTCGCAACAATCAATCTTTTTCTGAAATAGGATTATCATTTAGCACGTAATACAATTAATATTGAGAACCATGAAAAGATACATGTTACTATCTATCATCCTGGCTCTATTGTTCACCACAATACACGGTCAGGACCGGTTAACCGGTAAGCCTTTTGCAACGCGGTCTGAAGTTATTGCACAGCACGGGATGGCCTGCACAAGTCAGCCCCTGGCTACCCAGGTTGCCCTGGACATTCTCAAGCAGGGTGGAAATGCGATCGATGCAGCGATTGCAGCAAATGCAGTCATCGGTTTAATGGAACCAACAGGTAGCGGGATTGGAGGAGATCTCTTTGCCATTATCTGGGACAGCAAAACAGGACAGCTATATGGATTGAATGCCAGTGGACGTTCACCAAAATCACTCACCCTCGATTATTTCAAGAAAACCGGCTTTGAACGGATCCCGTCACACGGGCCTCTGCCGGTCTCGGTCCCCGGCTGTGTGGATGGATGGTTTGAGATGCATAAGAGATTCGGCACCCTTCCAATGGAAACAATTCTTTCACCAGCCATCCGGTATGCCAGGGAAGGATTCCCGGTGACTGAGCTAATTGCATATTACTGGAGGAGTGCCCGCTCCCTCTCCCGTTTTCCCAACGTGAGCGAGACCTATATGCCGGAAGGAGCTCCTCCCGCCAAAGGGGAAATCTTCCGTAATCCATACCTGGCAAACACCCTGGAAAAAATTGCCACCGGCGGAAGGGATGTTTATTATAAAGGAGAAATTGCACGAACCATTGATCAGTTCATGAAGGAAAACGGCGGATTCCTTTCATACGAAGACCTGGCTAACCACTCTTCGGAATGGGTGGATCCCATCTCTGTCAACTACCGCGGCTACGATGTATGGGAGTTACCACCAAACGGACAGGGAACTGCTGCGCTGCAGATCCTGAACATCCTGGAAGGCTTTGACATTGCATCCATGGGATTTGGCAGTACCGATTACATCCATCATTTTGTAGAATCAAAAAAGCTTGCTTTTGAAGACAGGGCAAAATATTATGCCGATCCCGCCTTCAACGATATCCCCATCGAACAGTTAATATCCAGGGAATACGCTGCCGAAAGGAGGAAGCTTATTAACCCGAATCGGGCTGCGCGCCGGTATGACGCCGGTGAACTGGAACAGGGTAATACGATCTATATGACTGTAGCCGACAAGGATGGAAACATGGTTTCGCTGATACAGAGTAATTACCGTGGCCTTGGCTCGGGAATGGTCCCGGATAAACTGGGATTTATGCTGCAGGACCGGGGTGAACTCTTCACACTCGAGGAGGGGCATTTCAACTGTTATGAACCAGGAAAAAGACCATTCCACACCATTATTCCTGCCTTTGTCACCAAAGATGGCAAACCCTGGATCAGCTTTGGAGTAATGGGTGGATCCATGCAACCCCAGGGCCATGCTCAGATCATTGTCAACCTGATCGATTTCGGGATGAACCTGCAGGAAGCCGGGGATGCTCCCAGGATCCGGCATGGCGGATCATCACAACCAACCGGTGAGAAGATGACCAACGGAGGAACGGTTTACCTTGAGTCCGGTATCGATCCTGATGTCATTCGTGAATTGATGAAGAAAGGACACAATATTGAATGGACAGTGGGTGGATTCGGGGGATA
>CAYMFM010000018.1:0-57815 GCA_964389685.1 uncultured Rikenellaceae bacterium
AATCTTAAGGAACCTCTCTTTTTAAAATTTCAACTAACTTTTATACGATACCAATCCTTGAACCTAATATTCACTTAAACAGGGAGGACATCCCATATGACAGTGGTTGCAGTAAACAACTTGTATAAATCCTATAATGGCAAAGTGGCGGTAAAGGATCTATCTTTTTCGGTCGAACAGGGCGAGATCCTGGGTCTTATAGGACCTAATGGTGCGGGTAAAAGCAGTACCATAAAGATAATTTTGGATTTCATGAAACCCGATTCAGGTGAAGTGGAAATTTTTGGCCATCCCATGAATGAAGGCTTTAAAAACCAAACCGGAATGCTCGAAAGCAAAAAGAAAAAAACAAGGAGATGAGCACACATCAAATGAATCAATTAGAAGAACTCTGCGACCGGGTCCTGATGATCAATCATGGCCAGGCCGTCCTTTATGGGGATTTAAAGGAAACCAGGGCAAGCTTCACGAAAAATTCGGTCCAGGTAGCTGTGGAAGGAGAAATTGCAAATTTCTTTGTAACTTACCTATAGAAAATCAACAACTGAATGGATTAAGCTACCACCCTGCATTTAGCCTTGACCGTTAACTGCCCGAAAATGTTCGGATTCATTTGACGACGCACAAAAAGACCGGATCAACTTGTTGATCCGGCCCTAAGCTACCACCTAAACTAACTATCAACCCTTATTAACCTAACTAATTCTGAATAGGGTATTGGTTGTCAGCTCGCAGATACTATTTCCAAAAAAAGCATTCATGCGAAATCCTGATTAGTATTTATTATGTTTAATACCCCGGGTTTTGTGTAAGATTTGGATTAGTATTAATCTGAGCTTCGGGAATAGCAAATATTGTTCTATAATCGCCATTTGGCCTGTGCGACAGCCACATTTTCGTGGTAAATACCCCGAAACGAATTAAATCCTGCCTGCGACGAGCTTCAGCTGCAAATTCCCAGCCCAGTTCATCCAGAAATCTTCCGTACTGAATATCACCTCCTCCCTCGGGTTCAGTTACCACACCGCTTTCATAAAATCCATAATTATAACTGCTCCCTGCCTGAAGCTCAGCCCCGGTTACCGTAGATTTTCCAGGATTATCAATAAAAGCCCTTCCCCTTACCTGTGTTACAAGTGCAGCCGCAGCATCAGCATCTCCTTTTCGAAGAAGGCACTCGGCTTTCATCATAAGGACATCTGCGTACCGGAAAAAGGGAACATCGTTTGACAAGCCGGATAAAGCCCCCATTTTAAATTCATATTTACCAATCCGGTAGCCTTCGTGTTCTCCACTTAAATCCACGCTCTGGAGTATATTTACATACTCCAATGGTTTCCCCATCATTTCGGGAGAGAGATTGCATCTGAGCGTATCCCCATTGGATGCAAACTGTAATCCCATGATCCAGGTGCTTTCCAATCGGCTATCGTCATCATCATAAGTATCAATAAACTGAGGGATGGCACAGTTCCCTCCCCAGGGTGATACTTCTAGGTTATACGTTGCCTGGCTGGCTGGATGCAGAGTCTTCAGGTGAATGTAGAATACAGGCCAGCCAGCCGTATAAATTTCATCGTACGGTATGGCGAAGATGATCTCGGTAGAGTTTTCATTCTCAGTTTTAAAAATATCACTAAAAACCGGTTCCAAATTATAAGCTCCGCTATTTATAATGTCATTACATTGTGTAATACAATTATCCCATTCAGCCTTCCCTGTATAAACCTCTGCATTCAGATAAATCTTGGCAAGCAGCGTTTTAGCTGCCCACAGATTAAAACGTGCATAAGTACTTTGGTCGACATCATTACTAAGCAGGGATAGATTTCCGGTAATTTCGCCTACGATGAAATCATATACCTGCTGTCGTGTACTTTGTTCAGGCAGAAAACCTTCCTCAACATCAAAACGGGTGACAATAGGTACATTTCCAAAATTATCACAAAGTATATAATAGTAGAAGGCTCTTGCCACTTTCAGTTCAGCAAGGTAGTTTTCTTTCCCTTGGGAAATGGGGAGATTACCCGATTCAATCTGGTAAATTGCACGGTTTGCATTTGTAATCCCACTATAGGCCCGGGCCCATAAACCATTTGTGTGACTCTGCAGAGCGGTCCAAATATGCTTGTGCATTCTGCGGTAAACTCCACCGTCATCCCACCCATTCGGGCGAACAGGCGTAACAATAATATCAGAACATTCTTCCTGGCAGCAAAAGAAACCATGCCATCCCCACATGAAGTCCCGAAGGTTGGAGTATACCGGCCCAATAACCGCCATAACATCTTCTTCCGAAGGATTGAATTGTTCAGCAATCAGTTCGGAGTAAACGGTTTCTTCGAGATCGGTACATGCATTAAATGTTATTGCCAATCCAAATACCGTAACAATAAAATATTTAATATATCTGTTTTTCATGATTAACGATTTTGTATAGTTAAAAAGTTAGATTAATCCCAAATGAATACGTCCGGGTAGTTGGATATTTATCCCTCTCGTCGTTACCAGGAGACAATCCCATCCGGTTTACCTCCGGGTCAACACCTTTGTATCCTGTAATAGTGAACATGTTCAAACCTGACACATACACCCTTGCCTTATCGATGAAATTCACATTATCAACATTAAATGTATAACCCAGTATAATGTTATCTATTTTCCAATAGTCGCCATCTTCAATGTAATAACTTACATATTCCTGGGTGTCCTCTAATTTGTTCTTTCCATATACATTATCGTATGCAGATTCTAACACATTGTAGCGTATATTGATGGTTGGATTTTCATAGAACATACGTTGAAAATTGAGGATCTGAAATCCAAATGCACCGCGCATGGTTATGTTAAGGTCAAAATTTTTATACCTGAATGTATTATTCCAACTTGCATAATGTTTTGGTAAGCCATTACCTAGTATCTTTTTATCATCGGTTGTTTTCAGGTTGCTAGTGACCGGATTTCCATCCACATCCTCAATGATCCAGATACCACTATCATCGATGTCGATCGACTTATATCCATAGAAATCGCCAATGGGACCACCAATCTTTACGCGATGGGTTGATTGCTGTATCGGGTCACCCGTATAACCTGTATCAAAGAAATCGTTGGTTGTTTGGAATTTGTCGTTTGTCAATGATACCAGTTTGTTTGAGTTTGTTGAATAGTTAAAACTCGATATCCAGTCGAAGTTTGGAGTTCTTACAGGTACAAGCTGTAGTAAAACTTCCACGCCTTTGTTTTCAATTTCCCCAACATTCGCTATTATGGAATTATACAAGTAGGGCGGGGTTGGAACCTGGTAATTCCAGAGCATATCCTTTGTATTCCTTTTGTACACATCGATCGTACCGCTCACCCGGCTTTCAAACAAAGCAAAGTCAAGACCAATATTGGTTTCTGCTTTTCTTTCCCAGCGAAGATCAGGGTTTGGGTTACTTGAAGGTCTAATCTCCCTTATCCATTCACCATCAACAAGTATCCGGTTTCCGTAGGTTAGACGTGTTAAGGACATGTACGGATCGTTTGGTTCTGTTCCTGTGACCCCGTATCCGGCTCTTAGCTTGAGTTCATCAACGAAAGCCAGGGATTGCAAAAAGGGTTCATTGCTAATTCTCCAACCCACAGATACAGCGGGGAAAGTACCCCATTGGTTGTTTTCCCCGAATTTGGAGGATCCTTCACGCCGCACACTGGCCATTAGTAGGTACCTGTCAGCATAACTATAGTTTACACGGCCAAAAAAACCAATCAGCTTCGATGAACTCTTGTAACTATCCATGCCTGCTAAACCATCCAGCAGTCCGTTACCCTGATCCATGTTATTATATGAAAATGCATCGGTAGGAAAGTCCCTGTTATTTATCCAAAAATTTTCTCCGACATAATCCTGGTAACTGTAACCGCCAAGTAACGTAAACCTGTGTCTGTCAATTGCTTTATTGTATTCTGCAGTTAATTCCAAAAGATTATCGATTGAAGAGCTGGATCCACGTGATGCATAACCATTTAATCCGTCCCTGACATTGGAAATATGGTTTTTTGTCTCAGAATAACCCCTGGTTTGATTCCAGTAATGAGTTGAAAGAAGCAGTTTCGTCTTCAGTCCGGAAATCGGGTTCAAAGTTAAACTTCCAGATAAACGAAAATTTTGGTTTCTGTTCTCACCATCGGTTTCTTTCAGCCAAGCTACAGGGTTTTCATATTGAAAAACACCGGGATGTTCCACCCAGTCACCATTTGCATCTTTTATCGCGTCAGTCGGATTTCGGATAAGAGCCTGACGGTAAATAGTTGTATTAAAACTGTAGCCGTCTCCACCAGCCCAATACTTCTCCGAGCCACCCAGGATATTGATATTGGCCGAAAGAATTCCGTCAAACATCGAATGATTTACATCAAGACGGCTATTTATCCTATTAACGTCAGAATTCTTGAAAATCCCTTGACTATACTTGTAGTTTACCGAACCGATATAATTTGTTTTACCATTTCCTCCCTTAAGAACTAAATGATGCATATGGCTCACGGGGGTACGTGTAATTTCATCAAACCAGTCGGTGGTTGCACCATAATCTGTCAGCGGCTCCCCCTGGGCAATTAGCCTCCTGTAATCGTCAGCCATTAAAAACTCGGCTTTCTTTGCTATTGTTTGAGTACTTGTATATGCGCTATATTCAATGGTTGCAGGCATTATACCCTGCATCTTCTCGGTGGTGATTAATATTACCCCGTTAGTACCACGTGTGCCGTATATTGCAGCAGCTGACCCATCTTTCAATACATCAATCGATTCGATATTTTCAGGAGCTACTGTATTCAAATTTCCTGGCACTCCATCAATTAATATTAACGGAGTGGCATCCGTGTAAATAGATGTAATCCCACGAAGCATAATCTGAGCTTCTGATACCGGATTGCCACTTGGAGTAGTAACCGATAAACCGGCAACCTTTCCTTGAATTAATTGAGCTGCATCTTTTACTGCACCTTTTACGAAATCATCAGACTTTACAGTGGTTATAGAACTGGTAACGTCCGCTTTTTTCTGAGTACCATAACCTATCACCACTATTTCATCGAGTCGCGCGTAGTCA
This sequence comes from uncultured Rikenellaceae bacterium, assembly GCA_964389685.1. Lineage (GTDB taxonomy): Bacteria > Bacteroidota > Bacteroidia > Bacteroidales > VadinHA17. Next base: position 5,100 of record CAYMFM010000018.1, read on the forward strand.
GGCTCCAGAATTACATCAATTACATTTGATGTGCCAATGGGTACTTCCTGAGTCGACAAACCTACAAAAGAAAAAACTAAAGTAGCCCCCTCAGGTACAGTAATGGAAAAATTCCCATTAAGATCTGTTACAGTCCCCTTGCTAGTTCCTTTCTGCAAAACAGTTACTCCCGGAAGTGCCCGCCCGTCCTCAGAACTTTTCACAGTCCCGGTAATAGGCCTGTCTTGTGCATACACATGTTGTATTCCTATTCCAATTAGAAACACAAAAAGTAAGAAAATTGTCTTCAACCCATATAAGTTTGGGTCTGGCTTGTTTTTCATAAGGTTTAGTTTTTAAGGTTATAATGATTAAAATATTTTTATTTTGTTTAAATGAAGCCTCAAAAGAGAACCCGGAAAAAACAAAGTAACTTTAGCATTCTTTCATAGATAGTATGATCTAGTTATAATATTTAGTTTCTCATATTAGAAAAAATGCTACTAGATACATATTAGGAAGTAAACTTTTATTTCGTCAGATTTCTAGTAGAACAAAGGCTTTTACGACTTATTCAATTAAAGTACTGTTCATTATAAAAAGTTCATCTTAGTTGTCGGCAGCCTAATATACTGAATGAATAACCTAAATTATAATCTGACCTAATCCGAATTCTTTTTTCGTTTCAAATAAACTGATGTCATTATTACTTCATAACCAAGCTGAACTTCATTGATGGTAGAATGCTAAAATACACATAAGCTATTAAGTGTATTTTTTACATTTTATTTAATAAATGTAAATTTAACACTTTACTTATATTTTCCAAACAAAAACGAATAAATTTTTTGTAAAATAGGGATGGTTGGTGCTTATTTAGACTCATTCTAATTCTAGTATAGCTTTTACAAACCCATTTCCACTAAACGCACCTACCGGTCAAGGTGTACAACCTATTCCGATATAAAGCGAGCAATTAATATCTCTAAAATTTTACCAATCATTAAGCATTGATAATTTAATGGTTATAATCCGGAATCAGCTGTTCAAACTAGCCCGTAACGGGGTGCTCAGTTTACTTCAGAACAAGGTGTTCAGTTTCACCGAAATTTCTACCATTCCGGGCCAATTTGAACAAAATTCATTTGAAGATTTGTATACACAGGTGTTATGATTCAATATAAATAGGGACAGCTAACGATTTATTTCATAGTAAAATACTGCATTAGATCGAATTATACATTGGCAACAATAAATTGGTATTAAATCCCAGAGCAAGATCTGGACTCTTATTTCCACAGCGAGCTGCGGGGAACCAGCCTGCCGGCTGGCAGGTTAAACCACGCTTCTCGTCCCCCGACTTCGTCGGACGATTTGTCCGCCGGAGTTTCAACGTAGGCGGAAGCCGACTACGTCGGGCGAAGTCCGAAGCGAACGCGAAGGAGGATTAAACTTCCTGAATTGTAAGACCCTGAAAGGGTCGAAATATGAATAACCCCGGGGTACGCCCTGTGAAATAAAAGCAAAGCTTTTGCCGCGAAGAAGTATTTCACAGGGCAAGCCCGGGGTAAACGTGACCTGTGAAAATCCCGGAATTACTCCGGGATTTTTTTTATCGTAAATCATGAGCCTGGCATACTTATTGTAATTTTTCAATTGTCATTACCTAATAGTTAGATTAATTTTAGGGGAGAGCCCGGATCATTTCCGGGTTTTATTTTTTTCGGTGGTTTCTTCATTCACCGGGCAGACGTGCCGGGTTTTATTTTTTCGAATAGTATTCTCCCTTTTCTGTCTTCCAGAGCAAAAAAATCCGCTTTATAAACGCAATGCGTTTATCCGCTAGCAACAAGGCGATCAGAGAAATAGTCTTGATTTTACTTATGTTTATATCAACTAATTTTTTCTTTGACTAAATTACTGATAAACTTTGCAAATTCAGATATATCGTTGTTTATGCTAGCTTTTTCCAATGCAGACATATAATCATCTCTACTTTCAACTGGGATGACCGTCCAAGGATATCCTCCTGATGCCAACATTGTATTCATCAAAAACCTAGCTATCCTCCCATTCCCATCAAAATAGGGGTGAATATAGACTAAAATAAAGTGGCCAAGTACAACTCTTACACTTGCTTCGGTTTCTTCCTTAAGTAAATCAAACAAAGTAGGCATTGAATCTCTTACTGCTTCATGGTTTGGAGGTGCATGCATAGAACCCTTTATGAATACAGGTCCATTCCGGTACCCAGCAAGATCTGATGCTTTCAATATACCAGCAGTTACACTTGGAGCAAGTAATTCACGGTACCAGGTACCATGATCCTTACCTACAACCAGACCTGAATTTTCTCCATTAAGAATAGACTTGATACTTTTTCTAACCTCCTGAAATGCTAAATAATAGCCACGAGCAGCCATGGCATTTTTTTGATCAATATCTTCTTTATTTTCATCCGGATTCCAATTTCCACTTTTCACTCGCTCAATCAGCTCTGGAGTAACACGATATCCCTCTATTGAAAGAGAATGATATGCATCTTCAGAGTAACTATCCTCTACCTGTTTTAAGTAATCGTCGATGTTACTGGGCAATCCAATTGTTTTAGGAAAATTGTCGATCACTGTTTGACGCATCTGTGACCACATGATTTTAATGCGGTTTACATATGGTGATGATTCTCGACTATTTAAAAGTACAGGTAGCTTATCTGTAAATGGATCCGTTTCACGTACATCATAGCCAGCTGATTTCATCGTCTTTATGATTTCATCTGCAATTGTATCTTTCCCAATATTTCTAAAAGCACCTGATAAACGTCCTGCAACAACAGTATGACCTCCTTCAAGAAGTTTAGCTAAGAGTCCGGATCCATCTTTAACCATTGCCAGACAGGTCCGGGCATCTGTTGAATGACGTGTAAAAAAGTCTGCACCACAAGCTATCAAACCACTTTCTAAGTAATAGATATTTAACCCATCCATTGAATATATTTCACCTTTTACTGGTAATGTGGTCCGTATATCAAAAATGGATGTATTAAAAAGCAATCTTGTTACTTTATTTCTAGCTTTAGGAGAACGAACTAAAAGTTGTTTCGGGACTGTTTTGTTTCCAACTTGAAGCTGTAGAGACTGGTCAGGTGATAAACACCAGTTGTCTTCAAATCTTGAATTAAGATATACGCAAACAAAATCCCAAAAAGAAGTATACCAAGAGGTAGTATCTCCCTTCGGACTTTCAGGTCTTGAGGTAATGAACCATCCTTTTATTACTTCTTGAATGAAACCATTTGCTAATAACCTATCTTTATGGGTCCGCGAAAGTTCCCCTGCCTTAATTACAGCCTTTCCATTCTCATCTTGGAGAGAACGCAATATCTCAAGAGATACGGCCAATTTTTCTGATGGTGTTGCCATATATAATCCTTTGTTTGTTTGTACAACAATTCGCACTTACTTTCGTACCATATTTAGCTTATTCTGTTGTACCATATTTAGCTTATTCTGCAAATATACATAAATTCAATAGAATACTTTGTAAAGTAATTTGAGTCTTAACGCCCAGTTGCTAATCGAGTAGGCGGCTGACGGGATTGTAGCCCCGCCAGTGCACCTCTTCCCGATACACTTCGTTACGGGACAGGCACACCGCAATTGCTCTCGCAATTGTGTACGGTTCTCGCCTGCCTTCGCCGGAGCGGCTACGCGCAGGCAGGTATACGGCGGTTCATTAAACAACTGACACTTTACGGTAGAAATCTTCAAAAGGTATATATCCACGTTGTTTAACCCGCATTATTCATGCAATGCACTGCGTTTTTGCATGAATAATGCGGGTTAACACTTCCAAAGAAGTAATCCAATTGATTCTAAGGATATGTTCCTGGTAAAAGGTTACCAGATCATTGGAATTTTTCCAATTTTAGCGAACCATTCCATCCCAGAGCGACGAACTTTCTTATAAGGTATCTAATCCTATCTGATACAAAAAGTCTTCTTAAATCAGGAATGGTATGGTTACTAATATGTATATAATCTACTTAATTTAATTTTCAAGCACTGGTTTTCTTTTACTTCAAAGGTATCTTCCCAACTTATAGCACCTTTCCCACGAGCAAGATAGGAGTAGGTTCCTGGTTTCAAAATTCTACATACCATTCCATTACTAAAACAATCAGGTTCTGAGTTAAAACGTACTGTTAATCTTTCCATTCTTTGATTGTCAAGGTCTAAAAGGATTTCATTCTGGTATTTAATATCTGACCAGAAGCAAACGTATCCTGGTTTAATGGGTTCAGGAACTACTGTTGGCTCTTCAATATCATATAAGAAAAATACTTCAACAATATTAAGCTGTTCTTCATTAAAGTTTTTTAGGGTAACAACATTTTTTGCGTCCTTGATTTCTCCCATTGTCATAAAATTTAATGGGATATAATTATCTACAATGAAACGAACAATCCTATTATCATTTATCAAAACCTTAACATTTTTGCAAAAGTTAATATTATCCGTTGCGATAGCACTATGCCAACCGTCAGTTATTGTTTCAGGGTAACTTTCGTAACTTGAATACTGAGATTTTATAATCTGAAGTTTTGCTAAAGATTGTTGTCTTGCTTGAGCTAATCTTTGCTGTTCTCTTTTATTAGTTAAGTGCCCCCAAAGAATATTGCTGAACTCATATACAGCATAGTCAAATGAAGAGCCCCAAAAGTATGTTTTTTCAACATAACCTGCCGGTTGATCCTGACCTTCTACGGTATATGGAATAGGAACATATTTTTTATCACCTTTTCTCTGTGCTGATAAAGTTAAATTAGAAAAAACAAGAATAAATAGAAGAAATATTTTGATTGAGATTCCAAAAGTGAAAAATGTTTTTCTATTAAAGTGTCTTAGACTTCTCATGAGGAATTGACTTTTAGGGGTTAATATGTTATCATTTTACTTTACACAAATTTGTTTTCTGCTATTGGATAATAACATTGTTATCATAAAACTTATGGATACAATAGTTGTTTGGTTTACAGTAATAAAATTACTTCAACCTAATGATTTATCCAAGGGAATTAAACTATATAATCCTTGATCCGGATCTGAGGGGAAAAGAAAATTAAATTTCCTTGCAAATCATCAAACCATTCCATGTTAGAGTAATGTTTTCAAATTATTTAGAGTAATATACCCGAGAAAGGTAAAACCTTCATTAAATGGGGAAGGGTTGTACAAATAATCCTGTTGATAAATGTTTCTTAGGATTTAAACCTCAAAGAAGATTGCTGGTTAACCTCACAGTTAAGCAAAATGATTATTGTTCAAATTCGAGATTTAGAAATAGTATTGGCTTGTTTTGTTATAATATTATAGATCAACTACTTAGAGGTAAAAAAGGATTCTTGAGGTATAATTGAATTTTACTTTAAAAAGACACTTAAAGTACAAAGAACCAGCAATTTAGAATTAATTGTAACATATTGAAATCTGTTAAATTAGGTACGTAGTGTACAAAAAGGGCTAAAAATAGACTTTAAAACGCACTACCAATCATTTCTCGCATGAAAAAAAACTTTTTTTGTTACTATTTTGTTACCCGAAAAAACAAAAGCCCCGATAATTCAGGGCTTTTTATACATATTTAGTAGCGGGGGCAGGATTACAGTTTGCTTCGCAACCTGTGATCCTGAATGGGGTAGAGGGACTTACTCTGAAAAGCCTGCCGCTTCGCAGGATTGCTCATCGCTACGCTCTTCGCGGACCTGGTAAGGGATACTTACTAAGAAAAGCTCACCTTGCAAAGCAAGGTTCCGGTCTTTTCTCATGGCACAACCTTTCAAGCAAGCTTTAGGCGGTGCCATGAAAAAAGCCCAGCCGATTTCATCGGTGAGCTTTTCTTAGTAGCGGGGGCAGGACTTGAACCTGCGACCTTTGGGTTATGAGCCCAACGAGCTGCCACTGCTCCACCCCGCAGTATACAGGAATGCAAATGTACAGTATGTATTCGGTTTCTCAAAATAATTGTACTACTTTTACAGCCCGGAAGCATTATCTACAGTGTAAATCTGATTTTTAACCGCTAACCAAATTCCCTGCCATGCCACGCGTTTTTAAACCCGTCCAACGTGGAGGTGGATTTCTACATCATCCCGGGTCCCGTCAACATGAACCTCACCGCCATGGCTCTCTGTACAAACCATGGACTGTGGCAATCTGAAGAGAAGGAAGTGAAGGTAATGTAAATAGAGAGCTTGCTTTCCTGTAAGCAGGCACTAAATGTATCTACAAGAATCAGTTAATTGTTAATTGTCAGGTAGATTAAGTTTATCCGTGAATTTTGAATAAGGTAGTGATACGATGACTTTCCAATCATCGTGCCCCGGCTAAAGTCCGGGGTACGACTTTCGGGGGTTTAAAAACTCGTCGCCCGAACGCAAGTCGAGCGACGAAAAGATCTGATCCATAGGCACAGGCTGGGTCGAAATTCGAGGCCTCGCTCAGTCATCGTATCACTTTTTTTGTTCGTTTAATCAACGGCCGGATTGTCCGGTCCACGATCAGTTTTCCGGCTGATTAGCGGCTGAAGTTGGACCGGTTCTTTAATAAATAAACGTATTCTAAAGACATACCATCCCTATGGGACTAAAAACTGAATGCGCGATCGTTTATAAAACATACCATTCCCAGCCGGGCATGCCGATGCGCTTTTGTAAGGTAATACAGCAGACTCCGGAGTCACATGCTGGTAGCCAGGGGCGGGAGCCCCTGGTTGTAAGATCCGTATAAAACGGGCTAACTACATGGCTGTTTAAAGGGAAAGCGTTCCATGGACCGAATAGTTGCCAGACGTTCATTAGCATGTAATTCAAAGCATCCGGGAAAGACAATACTTCTCGTCGCTCGAATTGCGTTCGGGCGACGGGTATTGGTCCAAAACATTTACCAATGACATACAATCAGGGCTTATAGCGTAATCGTACAAACTGTCCCCTTACCGGGAGTGCTTTGCAGTTCCATGGTCCCCCCATGCAACCGGACAATTTTCCTGGAATAGCCCAGTCCAATCCCTGACCCGCTCTTTTTTGTGGTGAAAAAGGGAACAAAGACTCTGTCGAGCAGCTCCTGATCGATCCCGGGACCATTATCACAGATCCGGATTCTGACCTTTTGATCATCTCCCAGGTATGCATCGATCCGGACCTCGCCATTTTCTTTGCCATCCAACGCCTCCACCGAGTTTTTTACCACATTGACAATGACCTGTGAAAAAAGTTCCTTGTCAACGAATAGTATAAGGTCAATGGGCTTCGTGTCAATGGTTATGGCTACCTCTTTGTTCTCAAGGAGCAGGCAGGTATTGTGCAATAACTCGGCAACATTTATCCGCCTACGATTGATCCGGGGGGTTAGGGTTACCTGTCTGTATTTCTTAACAAATTCAAGCAATCCCCTGCTTCGCTCTTCAATCAGATTGAGGCTTCTATCGGTTGATTCAATGAACCATTTCCGGTCGGTTTCATGCCCTCTCAGCTCTTTTTTTATGGATTGAATAAGGGCTGTAATGGGCGTAAGTGTGTTCATGATTTCATGGGTAATCACGCGGATCAGCTTTTCCCATGATTCCTGCTCAATTTCAGAGTATTCGCTGCTGATGTGATCAAATGCAAAAAGGGTAAGCTTTTTATCTTCGGTTTTGAATTCGCTTTTTCTGAGGGTAAGGGTACGGATATCGCTGCCTGTATTCAACCGGTATATCTTACGTTCTCCGGGTTTGATCTTGCTGAAGACCTCCGACAGATCAGGGTATGTTTTCCACAAATCCAGGATAGCATCAAAGCGGTTTATCCCAAGGATACGGAGGGCAGTGGAATTTAACCAGTAGATTCGGTCCTTATCGTCGAACAGGATGATCCCGGTATCCACATTTTCAAGGAATCGCATCAACAAAACTTCACGGATCTGGCTCTCTTTCTTGATTTTTGCCAGGTGCCTCCGATATTTTTCGAGACTTTTCCCCAGGTTGCTATGACGTTGTATATATTTACTGTTGAGATTTGCAGACTGAAAATCATCGCTGGACAACGAGTCAAAAAAATTGGACAATTCATGATCTATCCTTCTGCAATACCGCACAAGCAAAAGAACCTGCAGGACAAGAAGCAGGATCACACCCACCACCGAAAACAATTTATCTATGTGCAGATAAAAATAGACGCCTGCCAGGAGAGTAACCAGGATAAGAAGCAGTCGCATCAAAATCTGGAAAACAAAGGATCGTGTATTCACTCTTTTACATCAATAGGTAATACCATATTTTTTACACTTATTGAACAGGGTTTGCCGGGTCAGTCCCAGTTCCCTGGCAGCGTTCACAATGCTTTGATTGTTATTCTTCAATGCCCGGATAATCGCCTGTCTCTCGATATCCTTGAATTTCAATGGCCAATGGTGGTCACCCACCGGTCTTCTTTGATTCTCGAGCATAAAATCGTCCTCCGTAAGCACATCTCCGGAAGAAAGGATGACCGCCTTCTCCACAGCGTGCATCAATTCCCTGACATTCCCGGGCCATTTGTACTGCAGGAGCTTGTCAGGCAGGCTTTGCTTGTATTTCAGGTGGGGTTTATTGTACCTTCCGGTGAACAGGTTAAGAAAGTATTCCGCCAGGTAAAGGATATCATCTCCCCTTTCCCGCAACGGAGGGACCTGTATCATAATTGTGTTCAGCCTGTAAAAAAGGTCTTCCCGGAAGGTCCCAACGCCTATCTCTTGCAGGAGATCCTTGTTGGTGGCAGATATCAATCGGATATCGAAGGAATAGGTTTCGTTGCTTCCTACAGGGCTAACTTCGTGGTTTTGTAATGCACCAAGAAGCTTGGATTGCAACGAGAGTGGGATATTGCCTATTTCATCGAGAAAGAGTGTTCCCCCTGAAGCGATTTCAAATCTTCCGGATTTGTCCTCGAATGCATCGGTAAAGGCACCTTTCTTATGGCCGAACAGCTCGCTCTCGAACAGGTTCTCATTTAACGATCCCAGATCCACATTGATAAAGACCTTGTCACTTCTGCCGGATAGCTTGTGGATTTTTCTTGCAACCAGTTCCTTCCCCGTTCCATTCTCCCCAAAAACCAGTACATTGGCATCCGTTGGAGCTACCTTTTCGATTGTTTTCTTCAGTGTCTGCATCTTTGGCGAATTGCCAACCAGTTCCCCGGTAGTCCGTTGGGTCTCTTTCATCAGTTGATCGTTCTTACGGCAGGCATGATTCAGTTCTTTTCTTGTCTGGCGCAATATACAGGCAGCATTAATGGTTGAGATCAATTTTTCATTCTCCCACGGTTTAACTACAAAGTCAAAAGCCCCTTCTTTCATCGCCCTGACCACCAGCTCATAATCACCATACGCTGTGATCATGATTACCTGCATATCCGGATCTTTCCTCAGGATCTCATCCAGCCAGAAAAAACCCTCGTTACCCGTCATCACCTTTGCTTCAAAATTCATGTCCAGCAAAACCAGGTCAAACTCTTCGGAATCAAGTGTCCTGAACAAAGCATTTGGATTCCGAATCCCAACCACCTCCATCCCTTCCCTGGAAAGGATAATCTTCAGGGTATCCAGTACCGATGGATCATCATCCACCGCCAGAACCTTTTTCTTTATCATGCATTGTAATTTTATGCAAGGTAAATATTTTTTACAAAATGGTTAAAAATATTTACCTTATGAATTAATGTAATTAATTATTCGTCTTGTTTATAGCACTTTATGATTTTGGCATTCCCATTGCTACTTCTCTCGAAAAGGCAGAAACTATGATTAAAAGAACAAAAGGAATGATCTATTGTCTGTTATGGATATTGTTAGCCAGCTTTTTTTCAGATAATAAAGTACCGGATTTTGAATTACAAACTCTTGAAGGGAAAATCATCACATCTGACGATTTAAAGGGAAAGATCATTTTGCTGGATTTTTGGGATACACATTGCGGACCTTGTATCAAACTGATGCCCTATATGGAAAAGCTTTACTCGAAATACAAAAATAATGAGAACGTTGTGATGTATATTGTAAATGCCGGCTGGCAATCCATTGAGGAGGCCAAAGGCTTTGTTTCCAAACACAATTATAAATTGCCTTTTGCTTATATGGAAAAAAAGGAATCCAGGAAACTTAAAGTCCGTGAGATACCAAAAACAATAATAATTGACAAAAATTTCACCTATCAGCTGGAACATGTAGGGTATGATGGTTATGATCCGGACAAAGATCTTGGTCCGGTTAAAGAATTTGAAAAGTTGATTGAAGAATTATTAGCTAAATAATCACTTATTATCTCTTTATGATCTGCAGTTTCATTAAAATCACGATTCGGAATTTCTGGAAACACAGGGGATTTTCCTTCATCAATGTTATCGGGCTGACCATTGGTTTGATATGCAGCATTCTGTTATTTCTGTATGTGCGGGATGAATTGAGCTATGATCGGTTTCATGATAATTACGAAAACATATACCGCATCAAGGTTGAAGCCATGATGCAGGGAAATGAACTGAATGTGGTCCATACCGGGGTGAAGGTGGGTGAGATTTTAGTAGACCGGATACCCGAGGTGTTGAAATCTACGCGGTTATTTAATGCCACTGAGGACGCGAACGTTACCGTACGGTATGAAGACAGGATGTTTTCCGAATCCCGGGTCTTTTATGCGGACAGCCTCTTTTTCGAGGTATTCACGTTTCAATTTATTGCCGGTGATCCTGAAAAGGCCCTGGATGCTCCAGGTTCCGTTGTGCTTACTCAAAGCTGTGCAGAAAAATATTTCGGGAAAGAGGATCCCATGGACAAAACAATCAGGATCAGTAATAACGAATACAAGATAACGGGAATAACGGCAGATTGCCCTTCCAATTCACATTTTCATTACGATATACTGATCTCCTTTTCATCTCACTGGATATCCAGGGCAACCACCTGGATCAACATGGATATTATTTGCACTTATCTGGTCATGGCTGATGGCACTCCTGAATCTGTTTTCCTGGAAAAAAGTATGCCCGTAATCAAAGAATACCTGGAGCCTGAATTGATTGAAGCTTTCGGAGTTACTGTTGATGAGGCCATGGCTGCAGGCAACTCTTATCAAATGCGTCTTCAACCGATTAAGGATATCCACCTCACCTCCCATACTGATTTTGAAATCGAAATCAATTCCAGTAAAATGAATGTCTATCTTTTTTCCTTTGTTGCCCTGTTTATACTGATCCTTGCGGCAATCAATTTCACAAATCTTTCAACTGCCAGGGCGGGTGTACGGGCGAAAGAAGTCGGTATCCGGAAAGTTGTGGGTTCATCCCGCAAAAAACTGGTCTTCCAGTTCCTGCTTGAAGCCATACTGTATAGCCTGCTTTCGCTGATCATTGCCATGATCATCATCGAAACCATCCTTCCTTATTTTAACAACCTGGCAATGAAAGAGATCCAGATCAGATATTCCGACAATCCCTGGATAATTGTCACACTGATCCTGACAGCCATTCTTCTGGGGATCCTGTCCGGCATCTATTCTGCGATCTACCTTTCCTATATTAATAGTCTTCAGGTGATCAAAGGAGAGCAATTATCAACAGGAAGAAAAAAATACTTCAGAAACGGGCTGGTTATTTTTCAGTTTATCATTTCCATCATCATCATCATCAGTACGCTGATCATTCGCAGCCAGCTTGTGTACATACAGAAGAAGGACCTTGGATACAAGAAAGAAAACGTGGTTGTTATTCAGCGGTCATGGAAACTCTATGACAACCTGGATGCGTTTAGAAATACATTACTTACAAATCACAGGATTAAAAGCGTTTCTTTCATGGAGAACGCTCCCGGGAAAAAATTCAACGGATTCTCTCTTTCCATTCCCGGAGAAACAACGCAGATGCTAAATCCCAGGGTTGTGGGTGTCGACTATGATTTTGCGAATACTCTCCAGATCGAAATGGTTGAGGGAAGGTTTTTCTCAAGGGATTATCCGGGGGATTCATTGTCTGCTGTCATCAATGAAACGCTTGCAAAAGAATTGGGATTTGAAAACCCTGTAGGCGGACAGTTCCGTTCATCGGGGGCCAGCGATTCCGATCCTTACACTATTATTGGAGTGGCCAAAAATTTTTCCTTCCAGTCGTTGTACCAAACAGTCGGATCCTTATTAATGGTCGATAGAAAAACAAGGTATATCGCCTATACAGCGATCAAAACCGATGGCGAAGAACTGCCTGAAACCATTTCTTTTATTAATGCCACATGGAGGTCATTTGTCCCGGACGAACCGCTGGAATATTATTTCCTGGACCAGGATTTCCTGGATCTCCATAAGGAAGAATATGTGACCGGCAAGCTTTTTGCAATCTTCTCTGTTTTATCCATCATCATTGCCTGTCTTGGATTACTGGGCCTGTCTATCTTTGTTGCAGAAAGGAAAGCCAAAGAGATCGGTATCCGGAAAGCGAATGGGGCAAATTTCACAGACATTATTCTGCTGCTGGTCAGGGATTTTTCGCTGCCTGTTCTTCTTGCCAACATCGTTGCCTGGCCTGCTGCCTATTTCCTCATGGAACGGTGGCTTCGAAAATTTGCCTATCACATTGATATTGGTTTTGCTGAATTTATTCTTGCTTCCCTGATAGCGCTGATCATTTCATGGATTACCATTTTGTATCAATCGGCCAAATCGGCACAGCAGAACCCGGTGGTCAGCCTGAGGTATGAATGAACTGTACACTCTTGCTTATCGTCAGACAATTACAATTAAAAATAGAAAAAATGAAAATGCTAAAATCTATCCTGTTTCTAATGGGGACATTCCCGTTCTCATACCTGAACTGTTTCCCGGTAAAAAGCCAGGTAAAAAAATCCTGCAATCAAAATGAGGACAGTAACCGGGATGATCAGGGTAAGGCAATAGTGAGAAATAAAGTTTATTTAACTATTCCAGGATCATGTATTCATACAGTGTGGTATAAACGGTTCTTGAAACTCCTTCAGATAATGACGTATGATAACTGGGAGTGTAGGTTTCGGTCATTTTTTTGACATGCCCGTTCTGGTCCAGTTCATATTCGTATTTACTGTAAGCCTCGGTCATGGAAGGGCCGGTAGGACAACCCGCTCTCCAGGTGATCCGGCTGACCAGGTTTTTACTCCATTTCCCGGTTATCCCGTTTGAAAAATTCCTGATATCTACCTTGTTAAGCGTTTGGTTGTAACTGTAATAATCTGTACATCCCGCCAGCCAGCCAGCCTCTGATATTTTTGAACTGCTGATATTCTCATCTGTAATTGTACGGGTTATAAGAATAGATCCTGAATCAGGATTGGTGCCTGTGCGTTGCCAGTCAATTTCTATGGAGGTTAAAAAGTCATTTTCATATTCGTAATCCAACCTGGCTAAATAGTACGAGCTGGAGAAAAAACCGGTATCAATGCAATAGGTTGCATAGCCATCCTTCCCTTTGTAAAAAGTTCTTTTGTAGGTTATTTCATTCAGCGGGTTTTTTGTGATGCTTTCAAAGATGGTATCATTATCGTGGAAAACGGTACTCTGAGTGAAATCATCGTTGATGTATGTTAAGTATTCCGTTATCCATGAACCGGTAAGATGGATTACATGTTTAACAACCTGATCTGAATATTCATAAAAGAATTCAGGAACATCCTCTTTGTAGGAATTATCCCCTTTACTGCAATTGTTTAACAAAACAATGGACAGCAGTAAAATAAAAATATTGATAATCCTTTTCACGGTAGTCAGTGTAAAAAAGGTAAATTTCATATAAGTTACGAAAAAACAGGGGAAAAATAAAAAGAAGGTTAATCGACAAATGGACGTAAATCCGATCCGTCACCCGTCCGACTGCGTCATCCGGGCGGAGACCCGAAATGGGTCAGACGGTAGCATGAAACCCGATCTGACCGCTTGCCATGTAAAATAAAGACGATGTCTTTACTGCGTAGCTGTATTTCACAGGGCTGGATCGTGAATCGGATTGCAGGGAGCCGGTCTGACCGATACGGACGTTTACCTTTCAGTCTACCAAAGGTATGCCTATAGCTCCTCCGGGACGTTCTATCTATTTTCTGCTTGTTCCAGCCACTGAAGTGGCCGGCTATTTTCTGTAAGTCTACCCTTGGTATGCCTATGGCACCTAACGGGACTCATCTTAATCCTTTCCAACCGGTTAACTGACCCGTCAGGGTCTTTCAGACCTGACGGTGTCTTTTAACGTTTTCCTCGTCGCCCGACTACAGCTCGGGCGACGAGTTTTTGTTAGCCCAATAGTGATACGATGACTCCGGGTATACCTTTTACTCATACCGCAGAGAATCAACAGGATTTCGGGCAGCTGCTTTAATGGATTGATAACTTACGGACAAAATTGCAATTACAAGGGCTATTATCCCACCGATAAGGAAACTGAAAGCGCCAAGGTTTGTCTTATAAGCAAAATTCTTCAGCCACCAGTTTATTATTCCATATGAAAGTGGAATAGCAATAACAAATGAAAATAAAATCAGCTTCAGGTATTCCAGGGACATTAATCTCACAATGCTATCTGAAGATGCTCCCATTGCTTTACGGATCCCTATTTCTTTGGATCGTTGTTCCGCTGTGAAGGTTGCAAGTCCCAGTAATCCCAGGGAGGCAATAATGATTGCCAGACAGGTAAACAGAAGAAAAATTTTACCAAGTTGCTGTTCTTTCCTGAATTTAGCATTAAAATTATCGGCTACGAACGAGTAATCAAAAGAACCTCCGTGAGCGAAAGATTTCCATTTCGATTGAATCAAATTTATTTTTCTGCTGACATCACCGGGTGTAAGTCTGACAAGAAGGTTGTTCCCCTGCGATCCCAGGAAAATAATAAGGGAGGTAATTTCTTCCTCCAGAGATTGATAATTATAATCTTTAACCACACCGATCACTTCCCGGACATCCTGGTCATTTTCTTTCCAGAATGTCTGAAGTTTCTGACCCACCGGATTTTCCCAACCAAACAAACGGGCTGCAGCTTCATTGATTACAACTGCACTTGAATCAGAAGGAAATTCTTTTGAGAAAAACCTTCCATCTACCATTGATAATTTCAGGATTTCTATAAGATCCTCATCTACAATGCAATAATTACAACCCCGTTCCTGGGTATCTTCTCCCCTTGGCCGGAAAAGATCAGAATAATTAACATCCGGAGGTACCAGGTTACAAATACTGGCACTGATAACCTCCGGTAATTTCAATAATTCTTCTTTGAAAGCAATTTTACCCGTACCCAATGATTCAACATTTCGTATTACCAATACATTGTTTTTATCAAAACCTAAATCTTTGTTTTGCAGGTATTGAAGCTGTTTATAAATCAGTAGCGTACAAATTATGAGTCCTATAGACAGCGTAAACTGAAAAATGACAAGAATGCGTCTTATACCACTACTTTTCATGCCGGCTTTAATCTTACCCCTCAACACTTCAACAGGTTTGAAAGAGGTAAGATAAAATGCAGGATAGCTACCAGCCAACAGACCGACAATTAATACCAGTAAAAGAATGCCTGTCAAATAATTGAAATTATAGAGTGCCTTGATCGCTAAAAGTTTGCCAGACAGAACATTGAATTGTGGAAGAATTAAGGTTAACACACCCTGTGCAAGTAATAACGATACCAGTGTGTAGAATAGAGACTCAATTAAAAATTGGATCCGCATGGTGCTGATGGAACCTCCGAGAGATTTTCTCACGCCAACTTCTTTTGCTCTTCCGGTAAACCTTGCAGTTGACAGGTTCATAAAATTAATACAGGCAATGACTATGGTAAACAGGACAATGGCAATCAGCAGATAGATGGTGTTCATGTTACCGCCCGGTTCCAGGTGAAGGTCAACATCCGGTGAAAAATGAATATCCAACAGGGATTGAAGATAGAAACCATATGCCCCTCCCTGTTCTAAAAATTCATCAAATGATATACCCAGGAATTGCTCTGCCTGCGGACCAATGTATTTTTTCACCATTTCCAGTAGCTTGGTTTCCACATGCTGCCAATCCGCATCTTCATTGAGTTTAAGATAGGTAAGTAAAGAATTGCTTACCCAAAGAGGATTCCGGCTGTAATTCCATGATCCCATGGAAAGGATCATGCTAAAGTGGAAATGGGAATTCGGAGGAGGATCCTCAACAATACCGGTGATAGTACAGAGCCATTTATCAATGCCCAATTCCAGGGTATTGCCTACGGGACTGATGTCATCCGGACCAGCATAGCCAAATATTTTATTGGCTGCAGTTTCTGTTAATACCAGGCTATACGGATTGGTTAAGACCGTTTTGGAATCACCCTGGATAAGGTTGAAACTGAAGAAATCGAAAAAATTGGAGTCTGCCAGCAATATTGTTTTTTCAGTATACGCATCTTCCATATATTTAATCGAGATATCCTCCCATGGTGCAATACGGCATCCTTCCTTAACCTCAGGAATCTCTTCGACACATCCTGCTGCAACCGGTGCAGATGAGTAACATGAGTTAAATTCCTGCCCCCCTATCCGTCCATAAAGATTAACTCTATAAATCAACTCTGCATCTTTATGAAACCGATCGTAACTGAATTCATCAATGATATATAGAAGGATCAACAAACCGGTTATTAAACCCATTGTCAATCCGAAAATATTGATGAAAGCATAAAATTTCTGCTTCTGAATGTTGCGTATCGCAATTTTAATATAGTTTATGAACATCGTGTGTATGTTGAATGTATGATAGACTTATTGCCCTGGCTATGATGGTTATCGGATCATGTAAGTGCTTTTTTAAAGGTTTATTACACGCATGAAAAAGCTGTATGGTCTAAGAAAATAAAAGTAGGTCAATCCTGCAATAATTCCAAGTGACTTCTGATAATAGTTGCAATACGAATGTCCCCTTGTATGGTTGGATGTGGTTTGTAATCTTGCGCTCCTTTGGAGCTGAAAAAAATCTTACCGGATCTCCTCCCTGCCATCCGAATATTTTGCAAATCTTCCTTTTTCGGTTGAATGAACATTGTCATACCTTGCCCAGGGCCAGCCACCAAATTGAGTTTCCGGGTAATCGGAAAATGCCTGCTGAATTTCTGCAGCATCGTTCATAACAAAAGGCCCGTGCTGCATTACCGGCTCATTTATTGGTTGTCACTGCAGCAACAGGAGAAATGCATCCTCCTTTCCATTTTCAAGAATCACCGGGTGACTGAAGATCACCCGGTGAATGTATCTGCCATGTAGTTTATAATAATTCCTGCGCCAATGCTTCGTTTCCTGTGAAGGGCTAATGGTTTTTCATCACACTTCTCCAAACCATCACACCGGCTGTTCCGGCAGCAAGGTAAAGGTAGAGCAGGAAATCAATCCGGAAACGACCGACCTCCTGGGGAATAACATGGAAAAGCGACAAAAGCAGGATCACCAAGCCGGAGGCTGAGAAAAAAAGCACCGACAGGGGAGGTTTTTCTTTTGTCAGCACAGCCACAAACACCACCGAAGCCATCATCGAGGTTCCGGTGAAGCTTGTCCGGGCAAGAAGGGCAAGCTCATCACTCATCACGGTTGAGAAGATCAGGGCAATGATGGCAAAAATAAACAGCGCAATGCGGGTATTCCGCAGCACCGTTTTGTCACTCCCTTTCATCAAGGATCGCAATTCGGTCCCGAGGGCGAATATCTGAGCATTAGTGGTGGAAAGGCAGGCAGCAAAAAGACCCACCATAGCCAGTGCACCAACAATCTCCTTCTGATCGAACAGCAGGGCACCGGCAAGAAAATCGGCTGTGCTGGCATCCGGATACATCACCGCTCCGTACATGCCGATGAATGCCGTGGAAAGAATGATCACGATGGCGAATATTCCCAGCGATACCGCCATGCGTCCCAGGGAACGAAAATTCCGTATAACCACCACCCGGGTGGTTAGTTGTTGCTGGGTAACGGGAATCAGGACGATAGCAATAAACGAAGCGATCAGGAACTGTACGGTGAACAGTCCGTTTGGCCCCGGTACGGATAACAATTCCGGTTTTACCCGTTCCACCGCGGAGAAGAGGGATTCGACACTTCCGAACGAGCGGATACAGGTGATCCCGATCAGGTAGATGACGACCAGCAGGACCGTACCCTGTATGGCATCGCTGAAAACGATCGCCCGGAAACCGCCGATCTCAGCATAGATCAACATGATCCCTACGATCTTTAACTTTTAACTTTTAACCAATAACTATTAACTTTATTTTTTAATTACTGTCTTATCCAGTGGTATACCCAGTTCTTCATATAGTTTCCTTCTGCCGTCCTTATCTGCATCAAGTATTCCCCTGGCAAATAGGGCAACATCCACTGCATGTTCCCTGGGGACCACGATCACACCGTCACCATCGGCAAGAACCACATCCCCGGGTTTGACCAGAACGCCACCGACGGATACCGGTTTATTGACCGACTCAATTTCATTCCTGCCCGGCCGGATGCCCCTGCCTCTCTGCATATAATCGAGATACACCGGGATCCGTTGCTTGATGATCTCATCGGTATCCCTGATCCCTCCGTTAGAAACAATACCCCGTGCTCCCCTGCTCACCCAGGCAAGGGAATTGAACGATCCTACAGATCCGGTTTCACCATCACCCTGAACATCGAGAACAATGACTGTTCCGGGCTTAATGAATTCCACAAAGGGTTCGGAAGAGATCCGGTTGTACCAGTCACCTTCCCATTTTCTGAACTCTTCAGGATCCATGGGATTTTTAACCACCCGGTTGGTTGGAACATAGCGCGCAGTTACTGCTATACCACATACGATGTGTGACAGATCATCAATGTCCCTCCAGAGTGCTTCGATCCGGGGATCCATTAACCCGACATCACGCAATCCCACCATATCCATCCCGTCTGACACGTCGGCTACACGCAGACCGGTGTATAGTTTCAGGATCTCCTCATCAGATGGTGTGTCCTGTGCACTGGATAAGAAGGTAATAGATCCGACTACCATTAATAGAATTGTTTTAACCGTTTGTTTGACTCGTTTCATGGTTATCAGTTTTGGTTATTGTTTTCAGATCCTTATGGCTTGAATCGATTATTTTATAAAAATAGGGAATCGACCGGAATTATTCAGGATTTTTTATTCTCAGACACCATCAGGGTTAAGAAACCCTTGGAGAATTAGCAGAAAACGTTTATTGAAAATCGCCGAATAATTGCTTAACTTGTACAGGTGTAAAGAATTGATCATGAATGTAATCTTCTATCTTATGGATACCCCAGCTTCTTTACTGGAAGGTATGTGAAGAGAAGGAGCTGGAAGCAAAGTATGACGATTATGCTGATTACAAGAAGGTAACCTGGTTTTGAATTCTTCCTATCCGGCAGACCTCTGGTAATACAGGACCGATTCAGCTAAGCGGGATGGTTATTAAGAACCTGGTCCCTGCCCCGTATTTACTATCACAGATTATCGACCCACCCAGTTTTTGAGTGACAAGATTGTTTACGATATATAAGCCCAATCCAGTCCCTTTGCTATGATCGGATGTAATAAATGGATCGAAGATCTTGGGCATTATATCTGTCTGGATCCCTTTGCCATCATCCTGATATTGAATTTCGAGTGTCCCATTATTCTTTACTGCCTTCATGCAAATAGTCCCTCTATTTTTTTCTTCAAATCCATGAATGATTGAATTCAGAATGAGGTTTGTAAAAATCTGAGCAAAGGCACCTGGATAGGAATTGAAGGATAATCGTTCATCACGATGCAACTCAATCTGCTCTTTCTGATATTCCAGCGTCCGGTTCTTTTCCTGGATCTCTTCACTCTGTTCATTAACCAGTTCAACGGTTATGTTCAGCTCTTCGTTGCTCTGGTGGAGTTTTTCTATTGTTTTCTGCAGCTTATGATATAACCGTTGTGTCAACGATATATAATAGAATAAAATGAAACCCACTATCGTAAACATTCCAAGGCAGTTCACTGATTTTATGAATCTCAGTGTATTTGCCGGCAATTCATACAGAATAAATTGCCCGGAATCAAACCACACGAGAAATAAAAAGAGGGTAAAAGAAATTACCGTATTTGCGATAAGGGCGACTTTCCATTTCATGTACAAAATCCCCGTCAGAACCAGACAGAAGAGCAATAAATGGAATCCGCTTTCCTGCCCGATCAACAGGACAGCCAATACCTGATGTATGGCAACTTCGGTTGTTCCTAAAAGGGGTGGAAGTTTCAACCTGCCTTTAAGGCTTAAGAAGAAAGCAATGGTAAACAGCGGCACACTAATCAGGATGTTAAACCACATTAATAGATGGACCTTATATACAGCAAACATGATGATAAAAGCCATGTGCAAGGTTAAGGCTGAAAGTATACCGATTATTTGCGTATCCTGCAAATGTTTGCTCCTTTCAGGAACTCTGTTCTTATATAATAGAGGTGCCATAATAAAATTGTTTAATGCGTTTTCTTGTGTTATATTCTTTAAACAAATGTATGGCACGAGACAGGGCAAAATCTAACAGTTATATCCCAAACATTAACAGATAAATCCCAACCGGGATACTTCCCGGGAATTTGGCCGTTGAAAAGGGTAAATTCTATTAATAAAGTGGATAAAGGAGTGATACGATGACTTTCCGATCGTCGTGCTCCGACTCTTCCATGGGAATCCCTTTGGGAAAGATCGGGGTACGACTTAGCAAAAACTCGCAGCCCGAACTGAAGTCGAGCTGCGATAGGTGGCTTCACTCAGTCATCGTATCACTTGATTTGATCGTTTAATCAATGTTTGGGTTTGCCGGTCCATGAAGCGTATTCGCTGAGAATAACAGTTGTAGTAGGACCGGTGTTTAATAATGTTACTTTTCCTTTAAAAGATTTTTCGTCCCGATGGGATTTTTCAAGAGAAAATAATGGATAATCGGCTCAAAAAAACGAAAAACCTATCCGTCAAATCCCGAATGGGCTATTTGGTACCGAGGTTTGCAGGGAGGTTAGTTCGTGGGAGGGAGAGAGCAAGGTACGGTTATGCCAGAGGCATCCTTTGGGGAATAATTAATTGTTAATGGATGGTGAATGATTAAATAACTGCCATATAAAAGTCGTACCCCGACTTTAAATCGGGGCACGACTACTGTCGGGGCAGGAGCCGGGTTTCTTGTCTTCCAACAAGTTTTTTTCGTCGCCTGACTCAATTCCTGAATTCCTCCCCATTTCCTATCCGCCGGCCAGGAAGGCAGGGAGTGATAATAACTTTGCGAGGATGCTACGGTGCCGCGAAGGGCATACCGGTTTACTAATACAGCACCAGTTCCATATCCCGGACCGCTTCATACTCCGGGTTGAGCACCCATTCTCCATCCTTATTGATCAGTCCCCACTGATCCCCTGATTTGGCTGCCGCATACCCGTTTTTAAAATCCCTCACTGCCTGAAATTTCGGCGGGATCACCCATTCACCGTTGGTGTCAAAAAATCCGACCAGGTCATCTTTCCTCCCTTTACACAATCCTTCATAGAATGTTCCGATGATCTCTGAATCATCCACATACATCATCTCTCCGTATTCGTTAACATAACCCCATCTTCCGTCCAGTTCAACCCGTGCAAGGCCGTCGTGTGGACTGAAATCATTGGCTTTAGTAAACTGGGGCTGTATAACCACTTCTCCCTGCCGGTTGATGAATCCGATCCGTTTATCGAATGTTTTTACCCATGCAAATCCACCAGAAAAATACCCGACACTCTCATACTGTGGTTCAACCACCACATTCCCATAGGTATCAATAAAGCCCGCCCGGTTATCGACCGTATAGACCGGAGCCAGTCCCTCAGAAAAGTGTTTCACGTTATCCACCCGGTCCACATTCACTGGGTATTCCGTTCCAATCTGATCCAGGACAACAAAGTTACCCCTGACCTCAGCAGCAGCATAACCGCCATTGAACTCAGTCACCTTATCATATTTACACTCTATTTTCACCCTGCCTTCCGTATCAAGGTATCCCCATTTTTTATAATACCGCACGGGGACCAATCCGTCGTCGAATCCTTTGACGCCAAAACCCAGTATACTGAGCAGATCGAATCCCTTTATTTCGGTGTTCAACTTCTGGTCGTTGAGGTCAATGAAACAGTATTCTTTTGCTCTCGCATCATAGACCGGGGCGAATCCATCGACCGAAAAGGGAAAGCTCCTCCGGTATTTCGCTCCAATAACCATCTCACCATCGAGGTTTATGAAACCCCACTCTTTGCTTCCGAGTGGTTTCACCTGTGCCACGAGGGTTTGGTCGCCCACATTTTTACGGGGAACTATACTTTTCTGGGCAACTAAACTTTGACAAATCAAAAAACCGATAAATACCAATAACACATTATTTTTCATTTCATTAGAGTTTTTGTGTGGTCATATAAAGATTTCGTTTGAATGACTGCAAATTAAGGAAATTCTGATCCAATGTTTTATTCAACCTATGTTCAAAGGTACAATGTATATGGTAAAAAAGTCAAGAAAAAACCGCTTTATTTGAATCCATTCGGTTGATCTTCTGGCATTGAAATTGTGTTATTTCGGCAATACAATTATCTTTATCCAGGCTTACAGAAGATCTTTATAGCCGGTTTGCCATAGTTCCGGTTAATCACTGAAAAAATCTGATCCTTGAGGTTTATCCTATTTTTTATCATCGCCATCTTGCAGTTTTATTCGTTTCAGCTCCCCGTTATGACTGATCAGGGAATCATAGATACCAGCCGGAATCCTTCAGACACTCCCCTCTTCTCGTTCGGAATGATCAGCGATATCCAGTACTGCGATTGCGAGCACGAAGGTTCGAGGTTTTACCGTGAATCATTAAAGAAGCTTACAAGCTGTGTCAATGAGCTGAATTCGAAAGATTTATCATTTGTGGTGAGTCTGGGTGACCTGATTGAACGAGATTTTACCAGCTACGATTCAGTATTGAACATCCTGGATCAGCTCTCTTGGCCGGTATACCATGTATTGGGGAATCATGATTTTTCAGTTACAGATCAGGAAAAAACCAAGGTTAACAGCAAACTGGGAATCTCCGACACCTATTACGATTTTGAGATCAAAGGTTACCGGTTTATCGTATTGAATGGTTGTGAGATCAGTCTGTTTGCACCGGCTGAAAACACAAAGGAATACCGGAGGGCACAACTGCTTTTGAACCAGTTGAAGGTGAACAATGAACACAATGCGATCGACTGGAACGGAGCCATCGGCATGGAGCAATACAGGTGGTTAAAAAACAGGATCAAAACATCAGAAGAAGCGGGAGAAAAAGTTATCCTTTTCTGCCATTTCCCGGTATATCCGAAATTGGTCCATAATTTATGGAATTACAAGACCCTCCTGAGTTTTTTCAACAGGCAGGAGCATATCGTTGCCTATTTCAGCGGTCACAATCACCACGGCAGTTACGCTACCCTTAAGCATACTCATTACCTCACCCTGACGGCTATGGTGGAAACTCCTGATAGAACTGCCTGGTGCACCGTGAATGTTTTCAACGACCGGCTGGAGGTCACCGGTTACGGAAGGGAAAAATCCCGGGTGTTGTATTTTATTGATCAGTAGCTTTGCTTAGTCATTGTATCACTGGATCTTACTTGTACAGTCTGAGGTCTATTGTGCAGCAGCCCAGACCTGTCTGACCGATTGAAAAAAACGGAACGTGTAATTGGCTAAACCAGAAAAATGGTGTAACTTGAAACAGATTGATTAACAGATCAGTTCTCGTTTATAATATCCAAAAGAAGATCCATTTATTAACCTAAAAATTTATCGCCATGAAAAGACAATTTTATTATCTATTCACCCTGGTTGTAATTCCCCTTATCTTCTCCTGCCAAACTGCAGTGCAAACCGAAGAGGTTGATGTTGAACAGGAAAAAGAAGCCATTATGGCTTTGTTAAATGCGGAGGCCAAAGCTGCTGCTGAACTTGATATTGATACAATCATTGCCATGCATGTCCAGGATGAAGTCGACTCCAGGCTTCAGATGGGCAGAGAAAGTTATACGCTCTTTAATGGTTGGAAAGAGGTCGAAGCACATTTTGAAGGTTGGCGGGATTTGGATTTTTCCAATATGACAAATATCCGGAACCGTAAGGAAAATATGATATTAAAAGTTGGCAACAACTGGGCATGGTTGATCTGTGACAATATCTGGGAGTACGATACGGAAGGGGAGCCGGTAAAAGATGTAAACATTCAGATTAATTTTCTTGAAAAGATTGATGGTGAATGGAAATTCTCCTTCCAGGCATATATTGCCAAGCCACAACCGGATAATGACGAAGATGAAGGAATGGAAGAGGAGGATGAATGATTGTCATAATGGTTCTAATTCGATCATTGGATTGCTTGTTCGTTATGAGCGAGCCGGTCTGGTCAACCATATCTGACTGATAAAAAGTGCGAATCCTATCCATCAAATTTTGGGATTAATTCCGGAGATTTCATATTTTTACTGTAACCAGCGGTTGAAAAATGATTATCCAGTGTAAAACCATCCATCGATGGGTAATTTTTTCATGTCCCATTGTTATTTTGTTGGTTTTAATCATACTTCTCACTCCTCCTGTCAAGCGGGAAAGGGAGCGGTATGAGTATTCCCTGGTGAAGCTGTTTCAGGAAATTCCCGGTTATTGTCTTGATGAACACGATACTGAATTAAGACCTGACCGTCCCGACCTGGCCGCCTTTCATGAATATGTTATGACCGTCGATCCGGAACTTCATCGGGTCCCTGCAGAACGGCTTGCCAAAGCCTATGAGCAAACCCGGATCATCCGGCTGAACCGAAAACAAAAAAAATCGTTTGCCGATGCGCTTGAATGGACGGGTTATCCATCCGAATACGGGGGACGCACCCGGTCGTTGATGTTTGATCCGAATGATCCGGAACACAAAAAGGTATGGGCAGGAGCAGTGACCGGCGGATTATGGTATAATAATGACATAACCACCCGGGGTTCTCCATGGGTGGCTGTGAATGACTTCTGGGATAACCTGTCCATCAGCTGCATCGCATCCGATCCAAATGATCCCCGGGTGTTTTATGTCGGAACGGGTGAGGCTTCTACTGCCGTGATCATCTACCGGGAGTCTACAGGACGGGGTTCAGGCATTTTTAAAAGCACCGATGGAGGCGATACCTGGAACCTGCTTTCCTCAACGGAAGAATTTGCTTACGTAACCGATATCGAGATCCGGAACGAGGGTGGTGAAAGCGTATTGTATGCCGGTGTGGTATCGGGAACATACAAGGGCGAACACCCGTCAGTACCAAGTGATGGATTATACCGCTCCGCAGATGGAGGAGAAACGTGGGTGCAGGTATTGCCATCGATCACCGGGTTAACAGTACCATATGCACCTTCGGATATCGAGATCAGTGCCGCAGGCAGGATATTTGTCGGAACAGGGAGAAACCTTGATGGTGAAGGTGCAGCCACCATCCTCTATTCCGATGAAGGGACGACCGGAAGCTGGAACGTTTTCAGCGATTACAAAACCATCATCGAAGTCAACGATTCCTTTCCTTACCCGGGGAGGGTGATGCTTGCCAGCGCTCCCTCAGATGAGAATATCGTCTATGCCCTGATATCCTCCGGGTATATCCGGTTCGACTCGTTCACCGGGTATTTTTGCAATCATATTCTTCGGTCAGAAGATCATGGCGGTTCCTGGAAAGAGATCACCCTTCCACCCTATCATGAAGATCATACCTGGGCTACCCTGGCGTGGCATGCACTGACAGCAGCAGTTGCTCCTGATGATCCGAATACCCTGTTTATCGGAGGTCTTGACCTTTTACGAACTAACGATGCATCAGCAGATAGTGTTGTCTGGCAATACCTCTCTTCCTGGTGGAACAAAGGATACAGCTATGACCCGGAAGGCCTGCCCTATGTCCATGCCGACCAGCATGCTATTGTGTTCCGGCCGGGTTCATCCGATGCGATCGTGTTCACCAACGATGGCGGTGTGTTTTACACGGATAGCGGGAGAGCAATCCAACCCGGGTTTTACGAAATGAATACCAATTTCACAACCCTGCAATTCTATACGGGAGCCATCCATCCATATGCCGGAGTTAACTACTATCTGGGCGGGCTCCAGGATAACGGAACCCTCCTTTACCAGGAGGGATCATTCCCGCGGTTTATATTTATCAGCGGGGGCGATGGTGCATTCTGCTTTATCGATGAGGATGAGCCCTGGTACCAGATCACTTCCGTTTACCGCAATCTATATTATTTTAATGATGCCAGTATTGACTGGCAACAGGAGCGGTACGCAACTTTTTACGGTACGGGTACTTTTATCAATCCGGCGGATTATGACTCCAGGCTGAACACTTTGTTTGCCAATGGTACGACCTTTACGGGAGAGTATGATAACCGGCTGGTTGTGATCGATCACATACCGGGGAATCCTGACGGTCGGTTTGTCGAACTCTATACCGGATCGCCTGTACCCTATTCCCATCTTCATGCATCCCGATATTCTCCCCTGGAAAGCACCACACTCTATGTTGGTACACAATCGGGCCGCCTGTTCAGGGTGCAGCATGCACAGAAAAATCCCGTTGTAAGGGATATCACGGGAATCAATTTCCCTGTGGGGAATATTTCATCGGTTGCTATGGGAGGGTCCGAAGATACCCTGCTGGTTACCTTTTCAAATTATGGCGTGGAGTCGGTATGGATGACAACGGATAACGGGACAACCTGGGAAAACAAGGAAGGGAATCTACCCGATATGCCCGTGCGTTGGAGCATCCTTCTGCCCCAGGATGCAAACAAGGCACTTCTGGCAACGGAAATCGGAGTATGGGCTACGGATGACCTGGACAGTGATCCGGTTGATTGGGTTCCTGCCAACAACGGAATGGCAAATGTACGTGTTGACATGCTACGGTTACGCAGAAGTGACAACACGATACTGGCAGCAACACATGGCAGGGGTTTTTTTATGGCTTCCTATAAAATCAACCTTATTCCAGTTGATCCGGATGATTTTAAAATTGACCTCTATCCCAATCCGACCGACGGGTACCTTAAGCTCTCTTTTTTCTGCCATGAAACGGGAGAGATCTACATCAAGATTATGAACTCCCAGGGGCAGGTCATCATTTCCCATAGAGCAAGAAGTTATCCCGGTCCTTTCAGTAAAGTGTTTGATCTTACGCATGAAGCGGGTGGTTTATATATCGTTGCCATTACCGTCGGCGGAACCACGTTTGAAAGGAAGATCATCCTGCTGTAACGAAACACGATCCGTCACCTGTCCCTGCCCGACTACATCGTTCCCGCCCGGATGACTTCCGGTCGGACGGGCGGGCGGAGATCCGGAATGGATCAGGCGGACCGGATTTTTTTTCTTTCCACGAGATATTTCCCCAGCTGATTCTTTTTGTGTAAATTTCATTTCTCATTTCGTAAATCCATTCAATACCATAATCATGAAACCAACCATCAATCCAACGAAAGATCTCCTTTCACGAAGATCTTTTATCGGCCGGTCTGCGACGGCTTTTGCAGGACTGACCATTCTCCCGGGTCATGTAGTCAGTGGACTGGGACATATTCCACCCAGCGATAAACTAAACATTGCCGGTATCGGGATCGGTGGAAAAGGAAAGGATAACCTGAAGAACATGGTGGGGCAGAACATTGTAGCCCTGTGCGATGTGGACTGGGACTATGCAGCCCCGGTATTTACCACCTATCCGAAGGCAAAAAAGTGGAAGGATTACCGGAGGATGCTTGAAGAGCAGAAGGATATCGATGCATGTGTGATCGCCACGCCGGATCACACCCATGCACTTCCTGCCATCCAGGCCATGGAGATGGGGAAGCATGTTTATGTTCAGAAGCCATTGACCCATTCGGTCTGGGAATCACGGCAACTAACACGGACGGCTCAAAAAACGGGGGTGGTAACCCAGATGGGTATCGAAGGCCACTCCACGGATAACGTACGAAAAGTTGCCGAACAGATCCGAAGTGGGGCAATTGGTGAGATCCGCGAGGTTCATGCATGGACGAATCGTCCCATCTGGCCACAGGGCCTGGAGCGGCCCACCGAAAAGGTGCCTGTCCCGGAAACACTGGAATGGGATCTGTTTATCGGACCGGCTCCCTGGCGTCCATACCATCCGGCATATACGCCCTGGAACTGGCGAGGCTGGTGGGATTTTGGTACCGGGGCACTGGGTGATATGGGGTGCCATGTGTTGGACGTGATCTTCTTTGCCCTGAAGCTGGGCTACCCGGTCGATGTAGAATCCAGTTCAACCTCAGTAAATAATGAAAGTCCCCCGATTGCTTCCCGTGTCAAATACACCTTCCCGGCAAGAGCCTCTCTACCCAACCTGGAACTTCCGGAAGTCACGGTAACGTGGCACGATGGCGGACTACTACCACCCCGTCCGGAAGAGCTGGCTGACGGTGAACCCCTTGGCAGCGAGGGAGGAGGCAATCTGTTCATTGGCAGTAAAGGCAAGATCATCTGCGATAACTATGGCGGAAACTACAAATTGTTGCCATCCACCCGGGAGTTTCCTGAACCCGGGGAATCCTTCCATCGTATTCCCGACCATCCACTCGGCGGAGGCAGGCATGAGATGGATTGGGTGAGGGCATGTAAGGAGAGTCCGGGAAACAGGAAAGATCCCTGTGCCCCTTTCAAATATTCCGGTCCGCTATCGGAAATGGTCCTCATGGGCAACCTGGTCATCCGCCTCCAGCAACTGAACCGGAAACTGATGTGGGATGGCGAAAAGATGGAAATTACCAACATTGTACCGAATGATAAACTCAGGGTCCGGAAACCGGCTGGGTCATCCACCGGTTCCCGGCCGGAATGGCAGGAGGTCAGTGCCCTGGATTCTGCCAACGAGTGGATCCGGCATACCTACCGGGAAGGATGGAACCTTTAATCACCAAACCGACTGATTGAACGCCATGAAACAGGCGCTTATAACCGGCGGGGCAGGAGGATTGGGAAGAATAACGTCCGAATACCTTGCATCGAAGGGCTGGCATGTTTTCGCTGCTGATCTGAACCAGGCAGACACCGGGAAGAATGAACATCCCCGGATCACACCGGTTTATACAGATATAACCAGCGAGACTTCAATCAATGATGCATTTACCTTTGTTTCTGACAAAACAGACGGATTGGATGCAATCATCCACCTGGCAGGTATGCTGTTGATCGGGTCTCTGGTTGAGATTCCGAGCCGGGATATCGAGCACATCATGAATGTTAACCTCCTGGGCGTTTATCGGGTAAACCGGATCTTTCTTCCCCTGCTGTTAAAGAGGAAGGGACGAATCATTATTGTCTCTTCGGAGACCGGCTGGCAGCGTGCTGCTCCGTTCAACGGCCCCTATGCGATGAGCAAACATGCATTAGAGGCATACTCCGATGCACTTAGGTGTGAGCTGGGTTTGCTCGGTATCCGGGTAATCAAAATTCAACCGGGTGCATTAAAGACCGGATTGACCCGCCAGGTAGAAGATCTGTTTACCGATGCCAGGCAATCAAGCCGGTTGTTCAGTGAACACCTTGAAGCGGTTATCGATCGGTTAGAAGATGTCTACGAAAAAGCCGGCGATCCGGAACGGCTTGCACGGGTAATTGATAAAACATTGACAGTAAAGAAACCACGAACCCGTTATTCAGTCATGCCGGACAGAGCCCGCTCCTTTCTTGAATGGTTACCGGTCAGGTGGGCAGACCGGATATACCGAAGGGTATTGAAGACGGGGAAACCGCGTAAATAGGTGGGGAGTTAACGTTTGTCCAACACCAGTACAAATAGTCGTACCCCGTACTGAAGCCGGGGCACGACTGTTTTCTCTCGTCGCTCGACTCCAGCTCGGGCGACGAGTTTTTGTAAATCCAGTAGTGATACGATGACTTAACCCCCATGGAATGGCCACTGTGGAACGGATGCAAACACATGCTTCACTTAGTCATTGCATCACTTTTTTTGTTCGTTTAATCAACGTAGGGATTTATCGGTCCATGAAACGATTTCCGGAGAATAACAGTTGTAGTTAGACCGGGGGTTCCTGTGTACTGGTATCTTCTTTAAATATGTCGCCACTAGGTGGCTCAAAAAATAGCAGGTTAATCGACAAATGAACGAAAATCCAATCCGTCACCCGTCCGACTGCGTCATCCGGGCGGAGACCCGAAATGGGTCAGACGGTACCGTGAAATCCGGTCTGACTGCTGGCCCTGTAAAATAAAGACGATGTCTTTACTGCGTACCAGTATTTCACAGGGCTGGATGGTGGTGCGGGCTTGGCGGAAGCAGGTCTGACCGATAGGGAAAAACGGAGCTTTTACTGCAGTGCAGTATTTCACAGGGCCCGTATCGTATAGCTTTTTTTCGTCATTGATCCTGCTACACACCTAACCGATAAACGTCTATCGTTTTTCTGTATCATCAGTTTTTCAGCTCCGGAGGAGTTGAGCAAGAAGAAGGAACTTGAGGAAATCAGTAATACAACAGCCAGGCGTTTGGTTCGACGGTTTCTCTGATCTCGTGCAGTTTCCGGATGGCCTCATTTCTCGATGAGTATACATGAAAGCTGACAGCATGCAATCTGCCGATCATCCCGAATTTTTTGGAATCGTATCCTTTATTTCTCAGCAATGTAACGTAGTTATCGGCATTTTGCTCGATCTCGAAACAACCTGCGACGACATAAAATTTCTTCTCTCCGGAAATGGCAGGTTGCACAACCTCTTCTTCTACTGCTGGTTCTTCGGGCATTATTTCGGGTTGTTCGGTTTGGACTGGCTGTTCCATTTCGGTATTGTCTTCATCAACCACAGCAGGTTGAGGGGTTGCTGCTTCCTCGGTTCTTTCCATTTCATCCGGATATGGAGGTACTGGTTCAGTTGGTTTACCGTCTCTCAGAAAGAAAAACCAGATCAGGAATAGTGCAACCGGTATCAACAGTAACAACAGCCACAGGTAACCTTTTGATTTTTTCTTTTCTTCATAGATAAAGGAGGGTTTTTCTTCTTCCACTTTTCCCGGTGGTTCCTCGGTAACCTCTTCGATCTCCTCCTTTTTTTCCGGTAGTTCTTCCGCTTCCTCTTTGATTTCCTCTTCTTCCGCCACAGCTTCTTTCTCTTTTTCCTCCAACTCGATCAACTCTTTTGGTTCCTCTGCTTTACCGGCAGTGACCTTCACCGACTCTTTTTCTTTCTCTTCTGCTTTCTTTTTCTCCTCTTCCTCCTTCTTCTTCGCTTCCTTCATTTTCTTCTCCTCAGCTTCTTTTGCTTCCTCAGCCTTTTTCTTCTCCTCTTTCCCTTTCTTCTCCTCCACTTCCTGTTCTTTTGCAGACGTTATGGGAATGAACTGAATTTTCCCTTTTTCATCTTTTTGAAACTCTCCCAGATTTTCAATGACATGAGATTCCCCTTTCTCCAGTTCAAGGAAAATCTCCTTCACAAATTTTTCCGTTTTTTCCAGTGCTTCCTCCTTTTCAATGTTTTCCTGTTCGGCGACAAAACCGACAAACACGCCATCGTTAAATTTCAGAAATTCGTTAAAAAGGATGGTTCCCGGTTCATCTTTTTTTGCAATAAAAGCACCCAGTTCGGGGATGATGATCCGGTTACTGGTTTTCAGCAGTTCGATTATATATTTATCCATTACTGACATTTTTGTGATCCTGTGGTATCCCTGATCCGGAGATACTTCGTAAACTGAATATCCCCGGTTTACTAAATTTAGTATGAAGGTAAGGTTTTTTCAAGATAAAAGGAAAAAAATACAAATCGAAGTCAGTTGTCTCTCACACACCGCACACTGAATCCATAGTTTTTATCGGTATGGTACCAGAGGACGGATGCCTCTTTATCAAAGCGACGGTATGAGCCACCATTTTCATTTTCAGAACTGGTCCAATAGAAACCGGTAGCATCGATTCCCCGGAATACGCCAAATCCATTCCTGAAGCCTCCCAGTTGTGCATTGAAATCCAAAGATTGGCTAATCTTTGTTTTCTGTTTTACTTCGGGATCACCACCGAATGATTGAATCAGGGAATTCCATTCCTCATCGGAGGGGAGGTGCCAGCCATCGGGACACACCTTTTGTGCTATTTCCCAGGTATATAACCTGCCATATTCATCACAACCTTCACTCGGTTTTCCTGTCATTTTATTAAGAACGTTCAACGAATAGCACCATGATCCGATACCAACAGCATGATTCAGATTTTCTGCCATCCAGACTTTCCCACCGATCGTGATACAACGATAGGTTTTATGGTCTCTTTCATCGGTGAGTGTTCCCGGTTCCAACTCTCTTGGACCGACATATTTTTGTGAGTGAGCAATTGGAATGGGGACAAACAGGATGAACAGGAAAATAATTTTCTTCATCGATTGACCATTTTAGTAATTACCTATTCTTCCATTCCGGGTGGCCATCCTTTTTCCAGCCTGGAGTAATCCTGGATAAATGCATCCCTGTACCACTCCTTCTGAATAGCAGGAAGTGCTTTCAGGGCTTTAGAATAGCCCTGGTATTTACCGATGCAGTACCGGATAAAGCCATCCCTGCATTTAAATTCCAGAATATCCTTCCTTCCCCGGAAAACGCCCGGGTGGGGAGGTTCTTTCAATGCAAAAATCTGAATGGTATAATAGGGTATTTCTGAAATTTTATCAGGCATTTCAATGAATCCCTGTTCGGGTTCTTCTTCCACCACCCTTTCTGACAGTTCGTGCTGGTCGACCACTTCTGCATCTTCAAATCCCAGTTCATGAAGTTCACCCAATAAATTTACTGCTTGTTGCCTGTATGGAAAACTACCCAGTGTATAGATGTATCCGTCGGTTGTTTTTTGTTCGCGGATATAGCGCAACGCTTCCATATCATACTGATCGAAGAAACCATCCGGCAGTCGTTCCTTCACCTTCACAACGATCACCGTGTATTTCAGGGAATTTTTAGGCAGCAGGTACTGAGGCAGAGCCATCTCTTCCCTGATCTCCGCAATGGAATCGGATGTCAGAATTTTCATTTCCACCCGTCTGAAAAATCTTGGATCATTCAGGTCGGTGATTGTTTGCTGCTGATCTTTCGAGACCGCTATAATCTCACCCAATCCTTTGGTAATGAGCCGTTCGGGGTCAATACCCTTACGGAAAAGATACTGTGCAACTGCATTTGCCCGGCGTCGTGATAACTGGATGTTATAAGCCCTGGTTCCCACGGTATCCGTGTGGCCTGCTAACTCAAATTCCAGCTGTGGGTATTGATACATAATGGCTGCCAGTTTCTCCAGCTTCATTTTTTCGCTTTCCAGGATTGAATAATCATCGAAGTCGAAGTAGATATTGTCAATGGCAAGGTATTCGCCGGAAGCAACCTGCCTGGGAATCAGTCGTGTGCTCAATGCAATATCTTGCGCAGTGAAGCTTTTCCCCACCATGAGCTGGTGTTCCTGGGGTTCATATCCCTCGGATTGAAACACCAGGGTATAGTTACCCGGAGCGACTTCAACCTGATATTTCCCCGTTTCCGGTTCCGGAAGGACCGTTTTTATGGTATCGCCGGATAGGGTATCCACCACGCTTACTTTCACGTCGGGTTCACTATGTATTTTAGAATCCTGAAGGCGGGTTGTGCCGTGCAGGGTGATCATCGCTGGAGGTTCATCGGCATGGAGGATCAATTGATAGATTGATTTTTTTACCGGTGAAACATCCTGGTAATGGGAATAAAAGAGGGTATCTCCCGTTCCCACCGGAGCCATAAAAAGGTCATCATCCGTGGTACTGATGGGATAACCCAGATTCACCGGTAACGACCAGCTTCTTCCTTTTCCCTTTTCGCTATAGAAATGGTCGAATCCACCCAGGCTGTTGTGACCCTGGGAGCTAAAGAAGAGGGTATGCCCATCGGATGTAAGTTGGGGGTGATCCTCCATCAGGGGTGAGTTAATCACAGGACCCAGGTTTTTTGGGGGTCCCCAATCACCTCCCGGAGTTTTGTCTGAGCGGTAGATATCCAACCGCCCATACCCTCCTTTGCGGTTGCTTGAAAAGAACAGTGTTTGTCCATCCGGAGAGAGGCAGCAACTGCTCTCCCAGTATTTGGTATTGATATTCCGGTTCAACGGTTCCAATTCTGTCCAATGCCCATTCTTAAAATAACTGACGAAAAGATCCCCCAAACCCCGGTTATCGCGGTAAACAAACAGGGTTTTTCCATCCTCCGACAGGGAAGAACTCATCCCATCACCCGTTGCATCAATCTCCCCGGTAATATCCCGGGGATTTTTCCAACCCTGTTTACCTTTCGTTGTATAATAAATCTGATACCCCTCTTCCCGCTCTATTGTATATACCATACTTAATCCATTCCCGGAAACGGCTGGATTGATGACAAGGCTTCCCCTGTTTATCCGGTCATCCAGCATAACTTCTTGTATGGGTACGGGTTTAGTAAGCATCTCTTTCGCCAACAAACAACCGTTAATCTGTTCCCGCACATAATCTACATTGTAGTAGCTTGATATATCGGCATGTTCAATGAATAAATTGTAAGCGTCAATGGCATGATCCAGATCATTGTTCATGTGATAGGCAAGTGCCAGGTAAAACAGTGCATCGGGAGGGGCATTTCTCTCTTTATAGGAAGAGACAAACTCCTTCGATATGGATTCAGATGCATGCAGAAGGAAGGGAATTGCTTTCTCTTTTTCTCCCTGGATGTGCAGATAACAGAGTCCTATCTTATACCGGATATGTGCATTCCCGGGATCCATACAGTCCAGTTCGAGAAACAGTTCGAGTGCCTCCTCTTCCCGATCCAGATATAGAAGAATCGATTCGGCCTCCCTGAACAAACCACGGAATAGTCTCATGTCCTGTGATCGGGACAGGGCCATGGATGTTGTCAACAACAGAAGTGAGAATAAAACCTTCCTGAACATGGTGGTCCGGATTGCATTATCCTCAAAAATAATAATTTATGTTTAAATGAAAACCCTGCAAGTCTGAAGAAGTTGCAGGGTGACCTGAGAAATGGAAAGGTTTAAGGATATTTCAAACAATCGATCACTATAGTTCCCTGGTGTGAGAACATTCCGAAATACCGGTCACTTCAGACAGGGCACAGATCAGGTCATGGTCCATTCTGCCCTTGATACAGACCACAGTATTCTCATCCCCTCCGACGATAACGGCCAATTCGATGATGCAGTGATTCTTCTCCCGGGCAAATATCAGCACATCTTCGTTTGTTTCATGCACTTCAAGAAGCAGTTGATACCGCTTATCCATCCTGTCGCAGCGGATCTCTTCTGCAAAATTCAGTTCATGATTCAAATCCGGATGTTCAACCGTGAGGATCTTAATGGACCGTATGGTACGCAACAATTCCTCCTCCTCTGCATCCAGGTCTGCTACAGACGCAGCAAATCGACACAAAAACCCAGGAATAAAAAATGAGGTAACCCCCTCCATACCACGGTACTTGATGAACAATTTGTCCGTTTGAGATGGCTGTGCCACCGCACTGAATGAAAGAAGGGCTATAAATGAGAAAATGATCAGTTTTTTCATGACATCTTGTTTGTCTATAGAAAAGACGAATGGGGCAGCGATATGTTACACTGCCCCGTTTTAGTTTCTGTTATTCCTTTTAAATCAAATCGAAAAACATGGAATAACCTCTTTGGCTTACTCCCTGCAGTAAAGATAGCCTGAAAATCTATTCCAAATGCTTCATTACATCCGGATCATTGAAAAAACCCTCCATTTGTTCCTTAAAAAACTTCGGTAATTCAACCTTCAACTGATCCCAGATACTTTTGGGTTTATCAGGTCCGATGATATGGTTCATCTCCCCGTCTGTTTTTTCAACGAGCAATTGACTTTCCGGTTACCGTTTTCAGTATCTCATGTTACTGATCCTGGTTCACCTGTTTAAACTGCTTGCGGTTACTGCTCAAACTGACCCAACCGGTCAGGCTTTACAGGAGGAGTGGGACAGCACTCCATCCCTGGTGTTATCCGGGGAAGATGGCATAACGGAAGATATCGATCTTACCGCATCATCACTTGATGAATCATCGTTTCTGGCTCCTCCACCGGGTAGCAGCACGGAATTGGGAAAAACTGCCTTTAACATTAACCTTGCCGGATTGCTTTTTTTCGGCCCCACCTTCCGGTTTGAATTCAGGGTGGGTTCCTCTTCAGTGATTGATGCCCATTTGCGGTGGGCTTATGCAGGTGTTTTGTTCCAGGCTCTTGTTACCGACTTCTGGGAGGAAGATGGCCGTGTTTTACCCTACTCACTAGGTGTAGGAACGGGATTCAAAGCCCTGTTGGGCAATCCCAGCGGAAGGCATCGTTTTTATGTAGGTTCCGTAATTGAATACAATTTTGGCGGTTCAACCAGTGATTACGGATTTAGTGTAAGGGCCACTCCACTTCTTGAACTGTCCATCGGTTGGGAGTTTGGCAAGTAACCCAGAACAAATGTTATCTTTGTGGCTTGATTCAATAAACAGATGAAGTCAAAACCCGCAAGGATCGATGTTGTTTTCAAATACCTGTTCTGGACATGGTTGATCCTGATCATTACCATCTCCTCCATCCCCGATTTGCCTGGTCTGGAACTGGCAACCGGGGATACACTTTTCCGGTTGGATTACCTGATACACGGGGTTGAATATTTTGTCCTGGTGACGTTTTTTCTATTCTGGAAAGGGGGCAAGTGGTATCGAATCAGCAATAAATTTGTTCTGCTCACGCTCATCGGTGGTCTGTTGATCGCTTCTCTCGATGAGTACCATCAACTCTGGATACCGGGTCGCACATTCAATCCGATGGATATGTATGCAAACTTCGCCGGATTACTCACCGGGATCCTTTTTTCATTGATCATGCTGGCAAAATTACGTTCAGGTGAAGGGGAGAGCGGATGATTCTGCACCAGGTAAAAATTCTCTCCGGAGGTCAGAGCGGTGTCGACCGGGCTGCACTCGATTATGCCCTGAAACAGGGAATTCCCTGTGGCGGCTGGTGCCCGAAAGGAAGGCGGGCAGAAGACGGTCCAATACCAATGGATTATCCCCTGCTGGAAACCGGCTCCGCTGAATATCCTGAACGGACCAAAATGAACATTATGGATTCGGATGGAACACTCATTATTACCCGAAACCGCTTTTTTGACCGGGGTACAGTGTTGACCCGTCGAATGTGTGAGCAATATGAAAAACCATGTCGGGTGATCGATCTTGATCATTCATACAAACCACAGATCGACCAGCTACAAGCCTGGATCCGTGATGCGAAGATCCAAACCCTGAACATCGCCGGTCCAAGGGAGGGCGCCTTACCGGGCATCTATCAGGAAACTATGCTGTTTTTAAATGAGGTGGGTAAGCAGGAATAGCGTAATGGGGAATAGTGATACGATGACTTGCCTGGTGCAAAAGGGCCATACACAGTCATCGTATCACTGTATCTTACCCGTACGGTCTGACGGTTATTGTCCGTCTGACCGTTAAACAAAAACGGAAATCCTATCCGTCAGACCCGGAATGGGTCAGACGGTACCGTAAAATCCGGCCTGACCTCTGAAAGTTCGGATTTCGGTTACGTGTAGCTATTTTATTTTGAAAACTGTAGAACGAACATCCCTGCCCGACTGTTCATCGTTCAGGCGGGCTTGTTCGTTAAAACGATCCGGGAGAGCCTGTCCGCCGAATGGCGGAATCGTTTTACGCGCGTTCTGTGATTAATGTACCCTGAAACCACTGAAGGTACCCTCTCCACATAGTCCAACAACCTTTGTCATTAAATAAACACTTACGGTTTGTCCGGCATTCAGCTTGTATAAGAAAGAAAAGTTTACGAATTGTGTACTTTGTGCTTCATGATAAAAATCTTCATAGGGATTCCCATCAAGGTATACCAATAATGATTGTTGATATTGACAATCATAACGAACATAAAATGAATAAACACCATCAGCAGGTGCTGTAAATACGCCGTTATTATAACATTCTGAGTGGTCAAAGAGTTCGGGAAAACTAACCAGAACAGTAACATTTGTTCCAACCTCTTGAGGGGTATCCGTACCGGCCCTAAAACCAATCAGCGGGATATTTTTCAATTCGTTCAGGTCAGCGGCTCCGCCGTTTTCGAGGGAAAGGATGCCTGTAGAGGAAGCATAGGAAAGTTGTTGATTATCCGAATTGTCCAGGTATGTACTGAGATCGATATCCGTTGCACTCCCGTTTCGGGTAATTGTCAGGATATTACCCTGCAGCCGCAGGTCCTGGATTTCGTTGAGTGCATCCGGGTCGTCATCTTCGAGCAGTTCGGTCAGGTTAACACTCCCTCCATTTGCAAGAGTCAACTGATGGGTAGCCGGGTCATAGGAAAGCGCCTGGTTATCTGAGTTATCCAGGTATGGATTCAGGTTGATTGGGTTGGCTTCCTGGTTTCCGGTAATCCGGAGGATATGATCGGAGATCATCAGGTCCTGGATCTCATTGCCGGGATCGGCATCATCATCCTCCACGACATCGGTCAGGGTCACATAATTACCATTGGTCAGGCTGAGGGTATCACCTTTCAGGGAGAGGTATTGTTTCAATCCACTCAGGTTTATCGTATTGCCTCCCTGGATGGAGAGGTTTTCACCGTTAAAGGAGAGGGTCTGGTCGTCCGTTGCCGGATCGCCGGGATCGCCTTTATCTCCCTTTGGTCCCGGAGGTCCTTCCAGTCCCGGGGTCAATGAGGTTTGTGAATACAATGCATAGGGAACCGAAAGGAACTGTGAGGTTCCCATTTCCAGGAATACCTGGTCAAACTTAATCTCAACTTTCAGGTAGTGACTGGACTCACTCCAGGGAATCTCCTCAAACGAAGCAACAATTCCTCCGGACCGATCCCCTTTGCCAAGCAGAATGGAGAAGAGTCCGAACTGACTGGTCTGAACGCCGGTATGGATCTCCTGCCACTCCACCACACCATCGGGATTTCCGGCAATGACCGACATGCGAACATCAATGATTTCGCTCTTCAGCTCTTCTCCATTGTTGTTCCTTGCCACGGCCTGGTATTTCAGAGCCATGGGTACATTTTGCGAAATTGACAGCGGAAATAGTCCGACCAGGAACAGAACCCCAACCAGTGTGTGTTTCCAGATCCTTCGTGTAGTCATTGTTATTCCCCCATTTTACATTTTGACAATTTTGAACGTAAGGTCAATTGTTTGATCATTATCCAGGCTGATTACCCGCATAAGGTATATCCCCGGTGAAAAGGTAGTAAAATCAAACTCCTCGATGTTTTCCTTTGACGGCAGACCGGTTACCTTCCTTGATAACACCAGATTGCCTGTCAGATTCCTGATCTCGAACCGGTAGTCCCGGATTACATCCGCTCCACCGTTCTGTACCGGCAGAGAGATGGTGACGTTGAGATAATCCAATACCGGATTGGGGTAAACATTCACTTCAATACCCCCCTTCTTTTCGATATACCCCTGTTCAATGGCTACCGATGGCTGTTGGAATCCCTGCGTCAGAAAATGATTGTCAACATAAAAGGTTTCCGTTACAATCTCTCCAAACGTGGAAGAAATATTGTACACTCCATTTACGGCATAATCACCTCCTACAGCGATCACCTCATGAGAAATCATCTGTGCATTCAGATTTCCCACGATCGGGATCCATAACCCTATGGATAGCCATTTGTTCATTCCAAATTTATCCAAAAAAATTAGGGAAAAGGATTAAAATTAGTTAAAAAATTGTTAATAACTCCAAAATTTTTGTTAATAACTTTCAAACTCTATGCTTCTTTAGAATCTTTATAAATAAAGGTGGTGTGCAGGAAAGAAGCTGTCTCAAAAGAAAAACTGGGATTAGTTAACCGGAAAATGGTTACTCCATTTCTCCTTCGCTCCGGATTATTTGATACAGGGATCCCGGGCTAAATAACCGGAGAATAACCGATAAGAGGAGACCGGTCAGTACAAACAGAAGTGCTCCAATGTACCAGGGAAATGGAAAGTTCTTGATTAATAATCCAAGCGGAATAAGCACAGCAAAGAAAATCAGTAATCGAACAATCAGGCGACCATTAAAGGAGAATGCAAGTTTACGGTATACCATAAGCACGTGAACCAGGGCCGTTACCAGCTGTGTGATCATGCTGGCTATTGCCGAACCCAGGGCAAAATATTTCGGAATAAGCACAAAATTCAACACAACATTTACCAGCACGCTGGTCCCGGCTAACCGGTTCATCTCTTTCAGATTCCCATTCGCTGTTAGCAGGGTGCCAAAAATGTAAGAAGTTGAGATGCCTGCATATCCAACCATCAGGATTGCCAGGATATCCGCGGAGGCATCCACGTGGCTTTTGTACAACAGGTCCATGATTTCAGACTTATAGAATATACACGAAAAAGAGACTATGGCTGTTGGGACGATCAACAACAGGAAAGAGATTTGCGTCAACGATTCAACATTCTCCTTTTGCTTGATCATTCGCGAAAAAATCGGAAGCAGGAGTCCCGCAAACAAAAAGCCAACCATGGCCGCTGCATCAAGTATCCGGTAACCCTGGGCGTACAGGCCTACCTGGAATTTCCCATCCGGAAGCAGACGTTCAAGCATCACACCATCCACCCGGTAATAAAACACCATGAAGAGGCTCAATATGGCAAACGGATAACTCTGCTTCAATATGTCGAGAAAATCATGCAGATCAAACCGTGGTTTGAAGAAATCAGCTTTAGTGAGGTTGATCATGAACGAAACAATTGCCGTCAGGAGATAAGCCGCTGTTTGCGCATAAACAAACCACTCGATCCGGAAGGGACTGCTGGTTAAGCCGCCCCAGAGCAGGATCCCACAGATCAGGATCATCAGAAACCGATCCAGCACCGACAGGATGCTATCGGTTTTAAACAGGTGTAATCCGCTGAGATTGGAACGGAAATAGAGGATAAAGGAGGCGATAAACTGATTGAAGATGAGGAAAAAAAGCATCTTCATCTGAGCGGGATTATACCCGAGCACCCATGCGGTAACAATGCTCACTGCAAAATAGATGATCGCCAGCAGGAATTTAAAAGAGACAATGTTGGACAGGTATTTGCTCAGAAGATGTTGATTACGGGCAATATTCCGGCTGTTGAAATTGGTGATCCCTATATCGAGAATCATGTTCAACAGAAGAGAGAAACTGAACAGTGAGAAATAGAAACCATACGCTTCTGCTCCGACCACATTCTGGACAGTCCGGTCAATTCCCAGTACCCAGAATGGCTTTACCAGGAAGTTGAGCAACAAAAGCAGAGCCAGGTTGGTGATAAATTTTCTTTTCACTTGGAAAAAAAGAGGCAAATGGTTAAACTTGATCTATCCGTTATACGTTTACAAATGTAATAAAGCTACCTGTTAAATCAACCTGTTATACACGATATGCTGATTGCAGTAAATACACGACTTCTCATACCGGACAGGCTGGATGGGATTGGATGGTTTACCTCTGAAACCCTGAAGCGTATAACCACATCCCATCCAGAGCATCAATTCCTGTTCCTGTTCGACTGGCAGATCCCGGACCAGTTCGTATTCTCCTCCAA
Source organism: uncultured Rikenellaceae bacterium (assembly GCA_964389685.1). GTDB lineage: Bacteria > Bacteroidota > Bacteroidia > Bacteroidales > VadinHA17. The sequence continues at coordinate 46,863 of CAYMFM010000018.1, forward strand.
CATAGAGCCCCTATCGCTTTTCCCTCCTGCACGGCATCCGGTTCTCTGGCACTGGTGGATGGAATACTCCGTTGGTAAAATCCTTCGGTCCAGGAACCCGGATCTTTTTCTTTCACCCGATGGTTACCTGTGCCTCTCCTCGGATACCCCTTCCCTGCCGGTGATACATGATATTAATTTTCATCACCGGCCGGCCGACCTGCCATTCCCTACGCGAGAATACTACCGGAGACAATTTCCAAAATTTACCCGGAAGGCGATCCGTATCGCTACGGTTTCTGAATATTCGAAACAGGATATCGCTCAATCCTACAGCATTGATCCAGAAAAAATAGATGTCGTGTATAATGGCGTTAATCCCATCTTCCGCCCGGTCTCAAAAGAAGAGCAGGAAAAAACCAGGTCAAGGCTTACGGCGGAAGAAGGGTATTTTTTATTTGTCGGAATGATCCATCCCAGAAAGAACCTGATCAATCTGTTGCTGGCTTTCGATCAGTTTAAAGAGTTTTCTCATGATGGTATAAAATTGATCATCGTGGGAGAACCAATGTTCAGGAACAGGATGCTTTGGAGTACCCTTAAAAAAATGAAGTTCAGGGATGAGGTGAAGTTCATCGGAAGGCAATCGCCCGAACAACTTCGTCTTATTCTTGGATCTGCATTGGCCCTGACATTTGTTTCGTTTATTGAAGGGTTCGGTATTCCAATTCTTGAAGCCATGCAATGTGATGTCCCTGTTATTACCTCGAATACCACCTCCATGCCTGAGATAAGCGGAAGTGCCGCACTGCTTGTGGATCCTTTTTCGGTTGGGTCGATCAAAAAGGGATTACTGCGGATAACGGAAGATTCAAAGCTCAGGGATGACCTGATCGCCATGGGGCGCAAACAACGTGAAAAATTCAGCTGGGAAAAAACGTCCGAAAAACTATGGAGCAGTATGATGGCTTGTTTTGAATAATTCATTATTATTAGCCTGTTGTGGTGCTAAAAGGATTAATTTCATCAAAGTTTAGCTTCTGTTTATTGAAGAATAATACCCTGCCCGCCGGTAGATCAGTCCACGGCTTTGGTGATTTGTGGGACGAGCCCTGCCCGTCCGGCAGGCGGGCGTCTGACGGATAAAGGCAATTATTATAAACGTTTGGCAAATTACGATCCATGAAGCGATTGCGTAAATACCATACGAAAGGTTTGATTGAAGCGGGTTGTGATGAAGCCGGCCGGGGCTGTCTGGCAGGTCCCGTTTTTGCCGCTGCCGTGATCCTCCCGAAAAATTTTAAGCTCGACCTGCTGGATGATTCGAAGAAGATGAGCGAGAAGATCAGGTACCTGGCACGACCGGTGATTGAAGCCAACGCTGTAGCCTGGTCCGTTGCCATGGTCGATAACCGTGAGATTGATGACATCAATATCCTGAATGCATCAATCGAGGCAATGCATATCGCTATACGCCAACTGACTGTAAAACCTCAGTTACTGCTCATCGACGGCAACCGTTTTAAACCCTATCAGGATCTTCCTCACCAATGCATCGTCAGAGGTGATGCAACCTATGCCTCCATCGCTGCTTCATCGGTCCTTGCTAAAACGTACCGTGACGATTACATGCGAAAGATCCACGAAAAATACCACCAGTACGCCTGGGATAAAAACAAGGGGTATCCCACAAAACAGCACCGGGAAGCGATTCTCAGGTACGGGATCTCACCCCATCACAGGAGAACGTTCCGGCTGCTGGATGAAGGTTGATGGATGAGAAGTGAGAGGTGAGTAGTGAGTAGTGAGAGGTGAGTAGTGAGTAGTGAGTAGTGAGAGGTGAGTTAGGAGACTGTGAGACAATGAGACTGTGTGATTGTGTGACAATGAGACTGTGTGATTGTGTGACAATGGGACTGTGTGATTGTGTGACAATGAGATAAAGGAGTACAAAGTTCAAAGTACAGAGTTTATAAGTGAAGGGTGATTTGTGAGCGTGTTTTAGGATTTCGGATTAAATTCGAAGGGGACAGGATGCTTTTTCCCACCATCTATCCGCCAAGCAGGTTATCCGCTAGACGGATTTGCTGCCCCACCTTGCAGATATTACAATTATCCTACCCTACGGTCAAAAAAAATGAGGAAAAAATTTGCAATACATCATAATTCTATGTATCTTTGATCTATGTATTCTAAAGAATTGTTAAAGGGAACCCTATCGGCCATCATTTTGAAGCTGTTGGCTGATCATGACAGAATGTATGGATACCAGATTGCTCAAAAGGTTAAGGAATTGTCCGACAACAAAATACTTATTAAAGAAGGTTCATTGTATCCGGCTTTGCATAAACTAAGAGAGGGTGGTCTTGTGAGCATTGAGACAGTACATCTTGGAAAGCGGATCCGGCGGTATTATTCCCTGACACCAAAAGGTGAAATAGCAAAAAACGATAAAATTTCTGAAATTGAAGATTTTATAACCACGATAAAGAACGTTTTATCATTCAGACCAATAATTCAGTTTGCATGAGTAAATTATCAGATGAACAGGTAGAATATATTGAACAACAGGTTAATACCAGTCAAATTGAATCTGAAGAACTCAAAGAAGACCTCATTGATCATTTTTGTTGTGTAATTGAAGATTATCTTGATCAGGGGAAAACCTTTGAAGAATCGTATAACAAAGCGTATCAAATTGTCTGTCCGAACGGTTTTGATGAAATATATAAAGAGACACTATTACTACTCACATCAAATAATATTATCATTATGAAAAAGTCAATGTACATTCTGGGATTTGTTGCTACCGTATTATGGACGACCAGTATCCTGTTTAAACTGATGCACTGGCCAGGTGCAGGTGCGCTTATTATCCTTGGCGCCTTTATGTTGATCTTCGTTCTATTGCCTATTATTGCTCTCTATTTTTATAAGAAGGAGTTTTCTGAATACATTTCCTATAAATTAAAATATGTCTTTGGATTTGTGGGGCTGGGGTTATTTCTTGCCGGTATAGTTGGTAAAGTAATGCACTGGCCGGGATGGGGTATCACCCTTGTCCTGGCGATAGCAATAATAAACTTCGGATTCTTACCTTTCCTTTTCTATCGGATGTATAAAAAGTCGGTTGAATAGGGAGATTCTCATCATGAATTGTTTTACGATCAATTCAAATCGCCTGTTATATTCCGGTCCATAGATCGCTTTCCAATAAATCACATTGAAGTTGTCCCGGATTCTGCAATCCCTGTTGGTTACCGAAGGATCAAAAAACTCTGAACTCCTTTGTCCGCCGAAGTCTTCTTCGACAGCCAAAACCTTGGTGAAGGCTGTAACGAAGGTGGATGTACACTGAACAATGAACTAAGTTCTTATCTTGTTCGCTAACTGCCCGCAGGCTGCATCAATATCTTTCCCACGGCTTTTCCGGATGTTCACGATCAGGTTTTTGGTTTCGAGGAAGGTTTTAAACTGTTCGGTCCGTTCCCTGGTCGATGTCTGATAAGGGGCTCCTTCCACCAGGTTGTATTCAATCAGGTTGATCTTGCATGGAACAATTTTACAAAACCGGGCGAGCTCAGCAGCATCGGTTAATCCATCGTTAACCTCCTTCATCAGGATGTATTCAAAGGTTATGCGACTTCCGGTCTTTTCATAGAAATATTGAATGGCTGCTGAGAGTGTCTTAAGCGGATTGGATTTGTTTATCGGCATGATGGCATTGCGTTTCAACTCATTTGCCGTATGGAGTGATACTGCCAGGTTGAATCGTACGCCATCGGCCCCCAGTCTTTTGATCCCATCAGCAATCCCCACAGTGGACAGGGTAATTCGTTGAGGGGATATTCCGAGCCCGTCGGGAGAAGTCATGTGCTCGATTGCATTAAGGACGTTCTCATAATTCAGCAGTGGCTCACCCATGCCCATCAGGACGATGTTTGTCAGGGAACCCTGCTTATCCTTTTCGGATACTTTTTTAAGTTCCACCACCTGGTCAAAGATCTCTCCGGCAGTCAGGTTTCTTACAAATCCCAGTTTACCGGTAGCACAAAAATTGCAAGCCAGCGGGCATCCTGCCTGGGTGGATACGCATGCCGTACTCCTCGGACCGGATGGGATCAGGACGCCTTCCACAAACTGACCCTCTTCCAGCCTGAATCCTATTTTTACTGTTCCATCGCGGGCTGTTTGACTGATCTCACTCTTCAAGGCTGACAACCTGAAGTTATTCTTCAGCATTTCTCTGACAGTGTGCGAAAGGTTGGTCATCCGGTCCACATCGGTACAACCTTTTTTCCATATCCATTCCAGAACCTGCCTCGCCCGGTATTTTGCTTCACCATGATCGGCAAAGAAGGTTTCCATTTCCTCCAGGCTAAGATCCCGGATATCTGGTTTCTTTTGTTGTTCCATCAATGCAAAAATAGTCTGAAAAACCGAAAAACAGTTAAAGAACAGTTATTCGATAATCTCAAATATGAATAATCCAATTAAATTTGCTTGTTCTAAATCCAGATAAAACCTAAAGCAATAACAGCGGTAAAAACTAAAATCATGAAAAGAATTATTCCTTTTTTCATTAGCCTGACATTTATTCTAAGTTCCGGTGCGAAAGCCGATGAGGGGATGTGGCTTCTCCCCCTGCTTGAAAAGCTGAACATGGGAACAATGACCGAAATGGGGTTGAAATTATCTGCCGAAGAGATTTATAACATCAACCAGCCGAGCCTGAAAGATGCTATTGTGATTTTTGGCGGGGGATGTACCGGAGAGATTGTTTCCGACAGGGGATTGCTTCTTACCAATCACCATTGCGGATACTCTTTAATTCAATCTCACAGTTCAACGGAACACAATTACCTCAGGGATGGTTTCTGGGCACAGACACTTGAAGAGGAATTACCAAACCCCAGATTGTTTGTCACCTTTCTTATCCGCATTGAGGATGTTTCAGACCAGATCAATCCAGCGTTGAATGATAAAATGACTGAGGAGGAGAGAACAGAGAAGATCACTGAAATATCGTCTGAAATAGAGGCAAGCGCTACAGAAGGGAATCACTATTCTGCACGGGTACAATCGTTCTTTGGGGGGAATTATTTCTACCTTCTGATTTACGAACGTTTTAACGATGTTCGCCTGGTCGGAGCACCTCCTGAATCGATTGGTAATTATGGTGGGGATCAGGACAACTGGATGTGGCCCCGGCATACCGGTGATTTCAGCATTTTCAGAATATATTCCGGTCCGGATGGCAAACCGGCTCCCTATTCTCCCGATAATATCCCGCTTAAGCCCAGGCATTACTTTCCCGTTTCGATAAAGGGTGTTGAAAAAGGTGATTTTACAATGGTTCTGGGATATCCCGGGGGGACAACCAGGTACATGACCGCTGTTGAGATTGATGAAGTGATGAATATTACCAATCCAAACCGGATCAAGATCAGGGGTGCACGGCTGGATATCATCTGGGAAGATATGATGGAGGATGAAAAAGTAAACATCCAGTATTCAACGAAACATTTCAGGTCAAGCAATTACTGGAAATATTCCATTGGTCAAAATGAAGCCCTGAAAAGACTTAAGGTTAAAGACCAAAAGCTCAAACTGGAAAACGAATTTAAGACATGGATCAGTGAAAACAAAAAAAGATCCGCCAGGTATGGCGAAGCGTTACAACTGATAGAGACTTCAATTGCCGGAAGGGCTGATTACTTTTATTCTATTCAATATCTGAATGAGTGTCTTCGCCAGGGAAGTGAGATTATTGCCTTTGCCAATCGCGCATCCCGGTTTTATGAAGCACTGCTGGAAGGAAATACAGAGAGGATTAACCAGGCGGCTGATCGAATGAAGCGCGGAGTTCCAGAATATTTCAAAGATTATAATCTTCCCACCGATCTGGATGTCAACAAAGCCATGTTTAGTATGTTTGCTGAGGATGTAAAGAAAGAGTACCAGCCGGATATTTTTGCTGAAATTTCTTCAACATATGACGGCAACTATGAAGCTTTTGCAGGCAACATGTTCAGGGAATCTGTTTTCGCAACTGAGGAAAAGATCGTTGGTTTCCTTGAAAATCCCACACAGGAAGTTCTCGAAAATGATCCGGCATTCAAAGCAGCGCGTTCAATAGAAGATAAATATGCTGAACTACGTGAGAAAAATGATGCGTTTACTGCCGGTCTCGAAAAAGGGCAGCGTCTCTATATTGCCGGATTAATGGAAATGCAAAAAGAGAAGGTCTTTTATCCGGATGCCAATTTCACCATGCGGCTTACCTACGGTACAGTAGGTGATTATGATCCGAGGGATGCGGTTCATTACAAACATTATACAACCTTACAGGGTGTGATGGAAAAAGAGGATCCAACAGACGTTGAGTTCATTGTTGAGCCCAAACTGAAGGAGCTATTTGAAACAAAAGATTTTGGTCTGTATGGGAAAGATGGTGTAATGCCTGTCTGTTTCACCACAAATAACGACATTACGGGAGGAAATTCAGGTAGCCCGGTGATCAATGGGAATGGTGAGCTGATTGGTCTTGCCTTTGATGGAAACTGGGAATCCATCAGTGTGGATATTGCCTTTGAGCCTGAACTGGCTAAATGCATTAATGTGGATATCCGGTATGTACTGTTCATTATCGATAAATTTGCCGGTGCAACACACCTGGTGGAAGAAATGGATATCGTTTACTGAGCCATTGATGTAATGGCAATGGATCCGCTTCACCGTACCACCGGTTGAGGCGGATTTTTTTTTCAAATCCATTCCGATAAATTTTCATACTTTTACAGATCGAAGCATACACTGTTTAACAATACTATCATAAAAACAACCATTCCATGAAACGGACTATCATCATTTTTTTCAGCACAATTTTTTTCATATCGTATCCCATTCATGCCGACGAGGGGATGTGGTTACCTCTCCTCATCAAGGAGTTAAATATCGATAAAATGCAGGAAATGGGTCTCACCCTGACTGCAGAACAGATCTATAGTGTGAACCACTCCAGCCTGAAGGATGCCATTCCCATTTTTGGTGGGGGATGCACCAGTGAGATTATTTCCGATCAGGGATTACTGATGACCAACATGCATTGCGGTTACCGGCAGGTTCAATCGCATTCCACTCTGGAGCACGATTATTTAAAGAACGGATTCTGGGCGACGAGCCGGGCAGAAGAGCTTCCCTGCCCCGGTTTGTCCGTAACCTTCCTGATCCGGATGGACGATGTGACAGAAGAGGTACTGAAGGGCATTACAGAAGATATGGATGAGGAGGAGCGGCTGGAAAAGATCGGGGAAGCATCCGAAATGATTGAAGAGCGGGCAGCTGAAGGTGAACGTTATGAAACGCTGGTCAGAAGTTACTACGGAGGGAACCAATATTACCTCATCGTTTATGAGCGGTATCGTGATGTCAGGCTTGTCGGCGCCCCACCGGTTTCCATCAGTGATTTTGGCAGCCTTACCGATAACTGGATGTGGCCCCGTCACAAAGCCGATTTTGCCCTGTTCCGGATTTACATGTCACCCGATGGTAAGCCGGCTGAATATGCTTCGGATAATGTTCCCCTGAAACCCAAACATTACCTCCCGGTTTCGATTCGGGGTGTTGAAAAAGGTGATTTTGCCATGATCCTTGGCTACCCCGGAAGCACCACACGGTACATGACCTCTTACGGTATCGAAGAGCTACTGGATGTTACCCATCCGAACCGCATCAGGATCCGGGGAAGAAAGCTTGAACTGATGAATGAGGATATGAATGCCGATCCGGGAATCCGGATCAAGTATGCCGCCAAGTACAAAGGCGCAAGCAATTACTGGAAATACAGCATTGGCCAGACCGAGGGTTTGAACCGGCTAAAGGTATTGGATAAAAAAAGGGCGATTGAAAAACAGTTCAGCGAATGGGTAAAAAGCACTCCGGTAAGAGAGGCTAAATATGGAGATGCCCTGGATCTGATCAAAACATCCTATGCAGCCAGGCGCGAGTATACAAATGCCTCCCAATACATTCGCGAATGCCTGATTAGCGGTAGTGAAATCCTATCGTTTGCAAATAGCATTCATTACATGGTCCTGCCACTGAGTAGTCCCAAGAAATCCGATCAGGAAGAAGGAAAAGTTGCCGGTGCTGTAAAATCGAGAGCGGAACGATTTTTTAAAGATTATAATGCTGAGACCGATAAAAAAATAACCAGGGCATTGTTCCGGATGTTTATAGACGATATAGATCCAGCTTACTACCCTGAAAGTTTTTCAATCATAACCGGGGAGTACCAGTGTAATGTGGCTGCCTTTGTGGATGACCTGTTTGCCCAATCAATATTTGCTGACGAATCCAGGTTTAACGATTTTCAAAACAGCCTGGATCCGGAGAGGGTGGATAAGGATCTTGCCGTAAAAATGGCTTCTCCCATCTATCTGAAAAGCATGGAATTAACCAGGAAAAACAATAATTTTTCGCAGGATCTCCGAAGAGGACAACGTCTTTTTATCTCCGGTTTGATGGAGATGGAAAAGGTTTCCTATCCCGACGCCAACTCCACCATGCGGCTTACGTATGGAACCGTGGGAGATTACAGCCCAAAGGATGCAGTCCTGTATAAACATTATACCACCCTGAAAGGGGTGATAGAGAAGGAGGATCCGGACAACTATGAATTCATCGTGCCATCACGATTGAAGGAACTCTATGAAAAGAAGGATTATGGACGGTATGGTGATGACGGTGTCATGCCGGTTTGCTTTACCACAAATAACGACATTACCGGAGGAAATTCCGGCAGTCCTGTCATCGGAGCAAATGGTGAATTGATCGGATTGGCTTTTGACGGGAACTGGGAGGCAATGAGTGGAGACATTGCGTTTGAACCCGAATACCAGAAAACCATCTGTGTGGATACAAGGTATATCCTGTTTATTATTGATAAATATGCCGGCGCATCCTATCTTATCGATGAGATGACAATTGTCGATTAAGATGGATTTCAGTTTTATCGAAATATTCGCTGCATTCATGGTATTGTTTGCCGTGATTGATATCCCCGGGTCGATCCCGGTTATTCTCGACATCAAGGAGAAGACCGGTTTGCACATCCTGAAAAAGGTATTTGGGGTGATCCTGCCAGCCATAGCCGTCAAACTTTTCGTATCAAATACAGGAATTACGTTAGGCAATGCCCCCTGAGATCACGATATATACCGATGGTGCAGCACGGGGCAATCCCGGTCCGGGAGGGTATGGGATTGTCATGATATCAGGGAAGCACCGTAAGGAGCTTTCTGCAGGATACCGCCTGACCACCAACAACCGGATGGAACTGCTTGCCGTGATCGTTGCGCTGGAAAGCCTGAAAAGGACGAACAGCCATGTCACCATCTATACCGATTCGCGGTATGTAGCAGATGCCGTTGAGAAAAACTGGGTATTCGAATGGGAGCGGAAAGGGTTTAAGAAGAAAAAAAATCCCGATCTCTGGAGAAGGTTCCTTGCCGTTTATCGTCAGCACAAAGTAACCTTTCGATGGATCAAAGGGCATGCAAACATCCCCGAAAACGAGTTATGCGATCGTCTTGCCGTTGACGCCTCCTATGGTCCCGACCTGCTTGAGGATAAAGGGTACGTGGAAGAAGAGGAAAAACTCTTCTAATGCCTTAATTATACAAATGCCTTAAATGCCTCAATTTTTGATGCAATACACCCCATGATGAATTTCGAATGTCGAATTTCGAATTTTGGTTTATTTTACCCGTCAAGCGGACTTTAAGCCGCTAGACGGGTAGGCTAATCCACCTAGCGCCAGCCTGCTGGTCTGTCAGGGATTACCCGCTTGACGGATAAAGCCATAGGAACATACTCACCAAACCTGCCAAAATGTGGGTAGACGGGAGGAACCCGGTCTGATCAGCAGGATAGAAAGAATTAATCCTGAAAATAGTGATACGATGACTTGCCACTGTCCAATCGACCTTCACTTAGTCATCGTATCACTGTAAAAACATCAAAACTTCTGGATCTTGTATGTTTTCTGTACCCGCCGGTCGGGTGTAAAGATCCTGACCAGGTAAACCCCACGGGTGAGACCGGACAGATCGAAGGTTTCGATATCTCCCCGGGTCACATAGTATAGCTCACGGATCATCTGTTTCCTGCCTGCAATATCCATGATCTCCACGTTCAGGTCGAGTGGTTCGGTCACATCGAACCGGATATTGAGGAATTGGGATACCGGGTTTGGATAGGCGGTAATGGACCAGTCCAGTCCGGTTTCCTTTATACTCGTTCCGATATCATAGGGTTGCTGGAATCCCTGGGTTAATGTCAGGGTAGCCGTTTTCAGGGTGGTAACTGCAATCTCACCAATGGTTGCTGACAGGGTATATCCCCCTGCAGAAAAGTAGCTGCCTCCTGAAGAGACAACGGTAGGGGTCAGGGTTTGAGCCATCAGGTTAAAAGAGAACGGACCCAGCAGGGAAACAATTAGAATAGCTTTAATTTTCATTGTTTTTATCCTTTACATGAATAACAAGTAAATTGATCATTGTTTCTCTTTAAGCAACTCTACTTCTTTCATCAGCTTTTTAATTAAAACCTCCTGTTCCTCAATCATCTTTTGTTGCTCTTTCATGGCTTCGACTAAAAGGGCTGTAATGGGAGCGTATTGCATGGTGAGTTTTTCGCTATCATTATTTACAACTTCCGGAATAACATCGATAGCTTCCTGAGCCACAAATCCCATCTGCAAACCTGACCCTCCAATCTCCTTGTCTTTCCACTCATAATTTACACCCCTTAATTTCTTGACTCGTGCAAGAGCATCAGGTATGGTTTGTATGTTTTCTTTGAATCTCTGGTCGCTTAGGCTATTCCAGGCACTGGATCCACCTGCCTGGCCATTTACAAAAAATTCATATCCTGAAGGTCTATGTGTATCATTCCCATTAATGACAACAT
>CAYMFM010000019.1:0-3452 GCA_964389685.1 uncultured Rikenellaceae bacterium
AGAAAATGTAGTGGAGTAAACTTTTTTAATGGGATCATTATACTTGTATATCAATTATTTGCATTTTTTAACTGTCAAACTCGAGTAAATCATTATGAACCCGGATTATTCATAAATAATGCGGGTTAACTCCGTAGGAGTGACATATTGATAGTCCTGGGGTTCCATGCAAAAGCATGGAAAGCCCTGGGTTCGTTGTAAACCAGATAAAGCGGACCAAGTAAAATGCAATACAAAGGAAAACCGTTTCATGGTCCGCATGGCTCCAGACACAAATTAGAACAAAACTAAAAATCCTGCCTGCAGGCAAAATCCGAAATCCGAAATCTCTTCATGGACCGCATGACTACAGGCGGATCTTTTGCTCTTCAAACGATTATTGTATCTATTCGTCAGACAAACTTTAGTCGTCTGACGAATCATCTCCCCTATTGCCCCGCATCAATTACCGTTGTCCTGCTGCTTCTTCCCGGTTTATTAAACGATTTTAGTTTAACCGTACCGGTAACAGGATAATTGTCATCAGGAGGAGCGGCATTTTTTTCATGGGTTTAGGATTTTTAGTATGAAAATGTTTACTTTACGGTAGTGTCAAATTTAAAAATTAACGGCCACTTTTTATGATTGACCCTTTAAACTTTTATCATGAACGATCAAACATCTACCAAGCCAATTAAGCCCAAACGGTTAGTTTCACTGGATGCATTGCGCGGTTTTACCATTGCAGCCATGGTCATTGTGAATGATCCCGGATCGTGGAGTCATGTTTACGCTCCACTCAGGCATGCCGAATGGAACGGATGCACGCTCACCGATCTGATCTTTCCTTTCTTTCTTTTCATTATCGGCGTTTCCATTGCGTTTGCCTATTCATGGAGACTGGAAGCGAACATGCCCAAAAAGCAGCTTTACAGGAAAATCATTACCCGAACGGTCATCATTTACCTGCTGGGATTGTTCTTATGGTTATGGCCCGATTTTGATTTCAGCTCGATACGGTATGCCGGTGTGTTGCAGCGCATCTCGGTCGTTTTCCTTGTTTGTGCCCTGATATTCCTGAATACCAGCTGGAAAACTCAAATAAAGGTTGCTGCAGGGATACTGGTGGGATACTGGATCATCATGGCATACATTCCCGTACCCGGAATCGGAGCACCGGATCTCTCGGGTCCAGAAAAAAACTGGGCACACTATCTTGATAGCATCCTGCTCCCCGGTGTGATGTGGCAGAAAACCTGGGATCCTGAAGGAATACTGAGCACTTTTCCTGCCATTGTATCCGGGATAACCGGGATGCTTGTTGGCAAAGTGATCCTGACGGAAAAGGATGAGCACAAAAAACTGGTCTGGTTATTCGTGATCGGTTTTGGGATGTTTGTTACCGGAGGGATCTGGAACTGGTTCTTTCCGATCAACAAAAACATCTGGTCCAGCTCTTATGTCCTGTATACATCCGGTGCCGCAACCATGGGCCTGGCAGCCTGTATACTGCTTGTGGATATGTGGGGGTATATCAAATGGACGAAGATCGGAGTTGTATATGGTGCCAATGCCATTACGGCATATGTTCTGGCAGGGATGCTAACCCTGGTATTCTATGGGGATATCTTCGGTGGAGCTTCGCTCAATGGATTGTTTATGGATGGCCTGACTGGAATCGGTCTTACTCCCAAATTCGTTTCCATGTTATACGCCATTATCTATATGCTGATCATCTATATACCGACATACATTCTCTATCGATACAAAATATTTATCAAGGTGTAATAGTTCATGCATATGAAAACAATAACAGCAATCCTTTTACTATTCCCAATGATCCTGTTCGGCCAGCAGAGGAACAACATTGAAAGTTCACTGGAGGTGGTTGATATCGCTTCAGGTTCCCGGGAAACCATTGTAACCATGAAGATTCTTTTTGAAGCCCCGAACTGGTCACGTGATGGTAAATATTACATTCTTAACAGCAGCGGCAAACTGTATCGATTAAACAGGGGTGAGGACCAGTGGAAGGAAATCGATACGGACTTTGCCCGGCGGTGTAACAACGATCACGGGATCTCTCCCGACGGATCACAGCTGGTGATCAGCCACCATTCCGAAGGACCGGAAGGATCTTCCGGATCAGCCATATATATTTTGCCCATCGGAGGAGGAGTACCAGAAAGGATAACGGAAAAGGTCCCCTCCTACTGGCACGGCTGGTCTCCCGATGCGAAAACACTGGTTTATGTAGGACAACGTAATGGTGAATACGATATCTATTCCATCTCGACGAACGGTGGGAAAGAGACACGCCTGACCGAATGTCCCGGACTTGATGATGGCCCCGATTATTCTGCAGATGGAGAGTATATCTATTACAATTCTTACTGTTCAGGCAAAATGGAAATTTGGAGAATGGATGCAGATGGGGGCAATCAGCAGCAACTCACGAATGATCAATATTCCAACTGGTTTCCCCACCCCTCCCCCGATGGAAAACATGTTGTTTTTCTGAGCTTTATTGAAGACCAGGAACAGGGCCATCCTTTCGGGAAGGATGTTAAACTGAGGATCATGGATCCGGATGGCAGTAACATCAGGGACCTGACGGATGTTTTTTTCGGCGGGCAGGGTACGATCAATGTTCCCTCCTGGTCCCCGGACAGCAAAAAAGTTGCATTTGTGACCTACCGGTTGTTGGAAAGATCAAATGCACTAAGAAGTTCTGCAGAGCAGAACAATAATGAATAGCCCCTTACGCAGTGCGGGGTGGAAACAGAAAACAAATCCAACCCCAGCCAGGGCGGCCTGAAGGGACTGAACATGTTGAAACTTATATAGGATAATTCAACCCCTGCAGGGTTGTATTCTTTTGACGGTTGCAACCACCGGTTTCACCGGCGGTTATTCAAAGTTCAACCCCTGCCGGGGTTGATTAGTGTGTTCACTTACCAGCACCGAGAACCATTACCCCCGCTTCCAGCGGGATTCTCGTTCGCCAGCAGGCGTATCCATGTACCCCGTAACTCGTAACTCGTATCCCGTAACGCTCATAACTCACTGCTCACCTCTCACTCCTTGCCCGCCGAATCCGCCGGCTGGCGGAGGAGGTGGGGCTCACTTCCCATCTCTTATCACTCTCCTTCTCCCCCTCTAACAGTCTCACTTCTTTCTTTCAAATCCTTCAAATTCACAATTCGAAATTCGAAATTTAAAATTAACCCTACACTCCTTTGTCTTGGTATATAGATTATCCTGCAGGATTTTACTGTTTCGTCTTCAATGGATTTTTCGACTCCTCATAGAACCGGTTTTGCAGTTCCAGGATGGTCGTATCCTTTTTCAATATCCTGATCAGTTCGGCCAGCTGGTCAGCTCTTGAATCCAACAACAGGTTCCCTATTTCAGGGTTGGCTTCACTCCCATCGCCTGCATAATGGTTCGGGTATTTGGCATACCACCATATC
>CAYMFM010000019.1:3552-28792 GCA_964389685.1 uncultured Rikenellaceae bacterium
GGCTTCACTCCCATCGCCTGCATAATGGTTCGGGTATTTGGCATACCACCATATCCCCGTATAGCCATAAAACAAGTGATCCAGCCGTTTCATATCCTCACCCGATTGTTCTTTCCCGCGTTCAATATGCGCAAGATCCGGACGGTGAGCCATCATCATGGAGGTTTCCGTTTCATCCGCATGTCCCCCCGTGGTGGTTTTTCTTAACTCCCTGATTTGTTGAGCAACCTCCGGGTCGGTTTCCGGCTGGAAAAATACCACCGGATAATTCAACGGCATTAATGAATTCCGGGGCTGTCAGTTCCTCGTATTTCACCGGAAGATTACGAAAGGTTGTTACGCAGAAAAAAACATGTACATTTAAATTTTCAGCGAACCGTTTATCGGTCAAATTTTCATACAAGATAATCAAGATCGAACTGAAATCAAATACTACAAACTGACAGAAAATGAACGAACCAAAAGAAAAAAAGAAGTCAATTCTATCTGAACGACTTGCATCCCTGGATGCTTTAAGGGGATTTGATATGTTCTGGATTGTGGGTGGTGAAGGAATATTTCACGCCCTTGCGAAACTTACCGGATGGTCAGCATTTGTCTGGATCTCCATGCAGCTGGAACACACGGAATGGAATGGTTTCACTTTTTATGATATGATATTTCCGTTGTTCCTTTTCATTGCCGGTGTCTCTATGCCTTATTCACTCACAAAAAGGATGAACCGGGGTGACACCAGGAAACAAATTTACTGGCATGTTACAAGAAGAATGTTGTTGCTGGTGTTTTTTGGAATGATTTACAATGGGTTATTGCGATTTAACTGGGAACACATGCGGTATGCGAGTGTGCTGGGCAGGATTGGTTTGGGATGGTTCTTTGCGGCGCTTATTTTTCTCAACACAAAAAGGAGGGGACAATACATCTGGTTTGCCGGGATACTTATCGGTTACTGGCTGATCATGCGGTTTATTCCTGTACCCGGTTATGGTGCCGGGGATTACTCGATGGAAGGGAGCCTGGCTGGATATATCGACCGGCATTTATTGCCGGGCAGGTTGTATAGAACAATCCATGATCCGGAAGGGATTCTCTCTACCATCCCGGCTGTTGCAACTGCTCTGATGGGTGTGCTGACGGGTCATTTTCTCAGATCGGATAAGCCCGAAATGACAAAGTTGAAAAAGGGATTAGTGATTGGAGCGGCTGGATTGATATGTCTACTGCTCGGATATCTTTGGGGACTTCTCTTCCCCATCAACAAAAATCTTTGGACCAGTTCGTTTGTTCTTTTTGCCGGCGGCTGGAGCCTTCTGCTTCTGTCCGTTTTTTACCTCATCATCGATGTCTGGAAGAAAAAGAAATGGGCCTTTTTCTTCATCGTGATCGGACTGAACCCCATCACGATCTACCTGGTTCAGCGGGGGATCATCTCCTTCAGGCGGACTTCAGATTTCTTTTTCAGCGGACTGATCAGTTATTTCCCGGAATCATCGCATGACCTGTTGAATGCTATCGGGTACATGGCCATGAGCTGGTTGTTCCTCTATATCCTATATCGCCTCAAGATCTTTCTGAGGGTATAATTGTTTGGATTATTTTATTTACATATTTCCTGGACATTTCTGGTAAACCACCATGTAGAGACGCCCAAATTGGGCGTCTCTACGTTGAATATACCCAGAAAGGAGATAGATATCCCTACCCCAATCGCCCGTAGGGCGAAAAATCGGCCTTTTGCCATTGGCATTCTCACATAGTGATCCTCCCGTAGGGATTCCTTCGGAGCTAACGGGAGTATGGAAAAAAATTTTATGAGCAAAACAAGGCGAAGGAAATTCCGGGCTTTTTATGTGATATAGTTATATTCACTTTTAGAAGTACAAAAATCAATTAATTCTTGAGGTTGACTATCCAAATTTGCAGTTAATTTGATTAGCAGACACCCTAATCGTCCCATAGGGACGACTTTTGCCCTCAGATCATTTTCGGAAAAAGTACCGGGTGATGCAGGTTGCGAAGGGAAGGCCCTATCCTATGAAATAGTGTTAGGTTATTTGTATTTCTTACGAGGGAGCTACTATTTCACGGGGCCAGCCCTGTGAAATAATGCAAAGCAATTAGTACTCATTACAGGGGAGCTACTATTTCACGGGGCCAGCAAGCATTACTGCCTGAGGTCCTGACGATTTTATGTCAGGACCGAGTTGTAATGCGTGGGCAAACGAAGAGACCGGTACCCGAAAATGATCTGCGGCCGCCCTTCTTTTGGTACTTTTCTTTGGCGTAAAGAAAAGTACAAAAAAACAATTTGATTTTGAGATGAAATGATTCGCAAAAGGGCAACGCCCTTTTCATTACCCTTCACCCCTGTCCGAAAGAATGCCCGTCCGACCGGATGTCATCCGGGCAGAAATTCTTTCATTCAGTCGGGCGGCTTGAGGGCATAATGAAGATATGGATTTGCCTTATTAAATGACTAATGAGCTAAAACTATATGTAGAGTATAGTCTATCACCATCCATTTCACCGTTCGCTCGCGAACGGGTTACTTTGTTACTCACTAAATTGTTTATTTTCAATGGTGCTCATCGCACTTCGTGGTTTCTTGAAAACCAAGGGACCCAGCAGCCACAGATAAAATGAACTCTGTATTTAATTAAACCAGTAAGAAAATTTCACCACCAGTGCCCGGTTTTTATTCATTAAATCCTCCGGATAGGAGTTGCTGGTGTAGACGATAAAGAGGTCAGATACGGGAGCGAACCTCCACTGAAACCGGATGTTCACATTCAGGTTATCGATCTGGTTGTTGTATTGAACAAAGGTCGTCAGAAATAGTTTCTCAGTAAATGTCAGGTCCAGGCGGGGGCCAATCAATATCAATTCAGCACTTTTGTAAGGTTCCGGTAGCTCGATCCGGTTATAATCAGCAGCAATGGCAAGGCTGCCATAGGGCTGTACCCGGTAGTTCAGTTCCCCGTTAAGACTGAACCTTGTTCCGTTGTAAAATCCACCATAGCGGGTGGAGAGTCGAGCATTGAAGAGGTTACGGGGTGCTGAGGTATAGGTCAGGGCAATCTCCTGCCAGTGGAATTTACTTCCCACAGCTAATGAATCACCACCGGTATTCGTGGGATCAAAGGGTTTCAGCAGTTTCACATATGCATCTTCCAGGTCCAGCTCAATGGTGCTCCGGTTGAGCCATTCGAGAGCATAGCTCAATATGATATTACGATCGGTCAGGGAGAAGTCAGGATCAAGGAACATATCTACTTTCAGGTTAGCGCCGTGATTGGCAACACGTTCAGTAAGCGGGAAGAATTTATACCCGATTGATGGTTTCATCCGGTGAAACCCGGTCCTTCTGACGAAACCCATCTCAGCCAGGTAATCCTTTCCGATATACCCCTGCCTCCATGCTGCTGAAAAATGCTGGTTGTTGTACTCCAGTCTTGCTGCTCCGCTGAATGGATTCTGTGCTTTCCCCGGACGAAAAGAGTGGTGGTAAAAGAATTTACCCGTCCAGAGGTTATCCCTGCTTGCAAGGTTAAACTCGATACCGGTTACGCGATTATAATCATAGCCCAGGTAGGTTGAATCATTAAAACCTGCTGTTCGTTGCTTGTTGGTAAAAAAGACTCCTATGTTTGACCGGCTGAAGATTTTTCGCTGGACAGTAGCCACGCTAAAATTATTGGCAGGGATTGAATCGTTTTTTCCGGTTTGCATGTTCATGATCCCGATTCGCATTTTTTCACCCACCTGTCCGCTCAGCCTGACACCGCCCAGAACACGACTGTCAAGGCCTATCCGGCGGGAAAAGAAAGGACGGTTCTCCTGACCTCCAAGGTTTGCAAACAGATCACTATTTTCCAGGAAGAATTGCCTCTTTTCAGGAAAAAACAGTTCGAACCGGTCAAGGTTCGTTACCTGCCGGTCCACCTCAACCTGTGAAAAATCCGGATTCACTGTCAGGTCGAGGTTCATGGAGGTTGAGAGTGTAATTTTAGCATCCAACCCGGCACCACCCGAATAGTCTGTTCCTCCCCCATTTTTCCCTTCGGAAGCTCCCTTTGTATTGTCCTGCGTTGCTTTACCGGTCAGGTAGGGAATCAACGAGAAACGAACGCCGGTTTTCGGCAAGGGATGATCCCATTCCAGCGTACCGGTATAGGCGAGGTTTGCTGACTGGAATTGACGTGGAACCGGAGCCCAGCTCGATTTTTCACTGCTCTTCAGATCCAGCCGGCTGAAATTTATCCCCCACTCCGTGTCGCCTTCACGATACCGGATGCTCCGGAACGGAATACTGAATTCTGCAATCCAGCAATCGGAATAGTTCTGAACGGCTGATTTCCATTTACAATCCCAGTCAAGGGAAACCATCCCCCCGTCCGCCTGGATCCCATCCCATTGAGCACCGGCAGCAGATATTCCAAATGAGAATCCATTGGTCTGATCATTATAGGTATCGATAAAGGCAAGGAAATTGTCATTGTTCCCAAAACTAAAATCCCTCCTCAACGATTGAACTGGCCTCTTTCCAGGTAATGTGTCGTGACAGATGATCGCCATATACAGGTTGGCCTGATCATAGGTCATCATCACTTCGGTCTGTGTATCTGCATACCCCGTGTCAATGGGAAGGATCCTGTAAAAACGATCAGCCCGTTCTGCCAGGTTCCATACGTTCTCATTAAGTAAACCATCTACCACGATCGTGTCCGTGGTCTGGTATATCGGAAGCCGGAATTTTTCACGATTTACCGGAATGGTTTGTCCTGGAAGCAGAACAGGAAGAATAAGTAAGAATAAAAGGGATAGTGGAACAGCCCGTTTCATCCAACTGTATAAATAACTGATGAAAAACAAATATCACCAAAAAAATCGACTCGGGCAAAAGAAAAACCCGCCGGTGAAAATTTATCAATATCTTCTTTACCTTTATGAACAAAAAAGCAAGCATGAAAACAGTCAGACTGAATCACCTCTTGTAAATGATCGATGAATGCGGTCTTAAACCGGATGATTTCTGGAAACCGCAAAGAAAATATTAATTTTGTTCCGTTATTACGATTAATCAGAACATCATGAAATCTGTCATCAAAAAATACAACATTCAGATGATTACCTGGAAAGAAATTACAGAAATCCTGAAAGCTGATTCTTATTAAACACATAATTTATTATGAAAAAAATCATTCCACTATTCTTTCTTCTGATTTTATTATCCCCGGCTTGCCAGGAAGAACAGAAGCCAACCATACGATTCTGTTCCTACTTCGACGTCAATACCCCCTGTGAAGGAGAGTTCGACCAGTTCCCAAAGGGATCCAAGGTATGGATCTATTTTGAATTGGGTAAACCTTCAAAGGGCGATACCTTAACCG
This sequence comes from uncultured Rikenellaceae bacterium, assembly GCA_964389685.1. Classification (GTDB taxonomy): domain Bacteria; phylum Bacteroidota; class Bacteroidia; order Bacteroidales; family VadinHA17. The sequence goes on from CAYMFM010000019.1 coordinate 8,943, forward strand.
GGCAGTTGTATTTCCTGGACAATGGAAAAAAGTCGTTTGTCTCTGAAAAGGAATTTATAATGAATTCCGGGGAAGACTTTGTTATGGATTTAATGATCTTTGGCAATGCGGGGAAATTTGTTGTGGAATTTATTGATAGCGAGGGGAACTCCCTTGCAGCAAAAGAGATCGAAATACGATAGGTAGTTTTATTCCCTTCTCCCTTTTTTACAAACAGGATTATGAAAAAAATCATAAAGCATAGAAGCCCTGGTGAAACTGAATGCACAAATTGACAAGAAAATCGATATACAGGAAAAAGAGGCGTTTAAAAGGCAGATTCACCGTTTTATCGATAAAGCAATTGCAGCTGCTGTGGCATTGTTTATCAGTTGATAATCAATCCAAATCCGGTATAAGAAGCTGTTTACTGACAGTGGTTTGGTTGTCTCTTTCCGCAGGTTATACCCCTTCCCTATCACAGAATCTCCACCACGCTGAAACGGGTAAATCCTATCAGTTGACCTCATCCAACCTGCCCATTGTTGTGATCAATACGGGAGGCCAGCAAATTGTCGATGAATACCGTATTGTTGCCGACATGGGAATCATCGATAACGGTATTGGACAACGGAATTATGTTTCGGATCCGTTCAACAACTACAACGGGAAGATCGCCATTGAGCTGAGGGGAAGTGCAACCCTTTACTACCCGAAAAAACAATACCGGATAGAAACGCAGGATTCTCTTGGCAACAATCTGAATGTATCTTTAATGCGTCTTCCTCCGGAAAATGACTGGATCCTTAACGGACCCTATGATGACCAGTCGTTAATCCGTAATGCACTGGCTTATAAACTATCAAACCTGATCGGGAGGTATGCTTCCCGCACACAATTTTGCGAGCTGATCCTGGACGGTGATTACCGGGGCCTTTATGTTTTGCTGGAAAAAACCAAGCGAGACAGGTACAGGGTAAACATAACCGAAATGAACCCCACCGACATAACCGGTGATGCAGTAACCGGCGGATACATTATAAAAATCGACAAGGTCAGTGGTGAAAATGTGGGGTACTGGTACTCCCTCTTCGGCACACAATACCATTATCACTACCCAAAATCCGACGAGATAGTCTGGCAACAGCAAAACTACATCGAGAATTTCATGAATGAGTTTGAGACCGTAATGGAGGATGAGGATTACAATGATCCCGTGAATGGGTATGTAAAATACATCGATCTGCTCTCTTTTGTAGACCATTTCATCCTGAACGAGGTCTCTAAAAACGTCGATGCATACCGGATAAGCGCATTCCTGCATAAAGACCGTGACAGCCGGTACGGGAAACTGATCGCGGGTCCGATATGGGATTGTAACCTGAGCTTTGGAAAGGCATGGTATCCAGAAGATCTTTTTGTGGTTGAGGGTTGGCAGGTCGATTACAGTAGATATCGTCCCTGGGATTCTTTCATAGTTCCTTTCTGGTGGGAAAAACTGAGCCGGGATTCTCTCTTTGTGAATCAATTCAAAGAACGGTGGATTTCATTGAGAAGTGGCCTCCTGAAAAAGGAAAACATATACAACCTCATCGATGATTTTACCAATACCTTATCAGAAGCCAAAGTAAGAAATTTTGAACGGTGGCCTGAAACTGCCGAACAACACAGTTACGAAGCAGAAATCCAGCAAATGAAACAGTGGATCAGTCAACGCATCGATTGGATGGATGGCAACATTAAATACCTCCTGAGCACGGTGAACCTGAATAACATCATGCTGAAACAGAACTATCCGAATCCTTTCCGAACAACAACCACCATTGAATTTGGCATACCACGGAATTCCAGGGTTCGGATTGAAGTTATTAACCTGAGCGGACAAACCGTACGTGTGCTATTGGATTCATACCTGGAGCGCGGTGATCATTTAATACAATTCAATGCATCCGATCTGCCAAACGGTGTCTATTTCTATAAAATGAAGACCGTATATTTTGAAGGAGTAAAAAAGATGATCATAATAAACTAATTTACCGTGAGTTCGATATACCCCTGAACAAATTGTATATTTGTGAACAGGACTCTAACCATGCATCATTTGTAACCAAACCAACCCAAATTATGGCACTCAAGAAACCCGGGAAACAAAAATTACTGCGTCTGGTTTCATCGATTCGGCTTATGTTTCTATTATCTGCCGGATTCCTGATCCTGTTGTTTGCATGTCAAAACTCCTCACAGGAGTATACCCGTGGCATCGGGATCTATCCCGGAGATTTTGATGAAGATTTCTCACCGGTGATCTCTTTGGATAAAAAGAACTATCGGAATATTGCTCTTCACCGGCCAGCATATCATTCAAGCAGTTACGATTACAACCTTACTGCCCAGCTAATAACTGACGGGATCAAGGATACTGCGCTTCCCAGCTTGTTCTCCGCTTCCACCAGTCAGCATGGTACCATGAAAAAGAATGAGCGTGAATGGCTAATTGATCACAACACCATATCATCGATACAATTTGAAGGTTCAGAAAGCTGGATTCAGATCGAGGTGAACGGCGGAAATCAACCGCCGGTGTTTGACATGATAGTCCTATCGGGAGCACTGTTCCTGAATGATCAATCAGCACGGGGGTGGACTTATGTTGTTTCCGGTTCGAATGATGGTCAAACATGGAAGGAGCTGGGCCGGTCAGAAGGCAGAGATTACCCGGGAGAAGAGCTCAGAAGGTTTTCCAGAAGGCCAGGATCAAACCGATTCAGAATACTGAATGAATCCATCGCCCTTGAAGCACCCTCCGGAAATCGTTTCTACAGGATCGGTTTTAAAGCACCCAATGTTATGAATTGGAATATCGGTAGTTTGGAATTCTTTCACCTGGATGCCCTGGTTGAGATTGCACCATCACATACCTTCACCAGTGCATGGATGAGCGAAGGGACTGATGAGGAATGGGTATACGCGGACCTTGGGGCAGAGTGTACATTCGACCTGGTCAATATATACTGGATCCGTCGTCCTCAAACCGGATCCGTGCAGGTGTCAGATGATGCCAAAAATTGGGAGGTAATTGCCAACCTTACAGCCAGTGAAAACCCGAACGACGAAATCAGGCTTGAGCAACCGGTGAATGGAAGATATGTGCGCATTTTTATGGAGGAACCGGCTTCACCCGAAGGATACCTTTTGAGTGAAATGGAAGTTTTCGGACAAGGCGGACCGGTGGTCACTCCAAAACATTCACCTGTAACAGAGGATGATTCACGCATAGATCTGGCCGGAGGAGCATGGCGCATCCAGCGTGAATCGCTCGTCGATGCAGAGGGTGAGGAACTGTCCAAAAGAGGATTCGATGATGACAATTGGCTGGTTGCCACCGTACCCGGTACAGTATTGATGAGTTACAGGAATGCCGGAGCAATTCCTGATCCAAACTACGGGGATAACCAGCTGATGATCTCCGAATCATTCTTCTATTCCGACTTTTGGTACCGGAATGAGTTTTACGTGCCCGAGTCCTACTTTGGCAAACACATGTTCATCATCTTTGACGGAATCAACTGGAAAGCAGATGTATTTCTTAACGGAGAAAAAGCAGGACGCATTGAAGGTGCATTTACGCGCGGACAATTTGACATTACCGAACTCCTGGTTCCCGGAGAAAAAAATGCCCTCGCCGTGCGCATTATTAAAAATGCAACACCTGGATGTGTCAAAGAACAAACGGTGTTGAGTCCTGACAAGAACGGGGGTGCATTGGGAGCAGATAATCCGACCTATCATGCATCCATCGGCTGGGACTGGATCCCCACTATCCGGGGCCGGAATATTGGTATCTGGAACGATGTTTACCTGACCGAAACCGGTCCTGTAACGATTAAAAATCCTTTCGTTACAACGACCCTACCCCTCCCGGATACTTCAGAGGCATCGATTAGTATTGAGGTTACCCTGCAGAACCATGATCCGGAGGAAGTCTCCGGAATTCTATACGGACACTTCGGGGATATTTCATTTCAGCAACCGGCAACCCTGGAAGCATCAACGGTAACGAAAATAATATTTGATCCTTCAACTCATCCCGAACTGTTGTTACAGGATCCGGAATTGTGGTGGCCTGCTGGCTATGGAGAACAAAACCTGTATGATGTGGAGCTCTGGTTTGAAACAACAAATTATCTGTTTTCAGACAAAACCGCTTTTCAAACAGGGATCAGGCAGATGAACTATACCGAAGAGGGAGATGTTCTGAAAATATTTATCAATGGAAGACGGTTCATCGGTCGTGGCGGTAACTGGGGTTTCCCCGAATCCAACCTCTCCTACCGGGGACGTGAATATGACATTGCCGTGCGTTACCACAGCGAAATGAATTTCACCATGATCCGAAACTGGGTAGGACAAACCGGGGATGATGAATTCTACGAAGCCTGTGACCGCTACGGAGTCATGATCTGGCAGGATTTCTGGCTTGCCAATCCGGTGGATGGACCGAATCCCGACGATAATGACATGTTCATGGAAAATGCCGAAGATATGGTCTTGCGAATCAGAAATCACCCCTCAATAGCTCTCTATTGCGGACGCAATGAAGGGAATCCGCCGGAGGAACTGGACAATAGAATTCGCGAGATGCTCCCGGTGAATCATCCGGGTATTCATTACATTTCTCATTCTGCTATGGGAACGGTAAGCGGATTTGGTCCCTACCGGGCTATGCCAGTGAAATATTACTTTGAAGAGCGTGCTACTGAGAAATTGCATAGCGAAATGGGAATGCCAAATATTGTTACCTATGAAAGCCTGCAAAAAATGATGCCGGATTCTGCCATGTGGCCCCGGGGACGGATGTGGGGATTACACGATTTCTGCCTGGAAGGAGCACAGGGAGGTCGCTCGTTTGTCGAACGGATCGAAACAAATTTCGGACCCATCGATAATACAGAAGAATGGGTTTCTATGGCACAGTGGATAAACTACGAGGGGCATCGTGCCATGTATGAAGCACAGAGCAAAAACAGAATGGGACTGGTGATCTGGATGAGCCACCCGGCATGGCCCTCCTTTGTCTGGCAAACCTATGACTACTACTTTGAACCAACAGCTGCATACTTCGGGAGCAAGAAAGCATCCGAACCACTCCATATCCAGTGGAATCCGCTGACCGATACCATCGAAGTGGTCAACTATAGTGCAGGGAACGTTTCCGGCCTGACGGTAAATGTTGAGATACTGAACCTTGACGGTACAGTTCAATGGGAGCAAAAAACCACCCTTGACAGCCCTGAAGATAGCATGATCCCATGCTTTGGAATAGAATATCCATCCGGGCTCAGTGATGTATACTTCCTCAGGCTGAAGCTACTGAAAGATAACAGAACCATTTCTGAAAACTTTTACTGGCAAGGAGTGGAAGAAGGTAATTTCAAAGCGATCCATGATTTGCCGGAAGTAAAATTGGAATCTGTAACGGAAGTTGTCCGGAAAAGAGAACGCTGGTACCTGACTACCCGGATGACCAATCCGACGAAATACCCGGCACTGATGGTACGGCTGAAGGTTATACGGGATGAAACCGGAGACCGCATCCTGCCTGTAATCTATAGTGATAATTATCTGTTCCTGATGCCGGGGGAAGAACGCACTGTCCGCATGGAAGTGCAACATGCTGATACACGCGGTGAAACACCGGATGTGATTATCTCAGGTTTTAATGTTGAATAAACAAATAATGAATAACACGCTGTGCGGTTAACATGCATTGGAATCATTTCCTTTCTGTTTTGTGTGTCACTGACTCTTGATGGCTGCAATAACCGGACAAAGGAAACAGAAACAACTGACCGGATCATTGGTATTAAGATCTACGAATACCAGGAGGACTTTGAGAAACTAATCAAACAGTGGAAAAAATTAGGAATCAATACGATCTTCTGCAGCATCGAACTCTATTCAAATTCAGAATTCAGAACGTTAACACGGGATAATGACCTGACTACATTCATTATTTTCCCGGTATTCTATGATCCGGAAGCACTGAGTAAAAATCCCGGACTCTATGCATTAACTGAACGAGGAACTCCGGCACGGGACGATTGGGTGACTTTTGTGTGTCCCTCACGGAATGATTACCGAAAGCAAAAAACAGATTCACTAACACAGCTGATCCGGGTTCTGGAACCGGATGGCATCAGCATAGATTTTATACGTCATTTTGTTTTCTGGGAAAAGGTATATCCTGAAACCCACCCGGATTCCATTCTGAACACCTGTTTTGATTCATCCTGTGTAGCAGCCTTCGAGGAAAAGAGGGGACTAAAAATACCGGATTCTCTTTGCGAAACGGAAGAAACAGCCCATTGGGTAGAATCCAAATCCCTGCCCGAATGGACAGAGTGGAAATGCGGACTCATTACCAGTATGGTTCGTGAACTATCGGAAGCAGCCAGGAAAACAAAACCCGAAATTAAAATCAATGTTCATCTTGTCCCCTGGCGAACGGATGATTTCAACGGTGCTATCCGATCGATTGCAGGACAGGATTTTTCTGAAATAGCGACATGGGCTGACTATCTTTCACCAATGACCTATGCTCACATGGTGAAACAGGACCCCTCCTGGATTCATTCCGTTGTGCAAGACGTCTTTGAACAAACGGAAAGTCAGGTCATTCCCAGTATACAGGTGAAAGAAGCCTACCTGAAGGAGAGACTCACGCCCGGGGAGTTTAAAAAATCGCTCTCCAAAGCATTAGAAACTCCCTCATGTGGGGTAATTTTCTGGTCCTGGGAACAATTAAAAACGGAACCGGAGAAAATGGAGGTTGTCATTCAATTGGTCCAAAACAGACAGAGCAATTGAATTCTGGGGGAAAGAATAGGATTTCGAATTGCGAACTGAGCGCAGCCTATTGAAAATCAACGTAGTTGGACCGAACATTCGGGTCTTAACTATACCCAGGGTTTACCCTGGGCTACAAATATGGCGCTCCTGCCTGCCGGCAGGCAGGCCTACGGAGCTAAAATGCTAATTATCCATAATATATTGATGAAACTCTAACTTAAATTTTTAAGAAGTATAATGGGTTAACTAATTAAATTATATTTTATGAATACATTCATTCGCACTGTTGGTCTTGCTTTTTTATGCACATGCTTTATAGGATGCAAGACTGCTCTTCCTGAATTTGAATCATTCCCAAAGATCGATACCCATGTTCATGTTCGAACAACCGATCCATCATTCGTTGAGCAGGCAAAGTTGGATAATTTTCAGTTATTGACCATTACAACACGGTCGGCTAGCCTGTCCTACATCCAGGAACAACTTGAATTTGCATGGTATCAGAAAGAGATCTTTCCGGAAACAATCTATTACACGACGACATTTTCCATGGAAGATTTTGGACAAACAGGGTGGCAGGATTCGGTAATAACAAGATTAAAGAAGGACTTTGATAACGGAGCCATAGCAGTCAAGGTCTGGAAGGATATCGGAATGACATTTCGCGACACAGACAGCAGTTTCATCATGATCGATGATCCGCGCTTTGATCCGGTTCTGGATTTTATTGCTTCCGAAGGGAAAAGCCTGGTTGCCCATATCGGCGAGCCAAAAAACTGCTGGCTTCCTCTTGACTCAATGACCGTCAAGAGCGACCTTGAATATTTCAGGAACCATCCGGAATACCACATGTACCTTCATCCGGATTATCCTTCTTATGAGGATCAGATCCGATCGAGGGACCACATGCTGGAGAAACACCCTGACCTGAAGGTGATCGGTGCACACCTGGGCAGTCTTGAATGGAATGTGGATGAACTGGCGAAATGCCTTGACCGGTATCCCAATCTTGCAGTGGACATGTCTGCCCGGATCTGTCACTTCCAGGTACAGGACCGGGAGAAAGTCCGTCGTTTCATTAACCGGTACCAGGACCGGCTGCTCTATGGAACCGATCTTGGCGCATCCGAAAATTCAAACGGTGAAGAGTTAAAAAAACGGATCCACGATGTCTGGCTGGAAGACTGGAAATATTTTACTACGGATGAGGAGATGTCATCCGACATTGTGGAGGAAGGTTTCCTGGGATTAAAGCTTGATCCGGAGGTCCTCGAAAAGATCTACTATTTGAATGCACGATCATGGTATCCCGGTCTTGGGTTATGATCGTTTCGATTCCTATATTGAAACTTGATTAGAAACCACCCATATCGCCCAAAGGGCGAATAACCGCCTCATGCCATAGGCATCACTATGTGATAAGAATTGCGTATGTAAACCGGGACGCAGGGTAAATGCCAAAAAGATAAAATGCTGTCTGAGCCCACCGATTAAACTATTACATTTTCACTTTCCGCCCTACCTCCCATAAAAATGTGACAGATCCATTTAAGAGAGACCATTTAAAACAAATAATGGACGAGTTCATTTTATCTGTGGCTGTTGGGGCCCGTTGTTTTTAATCAATTCTTATGCAGCGGAGATTTCTTTTGCCATAGGCATTCCTATGGAAGGCTACTTTCTTCATCACTGGAAGAAAGTAGCCCGTTCGCATGGCGGCGAACGGTGAACTGGATGGGGTAAAATTAATTTGCAATAATAGTTGTACTTCATTAAGCTTTTGATTTAGGCATATCTATATCTTCCTCATGCCTTTAAGCCGGGCGGGTGGTAATTAAAAAGGTGTTGCCCTTTTTAGAATCATTTCATCTCAAAATAAAATTGTTTTTTTGTACTTTTCTTTACGCCAAAGAAAAGTACCCAAAGAAGGGCGGCCGCAGATCATTTTCGGGTACCGGTATCTTCGGTTGCCCACGCGTTACAACTCGGTCCGAAAAAAGACCTGCCTGCCGCAGGCAGGGGTCGGACCTCAGACAGTAACGCTTACTTGCCCTGTAAAATATCGACAACTACTGTCCGTATTGATAAGATGACATGTTATTTCACAGAGCTAGCCCTGTGAGATAACGTTTAAAACTATTGCTCCTCAAAGGGTTTAATCGATATTTTACAGGGCAGGGCCTCCCCTTCGCAACCTGCATCACCCGGTACTTTTGCCGAAAATGATCTGAGGGCAAAAGTCGTCCCACTGGGACGATTAGGGTGTCTGCTAATCGAATACATTGCAAAATTGAATAGTCAGTCTCAAGAATTAATTGAGCATTATACTTCTAAAGGGGAATATAACTATATAACAAATAAAAAGCCCAGAATTTTCTACGCCTTGTTTTGCACATAAAATTTTTTAAGGCCGATCCTTCGCCCTTTGGGCGATATGGGTTAATTTCTATTTATCTGCAATGCTATATTTCAGGGAATGAAAACATTGTATTCTTCTGTGATAAGAATTTACAGGATTTTTGTAATGCTGAATCCTTAACACCCGAAGAGTAGTAAAACCGCTTTAGACTGAAGGCATCCCTTTAGGAGAAAGAAAAGTATAAATTAAATTATTGCCTGATATTTGCTCCCATGAGATTCAGGTAAGTTTTACCGGTATCCGGATCCTCCACATTCATCGCACCCCAGATGCAGTTTCCCTCCCAGATCACGTAGAGGGTGCCGTTGTATTTATCGGTAATGGTATGGGGTCCCTCCTTCAGTTCAACCGTTTGCCCGGTAAATCCATAATAATCTTCCAGTATTTTTTTACACTCTTCAGGTGAATCTTTCTCCATGAAGAAAAGAATAAAATCTTCGTTTTCAACCTGGTAATCCACAGTAAACACCCGTTCCATGAATTGATGACCCAGGAAATTATCGGCAATGAATTTATCCGAGTGCGTTACTTTGCCCCTTTCCGGAAACAGCTGCAACGGTTTAGGCATCGGACCTGGATCTCCAAGGCTTTCAGCTACCTTCCGGGCAACCACCGGGACACTCTTCCGGATCTCCTCACCGGAGGAGTTGGTGGTTACTTTTACATAATAATCCGTTGTGATAAAGTGTACCAGCGATTCTTCGGCATATCCCTGAGTCCCATACTCCTGGAAATCGTATTCCGGTGTACGCTCAATACTGTAGATGCCAAAAGCATATTCGGGAGCTTTATGGTGATACACTTCTGTTTTTATAATGGTTCCTTCCTTACTAACATATTCTGCAATATGAAGGTCCATAAACAGGTAGCTCAGGTAGGCATCTGCTGCACCATCAATATAATCCCAGAGATTCTCCGGATAGTAAACCGGGTACTCCTGAACCAGCTTCCAGCCTTCGATTTCGGGAAAAACAATATCCCCTGTAACTTCGTTTTTCTTATGTGCCAGATCATCCGGCACAACGGCCTGGGTACCGGTAACAAAGATTAACACAAGCATCAGTACCCTGATCCAGCGGGAAAAGATTCTTGTATTCAACATCATTTTTTGGTTTATGTTATGAATTCCTGAGGAACATCAAGCAGTCGGCTTACATCTTTTATTTTAGATGCAACATCGAAATTTTTCGTACATGTTACTGTGCATGTATTGCATCCGCTGCACGGATCATTCGAAAGATCCAGATCCGTGAGCAAATCGTATGCTTTTTCAAGATTGCTATACCCATAGGTGTACATAAAAGCCCTCATGAAATCCGGGATTGGAAGGTTTTTCCTGCATTGGCTGAGGCATTTCTGGCAGCCGATGCAATAGAGGGAAGCCATGTTTTTGCCCTCTTCAAGATGCCTTCTTTCCTCCTCCGTCAATTCAGGATTCTCCATGATAGCAAAGCTATCCTCCAGGTGATCAAATGCGGTAAATCCCGGTATGCTTGTATGTACATTTGGATTTTGAAGAACCCATTTCAATGCGGCTTGTGTATTTATCGGATGTTGTTTCTCTTTGTCAAAAAATAGACCTGCCATGGGCTTCATGGCAATGATACCGAGCCCTGCATTAGCAGCTTTCCCAATAGCAGCATTCATTTCCTCTACATTTTTCGTAAAGTTATATGCAGTCAGGACTACGTCGATAAATCCGCTTTCAGCAGCTGCCACAAGAACCTCCGCTTCATTACTATGGGTTGAAACACCTAAAAACCGTGCCCTTCCCGACTTCTTGACTTTTTTCATAACATCAGCCAACGGTTCGAACATCAACCCTTCCCTGCTGCTAACACCATGATGATAGAGGATATCAACATACTCAAGGCCGAGCCGTTCCAGGCTCAGGTTGAACATCTCCATGAACCCTTCCTTTGTAAATTCATCCGTGTATGATCCCGATCTCCTGTCCTGTCCGGGAGGGCTGATCTTGGTTGCAATGGTATAGGAATTCCTGGGATAATCCTTTAATACCTCACCCAGCATTTCTTCGTTCCTGCCACGCTGGTATCCATGGGCTGTATCAAGGTGTTGAATTCCCTTATCCAGGGCAGCTCTTACCAGGTTGGGATTGTCTGCTCTCATAACCCCCATGCTTACAATGGGGAGTTTTATTCCTGTCTTACCCAGTGTGCGGTATACTATTTTCGGCTCGGCTTTACTATTGGTAAAAGATCTGTCAGAAGATCCTGCAAAGGCTTTTTGTCCTGCAACAAGCCCGGTTGCTCCAATAATTGAGGATTTCAGGAATCCCCGGCGATTGAATCTGTTCTTTTCCATAGTCATTTCGTTTAATCTGTTCTGTTTACTGACCACTTGTCAGTGGAACTATTCCACCTTTAAAATCGCCGGAAATATACCTTTTGGATTGCTAAGAAACAATTTAAATTATCTACAGTTGTAACTATGAACAGAAATAAAAGAATATAAAAAGACAATAAAAAAATTAGGAAGCCGTCAACATTTTTGATGACATTAAAAACAGAAACCTGATTATTGTGCAAATATGCATATTCTATAGAGGTTGAACTAACGAAAATCATGCTATTACTTACGAAAATCAAACATTCCATTTTTGGCAGAGTTCGCTCGATGATTTTAGGGGAATATTTCTGAATTTAAAAAAAATGGTGACAGCTTCCTATTATTTATAATTTAATATATTATATATCAATACTTTAAAAAATAATACAAAAAAATAATTTACAAAAATAAAATACTAAAATAATTAATTATCAATTAGTTAATCTGATAAATAGTACACAAATTAAATAGGAAGCTGTCACCACTTTTTAAGAAGATAAATATCGGATAGGGAAAACGACATTCGAAACCGGATTCGTCACCCTGCCTACGGCAGGCAGGCGTGTAACGTGGGACGATTACTCCAGTTTCCGAATCCGGACTTCAATTCCTTTTTCATCCTTCAGCAGGGCAACCAGTTCATTCGGGTCGGTTTGCCCATAATGATAGGGATAGAGGATTTTGGGTCTAAAGGCTATTGCCGCATCGGTAACCATTTCGGGGGTCATGGTGTATGGCACATTCATAGGAAGAAATGCGACATCGATATTCTTAAGGGCTTTCATTTCGGGTGTATTCTCGGTATCTCCGGCAACATATACCCGTATCCCTCCCATTGTGAGTATGTATCCGTTGCCCTGACCTTCCGGGTGGTAGGGCTGGCCATCCGGTCGCTTGTGCACGATGTTATAAGCCGGGACGGCATCAACCTGTATTCCATTAACCTCACGGGAATCTCCATTTTTTATCGCTATCCCTCCTTCAACACGTTCTGCCGAACCACCATTGAGCAGGATGGTGGTGGTGCTTTTTCGTATCTGTTCAATCACACCAATATCCAGGTGGTCGCCATGTTCATGGGTTACCAGGATAATATCTGCAGCCGGCAGTTTGCTGTAATCTGCTTCACGGGCAACAGGATCGATGTGAATGATTAGTTTATTGAATTCGAACATCAGGGTTCCATGTCCGATCATGGTCATTACCAGATCACCTTGTGAAGTTCCAATCACATCTTTTTCAAACTGGTCCTGAGCCGAACCGGAGAATCCCATGCCCAGAAAAAGAACAGGGAATACCACGATTCCCCCAAATAATTTTTTCTTATACATAACTTTCAGCATTGGTTTACACTTTTTTATAAAAATACTGATTTTTTTTGATTTTATTTTTCCTATTTTTAGACAGCCAGGATGATAGAATACCTGGTTCCTTGATGTTAAGTACCTAAAAACTGTACGATGAAAAACGATCCTTCAAACACCGATTTCAATCGCCGCCGCTTTTTTAAGATCCTGACAACCGGTGGATTAGCTGCCTCGTTGGCCCCCCTTTCTCTGAATGCTGCAACATATAATAGACCTGATCTCCAGGAAAAACCGGAAACCAATATTAAGGATGCATTAGCCTACCCCCTGAACGAGAAATCAATACCGGGAAAATTCCCTGGCAGCGTAATACACCTCCATCATGAGAACTGTGTTGTGGACGATAAGCCCGAGCCAAAAGCTGCTTACGAGATGGTTGAAAAAGGCATGCTGGCACTTACAGGCAAAAAAAAGATCGCCGATGCCTGGAGAATGTTTGTGTCTCCCGGAGATCGCATCGGATTAAAGGTTAATCCCATTGCCGGCAAATCCCTGACAACAAGTGTTGAAATTGTAACTGCAGTTATTCACCAGCTCGAATCTTCCGGCATTCCAAAAGGGGATATATTGATCTGGGACAGGAGAGAATATCAATTACACGAAGCAGGGTTTACCGGAGAAAATTTTCCGGGAATAAAAATTGTTGGAACGGAGAGAAAAGACAGTGATGGTTCTTTTTATGATAGCGATGGGAAACTGTACAGTGAAAAGATGATTGACAGGGAGTGGTATTATTATGCTGACATGGAAGGTGAGTATGATGCCTATACACTGCCTGCGATGGTTAACGGGGGAAAATACTCCTATTTCACAAAGATCTGCACGCAGGATATCGATAAGATCATTAACATCCCGATCCTGAAAAATGCAGGAGGATCGGTTACCCTCTGCATGAAGAACCTTGCCTACGGATCCATCACGAACACCGGCCGGTTACACGGGGGTTTGTACTTTGAAACCAGTGCACAGGTCCCTGCTTTTCCACCCATTCGTGATAAGGTTGTGCTGAATATTGTAGATGGGATCAAAGGGTGCTTTAACGGAGGTCCCGGAGCTAATCCGCAATTCTTTACCTTTTACAAGGATGTGCTGATCGGGACTGACCCGGTAGCGGTTGACAGGATCGGTTATGAGATTGTGACAAAAAAACGGATTGAAGAGAATCTTCAGAAAGAAGAGGATCCCAGAAACAGGGCATTCATGGTAATGGCAAACGAGTATGGGCTGGGAGAATGTGAGCTGGAGAAGATTGAGTGGAAGAAGATTGAGATGGGATAAAGTTGAAAGACCATAAGCCGTGACCGGAAGGTGGTTAGGAATGATGAATGATGAGTGATGAGTGATGAGTGATGAGTGATGAGTAAAATGAGTAGGACATTAAAGGGGCTGAAATATCTAAAAACCGTCATTCTGAATTTATTTCAGAATCTCAATAAGCTAATATTCAAGATAATGAGATCCTGAATCACATGCCTAGCGGCAGGAGTTCTCCGAGGAGTCCTTCGGACAGGATGACTAAAAATCGTCTTTTGATACAACCCTAAAAACGAATTAATAATGATTATATCAAACTGTATACTTTTCACGCTCTTCCTGCTTAACTGCTTTTCCGCTCCGGCGCAGAACGATTCGCTTCTTTTCCTTACCGATAATGAATTAAATGGTGGGAAAACAATACGTACCCGGAAGTATGATGGCAACTCACTCTGGGGATACATTAACGGAGGTGCTGATATTTACCTGGAGTATGGTTTCAGGCAGGTCTGTGTGCAGGAGATCCTTTATAAGTCAACCGGTTACAAAATCGAGATCTATCAGATGACTGATCTGGAATCGGCATATGGGATCTTTTCTGTATCGACTTTCAGGTGTGCTGATGTGGATTTCCCCCTTAAGAGGAATTATTGTGAAACCAGATACTAGGTTCAGTTTGCCAAAGGAGATCATTACGTGTCCATTACGAATGAAACCGGTGATGATGATGGCATGAAGTTCAACCGGTTTCTTGCCTCACTAATTTTATCAAAGACAGAGAAAAGGATATATGAGTTCCCTGCTCTCTTTCAGCACGAACTGTTTCAGCCAGCCCTCGAGCAGGGCATAAAGCTAATTAAGGGAGAATTAGGGCTTCAGAACGGCTTTGCATTCTGGTCAGGCAAATTTACCTTTCTAGGAAAATTTACGATCATGCTTCTTCCGATGGTAGCTAAAGAAGGAGAATTTAACCTGGCAATCCTTGAATTCCCGGGGCATCAGGAAAGAGTAACTTTCTGTAAAATAAATAATCTGGATCTTCTGGAGGTTGGTGAAATGGCAAGTCGAAAATCAAATGTGGCGGAAGAGTATTATTTTGGCTACAATAACAATTGCATTATTGTGCTTGAATCTTTTTTGTCAAAAGAGTTTACAGGCAAGTACATTCAGGCAATTGAAGAATTCATTTCCAGATAATGCTCAGGATTCAATTTTCCTAACCTTCTGGTTTTCGGTGGTTGCATCAATCATTTTTGCCCAGCTGACACGCTTTCCCGTATCGAGCGATTCATAGATGTACCCCTCTTCGGATAAAAGAATCCTGCATTTCCCCAATTCATACCGCAATGATTCTACAACATCCCCTTCCTTCAGGGGATTGCCATCAAGATCTGCCAATTTGGGTTGCTTTTTTTTAGCTGAACTATTTTTTTTGAATAGTTGAAACATAATTACCGGTTTAAACATCAGTATAAAAGTAGCAAAAATATTTCAACTATAACCGATCTTAAAAATCGAGTCCGGACTTCAATTTTTTCAAACCTGTTTTGCTAACCGGAATGGTTGTTTCGTTTTTCAGGTGGATCCGGTAAGTATCTTTTTCATACAATTCCATTCTGTGGATCTGATCCACCCTCACAATGAAAGACCTGTGTACGCGAATGAACTGTTTCGGGTCGAGGTGTGACTCGAAATATTTCATTGTTTTTTGCTTCAGGTATTTCCCGGAGGAGCAATAGAGCATAACGTAATCATCCTGCGCCTCCAGGTAATTGATTTCCCCTGTTGCTATAATGCTTATTTTCTTACCGCTTTTTACGACCACCCTCTCGAGTCTTTCGTCTGACCGGTCAATGTGTTTCGTTATTTCCACTATGGGAGTTTCCTGACCGGTTTTCATCTGTTGATATACCTTATCAACGGCATTCCTGAATCTCTCCCTGGAATAAGGTTTTAACAGGTAGTCCACTGCATTGAGCTCAAATGCTTTAATGGCAAACTGATCGAAGGCTGTAGTGAAGATTATTTTCGGCTTATATTCAAGAATTTCAAGCAGCTCAAACCCGGTGAGTTTTGGCATCTGGATATCCAGGAAAACCAGGTCCGGTTTCATTTCGTTAATTGCTTTGACTCCGGAAAAGCCGTCGGCACATTCTCCAATGATTTGAACTGAGGGTATCTCCTTCAGGTAATCTTTCAACAGGTTTCTTGCCAGCTCTTCATCTTCAACGATTATTGCACGCAAAGTTGATTTCATCAGCAATCACATTGGTTAAATACTATTCAAAAAGTTCACACTTCATAGGGTACAGAAAGCTCAGCATTAAAAACAGTCCCTTCGATGTTCCAGGAGAAAAGGTCACTCCGGTTATAGATCAGCATCAACCGGTTTTGTACATTTTTTAATCCCATCCCGTTACCTTTTCTTCCAGGTTGTTCAGGATCAAAATTATTGGTTATGGTGATGTTCAGGAAATCATCAGGTGCATGGGCATCCAGACTAATTGTAACCGTTTCTGTGCTTTCGTATACTCCGTGCTTAATGGCATTTTCAATCAGTGGTTGCAGGATCATGTTTGGAATCAGGCATGCTTTATACTCTTCTGGTATCCTGTTTTCAATACGTAATTTTTCACCAAACCGGATCTTTTCTATTTCCAGGTAGAGATGGGTATTGTGCAACTCTTCCTGCAAGGATATTTTTTCTTTCTGGTTATATTTCAAAGCATACCTCAGAAACTCAGAAAGCTTAATAATCATATCCTGAGCTCTTTGGTGGTCTGTAAGAATAAGAGAGTTTATAGAATTCAGGCTGTTGAAGATAAAATGCGGATTGATCTGCGACTTGAACATGTTCAGCTCCGATTCTTTGACCAGTGTTTTCAGGTTTGCTTCGAGGCGAATTTTTTCCTGCAGGTCGCTGTAGTAAAGAATCAGGTAATAGATCAGCAGGACGACAAGATATACCAGTGTCCCGGAAACAACTCTCCACGGCATCGACTGGTCAAGAAACGGGATATACTCGTTATCCTCACCAAGAATCATTTCAACGATAAAATATCCGGCTGTAAGCCAGAGAGCTATGGTCAGGAGTGCTACTCCGAGGTAATTCAACACCAATCCCAATGTACGGCTTTCTCCTGCCTGCATAAACTTTACCGGGTACCAAAGTCCAAGGGCAATGACAGCCAGGATCGTATCAAAGGTTATTCCATCGACGAGTGCATATCTGATCTCTAGGTGGTAGAAGAAATTCAAAACAAGGACGTGGATCGCTGTAAGCAGGATCCACGCCATGATAAAATAGAATCGGGATGTTTTTTGTTTAAGGATCGGATGCATCGGGAACTGGTATCACAAATAATTCCTGAAGTTAGTAACTTTTTATTTCTCCACCCCCAAAGATAGCAACGCCCTTAATGACGAGTTGTTTTGAAGCGTCATATACAATGTGTGGATCCGGCACTCTTTTATCCGAATAACCGCCAAAGATGGAGACAATATCGACACGGATATCCCAATCGTTAGGGACAATCAACTTGCTACCTCCGAACATGGTAAATATGTCGATCACATTTTTCCCTTTTGCCAGGGTTGCTTTTCGAAAATCGATGGTTGACCCCCCGAAGATCGAGGTGATCTTTCCGCCCAGGAAGTTATTCGATGTAATGATCCGGTTACCACCACCGAAGATTGCCACATCATCCAGGTAATCATCAGCCATTTCCTCCTCCTTTCCCTCACCAAGATGGTACGGTCTGTGTCTGCCCCCTTTAAACAGGATCAATACTCCGATAACAATAAAGATGACTGGCCAAAAAAAGTTATGCCACTGCCAGTGAAAGTTCGGGCCAAAAAAATCCGGGATCAGGAAGAAACCCCCAATACAGATTAGAATTATTCCGGCAGTATTATTGCTACGTGCAATCAGCATTAACACCCCGATAAATATCAGGAGCATCTG
The DNA here is from genome assembly GCA_964389685.1 of uncultured Rikenellaceae bacterium. Classification (GTDB taxonomy): domain Bacteria; phylum Bacteroidota; class Bacteroidia; order Bacteroidales; family VadinHA17. The sequence continues at coordinate 27,124 of CAYMFM010000019.1, forward strand.
CCAGGAAAAGATGATTTCCCTGACCGGGAAGGGAAAAAAGTTAAAGTTACGGGCGACAAACAGAAATCCTACTAAAATCAGTATGATTCCCAGCAGTGCCCGTCCGGTGTTTCTGCTTCTGTGTTCCATGATAGATATGAATTAAAGGTTAAACTTTTCGATTCAAAGATAGAGAGTATGTACTCCCTTGAAAAGAAGAAATCGGTGAAATGCTGAATCCTACCGGTGAATTGTTTGAAAATCGTAAGAATTAATTTGAAATTTGTAAATACATACGAATGGATAAGATTGAAAGCTTAGAAGAGTTTTATAAAAGAAAATTCAATTGGATCCCCGATAACCTGAGGAAGGAATGAGCCGGTGAAATGCCCATTTCAGCATGACAAGCTATACAAACAAGATTGCTTACATGCTCAAGAATATAGAGAGAGCGATCAGCAGGTCGGTTGCTAACACCGTAAGGACATTATTTCCCAGGGCTGGTACGAGTTTTTGCGCATCTTCCTTGTATTTATGAAGACCGGCACAGGCTTTCAGTCCTATAGGAAAAGGGATCAGAGCAAGATAAAGCCAAAAAGGAGTCAGGTTAATAATGGGAATGAGGAAGAGAATTCCAAATGTCATCAGGATACCAACATGATAGATAATGGCTGCCTTTTTCTTTCCAAGTTTTATTACCAGGTGCAACCGTCCCCCGGCTTTATCAGCCTCAGCGTCCGGAAACTCATTGATCAGTAGCAGGAGTGATGTCAAAATCCCCGGTGGGATGGATACCATGATGACCGCGGTGGATAGCAGGTCCCTGATTTCTTGATCCGGTGAAGCGGTCATGGCGATATAGGTACCAACCACAACCAGCGAACCAAGGGTAAGACCAGCAAACAATTCGCCCAGCATGATACGGGCAAGACCTTCGGTATAAAACAGGATTGTTAATCCGCCAATCAAAACCAGGATCATGATGGTCCAGTGGGAGACAAAGGTAAAGTAGATACCAATTCCAGCAGCAAGAGTCAGAAATGATACTGCAGCCAGTTTTACAGATTTCGGGGAAGTGTGACCATCGATCATCATTCCGCTTCCGCCACTGAAAGGACTGCGTTTTGTACGAAAATCAATCCCCGTTTTAAAATCGGAATATTCATTGAACAGGTTTACAGAAGTGTGTGCAGAGACCACACCGATGACCAGCATTACTGCATGTAAAACCTTAAAATCAACCTGTTCCCCTGGCAGCTTGTGAGCAAGCGCAAGTCCGATCATAACCAACAGAGCTGCAAGTATCAGGAAGGGAGCCCTGACCTGAGTCAGCCATATTTTCATTCCTCCTGGCTTCTTCATAGGGTTGGATTTTATTTTGCTGCTAAAATAAGTTTTTAAATACTGTTCCAGGGCAAATATAGATAAAAGTTCCTATTCTGGAAAAAAGTCAGGGATCAGGAGATAAAACCTGGAATTAATGATCAGTCAAATACTCCAATCTTCCGGGCAATGACAAGCCGCATTATCTCGGATGTCCCCTCCCCGATCTGCAGGAGCCGCTGATCCCGGTAGAACCTTTCGATATCATAATCTTTCATCAATCCATATCCTCCATGGATCTGGACTGCTTCGTCGGCGACCTCTTTTGCGATTTCCGAACAGTAGAGCTTTGCCATGGCTGATTCTT
>CAYMFM010000019.1:28892-44023 GCA_964389685.1 uncultured Rikenellaceae bacterium
TCGGCGACCTCTTTTGCGATTTCCGAACAGTAGAGCTTTGCCATGGCTGATTCTTTTGCATACTCCTTTCCCTCATCTTTCAACCAGCAGGCATGATAAAGCTGTCTTCTTGCCAACTCGATCTTTGTCGCCATATCCGCCATTTTAAAGCTGTTCACCTGGAACCGGATGATGGCTTGCCCGAATTGTTTCCTCTCTTTGCCATACTGCATTGCCATTTCAAATGCTCCCTGAGCCAGGCCAAGTCCCATGGCTGCAATGGATAGTCTTCCGCAATCGAGTGTGTGAAGCATGATTTTCGATCCCATTCCAACATCACCCAGGCGGTCCTCATCGGGCACCTCACAATTATCAAAAAACAGTTCCGATGTATCGGAAGCTCTCCACATCATTTTGTTATGCATCGATCTCCTGGTAAATCCGGGAGTACCTTTTTCCATCAGGAAGGTTGTAAACTCTTTTTTTCCTCCATCCCTGGTTCCGCTGACTGCCTGGACTGTAGCCCCGGAAGAGATTTCAACCGATCCGTTGGTAATGAATGTCTTTGATCCGTTGATATACCATTTGCCCTCCTTGAATGTTGCTGTGGTTTTGGTTCCCCGGGAGTCTGATCCGGCTTCCGGTTCTGTCAATCCGAATGCCCATAACTCTTTTCCGGTGGCAAGTCGTGGCAGGTACTCCTCTTTCTGTTTCTCGGTGCCAAATTCCAGGATTGGTAATATTCCGAGTGAATTGTGTGCAGCAAGTGTGGCAGCCTGTGAACCGTCAACCCGGGCAAGTTCCTCCACCGCAATAATATACGAGAGGGTATCCAGCGCCTGACCGCCATATTTTTCCGGCATGCACATTCCAAAAAGTCCCAGTTCACCAATCTGCAGGGTTATCTCTTCCGAAAACTCCGCTTTTTCGTCCAGTTCACGGGCAACCGGCTTGATGACCCGTTCGGCAAAATCCCTGACGCTATTGCGGATCAATTCATGCTCTTCGGTTTCAATCATGGTAATGCATTTTATGATTTATAATTAAATTGTCCTGTTTTGCTATATACCCTGATCGGGAACGAACTTATAGGAGTACATGATCATTCCGGTTTTACCCTCCTCATTCATTCTTCTGAATTTAGAAGATAACCGATCCCCGATTTTCAGGGTTTCAGGATCACAATCCGTGATCTGACCCAGTACTTTCACTCCTTCGTCCAGGCCTACAAGACCAACAGCATACGGCGCAAAATCGGTAAATCCCGATGGAGCAGTCCGGATGATGGTGAATGTTTCCAGTTTACCCTTTCCTGAAAGGTTTATCGTCTCATACTCCATATGGCCACATTCAGGACAAATGAGTCGTCCGGGGAAAGAGATCTTACCACACTGCTTGCATTTTGCAGCTTCCATTCTATATCGCTGCGGACTTTCTCTCCAATGTTTTGGTACGTTCATGATAAGTCGGTTTAATAGTATACTTTATTCTTGATTTAAAAAATAATCTTCATCATTTTCTAGAACCTGGTTTTCTGGTGATTTTCCAATGGATATACTTTAAATTCATCAAGTTCCATTATTTTATTTTTGCATTATTGTTTGACAATCTTCTGACCATTGTTTGACAATCGTTTGACCATTGTCTGACCATTGTTTGACAATCGTTTGACAATCGTTTGACCATTGTATGACTATCGTCGTTCCACCACATGGCATACGCAACTACCCCCTGATCCTCCCATATTTTGTGCTAACGCAGTCCTTGCTTCAGCTATTTGCCGTTTTCCGGCATTGTTTCTCAGTTGTTCAACGATCTCACAGATCTGCGCAACACCGGATGCTCCCACCGGATGTCCTTTTGCTTTCAATCCACCGGAAGGATTCACAGGGAATTTCCCATTCAAAGCAGTTAATCCGTCCATTGTAGCAGGACCGCCCTGGCCCTGTTTCACCACTCCCAATGATTCAAGGACCATAATCTCAGCAATGGTAAAGCAGTCGTGCACTTCTGCAAAATCGATATTGTTGATGGTTTTTTCCGCCATTTTCAGGGCACGTTGCACACCCAGGTCGACAGCATCCAGTTTAAGGATGTCTCTGCGGTGGCTAAGTGCGATGGTATCCGTACCCATCCCAATACCTGTAATCTCGACCACAGGGTATTTTTTCATTTTTTTTGCCTCCTCAACGGTGGTCAACAACACAGCTGCTGCACCATCTGTAATCGGTGAGCAATCGAGCAATCGCAAGGGATCGGCTATCATGGTTGAATTCATCACGGTTTCGAGGGTTACCGGAAATGGGAACTGTGCATTGGGATTTAATGCACCGTTTGCATGGTTTTTCACCGCCACCTGTGCAAGCTGTTCCCTGGTGGTACCAAAACGATCCATGTGTGCCCTGGCAAGCATGGCATATAATCCTGGAAACGTTATCCCATGAAAAGCTTCAAAGTCCTGGTCAGCAGCAGATGCCAGAGCAAAGGTGGCATCATTAACACTCACATCGGTCATTTTCTCCACACCGATCGCCAGGGCAAAGTCAGTGAAGCCGGATGCTACTTCAATGAAGGCTGAACGTACTGCCAGTCCTCCCGAGGCACAGGCAGATTCTACGCGTGTTGCAGGGACATGTTTCAGTCCAAGATAATCAGGAACCATACTGGCCAGGTGTTCCTGTCCGTTAAACAGACCGCTGGACATACAACCGATGGTCAGGGAGTCAACCCGGTTTGTACCGGCATCAGTGAAGCAGTTTTGAGCAGCTTCAACACACAGATCACGAAGGGATTTGGTCCATAGTTCCCCGAATTTGATCATTCCAATACCAACTATTGCGACATTTCTCATAGCTACCTCCTATTCTTGTTTACGAATTTTACGTCTGAATTTTGCATATACACCGTATTGCAGGTACGTTTTGTGTGTATCGAGCTGGGTTCTGACTTTCGGTGCCAGGTCCCGTATTTCGGCAAGTCGTTCTGTTGTCCGGAAAACAAAGGCATCACTTCCTGCACCGGACCCGTAGGAAACAAGGAGGATTAGTTCATCCTCTTTTGCTTCATCCAGGGTTGCAGCCAGTCCCATGGGTGAAGATCCGGAGTAGGTATTACCCAGCATGGGTGTAAGCAAACCATAGCGGTACTGGGGTTCAGTAAAGCCAAGGCTTTTTGCAACCTGTACCGGGAATTTTCCATTGGGTTGATGGAAAATCATATACTGAAAGTCTGACGGTTTCATTCCCGTTTTCTCAAGGATTGCCTCCACTGCACCGGTAATGTGTTTTTTGTATGCAGGTTCTCCGGTAAATCGTCCCCCATGTTCAGGATAATGCGCATGTTCGCGTCGCCAGAAGTCCGGTGTATCGGTCATATAGGCATGGGTATCGATCAGTTCTGCAATAACCTTTTCTTTTCCCATAATGTAGGCGGCTGCCCCGGCACTCGCCGAGTATTCCAGGGCATCGCCAGGAGCACCCTGGGAAGTATCAGCACCGATCGCAAGGGCGTATTTGACTGATCCGCTTTGTACCAGTTGCAACGCAATAAACATGCCTTCCGTCCCGGCTTTGCAGGCAAACTCCAGGTCTGCCGTATGAACATAAGGACAGGCACCCAATGCTTCAGAGACGATGGTTCCTGTTGGTTTAACTGCATAGGGATGTGATTCGCTGCCGACATAGACAGCTCCGATCTCTGAAGGAGTGATCCCGGCTCTGCGCAGGGCATTACGGGCAGCATTGACGGAAAGTGTTGCACAATCCTCATCGGGAGCAGGTACTGATTTTTCGTTCAGGTTCAAGCCCCTTTTCAAAGCAACCGGGTCTGCTCCCCAGACCTTGGCAATCTCTTCCACTTTTATCCTGTAGCGGGGAATCTGAGTGCCATAACCAATAATTCCAACCATAAAAACCTCCTTTTTAAATTCATCAATTATTATGATTCTTTACCAGAACGTTATTTACTTTCCTGTTCAAAATAGACCAGTGGAACACCTGCCTCAACCATCTGACCAACAGAAACCGGGATTTTGTTGATCCGGGCATCCCGGTGAGCGATGATATTGTTTTCCATCTTCATTGCTTCGATCACAAGTACCACATTGCCCTTTTTAATCTCTGCCCCCTTCTTTCCATTGATCTTTATTACTTTTCCCGGCATTGGTGAGGTAAGGACATTGGTATCCGTTATTTCTACTCCTTCTGACAAATGGTATTCGACCTCATCGGAAAGCTGGTCATTTCGTGCTATTTCAAACTGATGTCCATTAAAACTAATGCAGGTTTTTAGTTTCCCACAAGGGGAGATCCATGTTTTATATTCCTGGTTATTAATCGAGAAAGTCAATACCCCACCTGAAAAGCTATCGATTGTGGCTTCATGTTTCTTTTTACCAATTTTAGCAACAAAATGGGGGTAATTGCTCTTCAGTATGGTAACCGGAATTTCCTTATCATCGAGCTGGACAGGTATTCTCATCCTTGTTCTCCAATAGCCCATATGATCCCAAATATTCAGGTCTGTTGACCGGGAAGGAAAAGCAATATCCCGGACCGGGAAAAGCGTGCTGGCTATAAAGGAAAGGAGTGGGATAATGTGATCCGCTTGCTGTTTTTCATCACTGATCTGTTTTAAGACCAGGTGTGTATTGTGATCGCACCAGGTGGTTGAAATCCGGTTAGCTATGAAATCCTTGTTCCGTATTAAACCGAGAAGGTATGGAATATTGGTTTTTATTCCATGAATAATATAGTTACCGAGTGCTTCATCAAGTTTCTGAGTTGCCTTCTTCCGGTCGTTTCCATGCACGATTAGTTTCCCGATCATCGGGTCGAAAAAACTCTTGATCTCTGTACTTTTATCTGTAGAGGAATCGACCCGAATATTATCTCCTGCAGGTTCTGCATAACAGGTCATGATACCGGGTGATGGCAGAAATCCATTTGCCGGATCTTCCGCATATATTCTGGCTTCAATGGCATGGCCCTTTTGCCGGATATCATCCTGTGAAAAGGAGAGTGGGTTTCCGGCGCTTACCAGGATCTGTTCACGCACAAGGTCCAGTCCGGTGGTCATTTCCGTAACGGGGTGTTCTACCTGAATCCGGGTGTTCATCTCAAGAAAATAGAAATTCAGATTTTGGTCGACCAGGAATTCAATGGTTCCGGCATTGTTATAACCGATCTCTTTTCCAATCCTTACGGCAGCACTACCCATCTCCTGTCGTAATTCAGGAGTAAGCGTTGGGGAAGGGGATTCTTCGATTATCTTCTGGTAACGCCTCTGTATTGAGCATTCTCTTTCAAATAGGTGAACTACATTGCCATATTGATCACCCATTACCTGGATTTCAATATGGCGGGAGTCTTCCAGATACTGTTCAATATATATCGTTCCATCGCCGAAATAGGATAAAGCCTCACGCCGTGTAGTTTCCAGGGCACTCTTCAGTTCGCTATCTTCCTTGACCACTCTCATCCCTTTTCCTCCACCTCCGCCAGCTGCTTTTAAAAGCATGGGAAAGGGGATACGTTGAGCAGCTTTTAACAGTGAATCGGTCGTTTTACCTACGGCTCCCCCAACAAGAGATATATTGATGCTTTTTATGAACTCCCGTGCTTTGATTTTGTTTCCCATCAGTGCCATGACATTGGCTGAGGGGCCGATGAATGTCAATCCTGCCTGCTGGGTGGCTTCGACAAATTTTGGATTTTCTGCAAGGAATCCATAGCCGGGGTGAATGGCATCACATCCTGATTGCTTTGCTGTGCGAACAATCTTTTCAATATTCAGGTATGTTTCACTCAGGGCTTCCTTTCCAATGCAGCGGGCTTCATCAGCAACCGTTATATGGAGAGATGCAGCATCGGATTCCGAGAAGATTGCCACGGTTGGTATGCCCAGGCTTTTCGCTGCCCGGTTAATGCGTATGGCGATTTCACCCCTGTTCGCTATTAGTATTTTATTGAATAATTTCATGCCTTTTCTCACATATACATTTGGATTATTCTGGTAATCCAGGAATCAGGAGCTATTGTTTCTTTACCCATCCAGGAGTTCTTTTCTTCAGGAATGCCTGCATTCCTTCCTGTCCCTCTTCTGAAGCCCTGATCTCTGCAATCATGCGTGCGGTATATTCCAAGGCTTCTTCCAGACTCAATGTATTGGATACATCAAAGATCAGTTTTTTGCATTGAGACATTGCAGAAGGACCACTTGTCAGCAACAGGTTAATCACCGAGGTAACCTGTTTTTCCAGTTCATCGATGGGTAATGATTGATTAATAAGTTTTATTTTTTCTGCTTCTCTCCCCTTAATTCGTCTTCCTGTAAGCATCAATTCCCTTGCTCCAAACTCGCCAACCCTTTTTACGATATAGGGTGAGATGCAGGCAGGGATCACACCGATTTTCACCTCACTCAGGGAGAAGGTGGTATTCTCTTCACAGAAAGCCATATCGCAGGCAGCGAGTAATCCATTGGCTCCTCCGATGGCTGCGCCATGGACAACGGCTACAGTGGGTTTATTGCAGGTATAGATCGAATAGAAGCAGTGTGAAAGCCGGAGGCTCTCCTTGAGGTTTTCTTCGTATACATAGCTTGTAACATCTTTCATCCAATTCAAATCAGCCCCGGCACAGAATGATTTCCCTTTACCACGCAGGAGAACAACCCGCACCTCTTCTTTTCCATTGATGGATTCAAAACAGTTGATCAGTTCTGAGATCATCAATTCATTAAAGGCGTTGTGCACTTCAGGTCGATTAAGCCATATGGTAGTAACCTGGTTTTTCGATTCGCATGCTATGGTATTGTAATTGGTCATTTCTTGAACGATCATAAAATAAAAAGGGGTGTTACATTCTAAACACCCCATATTTCGGTTCACCAAACTTCCTGTTTAGCGACATGGATATACCCAGGGCCAAAATTCTCCTGGTATCTAAGGGATCTATGATCCCATCATCCCAGAGTCTTGATGTGCTGTAGTATGGGGATCCTTCGTAGCTATATTCATCCAGTATCGCCTTCCTCAATTTTTGAGCTTCCTGTTCAGGAAAATCTTTTCCCCTGGCCTTCATCTGGTCTCTTTTTATGGTTACCAGGACATCTGCTGCCTGGTCACCTCCCATAACTGAGATGCGAGCATTTGGCCACATGAAAAGGAGTCTGGGTTCATAAGCCCTACCTGCCATGGCGTAATTACCGGCACCGAACGATCCACCAAAGATTACTGAAAATTTAGGGACTGTAGCATTGGCAACGGCGTGTACCAATTTGGCACCGTCCCGCGCTATTCCTTCTCTTTCATATTTTTTACCGACGATGAAGCCGGTAATGTTCTGGAGGAAAACAATTGGCACTTTCCGGAAGTCACACAGTTCAATGAAATGAGTTCCTTTCAGCGAGGTTTCGGAAAAGAGTACTCCGTTGTTTGCCAGGATACCAACCGGGAAGCCCATGATCCTTGCAAAGCCGGTAACCATCGTGGGAGCATACCTTGCCTTGAATTCATGAAACTTGCTCCCATCCACCAGTCTCATAATGATTTCCCTTGAATCCACGGATCGTTTTAGATCAAGCGGGGCAATCCCATAGATCTCTTCCGGGTCATAGTGAGGATCTTCAGGGGGCAGAATTTCAAGGCTCTGTTTTTCCGTACGGGGAATGGACTCAAAGATATTCCTGCAAATCTGTATGGCATGTTTATCATTTTCAGCGAAATGATCGGATACACCCGAGATGGATGTATGGACAGTAGCACCACCCAAATCCTCTGCCGACACCTCTTCTCCGGTAGCTGCCTTAACCAGTGGAGGTCCTCCGATAAAAATCGTTCCCTGCTTATTGACAATAATGGTTTCATCGCTCATTGCCGGAACATAAGCACCGCCAGCGGTACAAGACCCCATAACAATTGAAATCTGGGGAATACCTTCCGCAGAGAGTCTTGCCTGGTTATAAAAGATACGGCCAAAATCAAACCGGTCAGGAAAAACCCGTGCCTGTTCCGGCAAGAACACACCACCTGAATCAACCAGGTAAACACAGGGTAGCCGGTTTTCCATAGCAATTTCCTGTGCCCTGATGTGTTTCTTTATCGTTTCTGCCACATAGGTTCCACCCTTCACGGTTGCATCATTGGCTACAATGATGGTTTCCCTGCCATGAATTACACCGATACCCGTTACGATACCAGCTGCCGGAAAGGCATCGTCATACTGGCCAAAGGCAGCAAGGGGGGAAAGTTCCAGGAACGGCGTGTTCGGATCAAGCAACAGATCAATCCGTTCACGGGCAAGAAGCTTACCACGGCTGTGATGTTTTTTAACAGCTTCCGGGCTACCTCCCTGAAAAACAAGTTCCAGCCGTTTTTTGTATTCTGCTAATACAATAAGGTATTCTTTTACATGCTTTTTGAATTCCCTTGAATTAGTATTGACCTGTGAGTTAAGTGTTAGCAAAATCAATCATTTTTAGTGTGATTAAGATAGAAAAAAAAAATGGATTTCATGATACGCGAATCAAAAATCAAGGGATGATTTTTCTATTTCTTGAAAATCCACTAAATTTAGCCATACATCCATTTGATTCGCCTTGAGCAAATACATCCAGCATTTAATCACCCAGGGGGAAGGGCAGACACTTGATTTCAAGTTTTGCATAACGGATTCGAAAAAAATCGCAAGGACTCTGGCTGCGTTCTCTAATTGCAATGGAGGGAAGCTATTGATCGGCGTTAAAGACAATGGCAATATCTCCGGTATCCGTTCGGATGAAGAGTTTTATATGATCCAGGCTGCTGCAGAGATGTATTGCAGGCCTAACATCTCATTCGAAACCACAAATTGGGAGATTAACGGAAAAACGATACTTGAAATAACCGTTCCCAAAAGCGATAAGAAGCCGCATTATGCAATCGCAGATGACGGTAAATGGAAAGTATTTGTCCGTTCCGGAGATCAGAATTTTATCGGTAACAGGATCCTGCTGAAGACATGGGAAGCGAAAAAAAGAAAGACAGGGACTCTGGTGAAATTCACCAAAAAAGAGAAAATTCTTCTGGATTTTCTGGATAAACATGAATCCATTTCACTTCCCAAATTTCAGAGGATAGCGAACATACCCAGGTATCTTGCAGAGAAAATTCTGGTTAATTTTATTGTCCTCGATATCGTAGGTATTGAATTCACCGAAAAGGGGGTTTTTTACCATCTTACCGAATCGGGAGTAAAAAAATTGAGTGGTAACCAAAAATCACTGAATCATGAAGGAAATTGAAAAGCTTGACAAAATTGCCATCACGGTAAGGTCTCATAAGTTGTTGAAGGAGCTGCTGCATGAAAATCCGAGACTGGAGGAAATCATGAGGAATGCAAAGAATGAAACAGAAGCACTGGTTGGTGTGCAGAACTGGATCATGGGGTATCTGAAAACGAAACCGGATGCCTATCGGTATTTCGTCAATAAACAAACAGGTAGAGAGACGTTTGAGAAGCTCGACTGGCAGGATTATGCTGCCATTCGCATCCTTGACTACATCGATAATGCAGGAAGAGAGTTTCCTGACCTTAACCTTCGTGGAGAGATTGCGGTAAGCAATCCCATCAAGTTGATCTGGCTGGGAGTAAATTTTGGTACCGGTGGAGCCAAGCCTTACTTTTTTAAGGATATGCTGCAATTGTTCCGTCAATTTTCGGGAAAAACGACGAGGGAAATCCCATCCAGGGAAAAGGTCATCGAATGGATGGAAAGGTATCCTTCAGGGCTTGATCCCAGGATCATTAAGCTCAGGGAAGAGAACAAGGACAGGATTCTTACGATTATTATTGAAAAAATCAACCGGGGTGAGATAAAAGACGACAACTATTTTTTCGAGCATAAAAAAACAAAAGAAGAGAAGCTTGAAACAGCCAGAAAGTGGTGGAAAGAGCGGCTGTTCCACCTTCGCTTTGCAGTCCGTTCCCCCAAGTTGTTAAACGAGTTGTTAGGGAATTCCCTTGATCCTGATACGATGAAGATCCTGTATGATGCTGAAAAGTCAGGTATACCATTTTTTGTGAATCCCTATTATCTCTCCCTGCTACATGTAAGGGTTCCGTACTTTGCCATTGGAGCCGACCTGGCGATCAGGCACTATATTGTCTACAGTCAGCAACTGGTAAATGAATTCGGGCATATTGTTGCATGGGAAAAGGAGGATCTGGTTGAACCGGGGAAACCCAATGCCGCTGGCTGGTTATTACCTTCACACAATAATGTTCACAGAAGATACCCCGAAGTAGCCATTCTGATACCGGATACCATGGGCAGGGCCTGCGGAGGACTCTGCTCATCCTGCCAGCGAATGTATGATTTCCAGCGTGGAAACTTGAATTTTGACCTTCAAAAGCTCAAACCCCGGGAGACATGGAGTGAAAAGCTGGAGAAACTCATGAACTATTTTGAAGAGGACTCCCAACTCAGGGATATTCTCATCACCGGAGGGGATGCATTCATGAGTTCGGACCAATCGATTAAAAAAATACTGGATGCTATTCTTGAAATGGCAAAAAGGAAACAAGAGAAGAACAAAAAACGGAAAGAGGGAGAAAAGCATGCTGAACTTGTCAGGGTTCGTTTCGGTACACGGTTGCCGGTATATTTGCCTCAACGTATAACGCCAGAACTAACAGAGATCCTTGCCGACTTTAAAGCCAGGGCTTCAGAGATAGGGATCAAACAATTTCTTGTCCAGACCCATTTTGAATCACCCATGGAAGTAACACCGGAAGCACGAGAGGGAGTAAAATTGTTAATATCAGCTGGCTGGACTGTAACCAATCAGCTTGTCTTCACTGCCCCGGCTTCCAGACGCGGGCATTCCGCCAAACTAAGGCAGGTGCTCAATGACATCGGTATCCTGAACTACTATACCTTTACTGTCAAAGGGTATATGGAGAATAATTTTATGTTTGCTACCAATGCAAGGGCTGTTCAGGAACAACTGGAGGAGAAAATCTTAGGAAAAATAGCTGAAAAAGATTATGAAACGATTCGTCAATTCCCCATGGAAGCAGAATTGATGATGGAAAACATTGATGCGCTGCGTAAGTATAACAACATACCTTTCCTGGCAACTGACCGGAATGTATTGAACCTCCCGGGGGTTGGGAAAAGCCTTACATTCAGAGTGATCGGGATTACACGATACGGAAGGAGAATACTTGAATTCGATCACGATGCTACCCGGGTACACAGTCCCATCATCCATAAAATGGGGAAAGTCGTGATCATTGAATCCAAGTCGATCAGCGAATACCTTAATCAGCTTGAGGAAATGGGTGAAATAATTTCAGATTATGAGGGTATTTACGGATATTCTATCGGTGAAACGGAAGAGCGGATCCCCGTGTTTGAATACCCCGAATATGACTTCGATGTTACACCGGAACTGAGCAATTTAGTGATCGATTAGAAAGGGCTTCCCTCCTGCCTTTGACTGAAGACGATCCGATTACAACTTGTGATTGATCACGATTTTTACTAACTTTGTGATTCTTCAGGTGTGATTCTTTCAGGCTTCTGTGCCTCTGTTACTGCATTTTTCTGTCAGTTTTCTTACCTGACAATCTCATATACAAAATTGATTTTTATGGAAGCGATAAGAATTGAAAAGTTAACCATTTCTCCTTTGTCATTTAAGATTTTCCGAAAAATCCTTGATGAGAATCCGCGACTTGAGGAGATTGTACGCAATGCAAGGAATTGGGCGGATATGCTGCATAGTATCAAATCATGGATTTTGGAAGAGATTAAAGATCGTCCCTGGGTTCTTCACTTTTACGAGAGCAATACTCCTGAAATGGAAAACTTTAAAAAACTATCCTGGAATGATTATGCTGCAATCCGCCTCCTGGATTATATTGACCACAGCGGTGAAAAGTTTGAAGATCTGAACATTTCGAATAAAGTTTCCGTAAGTTATCCTTTTAAAAACATCTGGCTGGCATACCACAAAGGGTCCGGTGGTGCCAAGCCGGCATTCTTTGAAGACATGCTGCATCTTTTCAGGCAGTTCACCGGAAAGGAAACCTTGACGTTGCCCGGTAAAGAGAAGGTAAAAGAGTGGATGGAACGGCATCCTTCGGGACTGGATTCTGATATCATACGCCTGAGGGAAAGGAACAAAAACAGGATTATTAAGATCATTATTGACAAATTGGATTCCGGAGAGCTAAAGAGCAGGAGGTTTTATTTTGAACCCGGACTTACAAAAAAAGAGAAAATTAAACTGGTTAATGAATGGTGGAATGATGAACGGTTTCACCTCACGTTTGCCGTCCGTACTCCGGAATTGCTGAACGAGATGCTGGATTATTCATTGCAGCCTGATACACTGGAAACATTAAAGAAAGCAAGAGAAGTTGGAATACCGATTTTTGTCAATACCTATTACCTCTCGCTTTTGAATGTGCGGGTCCCTCATTTTGCACTCGGAGCAGACCTGGCAATCAGGGACTATATTTTCCATAGCAACTTCATGGTCAGAGAGTTTGGAAAGATCATTGCCTGGGAAAAAGAGGATGTCGTTGAACCCGGAGAGCCAAATTTTGCCGGTTGGATTCTCCCAAATCGCCATAACATTCACCGCCGCTATCCGGAAGTAGCGATTATCATTCCGGAAACCATGGCAAGAACCTGCGGCGGACTCTGTTCCAGCTGCCAGAGAATGTATGATTTTCAGCGCGGACATTTAACCTTTAACCGCGAAGACCTTAAACCGGATGAAAAATGGCCACAGAAACTGGAACGGTTAATGGACTATTTTGAGAATGACTCAAAGTTGAGAGACATTTTAATTACCGGTGGGGATGCGTTCATGAGTTCGGAGAAATCACTCAGGGAGGTACTGGATGCGGTCTGCCAGATGGCTCTCCGGAAGAAAAAAGCAAACCAGAAAAGAAAAAATGGTGAAAAGTATGCAGAGATTGTGCGGGTGCGACTTGGTACACGATTACCTGTTTATCTGCCGCAACGATTCAATTCGGAACTCATCCGAATTCTGGAACGATTCAAAGAGAAAGCTTCAGCCATTGGCATTTCCCAGTTCGTCATCCAGACGCATATTGAATCTGCTATGGAGATAACCCCTGATACACGGAAGGCGATTCAAAAATTGATCTCCGCAGGCTGGATTGTTACCAACCAGCTTGTTTTCACTGCGGCAGCTTCACGCAGGGGACACACGGCAAAATTGCGTCAGGTTCTGAACGAGATCGGGGTTCTTCCATACTATACATTCACCGTAAAAGGGTATATGGAAAATTACCACAATTTCCCGACAAACGCCAGGAATGTTCAGGAATTAGTTGAAGAGAAAATAGCTGGGAAAGTACCTGAGGAATCCATTGAAGCGATCAAAGGTCTACCGAACGACGCGAAGCATATGGTTAAGAATCTGGAGTTGTTGAGAAAGAAGCATAATCTTCCTTTCCTTGCCACCGACCGGAACGTTTTAAATCTCCCTGGAGTTGGGAAGAGTATGACTTTCAGGGTAATAGGGATCACCCCATGGGGAAGAAGAATACTTCAGTTCGATCATGATAAAACCCGTAATCACAGTCCCATCATACACAAGATGGGTAAAGTAACCGTTGTTGAATCCAAACCGGTAAAACACTACCTGGATCAGCTTGTTGAGATGGGTGAGGATGTATCGGAATACAACGGGGTATACGGATATTCACTGGGTTTAACAGAGCAGATCATGCCTCTGTATGAATATCCTGAATATAAATTCGAGGTAACACCGGAATTTTCAAACCTGGAAGTTTAGTCCGGTAATCGGTCAGACCCTTTTGATCGTTAAGCCAGCTGTATACCAATCACGATTATATCATCGACCTGGGGAAGTTCTCCCTGCCATTCATTCAGGGTATCATCAAGTATATTACCCTGCTCTTCCATCGGATAGTCCTGAACCTCCAGCAACAATTTCTTGAATGCTTTGGTCATGAATTTTTTTCCTTCTGGTCCGCCAAATTGATCCACGTACCCATCGGAAAACATGTAAATGGTATAACCGGGTTTCATATCCAGTTCATGAAGGCTGAATGGTTCATGGTTTTTTGCCGAGATTCCGATGGGCATTTTATCTCCCTTAATCTGTTGAAGCAGGTAATTGTTATTGTACATGTCACCCTGCTGAACATCCAACTCCTGGCCTTTTTCCACCGTTTTTTTCTCCTTATCCTTTAGCGGACGAACGAAATAGAGCGGATTATATGCTCCGGAGAACTGTATCCGGCGTTTTTCCTTATCTATCACACAAAGTGAAAGGTCCATGCCATCCTTGGTTTCATCTTCTACTTCACCCGTCTGTTTCAAGGATTCCATAACAATCTCTCTCAATTCATCGAGGATCAGGTTTGACTGGGTAATTCCCGACTTAACAACAATCTCATTCAGAAATGATATACCGAGCATGCTCATGAATGCTCCCGGGACACCATGTCCGGTGCAATCCGCAGCACAGATAAAGACCTTATTCTCCTTATGTGTCATCCAATAGAAGTCACCACTTACGATGTCTCGTGGTTTAAACAGGATAAAGTGTTTGGGCAGGCTTTCGAAGAGGATTTTTTCAGATGGCAACAGGGCTCTCTGGATCCGGCTTGCGTACTCTATGCTATCGGTCAACTCTTCTTTCTGTCTCACTACTTCAGCAGTTCTTTCCGCAACAATTCCCTCCAGCCGTATATTCTCCATCAACAGCCTGCGGGTGTAGAGTTTTACAATAATCACCACGAGCGTAATTGCCAGGATCACATAGAGGATGTATGCAATGATCGTTTGATACCAGGGAGGTAGGATAGTAAACTCAAAGGTTCCGATTCCGCTTTCCACTCCGTAAACATTTTTTGCCTGAATCCTGAAAATATAATCACGCCGGCTAAGGTTAGTATAGGTAAATTCTGTCCGGTCGGACCAGGGGGTCCAATCCTTATCATTCCCCTCGAGCCAGTACCGGTATTGTGTTGCTTCTTCGGCTTCAAAAAACGGAGCAGCCCAATGAAATGTAACATTATTGTGGTCGAATTTTACGTCATATTTTAGTTCCTCAGGCTGATCGCTGCTAATGATCAATTTACCCTGCTCATTCCGATGAT
>CAYMFM010000019.1:44123-53486 GCA_964389685.1 uncultured Rikenellaceae bacterium
AGTTCCTCAGGCTGATCGCTGCTAATGATCAATTTACCCTGCTCATTCCGATGATAGAAGGCTCCGTTAAAAATAACAGAATCGATATCCAGGATAACCCGTCTGACCTGGGCCTGATAGGGGATGGTAAAATCCTTAGCGTATGATTTATCGTACCGTAAGAGTTCATTTGCTTTTCCAAACCATACAATTCCATTTTCATCCGGATAGAGTGCATCAGTTGAATACCGTGATAACCGTTTAAAAGGAAGGTCATTGGGAACAAATTCATCACCATCCCTGCTGATGTATGTTTCAAAGTACCCTTCATTTTCTTTCTGCAAACTCATCCAAAAATCTCCATCCCTGTCTTTCATTATTCTGAATACTTTAAGGGATCCGTCCGAAAATTCGGGGCCAAAAAACCGGGAAGGTACAAACCGGTCATCCTGGGCATTGTATTCATATACACCTCCCTTTGTAGCAAAAAAGATTCCCTCTTCAAATTTGAATATATAATTCTCATTGAGGGTTGGCAGTCCATTATCGGTTGTATACCTGGTAATGATCGTATCCTTTTCTTCCGTAAACTCGCACTTAAAAATTCCACCAAACACACTGGATGCAAAGATATTTCCCCGATCATCCTCAACAATTGATCGAATTTCTTCACTTCCCACGTAATCTCCCTCAAGTTCCCATTTTCCCCGATTAAAACGGATAGTGACAAATCCATCTTTCAGTCCGAGGTATAATTTCCTGGGATCGCTATCCGATTTGTTCACTTTGTAAATATTTAAGCGCCTGGCTACAATTCCCTGTGTTATATTATCCGCAGAACCAATTCTGCTGAGATCGAACAATCCATGTTCAGTGCCAACGAGTAATTTTCCGGGGAGACTTCCATCCCCATCAAAGTAGACAAATGACCATGCCTGGTCAACGATCTCATCCACTTTTTCAAAGTGTACATAATCGAAATCGTCCCGGGTCATATAGTACACACCATTTTCAGTAGCCAGAAACAGGATGTCCTTAAATTTTATGATATCATTAATGTTTCCATTTATTCCACTCTCTTCGGCGAAATAGCGGAAAGGTGAATTGATTTCGACCTTTCCCATTCCGAAGGTGAGAGCTAACCACATTGGGGAATTATCAATCATTAGTGGATTGACAAATATCGATGTAATGGTCTGGTTCTGGAGACCAATCCTTTCGTCGAGTTGAGTAATGACCTGCCCGTCACTTCTGAAGATATAACATCCTTCTCCCTGCACAGTTCCCAGTGCAAAGTGATCATCCGGAAGAGCAATTCCGCTATAGACGAACGATTGTTTCAGGACATCGTTCAATTCAGGGTTGATAAAATGATCATTTACCCTGCCTGTTTCCAGGTTAAAGAGGTAAAGTCCTGAGCGCGCTGTCCCAATAACCAACTCATTATCACTAATTGGCACCAACGCCATAATATTTTTTGTGTTGAAAAATGAACCCCCGTTGACGGCTACGACAGAATCTCCCTGCATCTCCAGCAGCCCTTTGAAAAAGTCCCCAAGGAAAAACCTGTCATTGGCTACGAAACTGAAAAATACCTGGTCAAAACCATATTCAGCCGGTTTGATGATCTGTATGGTATCGGTTGACAGGAGGTATTTAAAAATTGTCTTTTCAGCACAAAAGTATACCTTTCCTTTCCAGAAGAGGGTTTTCCAGATATCCCCGAATTCCTGAGCGGAGGAATCCAACTTATTTACGAGGCTGTAATATACCATGTTACCAATGGCGTCCGGTCCCAGGTATCCGAATTCACCGACTGCCCCAACATATACTGTTCCGTTCTCACCCACTGCTAAAGAACGGACAAAGGATCTGTTTCCGATTGGAATTGTCCTGAAATTCCGGCCATCATATTCCACTACCATCCCGTCATTATTGGCAATATAGATCATCCCGCGATGATCCTGTGTAACCGCCCAGTTCTGCTGTCCGGTTGATTCAACGGGAGGATAATTGGTTATGAAAGGAACACCCGTTTCAAAAACCTGACTGAAACCAGACATAACAAGGAAAATGAACAGAATGGTGCCGCTTATTTTTTTCATGAGCTGGTAGTGATCACCGTTAAGCGAAAATAATTAGCAAAAATAGAAAGATTACTTTCAAAACATACGGCAAGATATATATAATTTCTAAATTTTGTAAAATTTCAAAATAACTGTTAAACTTATCCTTAACTT
Source organism: uncultured Rikenellaceae bacterium (assembly GCA_964389685.1). Lineage (GTDB taxonomy): Bacteria > Bacteroidota > Bacteroidia > Bacteroidales > VadinHA17. The sequence continues at coordinate 46,343 of CAYMFM010000019.1, forward strand.
TACATGGGTGTTTTACGTATTATACGTATAGTAAAAATTTAGGTTATTACGTTCCATTTTACGGTTATATGTATGAGAAGGGGAATACTATATATTCTCGCTACTATACTTTTATCCGGGTTTATTATTGCAAAAGAGGATAAAAGAAAGATCAGTTTATCTTCTGATCCACCCGGGATTGCCATTCTCCGGAACGACCCTTCCCATTTTCACCTGGAGTACACGCTCTCTTCTTTTTCGGTATCATCCATTTATACCCCAAACGGAGAGTTTTCAAGGATTATTGTTGACGGATACACCAATGAGAGCCCGGATGGAACACCTGAATTACCTGTTCTCAGCCGGATCATTGAAATTCCTGCCGGAGCACAACCAGAAATTCACATTATTTCCTTCCAGGAGGAAATCATAATCCTGGAAGATCACCAGGTATATTCAACAATTTTCCCTTCACAACCCTCGGTAAGGAAGAACCAGGATCCGAACCAACGCCCCTTTCATTATTCAAGGGAAATATATGAACGTGACCGCTATACAGAAGGAGAAAGGATTTCCATCATCGAACTGGGGCAATCGCGTGGAAGAAGGCTTGCCCAGCTGCAAATTGCTCCCTTCCGTTACAATCCGGTTCAGAATGTTCTGAACGTGGCCTGTAAGATGGAGATTGAGATCCGTTTCAAAAATGCCAATGCGAGTCTGACACGGGATATTCATAAACGATTTTATTCACCGGTTTTTGAGGAGTCATTTCACCGGGTATTGAACTACCAGGAAGATCAAACCAAATCCTTCACCAGCCAGAAACCCCTGAAATATGTGATCCTTTCATCCCCCCAGTTTTCTGAAGCACTTCAACCATTTATCGAATGGAAAACCAAAAAAGGATTTACAGTAATCGAAGTTTATAAAGGAGATCCGGAAGTTGGAAGCACCAAAACGGAGATGAAAGCTTTTCTGGACAGCCTTTATACCTCGGCAACACCTGAAGATCCTGCACCAACTTACCTATTGATTGTTGGCGATCATGAACAGATCCCTGCATTCAAAAGTGACTACGAGCATTATACAGATCTCTATTATTCTGAATACGATGGGGGTGGGGATTTTTTCCCGGAGTTGTTATATGGAAGGCTCTCCGCAAAGGATACCTCACAGTTGAATCCTCAGATTGAAAAGATCCTGGAATATGAACAATACCTGTTCCCTGATCCTGCTTTTCTGGATAAAGCAGTAATGATTGCAGGGGTGGATTGGGAGTATGCACCTACCCATGGCAATGGACAGATCAATTACGGCACGTCCAATTATTTTAACGCAGAGCATGGGATATTCTCGTACACATACCTCTATTACCGTGATTCTGTCCCTGTGGACCGGGAATTGATCTTACAGAATGTGAGTGATGGAGCGTCTTTTGTAAATTATACAGGGCATGGTTCTGTCGAATCCTGGCTCAATCCTTCCTTTACCATTTCTGATATCGAAACATTGCTGAATGGAGGTAAATATCCATTGATGATCGGCAATGGATGTCAATCTGCCAATTTTTATTATGAATGTTTTGGAGAAGCCCTGGTTCGGGCACGAGGTAAAGGTGCATTGTCCTACATCGGTTGTACGAATGATTCATACTGGGACGAGGATTATTTCTGGGCGGTTGGTACCGGTCCAGTCGTGGCATTTCCAACGTACGAGGAAACCGGCCTTGGGATGTATGACCGAACGTTCCACGATCATGGGGAACCGGAAACCGAATGGTACCCAACCCAGGGGCAGATGGTTTTCGGGGGGAATCTATCGGTGGTTGAAGGCAGTCCGATAAAAGCGAAATATTACTTTGAAATTTATCATGTCCTGGGTGATCCCTCCTTAATGGTCTATTTTTCCCAGCCCGAACCCCTCGTTGTGAATAAGCCCCAAACCGTTCCTGCCGGGATTAATACTTTATTCATTCAGGCTGAACCATATGCATATGTTGGGGTCACTAAGGATGGCTCCCTTCTGGATGCGAAGTTTACAGGATATTCTGGTTTAGCCCTTCTTCAATTTCAGGAACTGAATGACACCGGGAAGCTTGATATTGTAATATCCAAGCAGAACCGGCAACCGTTTATCGACAGCATCCGGGTCATACGATCTCTTGATCCTTTTGTGGTTTTTGAAAGCCTGAACTTATGTGATACACTTGGAATGGATGATTCCCAGACAGACTACGGGGAAACGGTTGTAATGAAGGTTCGCCTGGAGAACCTGGGAGAGACTGATGCAGAGGGTATTCATGGCGTTCTTTCCACTTCAGATCCTTATGTATCGATTATCGATTCAACAGGTTATTGGGGTACTGTAAATGGATTGGACCTTTCAGCAAAAATCCCGGCCTTTATCGTTGAGATCAAAGATACTGTGCCAAATGGACATAGTGTAACATTTTGTCTCAGAGTAAAAGACACGCTTAATCAGGAATGGATCTCCTATTTTATCATGGACATTTATTCACCTGTCCTGAACACCGGTAAACTTACGGTGAATGACCTGGCAGAAGGGAACGGCAACCTTAAGCTGGATCCGGGGGAAGCGTCAAAGTTAGTCCTGAAGATCCAGAACATGGGAAGCAGTGAAGCGAAACAGGTTACCATTACCCTGCGCAATCAGGACGGGTTGATCTCCTTTACCGACTCTGTGATAACACTTGATTCGTTACTTGCTAATTCCACTGAAAAAGCCAGTTTCCCCATCTCAGTAAATCCATCGGCTGAAACCGGATCTTTAACTCATGTTCAATTTTTTATCCAAAGTAGTTTCACTTCATTCATTGACTCATTCTCCCTGCCCATCGGACTCATCTATGAAGATTTTGAAAATTATGGATTCGGGCAATACAACTGGTATAATGATTCCATTCATCCCTGGCTGATTACAGAATCAAGCAAATGGGAGGGGGAGTATAGTGCCCAATCAGCAAACATCAGTCACAACGACACATCGGTACTCTCAATTACGATCGATGTTTTGACTGATGATACTATCTCATTCTATAAGCGGGTTTCTTCCGAATCCAACTACGACTACCTTAAATTCTATATCGATACACTGGTAGTGAAATGGTCGGGAGAAAAACCCTGGTCATACGAGGAGTTCCCGGTTGGTGCAGGAACACATACTTTCAAATGGATCTATTCGAAGGACGTTTCGGTAAGCAAAGGATATGATAAAGCCTGGATTGATTTTGTGGTATTTCCCAGGAATTCTTTTACTCGATATGATGTCGGACTGGTTGATATCCTATCCCCTGTTTCAGGTATTGAACTGACCGATAATGAAACGGTTTCCATAAAACTTAAAAACTTTGGGGATGAAGCAGTGTCCGATATTCCAATTACCTACCAGCTCAATTCCTACGATCCTGTAACCGATACAATCAAAGGTGAAGTGCAAGCCGGTTCAGCCATTGTATATAATTTTACAGAAAAAGTGGATCTTTCCAACCATAAGGAATATTTCCTTACCGTATGCGCATCGATACCATCTGATGAGTACCCTGGCAACAATGAAATGACGCAGTCCATTAAGAATTTCGCATTTATTGATGCCGGAATAGAGTCCATTCTTGCTCCTTCACAAGACAGTGTATACAGCGATGCTGAAGAGGTTACTGTCCTGATCCGGAATTTTGGATACGTGCCGGTCTCGGACTTCTGGATCTTTTATACAATCAATAACTCAACTCCTGTCGGGGAATTTATAACAAATACAATTACAGCCGGTTCATCATTGCAGTTTACTTTTTCAGAAAAAGCTGATCTATCAGCCTATCAAAGCTATACCATCGTTGCCTTTACGCAGCTTCTCAATGATGTTGCCAGCTATAATGATTCTTCATCCATCCTCCTGGTACATAGTGCAAATGAGGTATCCGGCCTGTTTATCCGGACTGATAATTTCCTGATTTATCCGAATCCTACAACAGGTGTTGTTCGCTTATATTTTGAGGTAGTCCGCGAAACCCACTCCCTGCTATCCGTACGGAATATTATAGGACAGGTAGTCAGGCAGCAACAAGTACCACTCATTCGTGGTATGATGCATATGACCATAGATCTGGGTGATCTTCCGGCAGGATTGTATTTCCTCAGTTTCGAAATAAAGAACCACAGGATAACAAGGAAAATTCTGAAAGAATGAAAAAGTTAGGATTAATCGGCGGTATGAGCTGGGAATCAACAGCTGAGTATTACCGGATAATGAACCAGACTGTAAACCGTAAACTGGGTGGGTCTCACTCCTGCGATTGTTATGTCTATTCGTTTGATTTCGCCGGAATAGAAAAACTTCAGCACGAAGACAAGTGGGAAGAACTGGCTGTGTTGCTCACGGAAGCTGCCATTTCCCTGGAACAGGCTGGTGCGGAGATCATCCTGCTCTGCACAAATACCATGCACCTTGTATCGGACAGTATAGAGAACAGGCTGTCCATTCCCTTTCTTCACATAGTTGATGTTGTCGGAGAGGAGATCACTAAGAAAAAAATGCGCACGGTCGGATTACTTGGTACCAAATTCACCATGGAAAAGGATTTCTACAAAGAGCGTCTGCATCGTTCCTTCGGTGTGGAAGTCATCATCCCGGCCCTGGAGGAGAGAGATTTTATTCATGAGGTTGTCTATCATGAATTGGTGCAGGGGAAGATCAGCAATAAATCCCGCGAGCAATTCATTACGATCGTTGATCGCCTGGGAGCTTCTGGAGCTGAAGGAGTGATTCTGGGGTGCACAGAAATCCCCTTGATCATTAAACAGGAGGATTGCACTATTCCTTTGTTTGACACTACCCACATTCATGCGACTGCTGCGGTGAGGATGGCGATTGGAGAAGAGTAAGGAACCTGGAATGATGATTGAATGTTAAATGGTTCCAGGTGCTCGGTCCTTGCCTACAGGCAAGCGAACACCGTCAGACGTTATTCGGTAACGAGGCCCGCCCTGTGAAATTCTGCAAAGCAGGATATGGTTAGTGTACCTCTTTTTCTTATGAAGAGTAATTTGTATCTTTAAGATTAAAATCAAAACATCATGGGAGAATTTATTCCGACCCGGGATGATGCCTGGAAACTGTTCAGAAAATACAATCAAACGGAAAGCCTCACCAAACATGCATTGGCTGTTGAAGGAGTAATGAGGTATATGGCTCGTAAATACAATGAAGATGAAGAAAAATGGGGTATAATCGGATTGATTCATGACCTGGATTATGAAAAGTATCCTGATCAGCATTGCAAAAAAACCGAAGAGATCCTCAGAGAAAACCAATGGCCTGAGGAGTATATCCGGGCTGTGATGAGTCATGGTTACGGAATAGTAACCGATACAGAACCAAAGAGCCTGATGGAGAAAGTTTTGTTTGCAATCGACGAGTTGACCGGACTGGTTGTCACCAGTGCCCTGGTTAGGCCTTCGAAAAGTGTGCTCGATATGCAAGCAAAATCCGTTAAAAAGAAATGGAATGACAAACGGTTTGCTGCCGGAGTAGACCGTTCCATTATTGAAAAAGGAGCAGCAATGATGAACGTGGAGCTTTCGGAATTGATCACAGACACGATCATGGGTATGCGGGAAGTTGCTGATGAAATAGGGCTGAAAGGGAATCCGGTTTTATGAAAACTGCATCCTTCCGCTTCTATGAGGAGCTGAATGATTTCCTTCCTGAAAAGAAGCATAAAAAGAGCTTCTCCTACCGGTTCTCCGGATCTCCCTCAGTTAAAGATGCTATTGAGGCAATTGGGGTTCCGCATAGTGAAGTGGATCTTATCCTGGTCAATGGGGAATCGGTAACCTTCAGTCACCACTTATCTGAAAAGGACAACGTTTCTGTTTATCCTGTATTTGAAAGCCTCGATATTTCGCCTGTAAACAGACTCAGGGAAAATCCACTCAGGGATACACGGTTTATTCTCGATGTTCACCTCGGAAAACTTGCAAAATACCTAAGAATGGCCGGATTTGATACGCTGTATGAAAGGCACTATTCCGACTCAGAAATTGTGGACATTTCCCGGAATGAAAAAAGGATCATATTAACCAGGGATGTCGGTATCCTGAAATATAAGACAGTTACTCACGGTTACTGGATCCGGTCACAGGATCCAGTAGAACAGTTCAGGGAAGTCATCCGCCATTTTGATCTTTATAACCAATTTCAGCCTTTTCAACGGTGTATGCATTGTAACGGCGTGATAGAGAAAGCATCCAAAAGTCAGGTTATTCAACACCTGAAACCCAAGACCAGACAATACTATAACGATTTTTACCGGTGTGCCAGATGCAACAAGATCTACTGGAAAGGATCGCATGTTAAACGGATGCAGGAGCTGATGAATAGTATAGAGAAAGATAAATGAACTAAATTAGTTCAGTTCGCTATATGGCTCCCAGATTTTCAAAAACTCGCAACCCGAATTGAAATCGGGTTGCGAGAAAATAACTTTATTACAAATCATTGATCGTGAGTAAAAATAAACCATGCAGAACCTTTGTGATCGGAGATATTCATGGAGCGCATAAGGCATTGATGCAATGTTTTGAGCGTTCCGGATTCGATTATACTTCAGACAGGCTGATCAGCCTGGGGGATGCATGTGACGGATGGCCGGAAGTGGATAAAGTATTCAATGAGCTCTGCTCCATCCGTAACCTGGTATATATCATCGGGAATCACGATGAGTGGGCACTCAACTGGGCGGATACAGGCGAGGCGCCGTATATATGGTTGGTACAGGGAGGGAAAAGCACCACGGATTGCTATTCCAATGGGATGATCCCTGAACATCACAGGTTATTAACCCAGGCAGATGAGTATTATATTGAGAATAATCAGCTATTCGTCCATGGAGGCATCGATCCCGGCAGGCCAATTGATGAACAGGAGAGGGAAACATTTATTTGGGACAGGAACCTGGTAAACCTTGCATTATACAAGAAGGAGCTGGACATTGAAGAGCAAATGAGCCCGTTCGTGCGGATTTTCGTGGGACATACACCCACGCTCAATTATGGTTCTGCTCTACCGATTAAGGCATGTGAAGTATGGATGATGGATACGGGAGCCGGCTATTACGGTAAACTGACCATGATGGATCTGGATACGGGTA
>CAYMFM010000019.1:53586-54648 GCA_964389685.1 uncultured Rikenellaceae bacterium
AAGGTTGCGATCATAGGAACGGCAGGTTTACCTGCCAGGTATGGCGGTTTTGAAACATTGGTACGGGAACTGGTAAATCACCTGAGCCAGGATTTCCATATCACCGTGTATTGCAGCAGAAGGCTTTACAAACCTGCTGAGAGAAGTGGACGTTGGGAAAAGGCTGACCTGGTTTATGTTCCGTTTAAAGCCAATGGTTACCAGAGTATTTTTTACGATCTGTTTTCACTATTCCATGCTCTTTGTCGTGCTGAAATATTCCTGGTTCTTGGCGTTTCGGGAGCAATGTTTCTTTCCTTAATAAGGATATTTACAAACCGGAGGATCATTGTTCATACCGATGGTTTGGAGTGGCAAAGAAAACGGTGGAACCGGGCAATCCGGTTTTTCCTGAAACTATCCGAGCGAAGAGCAGTGAAGTCAGCTCATAAGGTGATCGCAGATAATCCTGCCATTGAGGATTACCTGAAACAGAGGTATGGAAAATTCCCTGCCTTGATCGGTTATGGAGGAGATCATGTCTTGTCTGTTTCATTGGAGGAAAACGATCGAGAGAGATATCCCTTTATGAAACAAATGAATAGTGAACCATTCAGGGGATATACCATTTCTGTCGGACGGATCGTGCCTGAAAACAATTATGATCTAATCCTGGAATCATTCAGTGAAATGCCGGATGAGACAATCGTAATTATTGGGAACTGGGAATCGGGCAGGTATGGGAAACGATTATACCATCGATTTCAGAAATACAGGAACATTTTTCTTCTGGATCCAATATATGACCAGCATGAACTGGACCGGCTCAGGTCAAATGCATCCCTCTATATACACGGTCACAGCAGTGGTGGAACAAACCCAACCCTGGTTGAAGCCATGTACCTGGGCCTGCCTGTAATTGCTCACGAAAGTCCCTGTAACATCAGCACTACCGAAAACCAGGCATACTATTTTAAGGACAAAAGGGATTTGAAAAGCCTGCTCCAAAACACTTCGTCCGAAGAGTACAGGTCCTGTGGTGCGAGGTTACAGGCAATCGCGCATGAAAAGATGAGGTGGGAG
>CAYMFM010000020.1:0-19147 GCA_964389685.1 uncultured Rikenellaceae bacterium
TACCCTAACCCAATATCATTTTTTTCTGCTGACTGCAGACTGGCGACTGCGGACTGCTGACTCTCTCATCTCTCCCCGTCTCCCCATCACAAAGTCTCATCACCCCCACTCTGTACTCTGTACTCTTTCATCCTTTCCTCTGCCCCATGCTCTATGCTCCATGCCCTACTTCGTCCGCCGTATCCACCGGTTATTGAAGAAGGTGGATGTACTTGTAATCACTCATAATTCATCAATCATCATTCCAGCCCGGCAGGGTGGCGGAGAAGGAGGATGCTATTTCACCCCGCCCAGCTCTCTCTATCCAGGCTCCTGTAGTTGATTGCTTCGGCAAGGTGGTTCGGGAGGATCCGTTCGCTGTTTTCCAGATCGGCAATGGTGCGTGAGACTTTCAGTATCCGGTCATATGCCCGGGCAGACAGACCCAATCTTTCAATGGCTGTTTTTAGCAGTTGTTTACCCGCTTCATCCACCTCGCAGAACTTCTTCTGCAGCTTGGTTGACATCTGGGCATTGCAATAGATATCACGGTATGATTTGAACCGTTCCTCCTGGATTTTCCTTGCATCGATAACCCGTTCGCGTATTGCTTCACTCCGTTCTGCCTCTGCTGTTTCAGAAAGTTTATCAAACGGTACGGGAACCACCTCAATGTGGATGTCAATCCGGTCCAGTAACGGACCTGAGATCTTGTTGAGGTATTTCTGGACCATTCCCGGCGTGCATACACAGGCTTTCTCTGGATGGTTATGGAATCCGCAGGGGCAGGGATTCATGGAAGCCACAAGCATGAAGCTGGCAGGATATTCCACGGTAAATTTAGCCCGGGAGATGGTAATGCTCCGGTCTTCAAGCGGTTGCCGCATCACCTCCAGCACGTTCCGTTTGAATTCCGGCAGTTCGTCCATGAAGAGTACGCCGTTATGTGCCAGGGATATCTCTCCCGGCTGCGGATAGGTTCCTCCTCCAACAAGTGCAACATCTGAAATGGTATGGTGAGGAGCCCGAAAAGGGCGACATGTCTTCAGAGAAGCTTCTCCATCGATCTTCCCGGCTACCGAATGGATCTTGGTTGTCTCCAGTGCTTCTGAAAGTGTCAGGGGAGGAATTATGGTTGGCAAACGCCGGGCAAGCATGGTCTTGCCCGCTCCGGGAGGTCCGATCATAATAATGTTATGCCCTCCGGCAGCAGCGATCTCCAGTGCCCTCTTTACGTTCTCCTGTCCTTTAACATCGGCAAAATCCACCTCGTATTTATCCACATTTTCAAGAAACTCCTTGCGGGTATCCACCTCGGTCTTCTCCAGTTCACGATCTCCATTAAGGAAATCGATCAACTCCCGGATAGTATCAATACCATAAATGTCCAGGTTGTTAACTACGGCTGCTTCCCTGGCGTTCCGTTTTGGCAGGATAAACCCTTTGAAACCCTCCTCCCTTGCCTGAATGGCTATGGGTAATACACCCTTAATGGGCTGTACTGCCCCATCCAGGGAAAGTTCTCCCATGATTATATACTTGTCAAGCTTATCTGCATTCAGCTCTTCATTAGCGGCAAGGATACCAATAGCAATTGGAAGGTCATATGCAGATCCCTCTTTCTTGATATCGGCTGGTGCCATGTTGATCACAACCTGCTTCCCGGGCCATTGTGAACCGTTAGCACGAAGGGCTGCTTCAACACGCTGCTGGCTCTCTTTCACTGCATTATCCGGAAGCCCAACAAGAAAAAACCGTATTCCCCTGGAAACATCAACCTCAATGGTAACGGTGGTTGCATTTATACCATAAACGGCACTTCCATAGGTTTTGACAAGCATATTCGGGTTGGAATTAAGTTATGTTTTCCTCAATATACTGAATAAGGGAGTGAATGATCATGCTATGTATTTCCTGTATCCGGTCGGAATATCCTGAATGAGGGACGCGGATCATTACATCACAATATTCTGCCATGTCACCTCCATCCGCTCCCGAAAGACCGATAACGGTCATCTGCTTTTCACGGGCAATTTTTACCGCTTCCACAATGTTCGGGGAATTCCCGCTGGTGCTGATGGCAACAAGAACATCCCCTGCTTTACCCACTCCCCGGACAAACCGTGAAAAAACCCGTTCATAGCCGTAATCATTTGCCGTACAGCTTAAATAGCCGGGATCGGAAATTGCAATGGCTGCAATGGGAGGACGATCATCACGAAACCTGCCGGTCAGCTCTTCAGCCATATGCATGGCATCACACATCGACCCACCATTCCCACAGGTAATGATCGTATTCCCGGCACGGATTGAAGCAACCAGTTTGCTCCCGGCCTTTTCAAGATCCTCCAGGTTGGCAGGATCAGAAACATAGTCATGCAATACCTTTCCTGCCTCTGTAAATATTGTTTCAAAGAAATCCATACGAAGAAATCTGTTTGATCAAATGTACAAAAGATTGCGGATAAGTGAAAACTTTACTCACCGGGTGACTCGGAGTCACCCGGTGAGTAGGTAAGGCATGGTAAGCGTAGTCTCTCAAGGAGTCACCACGTGAGTATGAAAAAAACTTTGTATTTTTATTCATATATAATATGGCATGCATATGAACAAGTCATTGAAAGAAAAACTATATGATATCATTTTTGAATCGGACACAAAAGCGGGAAAAACGTTTGATGTTGCACTGCTGGTTGTGATTCTTTTCAGCATCCTGGTTGTAATGCTGGAAAGCGTTCCAAGGTATGAATCCCGGTTTGGTGATCTTCTGAGGGGAATTGAATGGGTGGTAACGATTGTATTTACGCTTGAATACATCCTTCGGATCATGGTAATGAAAAAACCCTTCTCCTATATTTTCAGCTTTTATGGAATTATCGATCTCCTATCCGTTCTTCCTACCTACCTGGGTATATTCTTCGTTGGTACACGCAGTCTTGTTGTCATCAGGGCATTGCGGTTACTGAGGATCTTCAGGATCCTGAAATTATCGAGGTATACTACCGAGGGAACGATTATCATCAGAGCGTTAAGGGCAAGCCGGGAAAAAATCAGTGTGTTTATTTTTGCAGTCTTTACACTGGTCATTATCATCGGAACCATTATGTACCTGATTGAAGGTGCAGCAAATGGGTTTACCAGTATACCCAAAGGGATCTACTGGGCTATCGTCACCCTGACAACTGTGGGTTATGGAGACATTGCACCCATGACCAACCTGGGACAATTCATTGCCAGTTTTGTAATGATCCTCGGTTATGCTATCATTGCAGTACCTACCGGAATTGTAACTGCTGAGTTTGCCCGGGAAAAGAGGGCTGAAAAGCAATCCGGAAAATGCTGTCCCAACTGCCTGAAGGAGGGTCACGAGGAAGATGCGGTATATTGCCGGTTTTGCGGAGAGAAACTGGACTAACAAAAAATAAAATCAATACCTTTGCAAAAAAACAGAGTATGGCCATACCAAGTTTTTTCAGAACACCTAAACCAAAACCTTTCAATTACATTCCCAGGTATTATGATGAGCAGAAGGAAAACCTGGAGGAGCGTATACGGAGTATCGAGATGGAGGTGGGTGTTAAAGAGGGAGACGCATACAGGCCCACAATCCGGAAAGGCCAGATGAGCAATTATTTCAGGCGGAAACAGAAAAGGATGCAGAAACATTCCAACATACGCCTGGTAGTCATCATTCTAATCCTGTTCCTCATCTCCTATTTTCTCTTTTTCTTTTAATCCATAGATTGTCGATGTCCGATATCATTCGATTATTGCCTGATTCCGTTGCCAATCAGATTGCTGCTGGTGAAGTAATACAACGACCTGCTTCCCTGGTGAAAGAACTATTGGAGAATGCTATTGATGCAGGAGGCACGGAAATAAAGGTCAATATCAAGGATGCGGGCAGGTCGCTGGTGCAGGTTATTGACAACGGCTGTGGGATGTCCGAAACCGATGCAAGACTCTCTTTTGAACGGCATGCAACATCCAAGATCAGTGAAGCCAAAGATCTGTTTGCCATAAGGACAATGGGCTTCAGGGGAGAGGCACTAGCCTCCATTGCTGCCGTTTCACAGGTTGAACTAAAAACCCGCCGGTCAGAAGACGAACTGGGTACCCACATCCTCATCAACGGATCAGAAGTTGAGGAACAAAAACCCTGTAGTTGTGCTCAGGGTTCAAATTTTTCGATAAAGAACCTGTTTTATAATGTCCCTGCAAGGAGAAAATTCCTGAAAACGAATACAACAGAACTCAAGCACATCATCAATGAATTTCACCGGATTGTACTCTCGCACCCGGATATTGCTTTCACCCTGCACCATAACGATACGGAAGTCTACCACCTGCATGTTGGAAACCTCAGGCAACGTTTGATCCAGGTGTTCGGGAAAGGGATCAACCATTACCTGATCCCGGTTGATACAGACACATCAATCGTAAAAGTCAACGGATACATCGGGAAACCGGAGTTTGCCAGAAAGACATTCGGAGAACAGTTTTTCTTTGTGAATAACCGCTATATGCGGCATCCCTATTTTCACAAAGCGGTAATGGAAGGGTATGGCCAGATTCTGGCACCGGAAACCATCCCCTCGTATTTCATTTTCCTGTCAGCCGATCCGGAAACGATCGATATCAATATTCACCCGACAAAAACAGAGATCAAGTTCGAGGATGAACGCTCCATCTGGCAAATACTGATTGCCTCGGTAAAAGAAGCACTGGGAAAATTCAACATCGTCCCTTCACTTGATTTTGATAAAGAAGGAAGTATTGAGATTCCCGTGGCAAAAAAGGGAGAGGAGGTTCACCCCCCAACGATCGAAATTAACACTGATTATAACCCCTTTGCAGGGGACGAAAAAACCTATCCCACGAATATTAGGAGGTCACCATTTGAGAAGGCAAACCTGACCAACTGGGAGAAACTGTATCATGATCTTGACCAGGATGATAACACTCACCCATCAAAACAAGCCACACAGCCAACCCTTGAAACAGACCGGAAACAAGCGGGACTGAGTTTCATCCAGTTAAAGAATAAATTCATTCTTTGTCCGGTGAAATCGGGGTTAATGACCATTGACCAGAAGAGGGCACACGAACGAATTCTTTATGAAAAATACCTGCGTTCCATGGAGGGAAAATTCGGCGTTGCCCAGCAAAACCTGTTCCCTCAAACCATTCAACTAAATGCATCGGATCACGCTGTACTGCTTGATATACTGGAGGATATCTGTAGCCTCGGATTCGATATTCGTGACCTCGGGAATCATACCATCGTGGTGAATGGATACCCGTCCAATGCAGCCACTAACGACCCCGGAGAGATGATTGAACTGCTGCTGGAAGAGTATAAATCAACCGGGACAGATGTCAGAGAAGGCACGAAAGAGAAGATCTGCAGATCCCTGGCAAAAGCTTCCGCTATACCGTATGGAAAATCATTATCCCGTGAGGAAATGCAGGATATGATCGATGCCCTGTTCGCCTGCGAGAACCCAAACTATTCTCCATCCGGGAAGCCCGTGTTGACCATCCTGGCTATTGATGAGATCGAAGATCTGCTCAAAACCTGACAAATTGTCCAATACTGCATTTTCTTCCGGAATTTATATCTTTGGCTCGAGTATTGCAGAAATAAAAACCCGTATATCAGGTAAGCGGAAAGCGTATGAATGATTACAAACGAAGAAGACTTGGAGCGATCCCGCCGGTTGTTAAGAACCTGATCATGATCAATGTGATCCTGTTCCTTGCCACCCTCGTGATGCAGGGAACATTTGGGTTTGACCTGTCACGCTACCTGGCACTATTCCACATCAAATCAGAATATTTCAGGCCCTACCAGTTCGTGACCCATATGTTCATGCACGGCGGAATCATGCACATATTCTTCAACATGTTTGCCCTTTGGATGTTTGGGCGGGTTCTGGAAAGTGTCTGGGGACCCAGGAGATTCTTCATCTACTACATGATTACAGGTTTGGGGGCTGCACTCGTTCATATGACGGTTCTGTACATTCAGTATAAATCGCTTGAAGCGCAAATGAGCCAGGAGCAATTGGAGATGGTTCTTTCTGAAGGCTACCGGATATTCAGCCAAAATCAAAACTTTGTCGACCCACAGATGGGACAAATGAACATACTGTTGAATGTAAGAACAGTGGGAGCTTCCGGAGCAGTTTTTGGAATATTGCTGGCGTTTGGTATGCTGTTCCCGAATACCCAATTGATGCTACTGTTCCCTCCAATCCCCATAAGGGCAAAATATTTTGTTCTCATTTATGGGGGCATTGAACTGTGGTTAGCCTTCACACAGCCGGGCAGTAACATCGCACATTTCGCTCATTTGGGAGGTATGTTGTTCGGATTCCTGCTTATCCAGTTTTGGAAAAGAGATCGTGGAAAGTTCTATTAGCATGAGAAGATGAACCTGATTGATGAAATAAAGGTATCCTTCAAAGAAGGGAGTACACTCACAAAACTGATATACCTGAATCTTGGCGTTTTTCTTGCGGTAAAGATCGCTCAGATATTCTTTATCCTCTTTAACACGCCACAGGGTTTCGAATCATTGCTTCGCTGGTTTGCCGTTCCTGCTTACTTCCCTGATCTGATAAGAAAACCATGGACCCTGCTTACGTACATGTTCCTGCACGAAGGTTTCCTTCATATCCTGTTCAACATGCTCTGGTTATTTTGGTTTGGAAGGATTTTTCTGGAATACCTGGATCAGAAAAAACTGGTCAGTGTATATCTTCTGGGGGGAATTACCGGAGCTATTCTATACATCATATCGTTCAATCTGTTTCCTGTATTTAAAAGTGTGGTTACGGAATCGGTGGCACTGGGCGCTTCTGCATCTGTGATCGCAGTAGTAATCGCTATTACTGCTTACGTTCCCAACCATACTGTTTATCTTATGTTTATTGGTCCCGTCAAAATAAAATACATCGGGATTATCATCTTTGTTGTCACATCAGTGCTTGACTTTTCCACCAATACCGGAGGGAAAATTGCACACATTGGTGGTGCTATCCTGGGATTCATTTATACCAGCCAGTTCCGTAAAGGGAAAGATATCGGAAAATGGATCAACCGGTTAATCTATCAGGTTGTCACGCTTCTCAAACCAAGGGAAAAAATGAAAGTGACTCATAAGAAATCCACCACCGACTATGAATACAACGAGAAAAAGGCACAGGAACAGGAAGAGATAAACCGGATACTGGATAAAATCTCAAAGGGAGGGTATGAGAGCCTGACCAAAGATGAGAAAGAGACACTCTTCAAAGCCAGTAATAAATAGGCCCCTTTCGGGTAAATAATCCCTCTCCTACTCCAAAAAGTGCCACTTACCCTGTTAATATTACCGTTCATAAAAATTATCCCCTGTTAAATCCCTTTTCCCTCAACGTTTCGTAAATTAGTCTTGTACCATTTCGTATCATTTGAAAAAAGCAGTAAAAAAAACGCTACTCCTCCTGAATTGTGTTATTGCAGGATCTCTTTTACTGGCATATCTTTCTGTATATATCAGTCCGGAGGATTTCTGGCTGCTTGCTTTTGTCGGTCTGGCTTACCCCATCCTGTTACTCCTCAATCTGTTGATGGTTATCCTGTGGATCTTCCGGAAGAATAAATTCGTTTTAATTTCTCTTTTGACCATACTTCTGGGATCCGGGCACATCCGGAATTTTATTCAAATTCCCGTTTTTGAGAAGAGAGATTCTTTTGAACGTAGCAATGATACTATCCATGGAGACACACTTGTCCGGCAGGAGTCCATTGCATTTCTCTCCTATAACGTGCGTTTGTTTAATTTCTATCGATGGTCCGATAATCCAGCTGCAGGGGAGATGATTTTCGACCTGATCGCAGATACCGATCCCGGGATTCTCTGTCTTCAGGAAATATATACACCGGTGGAGGGGGAAATTTCCTCCCTTTCCCGCAAGGATGGAACCGGAACATATTGTTATTCGCATATTGCCTATGCAATTGGCAGTAGTTTAAGCGGTAAGTATGGGATTGCCACCCTGAGTGTTTTCCCGATTGTCAACAGGGGTGAACTCAGGTTTCCCGGCACACACAACCTGGCGATCTTCACCGACCTGAAAATTCACAACGATACCATACGGATATACAATACCCATTTGCAGTCCATCCGATTGCGGAAGAGAGAGTATGACCTGATGAAGATGCTAAATTCGGGGGAGGACGAGACAATGAATGAAATCAAAGACATTTCCTCCCGGTTGATATATGCTTTCCGCAAAAGGGCTCACCAGGCCGAAATCCTGTCCGGTCACATCCGTGAATCGCCCTGGCCGGTTATTGTATGCGGTGATTTCAATGATACACCGGTTTCCTACACTTACCATAAGATCAAGGGAGATCTGGTGGATGCATTCATTGAATCGGGATTGGGCATTGGTAATACTTATTCCGGAATGTTCCCATCTTACCGGATTGATTACATATTACACAGTCGAAATCTGCAATCCGGAGGATTTGAAACGGTACGTGTTGATTATTCGGACCACTTTCCGGTAAGTTGCAGATTTGGCATTTAAAAAGGCAGGTGGTCAAGGTCTACGTTCCCACCGGTGAGCATTATTCCCAACCGTTTATTTTTAAACCTCTCTCTATTGCTCAACACGATGGCAAGTGCGACTGCCGAGGATGGCTCAATAATGATCTTCATGCGTTCCCAGATCATTCTCATCGCTTCAACGATCTGATCCTCAGAGGCAGTGATGATATCATGAACCTTCTCACGGATTATCCCGAAGGTTAAGGGGCTGAGTGATGTGAGCAATCCATCAGCAATGGTATTGGGATTGACAGAGGGATGCAGGGTCCCTGTTTTGAATGACCGGTATGCATCATCCGCATTTTCAGGTTCGGCTGCAATAACCCTTATCTGTGGTTTTTTCTCATGAATAACGGTAGCTGTTCCGCAGATCATTCCCCCCCCGCCGACCGGGGCAATGATATAATCGAGGTCATCCACCACCTCCAGCAACTCCAATGAAGCGGTGCCCTGACCGCTGATCACACGAACATCATTAAAGGGGTGGATAAACAGAGCATCTGTTTTTTCTACCACCCGCTGTAACGTCTCTTCTCTCGATTCGAGTGTGGATTTACAATAGGTGATCTCTGCACCGTATCCTTTCACTGCCAGCTTCTTGATGTTTGGTGAGCTATCCGGCATCACAATATAGGATTTGATCCCCCTCAATTTCGCTGCCAGTGCCAGCGCAGCAGCATGGTTCCCGGATGAATGAGTGGCAACTCCACGGGCCGCTTCAGCATCAGACAGGGAGAATATAGCATTGGTTGCACCCCGAAATTTGAATGCA
The DNA here is from genome assembly GCA_964389685.1 of uncultured Rikenellaceae bacterium. GTDB lineage: Bacteria > Bacteroidota > Bacteroidia > Bacteroidales > VadinHA17. Next base: position 9,354 of record CAYMFM010000020.1, read on the forward strand.
CCTACCTTCTGGAAATTCTCACATTTAAAGAATATTTCTGACCCGGTGATCCTGTTAATACTCCGGCTTGTCAGTACAGGTGTCAGGTTGATATAAGGTTGAATTCTCTGACGCGCCCGTTCCACATCTTTCAGGGCAGGAAATTGCAGCTTCATAAGCAATATTGAAAACGGTTGAAACAGTAAAATGGGAAGGTGCCAGAAAAATTAAAATAGAACCTCTTCAACTTCGACGGCACCTCCCAGGATTAACTTATTCTTTATTCTTTACGTACTTTTCAAGCCATTGATATGTTTCCCATAACATATGCAATACGGACTCTCTTGCCTGGTAACCATGGCTTTCATTAGGCAGCATAACCAGTCTTGCAGTGGCACCGTGTCCTTTCAGGGCGCTGTAAAACCGCTCACTCTGGATTGGAAATGTTCCCGAGTTATTATCGGCGATACCATGTATCAATAAAATGGGGGTTTTCACCTGATCGGAATGCATGAAGGGTGACATGTTATAATAAATGTCAGGGGCTTCCCAATAGGTTCGCGGTTCAGCCTGGAATCCGAATGGGGTAAGCGTCCGGTTATAGGCTCCGCTCCTGGCAATTCCGGCAGCAAACAGGTCGGAATGTGCCAGTAAATTTGCGGTCATAAATGCACCGTATGAGTGACCACCAACAGCAACCCTTTCCCGATCCGTGACGCCCATTTCTACCGCTTTGTTGATAGCAGCAGCAGCATTGGCTACAAGCTGCTCAATAAATGTATCATTGGGCTCCTCATCACCCTCTCCAACGATCGGAAAAGCTGCATTGTTAAGAATTGCATACCCCTGTGTAACAAACAGGAGAGCCGAAGTTGAACTGACGTAAGTAAATGTATAGGGAGAGCTGCTTACCTGTCCGGCACTTGCAGCACTCTTATATTCACGCGGATAGGCCCAAAGCAGTGTAGGAAGAGGACCATCCTCAGGGGTATATCCTGCAGGTAAATACAACTCAAAGGTTAGTTGTACACCATCTTTCCTCTCGTATTTAACCAGTTCCTTTTTTACATCTTTCAACTGAGGGTATGGATGTTCCATATGGGTTATCCGGGTTAATTTATTATTTCTGAGATTTCTCAGGAAATAATTGGGCGGTTCGGTTACAGACTGGCGATTCGTGAGGACAATCCCCTTCTTCTCATCAATGAATTCTTCGAAGGATTCATAGTATGGGGCTTCTGATCTCCAGAGCCTGGTAGTTCCCCCTGTTGAAATGATATATTTGTCAAGGAATGGACGGTTTCCTTCCGGAGAAGCACCGCGTCCTGAAAGGTAGAGCGATTTACCCTTATCGGTAAACAGGAGTACATTCCGGCCATACTCGTTTTCAATTGTGACAAAAGAACCGGGATCGTTATATCGGTCTTCCGATGAGCGATCAAAAATTACTTTTTTTGTCATCTGAGGAGAGGCCGGATCAAAGGAACTGGTGATTATTTGTCTGGTTTCCCTCCAATGCTCGGTCACCAGGGCAAAGTTATCATTTCCCCAGGTTATTCCTGAATACCGCAGTTTTGTGGTCAATAATTCCATAGGTTCTCCTGAAAAGGGTGCTTCAAGGAAAAACACCTTATCCCTTATTTCTACTTCTTTTTTGGGATCACCATCATCCTGAGCCTCCACCCAACATACCGTAGCGGGGACGTCAGACCGCCAGCTAAAATACCGGGGGCCTGTCTGTACAGCATCAAATCCTTTTGGAATGTCTTCCGTTAACGGAATGTTGGCTAACTGATGTACCAAATTGCCTTGCATATCCCATATTTCAACCGTTTGAGGGAAGCGGTAATAAGGTACGAGATAAGAGAAGGGCTTTTTAATCTGTTCCACCAGAATATAGGTTCCATCCGGAGAAGCACTTACGCTGGCATACATTCCGGGGTCACCGATAGAAACGGCCTCTCCATCCAAACCGATTCTTATCAATTGTGAAATGGTATAATACTCAAAAATTTCTTCGTCATACCGGTTTTCCAACAGGTCCTGGTATGTTCGGACTGCAGCCATTTTACCAACCGTCTCCTGAACAACCGGACCTTCCGGTACAGGTGATTTAACCGGTGGATCTCCTCTTTCCGGAACAACAATGCCGGTAATAATTCCTTTGCTATCGGGGAGCCAAAGAAACCGGTAAAGCATTGTCTGGTTCAGCTTGTAATCCGTCAATTTCTTGGCTTGCCAATCAGGAGTTGATGAAAGCCAGAGTTCAATTCCCCCTGTTGTAATCAACGTGAAGGCAATATGCTGATTATCCGGGGACCAGGAAAAATTCCCGATTTTCGGTTTTTGTGGCAGTCCTTTCAACAGGAATTCACCGGAGCCGTCACTATTTTTAATGGTAATACCCGTATAATAACGGGACCGGCTTCGCCCATTGGTCACAGGATCAATTCGTGTTCCCCCGATCCGTAATTCAGGATTTGCAAGATCTTCAATGGATGGCAAACTGGCTCTGTCGAGAATAGCCAGCATATCATAATCATGACTGAATACAATAGAGGGTGTGGGAGGGGCATCAACAATATCCACAATCTCTTTTGGTGGGACCTGATAGGTCAAATCGGTCTGGCCTTGAACCGTTATTTGCCCCAAAAAAACGATAACTAGAAAAAGAGAAAAACGTAACGTTAAGAATTGATGATTCATAATAGGTTCGATTTTAAGGTTTATGAAAGAAAAGGTAAATATAAGAAATCTTCACCTTTCCTGGTTTTATCATCGAATTTTTGTAATAAATGCCAAATTCCGTGTATTTTTATCACGTCATCTTAAACATCATGAACGGTGGAGCAGATCAGGAACCGAATTGAGCAAGCCTGGGAAGAAAGGGAGTTATTGCAAGAATCTCTGGTACAGGATGCTATCAGGAAACTTATTGATCTTTTGGATCAAGGCAAGGTAAGGGTTGCCTCATCGGTTAATGGGGATTGGGTTGTTCATGAATGGGTGAAGAAAGGGGTTATCCTCTATTTCCTGATCCAGAAAATGGAAACCATCGACCTGGCACCCCTTGAATTTCACGATAAGATCCCATTAAAGAAAGGGTATGCCGATCTTGGTGTACGGGTTGTTCCCCATGCCCTTGCCCGGTATGGGTCCTATCTGGCTAAAGGAGTGATCATGATGCCCTCCTTTGTCAACATCGGAGCATACATCGATTCAGGAACCCTGATCGATACCTGGGCAACCGTCGGTTCATGTGCTCAAATCGGGAAAAACGTTCACCTGAGCGGCGGGGTCGGAATAGGAGGTGTACTGGAACCGATACAGGCAGCACCGGTGATCATCGAGGATGATTGCTTCATCGGCTCGAGATGTATCGTTGTTGAAGGGATCAGGGTGGAGCGTGAATCTGTTCTTGGTGCTAATGTTGTCCTCACTCAATCAACAAAAATCATCGATGTAACCGGCGAAAAACCGGTTGAATATGAACGGTTTATTCCGGAAAGATCGGTCGTCATTCCCGGATCGCGCATAAAAAAATTCAAGGCAGGAGAATTCCAGGTATCCTGCGCACTGATCATTGGCAAGAGAAAAGCCTCCACAGACCGTAAAACATCCCTCAACGATGCGCTGAGGGAATATGGGGTCTCTGTTTAATCCATTCTCAAAATGGCAGGACGAACTACATTGGAAGGAAAGTATGGTGTAATTGGCGTTAAGATGCTGAAAAAAATTACCCGGGTTCTTGAAAAAAATCAGATCCCCTATATTCTTGAAGCCGGAACCCTCCTGGGAATTGTCCGCGAAAACAGATTGCTGCCCTGGGATAATGATGTTGATATCACCATTACCCGTCAGTATATGAAACGACTGCAACGGTCACTTTGGAAAGTCTGGTTTCTCGGGTATATTGTCAGGGTTAAGCATTACAAACGAGACCTTAAGTATTTCAAACGGGGCGAAATACGGATCATAAAGATCAAGCATGTCTCTCTGTGGAACTTTTTTAGAAAAGATGTTGTTGTTGATCTCTTTCTGAAAAAGAAGATTGGAAAAGAATATTACTGGACCGTAGGCATCAAAGCGCCGGTATTGAAATCCGTACCTGAACGGTTTTATGATCACCTTACTCAAGTCGAATTCGAAGGAAAACGTTTTTCTGTTCCTGAAGATTATATCGGATACCTGGAATGCCATTACGGTAAAGATTGGAAAATTCCGGTTAAGGAATGGGATTACCGTACCAGTGATCTCAGTGTACGAGAGATATTGTAATGGTTACCTGAAGAGTTGTTCTGCCAGGCGCAGATCATCAACGTTATCCACCTCAGCCCACCGTATTTCTGAAAAATCAACGATTGAAAACCGGAGTAACCCGGAATTTACCAGATTGGCAAATGCCTGTTCATAATAGACATTTGTTTCACCGCTCTCAATTATTCTGGCTAACTCGTCGAGAATAATGGCTTGAAAATCGTGATGTGTCAGGGTATAAATGTTGACCGTTTTATACAGCAGGCCCGGATTCGAAGGACGACCGGCTGTAGTTTTAAGATAGATCTTCTCCACCCCATTATTGCCTATCGTTACAACCGTACCATCCATAAAAGGTTGAAACCGGCTCAATGCCATCTGGTTTTCGTTCCCCGAAAACAGGTCAAGTCCTCCATCTCCCACCACGATATCGCCTTCAATGAGATAAAATCCCTCCTTTATGTGATGCTTTGCCCGGTATAGGGAAACAATGTTATTGGTGCTCTCCCAGTCTTCGTTAACTACATATTCAATGTCTATCCCTTTCCATTTTTCTCCTACCGATTTTTTGATCTCTTCCCACAGATAACCTACAACCAGAACAGCTCGTTTAACTTTTTTCTCATCCAACTGATCAAGCATCCGGTGCAAAATCGGCTCTCCATTCACCGTGATTAAGCATTTGGGCATCTCAGCGCAGTGATCACCCAGCCGACTTCCCCTGCCCGCTAATAAGAAAACAGCTAATTGCATTTTTTATTCGTGGATTATTAACATTCATGAGTTTTAATGTTGTGGACAAAATTATACATCGTCAAATAATAATTACTATGAAATAGCTGTTAATTTTGAAAACATTTATCTTTACCAATCAAATAACTCATGGATCTGAACACAATGTTCCGGTGAAATGAGGATCTGTTCCTGGCTTCTGCCTTTATGGTATCAGTTTTATAAGCTTGAGGAAGGAACAACTATTTTCATTCTGAGTCATGCCTGAAATCTCGGTAATAATCATCACACTGAACGTTGAAAACACCATTCGCCGGTGCATTGAATCCACTCAGGAAATTGCAGATGAAATTATAGTGGTTGATTCATATTCAACCGACGGGACTGAAGAGATCTGTAAGCAGTATCATATCACCTTTTTACAACATCCTTTTGAGGGGTACAAACAACAGAAAAATTGGGCTACGGCTCAGGCAACATTTGATCATATTCTCTCCATTGATGCTGATGAAGCCATTTCAGAAACATTGAAAGAATCGATACTGGAGGTGAAAAAAAACTGGACTCATGATGCCTATTCATTCAACCGGTTCAATAATTACTGTGGCCAGTGGATAAAACATTCAAACTGGTATCCTGACAGGAAGATCCGCCTGTTTGACCGGAGAAAAGGGGAATGGAGTGGGATCAATCCGCACGATCGGTTCATCATCTACAATGAATCCACCACCCGGTTTTTAAAAGGAGACCTTCTCCACTGGGTAATTGACTCCTACGACTCCCATGTCGATAAACTCAACCGGTTTACAACCATCGCGGCAAATGAGTATTTTAAAATGGGTAAAAAAGTATCCGTCTTTGAGATCTATTTTCACGGATTGTGGCGATTTTTCAAAGCCTACTTTCTTAAACTCGGTTTTCTTGACGGTTATAACGGCTGGGTAATAAGCTACTTTTCCGGAATGACCAGTGTGTTAAAATACATTAAGCTCAGGCAGATGAACATTGAACAAAAGAAAAGGAACAATTCGCTGAAATCGAATCACAAGAACAATAAAAAGAAATGAAAATCATCATACTGGCTGCCGGGATTGGTTCGCGCCTTGGTAATCCATTCCCAAAACCACTCACCAAACTGCGCAATGGAAAATCAATTATGCAGATGCAGGTAGACAACTTAGTCACCTATTTTTCTTTGGATGATATAATCGTTATTGTTGGTTTTAAGAAGGATCTGATCATGGAAAATTTTCCGGACCTAAGCTATATTTACAATCCCTCCTTCGATCGGACAAACACCTCAAAAAGCCTGCTCCGGGGGCTTAAAAAACACCGAAATTCATCCATCCTGTGGCTTAACGGCGATGTTGTGTTTGATCCGAAACTGATAGACCATCTGATCCCATACATGGAAAAAGACCAATCCTTCGTTTCGGTGAACAATTCAGAAGTTGGTGTAGAAGAAGTGAAATACACCCTCGATAACAACGGTTTTGTCAATGCCATATCAAAAGAAGTTGAACACGGAATGGGTGAAGCGATCGGAATAAACTTTATCGCGAACAACGATCTGCCTCTTCTTCTGAATCGGTTAGAAGAGTGTGAGGATATGGATTATTTTGAAAAGGGATTGGAATTGGCCATTCAAAAAGACAACATTCGTGTGATGGCTGTGGATATATCACAATTCGATTGCCTGGAAGTGGATTTTGAAGAAGATCTTCAACATGCCAATAAACTGTTTAACGAATGAGGGTAATCCTGTTTTGTGTTAATCCGTATGCTTTCGAAATTCTTTACCCCCTGTACAAGGCGGGAATCCAGCGCAATTGTGAAATCATCTGGCACATTCCGAATAACATACTCCCTGCTTTCAAATACAAAGATGAGGTGAATTATTCCGGATCCATTGATGACCTGGTCGATTTCCGTAGTGATGTGTTGTTTGTCCCCGGAAATGAAGTGCCCCATTATTTACGGGGTGTAAAAACCCAGGTTTTTCATGGCCTGGCAGGAGAAAAAAAGGGCCATTTCCGTGTGCGCCACTATTTCGATCTCTATTTAACACAGGGGCCTTACTTTACTGACAAATTCCGCTCTCTTTCTAAAAAGTATAAGAACTTTGAGGTGGTTGAGACCGGATGGTCAAAGCTGGATACGCTGTTTGAAAAACGACCCGATCTTAAAAAACAAAAACAGCAAATTCTCGATGAATCGGGATGTAAACAGATCGTACTTTATGCACCCACCTTTTCACCTTCGCTCACCTCAGCTGGAATACTAAAACCGGAAATCCAGGATCTGGCTGAGAAAGAAAATATTTTTCTCAGAATAAAGTTTCACGATTTGATGAACCGTTCCATTGTGCTTGAATACGAGGAATATTTCAAGCAGACCGCTAATGTTGAGATTATAAAAGAGAGCGATATCATCGATCATCTGATCATCAGCGATATCATGATATCTGACACGTCATCCGTGGTGTATGAATTCACATTGCTGAATAAACCCGTAATCACCTTCAACTCCAGGTCAGGCAATATAGCCTGGCCCGATATCACGGATCCGAAAATGCTTTTGCCAACATTTCATTCTGTGGTGAAAAGTGATCCCAACAGCACAGAAAGGGAGTCCATTATTCATCAATATCACCCCTATACAGATGGTAAATCATCGGAACGAATGTATGATGCTGTTGAACAATATATCGCAGAGCATGGTGTTCCTGAAAAGAGGAAATTATCTCCTTACAGGAGATACACCATTAATTCCTACTTTCGTCATAAAAAGGGATGACAGCACCGGAGAAAATCATACAGCAAGCAGTTGTTCATTTGAGGAATAGAAACACCATACTCTACCCCACGGATACCATCTGGGGTATTGGTTGTGATGCAACCAATGGCGATGCCGTCCGGAAGGTTTTCGCCATTAAGCAGAGACCCGATGTCAAAAGTATGTTGCTGCTCGCCTCATCTGTAGCAATGCTTCGAGAATACGTTGTGGCCATCCCTGATGAAGCATTGGAATTGATTTCTGCTGAACACCGGCCATTAACCATTATCTATCCGGATGCCCGGAATTTACCTGCAGGACTGATCGCTGAGGATGGAAGCATTGGAATCAGGATTACCCGGGATGCATTTTGCTGCGAATTGATCACTCAGCTGGGTAAACCCCTGGTATCTACTTCAGCTAATTTCTCCGGATGCCCTTTTCCGGGATCATTTGATGAGATTGATCCCAAAATCATTGACATGGTTGATTTTATCGTCCGTTGGGAAGATCAGGATAGATCTCCGAATATTCCCTCAAAAATCATTAAGTTCGATCCATCGGGCAGGATAAGTGTTATCAGAGAATAAAGACACTTACCCTTTCTATTTGGAGGACACTACTTTCCCTGAGCCGGAAATGGAGGCATCGATCATTGGATTCCCCGAATAGAATACTTTACCGCTTCCGGATATGCTTGCTTTTAAGGTGGAATTCACATGAACACGACAGGATCCTGATCCGCTAATCCTTACTGTAAAATCCTCTGCAGGCAGTTTCTCTGAATACAGGTTCCCGGAACCGGAGATGGATAGCTCGAGGTTTCTCAAGTTCCCTGATCCACTCAGGGTCACGTTCCCTGAACCGGAAATGCCAACGGTTGCATTCTCTGCTTTCAGGTCCTCCATGTTGATTTTTCCACTCCCACTGATCCTAAAAGAAATATCATCCGTTTCAATAGTGGATTCGGCGATGATATCACCCGATCCGGAGACGCTTAAACCTGTAATAACCGGAGCGGTAATATAAATCGTAACGCGTGGATAATTCGAAAACTTCCACGTATCATACCGTATGGTTAAATTTCCATTTTTAACCTCCGTCTCGATCTTCTCCAATACATTCTCCGGCCCTTCAATGATTACTTCCGTGATTGTACCCTGTTTAAGATAGAGATCAGCTGAAATACCCAGACCGATTTGTTCAAATGTTCCGACATCCCGTTTCTCCTTTTTCACATCTCCGTTCATGCTAAAACAAGAAGAAACCGAAAAGAGAATTATCAGAACCATCCATGGTGCATACAAACTTTTTGCTTTCATTTCGAAGTGTTTTTTCTAAAGACTCTGTTTTTTCATTCTGTGCTGCATTGCAATAAGATATAGTTACCAACCCGGGGCAATCAGTCCTTCAGGAAGATTCATATCGATCCGTTTCCGTTTCATATCGATCGATTCGATCAATTCCTCGTCAAACGGGATCAGAATTTCCTTCCCGTTACGAAGGATTTTCAGTACACTATTCTTTGGATAAATCAAGATCTCATCAATTTTACCGATCTCTCCTTCCCTTACTCCAACAAGGGTAAATCCAACCAGAACGGAAAGATCAAGCTCTTCGGCTTCCCGGGCAGCAAAATCCGGAAGGTTGGTGTACACGTTGCTATGAATCAACGCTTTTGCATCATCCATCTTATCCACCAGGTCAAATTTAACAATGGCTGATTCGGAACTTATTTTCTTTATTCCCGCTATAAAAAAAGGAATCCGTTGTCCATCGATTTCGATGAAAACGGATTTCAATTTACTTATGCTGGCATTGGTGGGATTATTGTTAAAATCAATCACCACTTCACCATCAACACCATATGTTTTACGAATTGTTCCAAGGAAATAGAATTTCTCCCCGGGCATGATCGGCGTATTGTATTACTCTTTTTCAGTTTCCTTTTCCTGATTGGCAGCTTCCTCTTCGGATTTCTCCTCTTCCGTTGCTGCTTCCTTTTCTTCCGGCACCTTCTTTTCTTCCGCTGCTTCCTCTTCGGGTTTCTC
>CAYMFM010000020.1:19247-26884 GCA_964389685.1 uncultured Rikenellaceae bacterium
TCTTCCGGCACCTTCTTTTCTTCCGCTGCTTCCTCTTCGGGTTTCTCCTCCTCTGTCTTCTCTTCAGCTGGTTTTTCTTCCTTCACTTCCGCTTTCGCCTCTTCGGCATGGGCAGCAGACTGCATCTCCTCCTTGGTTTCTTCTTTTTCCTGGCTTTCCTCAGAAGCTGCTTCTTTGGCTTCCTCTTCCAGTTCAGCATGTTTTTTAGCTATTTCCTGCGCTTTTTCCTCCCGGATCTTGGATTCGACTTCCATCCGTTTTTTCTGTTCTGCTTCAACTCCTTCTCTGATCTTCTCCCTCTTAGCCTCGATTTTCGATCCTTTCTCTTTTAACCATGCTTCAAATCTCTGTTTGGCTTCTTCTTCGGGAAAAGCATTTTTCTTAACCCCTTCAAGGAGGTGTTTTTTCATTAACACCCCTTTATATGACAAAATAGCTCTACAGGTTTCTGTAGGTTGAGCGCCTTTTTGCAGCCATTCCAATGCTCTATCAAAATCAAGCTCAATAGTGGCAGGATTTGTATTTGGATCGTACATTCCTAACCGTTCTATGAATCTGCCATCCCGTGGCGCCCTGCTATCAGCTATCACAATGTGATAATACGGTTTTCCCTTTCTCCCGTGTCTTGTTAATCTGATCTTTACAGGCATACGTTACGCTTTCTAATTAATCCTACGTTAAATTTTTGTGGGTGCAAATATATAATTTATTTCCCGATAAGAAAGATTTTTATATCGATTTTCGCAGAAGAGCTGAAATGCTTTGTTTTCAGCAGACAGGTTGCGAATTTTTCCAATAGTTTTCAACACATCTGCATTTGTCCTGCGATTTCCTTAAATTTACACCACGTACATCCGTTACATTTTTTTTTACTTAATGGCCTTATTGTTTGGTAGTTAGAGCATGAATGAGTTTGTCCATTTACACGTACACACACAATACTCGATTCTGGATGGGGCTTCCAGTATATCCGGACTGATCCATAAAGCCAAAGAGGATGGAATGAATGCAGTGGCAATTACGGATCATGGAAATATGTTTGGGGTTAAGGAATTTCATAATCTTGCCAAACGAAACGGGCTCAAACCCATCATTGGTTGTGAAGTGTATGTTGCAAAAAACAGCCGGTTTGACCGAACGGAAAAAGAAGACCGGAGTGGAGATCATCTCCTCCTGCTGGCAAAAAACAACACCGGATACCATAACCTGATTAAGCTGGTATCATACGCCTGGATTGACGGGCATTATTACAAGCCCCGGATCGACAAAGAGCTTCTTCAGAAGTATCATGATGGGATCATTGTTTCATCTGCATGCCTTGGGGGTGAGATTCCACAGGCAATCATGAATAAAGGAGAGGAGAAAGCCAGAGAACTTGTACTGGAGTACAAAAAATTATTTGACGAAGATTTTTACCTGGAATTGCAGCGACATAAAACGGGAGATCCGGTGACAGATAAGGATGTATACGAACGCCAGGAACAGGTTAATCAGGTATTGGTAAAATTTTCCAGAGAACTTGACATACCTGTAATCGCCACGAATGATGTGCACTTCATCAATGAGGAAGATGCGGAGGCACATGACCGGTTAATTTGCCTGAACACAGCCTCCGATCTTGATGATCCGTCACGCCTGCGGTATACCAAACAGGAATTTTTTAAGACCCGGGAGGAGATGAACCTTCTTTTTGCAGATATCCCTGAAGCCCTGGAAAACACCCAAAAACTTGCGGATAAAATTGAGAATTACAAGTTAAACCAGGAACTCATCATGCCGGACTTTCCTCTTCCTGAAGGATTTAAGGATGAAGATGAGTACCTGAGGCACCTGACCTATGAAGGGGCAAAATTCAGGTATGGTGAAATATCGGATTCCCTAAAAGAAAGAATTGAGTTTGAACTGTCGGTAATAAAAAAAATGGGGTATCCCGGGTATTTCCTCATTGTACAGGATTTTCTGAATGAGGCAAGGAATATGAATGTCTCCGTCGGACCCGGCCGTGGCTCAGCAGCCGGTTCTGTAGTTGCCTATTGTACACAGATAACGGATATTGATCCGTTAAAGTACAACCTTCTGTTCGAGCGCTTTCTCAATCCGGACAGGATATCGATGCCTGATATTGATATTGATTTTGATGAAGATGGACGGGAGCAGGTGTTGAAATACGTGGTAAAAAAATATGGAATGAACCGGGTTGCTCATATCATTACCTTCGGTACCATGGCTGCAAAAATGGCCATACGGGATGTAGCCCGTGTTCAGAAACTTCCGCTTCCGGAGGCAGATCGTCTGGCAAAATTAGTTCCGGAAAAACCAGGAATTACTCTTTCTCAGGCATACAGAGAAGTTAGAGACCTCCAGGATGCTAAGAAAGCCGGGAGCAAACTGGTTGCCGACACCTTGAAATACGCTGAAACCCTTGAAGGTTCAGTTCGCCATACCGGCATACATGCCTGTGGAGTGATCATTAGCCGGGATGACCTGATAGAACACATCCCGATATGTACATCCAAAGATTCCGATCTCTTTGTTACACAGTACGATGGGAATCATGTCGAAGATATCGGGATGCTAAAGATGGACTTTCTGGGACTGAAAACCCTTTCCATCATTAAAGATGCCGTTGATAATATCCGTGATTCAAAGAAAATCGAGTTGGATATCAAAAACATACCCCTGAATGATGCCAAAACGTATGAGCTCTATAGCAGGGGTGAAACAACCGGACTCTTTCAGTTTGAATCCCGCGGGATGAAAAAATACCTCAAAGAGTTGAAACCCAACCGGTTTGAAGATCTGATTGCCATGAATGCACTCTACCGGCCGGGCCCAATGGAGCATATACCCTCCTTCATTAACCGCAAACACGGCAAGGAGAAAATAGATTATGAGTTGCCCGTCATGAATCAATACCTGGAAGATACATATGGAATAACGGTCTATCAGGAACAGGTTATGCAACTATCTCAGGCAATGGCAGGATTTACAAGAGGTGAAGCGGATTCACTCAGAAAAGCCATGGGGAAGAAACAGAAACGGGTAATGGATGAAATGAAGGAGAAATTCATGGAGGGGTGTCTGAAGAATGGCTATGAAATGCGTGTTTTGGAAAAAATCTGGCAGGATTGGGAGGCATTTGCACAATATGCCTTCAATAAATCACATTCAACCTGTTATGCCTATTTATCTTACCAGACTGCCTATCTCAAAGCACACTATCCTGCTGAGTTTATGGCAGCCGTTTTAAGCAGGAATATCAGTGATCTGAAAAAGATCACCACCTTCATTGACGAAACAAAACGAATGGGAATTTCCGTTCTGAGTCCTGATGTCGACGAAAGCAATATCAAGTTTACAGTAAATAAGGAAGGCGATATCCGCTTTGGTCTGGGAGCAATCAAAGGCGTCGGGGAGAATGCAGCCGAGCACATCATGACAGAGAGAAAAAAGAATGGCCCATACAGGGATATCTTTCACTTCGTCGAACGAATCAACCTTTCAACAGTCAATAAAAAAAGCATGGAAGCACTTGCTATGGCCGGTGCTTTTGACAGTTTCAGGGAACCACAACGCGGACAGTTCTTTTTAACCGATAAAAAAGGGTTGACTTTTATTGAAAACCTGGTACGGTATGGGAATAAGGTTCAGTTTGAAAAAAGTACCTCCCAGCAATCCCTGTTTGGAGATACGGGTGGTATTGACCTTACAAAACCCGAAATACCACAGGGTGAAGAGTGGCCAAAACTGGAACGCTTGAAAAAAGAAAAAGAGACCATCGGGATCTTCCTTTCAGCCCATCCATTGGATGACTTTACCATGGAGATTCAAAACTTTTGTAATGCTTCATTAGCTGATTTTCAGAATATCAATGAATTAAACGGTAAGGAGTTGACTGTTGCCGGTATTGTTACCGATGTGAAAATCGGAACAACCAAGAATGGCAGACCCTATGGAACAATGAGCATACAGGATTATACAGACTCCTTACGTCTTGCCCTGTTTAACACTGATTTTATCAATTTTAGCAAGTATTTTGCACCCGGATATTCCCTCCTTGTAAAGGGAAAAGTTCTCCCTAATCCGTTCCGGGATAATGAACTGGAGTTTAAAATCAAACAAATTAATCTTCTTTCAGAAATAAGGGATGAACTCATTCATACAGTTTCCATAAAAATCCCGTTGCGGATTATTACACCTGAATTCATCGATACAATCGATACCCTATCGGGTTCAGGTAAAGGTCATGTTAAACTAAAGGTTTATGTCTATAATCCCGATGATAAAATAAGTATTGGCATGTTTTCCAGAAACCGGAAAATAAACCTCTCCGATCAGTTTATACAATTCCTTGAAGAAAATCCGGACATTGAATTTACAGTTAATTGACTATATTTGCGCCAAATTTCAGGGACCAATCAAAGTGCCTGTTGTAGATTTAGATTGCATAATTTAAAATTTTCAACGCATGACAATAGAAGTTACCGATGCCAATTTCGATGAAATTGTATTGAAGTCAGATAAACCTGTTATCGTTGATTTCTGGGCCGAATGGTGTGGGCCTTGCAGGATGGTCGGACCGATTATAAGTGAGCTCTCTCAGGAATATAATGGGAAAGCACTTTTTACCAAACTGGATGTCGATAGCAATCCAGGGGTGTCGGCAAAATTTGGCATCCGGAACATTCCCACCGTTCTGTTTTTTAAAAATGGTGAGATTGCAGATAAACAGGTGGGAGCAGTTCCAAAAAGCAATCTGGAAGCCAAGCTTCAGGTATTGATTTGATTTAGTTTCCCAAAATAAGAATTATCAACTGCACAATTAACCCGTCAGGGTTTTCCGGTGGAACGATTATCTCCTGTATTTTGCAAAAAAGCAAAGGGGACTATTGAACCCGGGTTCCAATAAACAGAATATCATCGACCTGAGGATGATCACCCTTCCACTCCTCAATGGCGTTATCGAGATGTTCCTTCTGCTCCTGCATGGACAGATCCTGAATCTCTTTGAGTATGTTTTTTACAGCCCTCGCTTTTAGTTTTTTACCGCCTTCCCCACCAAATTGATCGGCATACCCATCAGAAAATATATAGGTAGTATCACCCGGCTTCAGTTTAATTTTGTGATTGGCAAATTTCTGGCCCACCTTAGTAGAAGTTCGGCCGATGGAAAAACGGTCTCCCTTGATCTCCTTTAATTCTCCATCTCGTATCATATAGAGAGGATTATATGCTCCGGCAAATTCCAACTCCTTTGTCGTAAAATCAAATACCATCAGAGCAATATCCATTCCATCCTTGACCTCATCCTCCTCGGTTTGCTGTTGCAGGGTACTCGCCACTTCGTCATTCAATTGATCCAGGATATCAGCCGGACGAAGGAAGCCATACTCCTTTACGATCTTGTTCAGGGAATTGTGCCCGATAATAGACATAAAAGCCCCGGGGACCCCATGCCCTGTACAGTCAACAGCAGCCATTACCTGCTTTGTCTCTGTCATCGCCAGCCAGTAAAAATCACCACTCACAATGTCTTTTGGTTTAAAGAGGATAAACGTTTCTGCAAATGAATTCTCAGGAGGTAAGATGGCATTCTGGATTCTTTTAGCATACTTGATACTATCGGTTATGTCTTTATTCTTCTCCTCCAGCTCCTTACTTTTCTGTACCACCTCAGCCGTTCTGATGGCAACCTTTTCTTCCAGTATTTTATTCTCGCGTATCAGGTTACTTTCCCGGATCTTTATGTAGACAAAAACCCCTAAAAAGACAATGATTACACAGCTCAGGATAAACCACCAGGTTGCGTAGAATGGGGGTGTTATGGCAAAATGATAACTGATGGGTTCTGTATTCCAGACACCTGCATTATTCTCAGCTTTCACCTGGAATGTATATCGGTTTGGTGGCAGTGCCGAATAGATTGCTCTGGTTTGTCTGGTAACGGGTCTCCACTCATCCTCTGCTCCCACCAATCTAACCTGATATTTTACCGCATCAGGATTTGTCATACAGATACTGTAGTAATCAAACACGATAGACTTCTCGGTATGGTTAAGTTTCATGTTTGGTATCATTTCACGGCTTTCATAATTAACCTGCATTCCCTTGATGTGAGTAAGGGGTTCAAGTTCTTTCCTTTGCTGCCGTTCTGGATAGTACCGGGTTACTCCATCTGCAGTTCCGAACCACATATTCCCATCTTTATCCCGATAAGAAGCATGATCTTTTGTTTCTATACCAACGTAACCGTTTCTCCTGGTAAAGGTGAACATTTTCTGTTCTGCCTGGATGTATTTGTTTAATCCCTTGTTCGTCCCGATATAGATATTATTAGCATGATCAACATCCACCACGGTGATGTTATTTGAAAGCAGACCATCCGATTGTGTGATAAAAAAGGATATGGAATCGTTATCATACATATAAAGACCCGAGCTTGTTCCAATCCAGATTTTGCTATCCAGGTCCTCGATAATCGATAGCGGTATGATTTCATCTCCCAGGGTTATGATTTCGAACTGATCATTCTCCGGGTTATATTTTGTCAATCCTTTTTTCTGATCTGATCCAATCCAGAGTGATCCTTTTGAATCACAATAAAGTGATTTGATATTGTTCCCGGCAAGCCCATCAATCTGAGTATACATTCTGCCCTCCTTCCGGTCGATATCCCAAAATCCAAGGCCATAGAATGTTCCTATCCATAAGTGATTTTCATGATCTACCTCCAGGGCTTTAACATGTTGTTCTGTAGGCCTGTAAAGGTTCCTGTTCAGATAGGAATCATACACAAACTCACCGGAGGCAGGGATATATTGGAATATACCATCACCATCAGTACCGATCCAAATGGTCCCGTTCAAGTCTTCCCTAATAAACCGTATTTTATCACCAATCGATTTGTTTTCATGATTAAAGTAGGTGAAGTTTTTGCCCTTAGACCGGTTGGGATTCAGCAGGGATACTCCCTGATTTGTTCCGAACCAGAAATTGCCCTTTTGATCCTGATGGATAGCCCATACACTTTCATCACCCAGTCCATCCGATGCAGTGTATGTGATAAACTGTTCTCCTTTGAATATACTTAATCCCCGATCCTGGCTTCCAATCAACATATTCCCTTCTTTGTCTTCAATAATGTATTTGACAAAATCATCGGGCAAACCATTTTCTGTATTGTAGGATTTAAGATTGGAGTCATGAATAACTGTGATTCCACCACCAAAAGTACCAACCCATATATTTCCTCGACTATCTTCGGTTACATAGGTAACCCAGTTTTTAGCAAGACCATCTCGTTTATCATATATTTGAATGGAATCTACTTGCTTGTCATATTTATACAAACCGCCATTATAGGTTCCAAACCACCAGTTCCCCCGGCTATCTTCAAACATGGTTGTTTTAATCCAATACCTGGTCAATCCTTCAAGCAGGAGTGATTTGAATCTATTCTCTACTGGATCAAATCGTTTAATGCCAATATCGGTCAGGCAGAACAATCCGGAATCTTTACTGGAGCAGGTCCCGAAAACAATATCACTCAATCCTTCTCGTCCTGCAAAATGGTCAACCTTCATGGTTTGTTCTTTATCCTTATTCCGGGTAATCCGGAGTGCTCCCGAGCCGGAGGT
>CAYMFM010000020.1:26984-54615 GCA_964389685.1 uncultured Rikenellaceae bacterium
TGGTTTGTTCTTTATCCTTATTCCGGGTAATCCGGAGTGCTCCCGAGCCGGAGGTAGTAAGCCAGATCGTTCCTTCCTCAGGTTCGGTAATGGAGGTTACATCCCCTTTTATTTCAATGGTATCAAAGCGTAAGATCCTGAAATTATTCCCGTCGTATAAGGTCACGCCCCCATCAAGGTGACCGAACCAGAGATCGCCATTTGAATCTTCCAACAGTGAAAAGACTCCATTATCGGCCATTCCATTCACGGAGGAGAAGTTCTCAAACTCAAATCCATTAAACCGGGATACACCGCTTTCGGTTCCCAACCAGATATAATCCCTTTTATCCTGGAGAATGGAATAGACTTTTGAAGAGCTCAATCCTTCCTGAACACCATAGTTATCAAAATAAAACGATTGGGGTGTTACCGGAAGCGTTAGAAACAGGAATCCATAAAAAAAAATTATTCGCCAGGTGAAGCGAATAATTCTTTTAAGGCGAAGAGATCGATTCGTCATCATACAGAGCTATTTATTCCTTTGCTATAAAGAAAAAGGTTCCATTTTCATCTTCAAATCCCACAATTTTACCAAACTTCGGTTTTTGCTGGTTATTCCTCTCCACTGCTTTAGAAACGGTAGTAACAATATTCTCAATGGGAATACAGGCGTTTGGATTATTCACCAAAGCGTTTGCAAATGTTCTGGTGAACTGGGAGTTGTCTACTGCAAGCTCATATCCGGCCGAAGAGAAGACCTGTGAAGACTTCAATCGCGTGGCTTGCCAGTCATCGCAACTTCTTTCCTCAATGGTTGATCTCATTGCCTGATAAAATGTTGGACCAGACTCACATGCATCGGTAACCACAAGAGTATGGGTAATGAAATTTGAATAGGATTGCATGCCTGCCTTCAAAGAATTGATGTTGAAATAGGTAAATTCATCATCCCGCTGTGCATCAACAGGTATCCAATAACCCACTTCATTAACGTATTTACCGTGTCCGGCATACCACACCAGTAATGAGTTCACCCGGTTACTGCGCACCAGATCCCGTAGTTCTATGGAGAAGAATTTTTCCATCTGGTCTTTACTCATATCCTTATTATGGATGATATTATGGATCTGGTAGTTTGCCAGTGCCGCTTTCATCAAGCTTACGTCCTTGGTCGGTCCATCAAGACTGGCAAATGATTCGTAATTTGAGTTTTCAATAAAAACAACCCATGTTTTGCCCATTGGATTTGTTTCAGTCAGAACTGCCCCTTCGCGGTTCAGCTTGAATTCCTGTTCCACCTTGTTCCCGTAAATATCTTCCGCAACAACAGTAAATTTATTTTTATTCATGATATTGATGGTTGCAGAAAACGATGGGTTATATTCATCGAGTCGGTAACTGGCTGTTACACCCTCCACAAAGATGGAGCGGATGGTATTCTTATCCTCTATTTTACCTTCGATATAGAGGCTTGGCTCATTGCTGTCAAGATAAACCTCTCCAACATCGGATGCATAGGGTGCCAATATTCTTATAGCCGGAGGATCTGTTTCGGTCCATTTAATGGCATAGGCCATGTCCTGTTGATTGTGGTAAATATCACTGGCTTCTACCAGGATGGTATCAAACCCTCCCACTTCCACATTCGCCAGGAATTCAAAACCGCCCCCCTTTCTCTCAAAAGTAACTTCCTTACCATTGATGCGCAAAAATTCAAGATCGCTTTGATCAGTCACAAGACCCTTGAGCACAATCTCTTTCTCGTTTTTAGCAACATTGATAAATTGGTCATCAATGGGAGCAGGTGTTTCAAGCGCAATTCCCGGTTTATCGCTTTCCCGGTTTAATTCATATAACCGCTCATTGGCTTCTTTTAATAACTTCCTTGCCTGCATATCAAATTCGGAGAGGGACGCAATGGTTTCATAGTCCTTTACAGCAGCTGCATAATTAAGGATTTCCTCATAGGATCTGGCCCTTTTAAAATAGGCTTCGGGATCCTTCTTATTCATCGTGATCACCTTTGAAAAATCACTGATGGCATTGGTATGTTGATTAAACTCCTGGTAATAGACTCCCCGCTGGAAATACATTTCTGGATTATCCGGTTCTATCAGGATATTTTTAGACAGATCGTTTATAGCACTTGGGTAGTCCAGGTTTTCGACGTGAATCTTACTGCGTATAATATACGCTTCGGTGTTCCTGTTGTCAAGCCGCAGAGCATTTTCACAATGACTCATGGCAAGGTCCAGTTTCCCCAATTCGAGTCTGATCCGTGCCAATGCAAGAATGCCGTCAATGAATGCCCGGTCTTTAGCAACCGATTTTTCATAATCCATTTCTGCAGCTTCCGGTTTGTTCAACAGCTCTGAAACAACCCCATGATAATAATAATTGATTGCATTATTCCCCAGCGACAGGGTTGTATCGCATACTTTAATTGCGCATTGATAATCTTTCAATTCGATCAAAGATTTCACCTTCTCCTGATAGGCGGGTAAAAACTTTCTGGATAGATCAGTTGCCTGGTTCAGGAATACCATTGCCCTCCCGTATTCCCCCAACTCGTTGCTAAGTTTACCTAAATGATAGGCAACCTCTTCTTCCTTTGGCAAGAAAACGTATGCCCTGTTGTAATCATCATAAGCATCCTGAAGTTTGCCAAGTTTCTCAAATGCCTCAGCTCGTGCAAGATAGGCATTGGTGTAATCGGGATCCAGTTCAAGCGCTTTTGAGAACTGATCCACCGCATCTTCATAATTTCCTGTTACCATGAAATCTTCACCGGCTTTAAAAAACCTTCTGGGACTTTGAGCCATTACAGTGGTAGATAAGATGGTCAATCCCAAAAGTACCAGCATGGATATTCTTCTCTTACACATTTTTATTGGATTTTAATTATATGCATATTTTTTCAAAAATAATGAAACGATAACAAATTTTCAAATCGTCCAATTGTATTTATACGCCAATATCGGGTGAATGTTGCCAAATCAATCCTCTTTTTTGTTGGTTTAAATGCAATTATTCCTGTAATGTTTCAACTCACACCGGTCAAACTGGGTCCGAAGATCGGGTTGACAATCAAGTGCTGGTGCTTTGAGACCATCAAAGAACCTGTGCGTCCCCGTGAAAACAAACGCCTCATCCCACAATCCTGAAGAGATAAAACTTTCCAGCAATTCCTTCCCGCCTTCCACTATCAGTGATTGTATCTCCCTGTTGTATAAATCATTCATTATTTGAGGGATAACTTCTCTACGATAATCAAGCTTCACGTAGGTAATACCCGGCTCAGGCAGCATTTTTTTATCAGTATAAATCAGGGTTGGATTTTGTTGATCGAGCAGGCGAAGATTTTTAACCAGATTTTTCTCTCGTGTAATGGTAATTCGTAACGGTTGCCGGCCCGTCCAATACCGAACGGTCAGTGCAGGATTATCAAGCAGTGCTGTATGTCCCCCCACCATAATGGCTTGCTCGGTTGCCCGCCACTTATGAACCAGGGTCTGTCCTAATCCGCTGGTGATCCAGTTCGGTCCCACCGGTGTATCCGGTGTTCTGATGTTGTCAAGAAATCCATCATTACTCTCTGCCCATTTTAAGATCACGAAAGGTCTTTTCTTTTCAAAATGGGTGAAAAAACTACGATTCAATGCTCGATTCTCTCTCTCCAGCATTCCAACCGTTACATCACACCCGGCATTTTTCAATGCTTCGCTCCCTTTTCCGGAAATTGCCGGATTGGGATCTTCCGAACCGATAACGATTCTGGGAATTCCTGAATCAATTATCAAATCGGTACAGGGAGGTGTTTTCCCAACATGACAACACGGTTCAAGATTCACATAAAGGGTGGAATGTGTTAAGAGGGCTCTCTGTTTCACGGATGCAATGGCATTCACTTCGGCATGCGCTTTCCCATATTCGCAGTGATATCCCTCCCCGATAATTTCATGGTGATGGGTAATGACCGATCCAACAAGAGGATTGGGATAAGTGTACCCTTTTCCAAGTGCTGCCAATTCAAGACAACGCAACATATACGCATGATCGCTTTTCCCTTCCATTTTCTTTAAAAAGAATAGTAATCAGAATATTTTTTACCTTTGATCATATGTCCAAAGTAATCAGTAATGTTAAGGAATGCCTTGGATATTCAACCGATCAATTGTCCGGTAAATATCCAGTAGAAGAGATCCATAGTATGGTTTATCTCATGCTGGAAGAACTATTATCCATTTCAAGATCTGAACTGTTAACCAATTGGAAACAATCTCTTGATGCATCCCTCACTGGCAAAATTAAAGATATTGTTTCTGATTTGAAAAAAGAAAAACCTATTCAGTATATTTTGGGCAGCTGTGATTTTTATGGTTGCAAGATCCGGGTAACTCCCGGTGTGTTGATACCCAGACCCGAGACGGAAGAATTGGTTCATTGGGTTATAGAGGAAACTGCTGGGGAGAAAGTTTCCATCATGGACATCGGTACAGGATCAGGTTGTATAGCCATTGCGCTGGCAAAAAATCTGGAGTCCGCTACACTGTTTGCAACGGACAGGTGTAAGCTTTCCCTTGCAACAGCAAAAAAAAATGCCAGGCTAAACAAACAGAACGTATCCTTTATTCAGCACGATCTCGTCTCATCAAACAGACCAGATAATCTTCCCATGGTGGATATCATTGTGAGCAATCCTCCTTATATACTTGACAGTGAAAAGAAACAAATGAGACAAAATGTTTTAGCACATGAACCGCATGAAGCATTGTTTGTACCGGATAATGATCCCCTGACCTTTTACCGTGCAATCTTAACCATCGCCAGAACAAAACTAATACCCGGAATTGGATTGATTTATTTTGAAATCAATGAACGGATGGGCAATGCAATGACCGTTCTGCTGAAACAATATCATTTCAAGAATATTGAATTGAAGCGAGACCTGAACGGCAAAGAACGGATGATCAGGGCCCGGTTTCAAAATGCTGTATAGAATGGCTATGAATACTATCCAAGCAAAAAAAGCCCTGGAAAAGGCCAGGTCAATATGCAGTCAGAAGGAACAATGTGCACACGATATCCTTAAAAAACTGGAACGATGGGGTATCAGTGGCGAAACATCCGGAAAAATTATTTCTCAGTTAGAAAAAGAGAAATTCATTGACCATTCACGATATTGTACCTTCTTTGTGGCTGATAAACTCAGAATAAACAAATGGGGTAAAAAGAAAATTGAATATGCTCTCAGGCAAAAGAACATACCTTCTATTCAGATTGAAACAGCCCTTGAGAAAATTGATACCGATGAATACATCGCTATCCTCCGGAATGAGTTGCGGAAAAAACGGAGAGGGTTAAAGGCAAAAAATCAGTTTGACCTGAAAGGAAAGTTATTCCGGTTCGCTCAAAGCAAAGGATTTGAAAACGAATTGATCTACAGCATGATTGAGGAATGCCTCAGAGATTAAATGCAACTTTAGTAAATCCTTGTCTTCGTCTGGATAATTATTCCTAATTTTGCAAAACGCACACATCCTTATACTACAAACCATGATTACCAGTGAACAAATAAAGGATCTTTCGCGGCGCCTGGATGCGCTAAGGAGGCACCTTTGACATCGAGGAGAAAATTAAGGAAATAAAGGAAGAGGAAGAAAAAACACAAAATTCAGGATTCTGGAATGATCCGAAAGAAGCAGAAGAAAAACTCAGGCAGATAGCCAGCCTGAAAACCTGGACTTCCGCCTTTGAAGATGTGAAAATCAATTACGATGACCTGACTGTTTTATTTGAATTCCTGAAAGGGGGAGAATCCAGTGAAGAGGAAGTTGAACAACAGTACAATATCACCCTCTCCCTGATTGAAAACCTGGAACTCAAAAACATGCTGGGCAAACCGGAAGATCACCTGGGTGCCATTCTGAAAATCAATTCCGGAGCAGGGGGTACGGAGAGCCTCGATTGGGTTGAAATGCTGATGCGCATGTATATCCGCTGGGGTGAAAGAAATAATTATCAGGTTAAAACAATTGATCTTCTGCCTGGCGATGAAGCTGGAATCAAAACCGTTACACTGGAGTTTACCGGTGATTTTGCTTACGGGTACCTGAAAAGTGAAAACGGAGTACACCGGCTTGTCAGGTTATCCCCTTTTGATGCAGGGAACAGAAGACATACAACCTTCGCTTCCGTGTTTGTTGCACCGGTTGTTGATGAAAATATTGAAATCGAAATCAACCCATCTGAAATTAGTTGGGAGACCTTCCGCTCGAGCGGGGCAGGCGGACAAAATGTAAACAAAGTCGAAACGGCAGTCAGATTGAGACATCAACCCACAGGTATCGTCATAGAAAACCAGGAAACACGCTCTCAATTGAGAAATAAAGAAAATGCCATACGAATCCTGAAAGCTCATCTTTATGAACTGGAATTGAGAAAAATGCAGGAGGAAAAGGCGAAAATTGAAGGAGAAAAGAAAAAAATCGAATGGGGATCTCAAATCCGCAGCTATGTTCTGCATCCATATAAAATGGTAAAAGATCTTAGAACATCGCATGAAACCTCAAACGTTCAGGCTGTTCTCGATGGTGACCTGAACCCGTTCATCAAAGAGTACCTGATGACATATGGTGTAAACTGATTGTCGGTTTGAATCTTTTAAAAGAATGTCGATTAACACATAACCATGATGAGAATTTATCATAATCCGCGGTGCAAAAAAAGCCGGGAGGGACTTCAATTCATTCGGGATAAAGGGCTTGAAGCCCAGGTAATCGATTATATCAAAAATCCCATTTCTGAGAACGAATTGCAGGAAATAGTAATGAAACTGGGGGAAAAACCCATCGAGATTGTCCGTACACAGGAAGAATATTACAGGAAAAACCTGAAAGGATGCAATTTTACCGATGAAGAGTGGATTAAAATCCTTGTCGAAAATCCAAAATTAATCCAACGTCCGATAGTTGTTGAAAAACATAAGGCGGTTATTGCTCAACCACCGGAAAATATAAATCAATTGTTGTAAATTTAATCACTTAAATAAAGCATCATGAAAATCCGAATCGAAAAAGACACCATGGGGCAGGTTGAGGTACCTGCTGATAAGTACTGGGGCGCTCAGACACAACGTTCAAAAGACAATTTTAAAATTGGTAGAGGGACAATGCCGGTTGAGATCATACAGGCATTTGCCATTTTGAAAAAAGCCGCTGCCCTGGCCAATACTGAATTGGGTGTGTTACCAATAGAAAAAAGTGAACTGATTGCAACAGTATGTGACGAAATTCTCGAAGGCAAACTGGATGACCAGTTCCCCCTGGTGGTCTGGCAAACCGGTTCCGGCACACAATCTAACATGAATGTGAATGAAGTTATCGCCAATCGGGCTCATGTAATAAAAGGAGGGAAACTTGGTGAAGGAACCCGGTTTATTCATCCAAATGATGATGTGAATAAATCACAATCGTCCAATGATACCTTTCCCACTGCAATGCATATCGCAGCCTATAAGATGTTTATGGAAATTACGCTACCCGGTGTGGAAAAACTCAGGCAAACCCTGGAAGAGAAAGTCAAGGCATTTAAAAACATCGTAAAAACAGGACGTACCCACCTGATGGATGCCACTCCATTAACCCTGGGGCAAGAGTTTTCCGGATACCTCTCCCAGGTTGAACACGGAATGGCAGCATTAAAAAACAGCCTGGCTCATTTAAGTGAATTGGCTCTTGGGGGGACAGCTGTTGGTACCGGAATGAATACACCCAAAGGATATGATGTGCTCGTGGCAAAAAAGATTTCGGAGCTGACAGGCTATCCATTCATCACTGCACCAAATAAATTTGAATCACTGGCCGCTCACGATGCTGTCGTGGAAAGTTCAGGAGCGTTGAAAACGTTGGCTGTCAGCCTGATGAAAATTGCCAATGACATCCGTATGCTGGGATCCGGACCCAGATGTGGAATTGGTGAATTAAACCTGCCAGCCAATGAACCCGGTTCTTCCATTATGCCCGGGAAAGTCAATCCAACCCAATGCGAAGCACTGACCATGGTGTGCGCTCAGGTCATCGGAAACGATATGGCTATTGCCGTTGGAGGCATGCAGGGACACTACCAGTTGAATGTTTTTAAACCGGTCATGATCTATAACCTGTTGCAATCATCCCGACTGATCGGGGATGCCTGTGTCTCTTTCAATGACAACTGTGTTATTGGTATAGAACCAAACCTGCAAAATATTAAAACAAACCTGGAGAATTCTTTGATGCTTGTTACGGCATTGAATACACACATTGGCTATGAGAATGCAGCCAAAATTGCAAAAAAAGCACACATCGAAGGAAAGACCCTTCGTGAAGCAGCCCT
This sequence comes from uncultured Rikenellaceae bacterium, assembly GCA_964389685.1. GTDB lineage: Bacteria > Bacteroidota > Bacteroidia > Bacteroidales > VadinHA17. The sequence goes on from CAYMFM010000020.1 coordinate 35,343, forward strand.
GGAACTGGGACTCGTTACGGATGAACAATTCAATGAGTGGGTTGATCCTTCAAAAATGATCGGTTCGATGGATTAGTTCAGTAGCATTGTGTTACTAATGTAAGGATTCTGATGAAGCGACTATTTGTCATTCTGACCATATTGGTTTTATGTCCTGCACTTTACGCACAGGACAGCTTTCTGGGTCTCTCAATGGGTGCATCGTTCCCCTTCGGGGACTATGCATCCGGAGACGATGCGTTCAGCAGCGGTTATGCCGGGACAAATTTCGTCCTGAATTTTGATGCATCCTATGTGGTTGCCCCCTATATCGGTATTGGCGCCACCTTTTCATTCGGCTCCAATTATGCAGATGAAGATGCACTGAAAAAGACCCTGTTAACCGACCTGGATGAGCGGTACAGCCAGATCAATTTCCCTGCTCCGGAAGATGCCGAATTCAACATTACCATGGGAAAATGGACATACATAAACCTCATGGTGGGGCCCAACATTTCCATTCCCCTGGCTGTTATCCACCTGGATCTGAGGGCGTTGGCTGGAATTACTTTTTTAACTCCCCCCGAGAGAGAAGTGGAGATCACCTGGACCGAAGATGAGATCTTCACGTCCCAATCATCCCAATTGATCCATTTTGGCTATGTTCTCGGTGCAGGAATCCGGTTCGGAATGAGGGGTGCTACGGGTATCCGCATTGCAGCAGATTACTTCTCAAGCAAACCAGCAATGAAAATAAAAACCGATCACCTCTTGATTCCCGAAAAGGAAAAGGTCGTTGAATTTGACCTTCCCATGCAAGCGCTGCACGTAACACTGGGGCTGTGTTTTAATTTTTGACCTTCGACCTTCTTCCGGAAGGAATCCCAAAATTGTACGAAAGCTTTAAAAAAAGGATATCACTCTTCTGTTGTTCACTTTCAGTGATAGGCAAACAATATTTATCAGAGGTATAGATCAAATAAACTGCTCCAAAAGGAGGCTTGAATCGCCACCCAAATAATCCATAGTAGTAGAACCTCTCTTCACGTGTATTATTTTGTACAAGCAGTCGTATCCATAAATCCCTGGTAAAATTATAATCAAGGGTTAAGATATTGATGAATGTTGAATTTTGATCAGTATCCGGTGAAAACTTCAGTTTATTGAAACTGTAACTGACTGATAACCGTTTAACCGGTCTTATTTTTCCACCTCCTGTAATTAAATAAAAATCACGATCATAGTTCCTGCCCCAGGAATAATTTATAAAAGCCGATGACCATTCGTCGGTATTATATCCAACCTCAGCAGTATACTTATGGTTAAAATATTCTTTATCGTAAAGCTTAAATTCATTGTTATAAGAGAAATCGAAACTCAACCTGTTTTGAAGATATAGGCGGGCATTCTCTGTAATATACCAGCTTCTTAATTCACCTGTTGTACTCCAGAAAATATTGTTGTTTGTCCCCAGGCTTAGGTATTTGAAAATCTCGTTCTTAAACCACCACCGGTAGGTTATATCACTATCCAGTTCCTTCATGTCATCATCCCTGATGAAGCCGGTTTCGTTGATATCATCTTTAAACCTGTCCCCGGTATATGAGTACCTGATATGATAATGATAAACATTACTTTCATTTGCTATACGGAAGAAGTAGGCACTGCTGTTTTTCAGGTTTTCAAATTCCCCACCAACAAACTGTCCCGTAAGTTTCCATGATTTGCCAAGGTTAAGTACATAATCCAGACTAAGTGAATTGGTGACACCGCCTTCCCACCGTTTATCCACCCAGCTCAGTCCAATGGTAGAAGATCCAAGGATGTCCTTCTTAAGCCGAATTACTGAATAATTAGCCGCCAGTAACTCATTGACTGTATCTCTTCTGCTTCTGGCCTCCATGATAAAGAAATTAAAGCCTCCAGATTTTCCGGTTGCTTTTGCTCCGTATTCAATATCTCCGACCCTCCTCGAGTAAAACGTTTTAATCCGGGTGTTAAAAAGTTCATTCCCTTCCAAAAAGAAGATTCTTTTTTCTGGAAAGCTGAGTTCCCATCGGGTTAAGTTTATCTGCTCCTGGTCTCCTTCAACAGTTGCAAAATCCGGATTATAGGTACCGTTTATCTTCACGTTTGAAGCGTATTGATAAGAAGCATCCACTCCAACTTCAGGCAGGATTTTCTGATAATTACCCGACACATCACTGTTTTCATAGCGTAAGGTAGTATAGGGTGTAATATCAAATGAATGGTTCACCCCGGGAACAGAAACTCCGGTAAGTAATCCTCCTTGTGAAACCCTGAAATCATCATTCATTTCACCTGACCAATAAACAGTCTCTGAATTCTTTCGGATTATCCGGCCAAAATTTATACCCCAAATATCTAACCGCTTGTTGTAAGAAATACTGCTGAAAGGGATAACGATTTCAACCGACCACCCCCAGGTAGTAATGGCAGAAGCTGCATCCCATTCCGTATCCCAGTTTAGGTCCAGGTTCCTTCCATCATCCACAACTTTCATATCAATTTGTGTTCCAACAGGGTTTACAAAAAAGCCTATTGCTGTCCTTTTATCAAGGTAAGTATCCATTAGAACCAGAACAATATCATCATTCTTGGTGAGCATATCCCGTGTACGGATGTTTGCTACAATGGCTGACTGATCGGGTTCATAACATTTTATTCCGAAATAGAGATTTCGATCATCATAACCAGCATAAACAACGGTCCGTTCAGTAGCCCCCGATCCTTTGAACGGTTCCATTTGGATAAATCCGGTAGCCGAATCAGGAAGATTCCAGCAATTCTCTTCAAGAACTCCATCAAGAATAGGTGTGGTTTCCATTGCAACGATCTGAACCTGTTTCTGTCCAGCTACATGCATGGAAAAATGGACTAGAATTATAGCCAGTACATATGATAAGAGGCCATTTCTCATTGAGATACAAGAGATAACAGGACAAAATACAAAAATAATTCAATATCCCCTGAAAATGTTTAGATTCAGTACCAAAAGAACTATTTACCAGGAGTTTACCAAATCTATTAATAAGAATCCTTGAGGTGAATTACGGATTTTCCATTACTTTTGCGAAGAAGTAACGATACTGCTCATGCCAGATAATGCGAAAAAAACGCTGTTTGAAGAATTTCCTCCCGTGCCGACTGAACAATGGGAGGAAAAAATAAAAACAGACCTGAAGGGTGTTGATTACCGGGAAACACTGATCTGGAAAACAATCGAAGGCATTGATATCAAACCCTATTACCGGAAAGATGATCTGGATGAACTCGATTACCTGCAAACCGAACCGGATCTATTCCCATTTGTCAGGGGTAACAAAACCAGTTCCAATGACTGGGAAATCTGTCAGCAAATTCCGGTTCAACATATCGAGACCGCCAATAAAGAAGCACGGCAGGCTCTGGATTGGGGTGCCACATCCATCGAATTTATAATCGACAATGGAGTAATAAAGAATCATGGAGATATCGCTAATCTATTGATGGACATCCCGATCGAAACCACGCGAATGAGCTTTTACACCCCCTCAGATCACTTCATCCTGCTTACACTCTTTCATTCAGAAATTGAATCCAGGCGTGTGCAGAAAAAAGAAGTAAAAGGGCTTATCGGGTTTGATCCCATTGGTGAATTCATACTGACCGGGCGGCTTGGAACAGATGGACAGGCGATCATTGAGCCTGCCGGAAAGCTTATCACCTATAGAAAAAAGAATCTTCCCGGTTTTAAATTCCTGGTCCTGAATGGAAAAAACTTTAAGGACGCCGGTTCAACCATAGTCCAGGAGCTCGGGTATACACTTTCCGTTGGAGCAGAATACCTCAACCTTTTAACCGATTCAGGGTGGTCAGTCGATGATGTTGCACCAGGAATTCAGATCAATTTTGCCGTTGGCTCAAACTATTTTATGGAAATGGCTAAAATAAGAGCTGCAAGATTACTCTGGGCTAACATCGTGAAGGCATATAAACCGGAATCATCCGAAACATCAAAGGCCTATATTCATACCATTACTTCCGACTGGAATAAAACCGCCTATGACCCGTATGTTAATCTGCTCAGGGCAACCACCGAAGCCATGTCCTCCAGTTTGGGTGGAACCGATTCCCTGACGGTAAATCCCTTTGATTCTGTCTATAAAAAACCCTCAACCTTCTCCAGGCGATTGGCACGAAACATTCAGAATATTCTGAAGGAAGAGGCATACTTTGCTAACGTTATTGATCCGGCTTCCGGTTCTTATTACGTGGAGTACTTAACCGATGCCATAGCAGGCGAAGCATGGAAAATATTCCTGTCCATTGAGGATAACGGAGGATTTATTAATGCTTTCAGAAAAGAAATTATTCAAACTGAAATTGAAGAAAACGCCAGGCAACGGGAAAAGAATATCGCTTTCAGGCGAAAAAATTTCCTGGGAACCAATCAGTATCCCAACCTCAATGAAAAAATAGTAAAGAACATTGATCCGTCAATTCTTCAGCAGGAATACGGTGTGGATTCGAAACGAGAGGTTAAACCACTTAAATTGTGCCGCGCAACGGAACCGTTTGAAAAATTGCGGCTCAGAACCGAACGGTTTAAAGGAAAGATACCCATTGTGTTTTTGTTCAAGATCGGGAATCTTACCATGCGGACTACAAGGGCTACATTCTCATCCAATTTTTTCGGTTGTGCAGGATTCAGGATCATTGAAGGTTCCGGATGCCTGTCTGTTGAGGAAGGAATCGATGAATGTTACCGGCGTAAGCCCGATATTGTTGTGATTTGCAGCTCAGACGAGGAATATGAAAAATTTGTCCCTGAACTGTTCCCAAAGATCAACGGACAAGCACTTTTTGTTGTAGCCGGTTATCCTGAACATCTTACAGAGCCCTTCGAGAAAATGGGTATTCGTTATTTCATCCATACAAAATCGAATCTCCTGGAAACGTTGCAACAATTTCAAAATGAGTTCAAGATGGATTGACCCTGCAGTAACCGGAGGTATATGACACATAAAGCGGACAACAGAAAATGAGACCAGACTTTCGAAAGATCACTTTACGGGATGCAATCCATCATGAATCAGGTAAGAAAGGTCATGACGGGAACCCACCGGTAGCAGAATGGATCGCTCCGGAGCATATTCCGGTAAAACGGATCTTTCACAAACAGGATATTGAGGGGATTGAGCATTTGGATTTTGCAGCAGGGATCCCCCCGTTTCTCAGGGGCCCACACTCAACCATGTACGTCACAAGGCCCTGGACCATAAGACAATATGCCGGTTTCTCAACGGCAGAGGAGTCCAATGCCTTCTACAGACGTAACCTGGCATCCGGTCAGAAAGGCCTCTCCATTGCATTCGACCTGGCAACGCACAGGGGATATGATTCAGATCATGATCGGGTTATCGGTGATGTTGGTAAAGCAGGGGTCGCCATTGATTCCATTCTCGATATGCAGATCCTGTTCGACCAGATCCCACTGGATAAAATGTCGGTTTCGATGACGATGAACGGAGCCGTTCTTCCCATTCTTGCCTTCTATATTGTCGCAGCACTGGAACAGGGAGCCCGACTGGATCAACTCACGGGTACCATACAGAACGACATTCTTAAAGAGTTCATGGTCAGGAATACCTATATATATCCTCCGGAACCATCCATGCGCATCATTGCAGATATTTTCAGGTATACATCCCAAAATATGCCAAAATTCAATTCCATCAGCATATCCGGTTACCACATGCAGGAAGCCGGTGCAACAGCTGATATTGAACTGGCATTTACATTAGCAGATGGCTGGGAGTACCTTCGTACAGGGATCAAAACCGGGATGGATATTGACGAATTTGCACCAAGAATCTCTTTTTTCTGGGCAATCGGAATGAATCATTTCATGGAAATTGCCAAGATGCGAGCTGCACGGATGTTATGGGCTAAAATTGTCAATTCATTCTCCCCAAAAGATCCCAGGTCACTGGCCCTGCGAACGCATTGCCAGACCTCCGGATGGAGCCTGACAGAACAGGATCCGTACAATAACGTAACGAGAACTTGTATCGAAGCAATGGGTGCAGTTCTGGGACATACACAATCACTCCATACCAATGCCCTGGATGAGGCCTTGGCTCTACCAACCGATTTTTCAGCCCGGATTGCAAGGAACACCCAACTCTTCATCCGTGATGAGACCTATATTACGAAAACGGTTGATCCCTGGGCTGGCTCCTATTACATTGAAAAGTTGACCCATGATCTGGCACACAAAGCCTGGTCGCTGATCCATGAAATTGAAGAACTTGGTGGAATGGCTAAAGCCATTGAAACAGGCCTTCCAAAAATGAAAATTGAAGAGGCGGCTGCCCGCAAACAAGCCCGCATCGATTCAAAAAAAGATACCATCGTAGGGGTCAACAAATATAAACTTGAAAAAGAGGATCCAATGGATCTCCTGGAGGTGGACAATACAGCCGTCCGGGAAGCACAGATAAAACGAATAAAACGGCTGAAGGTAAACCGTAATGAGCAGGATGTGCAACAGGCCCTCGATGCCATTACAAAAGCTTGTGAATCAGGGACCGGTAATCTTCTGGAACGATCGGTTGAAGCTGCACAAAAAAGAGCAACACTGGGAGAAATCTCCTACGCAATGGAAAAGGTTTATGGAAGATATAAAGCCGTTATACGCTCCATATCCGGTATCTATTTTGCCGAAACAGCAGAAGATAGTAACTTCATCAAAGCCAGAGAACTGGTTGCAAAATTTGCCGGAATGGAAGGCCGACAACCCAGAATAATGATCGCAAAAATGGGACAGGATGGACACGACCGGGGTGCAAAAGTCGTATCCACAGGTTATGCAGATATTGGATTCGATGTTGATATCGGGCCCCTGTTTCAAACCCCGGCCGAAGCAGCAAAACAAGCCGTTGAAAATGATGTACATATATTGGGCGTGTCTAGCCTGGCAGCCGGTCATAAAACCTTGATCCCACAGGTGATTAATGAATTGGGAAAACTTGGACGGGAAGATATTATGGTCGTTGCAGGTGGGGTGATCCCTTCCCAGGATTACCAGTACCTGTACGATGCCGGAGTGGTTGGAATATTCGGACCGGGGACCCCTGTAGCCTTCGCTGCAACAAAAATACTTGAGGTTCTTTGCGAAAGCAGAAAAGCAGAATAAAACCTACAAACAAGAACAACTAACCTTCCTGTTGAAACCACTAAAAGCAGCACTTTTCTTAATTCGACGTCATTACATTGGATGTCAATTCATCATTTGTGGGTTGCAGGATCTTTACTTTTCATTATCTTGCGAAAAATAAAAACCGAAAGCAAATGAAGCACGCTCTGTGGTTTATTTTCCTGGCATTTATGGCCTGTAATACAGGGGAAAAAACCGTTAACTCAATCGTCTATTCTGAGAAAACAAAGCAGGATATACTTCTTGGTGTCGTTAACAGATCCGGCCTGCAAATGGAACCTTTCCGTGCATGGTTTGATGAAAACTATTCCAACTATGAGGTGGATAAAGAAACTATCGATTCTATTCCCTCTACAGCCTGGGAAGGAACAGAAATTACAGTTGTCCTTGCTACCTGGTGCCCCGACAGCAGAAGAGAAATCCCCAGATTCCTGAAGATATTGGATCATGCTGGATTCCCGGATGAAAATATTCGCCTGATCAGTGTTAACCGGGAAAAGAAGGTTCCTTCAATGGACCTTGAGTATCTTAATATTCAACGCGTGCCTACCATAATTTTTTTCAGGGATGGTGCTGAGATTGGCAGGATCATTGAATCGCCGGAGCAAACACTTGAACAGGACATCGTAAAAATCATGATCAATTGATGGTCAATTTTTTCAAATGACGGTCATTATTTATTATTTTTGATAAACAATAGTTTAAAACCTAAAAAATGGAAGAACAAAAGTCAACAGCAGGTCAGGGATTCGGTATCGCTGGTTTGATTCTCGGAATCATCGCATTTATTTTCGCATTCATTCCCTGTTTCGGATGGGTGGCATTGATCCCCGGAGTCATCGCCATCGCCCTGAGTATTGTAGCACTCTCCCAGGCTAACAAAGCAAATGGAGCTAAGGGACTGATCATTGCCGCTCTGGTGGTTTCAATTTTCGGTACAAGCGTTGCTGTTCTGCAGGGATTCATCTTTGCCGGTGTGCTTTCGGAAGGATCTCACTGGAAAAACAGACTGGAACGTGTTATTGATGAAGAGATCGGTGAGGATCTGGATGAGGCATTTGAGGATGTTGAAAAGGAACTGGAGAATGCCCTGGAAGAGCTGGAGGAGGGTCTTGATGATGCCTTTAAAGATATGGAGAAAGATACTGGAGACCGAAAAACTCCTGCTGATCGTGAACTGGAAGAAGCATTCGAAGAGTTAGAGGATACAACTGAAATCAGGTGATAGATGACGTTCCCGAAAGTATGGGATAAACCGTATAACAGGATCAACCTGATTCTTGCCGGAATAATTATCCTGATATTTGTCTATTCCGGCATTTTTTCTCCCCAAACGGATAATCATCCGGTTCCGTGTTTCCACGAAATACTCACTGGCAAACCCTGCCCTACCTGTGGGATCTCCCACAGTTTCTCAGAAATCATACGGGGTAATTTTAAAGAAGCAAAAGAATGGAACAGGAATGGAATCCCCATTTTTCTTTTCTTCTTCATTCAATTGATTATGCGGGTTGGAATCACGATACTGAACCAGAAGAAAATCGTGTCGGGAAAAACCATACTTTATATTGATGTTGTTTTCTCCCTGCTGCTGTTTATTGTTTGCTTCCGTAGACTGATCCCCTTCTGGACAATCTACTGAGTTCTCGTTGTTTCCTTCTTAAAATATTCCTCCAAAGTGAAGGTATCCTTAACCCTGATACCCCTGGGTGTTTCTTTTACAGTGCAACACTCATGATATACATCATGCTCAAAAAAAAGAATATAATCGTTTTTCAGCGCCTCTTCCAGGAACGCCTCTTTTTCTTTGAGGGTTTCCAGGGGCTGAACATCGTAACTCATGTTCCATGCCAATGGAATGTGCACTGTTGAAGGGATCAGATCCCCCATAAATACTACTGTTTTGCCGGAATATTGAATAAAAGGGATAAGCTGCCCTATCGTATGCCCGTTGTATATTCTCACATCAAATCCGGGGTAAAGGGTCTGGTTCTTTTCAATAAATTTTAACTGACCGCTTTCCATCATCGGCATCAAGTTCTCATTCAGAAAGGCATCTGCTTCCCGCCTGTTCGGATTCATTGCCGATTCCCATTGCTGACGCGAAATCCAGTAGGTTGCATTGGGAAATGTGAGCTCAAATCCAGACCTGTCCGAATTATACTGAACTCCACCTCCACAATGATCAGCATGAAGATGCGTAAGAACCATATCTGTGATATCATGACGGGTATAACCATATTTGCCTAATGCCTCGTCAATACCCAACCCACCATGCAGATGAACATGGCTGAAATATTTTTCATCCTGCTTGTCTCCATATCCGTTGTCAACCAGTATCTTTTGCTCTCCCTTGTCCACAAGTATTGATCGCAATGCCCAGCTACACAGATTCTCTTCATCGGACGGATACTGTTTGTTCCATATGACTTTGGGAACTACTCCAAACATAGCTCCTCCGTCAATCTTGAAATCACTGATATGTATTGAATAGACTTTCATCGTACCAACAATGTTAAAAATACAGGTGGCAAAGATATAATTTTTATTGAACATTTGTAAGTTTGTTAAGTTTACTTAACTTTGTATTTAAATATACTTAAGTTATGTCTGTATCTACTGATAATTTTCTTAAAGCCATTTACAAGATCATAGCAGAAGAGATGAAGAGTGCCAATAGCACGAGGCTGGCGGAGCAATTAAACATTTCCAATGCTGCCGTAACAGACATGGCAAAAAGTCTGGCAAGGAAAGGAATGGTAAAATACAGAAAATACAAAGCAATAGAACTGACTGCAGAAGGGGAGTTCAGGGCTCTTAAGATAATCAGGAAACACCGGTTATGGGAACTTTTCCTGATGCGGGTACTGGATTATTCATGGCACGAAGTTCACCAGGATGCGGAGATGCTTGAACACCAAACTTCCGATCGTCTTCTGGAAAGGCTTGATCAATATCTGGGGCAACCGGCATTTGATCCACACGGGGAACCGATACCGGATAAACAGGGGAACATTACCGAATCGGAGGGTCTGCTGAAACTTACAGATTGCCTGGAGGGTAAGCAGTACAAAATTGTAAAGATCAATCCAGGAACAGATGAAATCACATTTTTTTTCAAGGAAAACGAAGTTCAACTTGGGAAAAAACTTTTCTTGAGGAAGAAATATAACGATATCTTTGAGATTCTACTTGAAAAGACAAAGATGGTCATTCCGGGATCAATTGCCGGAAATATATACGTAACATCGTAACACCATTTCAAACATGGAAACGGGATCAGTACTTTTTGCATTCGTACTAACGCTTTTTGCAGGCTTATCCACTGGTATTGGAAGTGCTATTGCTTTTTTTGCGAAGAGAACAAACACCAAATTTTTATCGCTATCTCTTGGCTTTTCCGCAGGGGTTATGATCTATGTTTCGTTTGTTGAGATCCTGAGAAAATCCAGCGAGGCACTGGTGAATGAATTGGGAGAGACCAGTGGCTGGTGGGTAACGGTAATTTCATTCTTTGGAGGGATATTGCTGATCGCGATCATAGACAAGATCATACCCTCTCATGAAAATCCGCATGAGATACGATCCGTTGAGGATATTGGTACAGCCGCACAGGACAAAAATCAGAAATTGATGCGGATGGGGCTTTTTACAGCGCTTGCCATTGCCATTCATAATTTCCCGGAAGGTTTGGCAACGTTTATAGCCGCTCTGACAGATCCCAGCATAGGGATTGCTATTGCCGTTGCCATAGCCATCCACAACATACCGGAAGGAATTGCAGTATCTGTCCCGATATATTATGCAACCGGTAACAAAAAGAAGGCATTCATTCACTCCTTTTTATCCGGATTAGCTGAACCGGTTGGAGCAATGATCGGATACCTTATCCTCATGCCGTTTATGAGTGAACTGGTATTTGGAATTTTATTTGGAGTTGTTGCCGGGATCATGGTCTTTATATCCTTTGACGAACTGCTACCTGCTGCGAGAGAATACGGTGAACACCATGTTTCAGTGTATGGATTAATTGGGGGTATGGCTGTTATGGCTATTAGTTTGCTGCTATTCTTATGAACATGCTCAATATCAGGTTTTTTTTACTGCTGCTTGTATTGATTCCCCGTTTAATTTTTAAGAAATTTGTTGACTGGGAAAAAAAATATTTTACCTTTGCAATCCCAACTTTGGGAAAGCTTTTATGGTCCGTTCGTCTAGGGGTTAGGACGCCAGGTTTTCATCCTGGTAACAGGGGTTCGATTCCCCTACGGACTACAACAAATTTAAACAACACATTATGGCAAATCATCCATCGGTAAAAAAACGCATACGACAAAACGAAAGTATACGATTGCGGAACAGGTATTATGCTAGAACTACACGTAATGCCATTAAGAAACTTCGAAACACAAAAGAAAAGAAAGAGGCCGAAGAGATCTATAGCAAAGTTTCATCAATGATCGATAAGCTTGCAAAGCAACATGTAATTCACCACAATAAAGCAGCAAATTTAAAATCGAAACTGGCCAAACAAGTCAGTAGCTTATAATGTTTCCCATCTAAAAAAAAGCCTTCCCAGTTTGAGAAGGCTTTTTTTTATGAATCTACCGATTATTTCCGTATTTTTATTATGAGAACATAAATGTCCGGTCAGCCAAAATTCAATCAGCTGGCATATTTGAGTGAACGGTGGAAGAACGACAAATGGTTGTCCTGTAATAAAAAGCTATTTTGATAATTACCAAAATGTCTTGGTGATCATATTATTTTTTACTATATTTGGTTTGCTTCTCTGACTTAAGAGATTCTAATAAACCAACTAAGCCTTGAATCGATTGTTAATATAAACAATCGACAAGTTCGTAACGTTTCATCATAATTTTATTGGTCATGTTTTTTAACTTGACATACGAGTTATTGAAGTGATAACTACATAAATATAAATCTATGAAAGCATCAATTAGAATATTATTCCTATGCGGAATAATTTTTTTTACGGCTTTTAGCTGTAAGAAAGAAAATACACCCGAATGGTCTGACTTTGTTGAAGGATATATTGTCGGGTCTTTTCAGTGTAATGATTCTTTAAACTTGCAATATCGAGGATATTGTATTATACCTGTTGAGAATAATAAAGAGTACATGTATACTTTTTCAATTCAAGATGACCTAATTAAATTTCCACTTGGAATTATATTCTCAGGTTATGATACGAGTACTGGTGGACCATTTTTTTTCCCTGATAGTTTAAGATACAGTTTTAAAATTAGGTTTAAGTACAGGAAACCTAATTCTTCTGAGGTAGTAAATTGCATAATTGCCTATAACACTCTTGGGCCTACTTTCCCATGGGAAAAATGGCAACAAGTAGTATTTAGTGAAGTTTCAAAAGTTTCACCTTAACTTAATCATAATGAAAACATGGCTATTTTTTTCAGGTGATGTTTCATTTTTAGTTGAAATTTTAAAAAGAGAGGTTCAGGCAGCACATTGTTTATCTGATTTAGAAGCCACTTCATTTTGAATGGCATTTTTTAGTAAATCCAGTTTTCTAAAATTCTGGATCTTTCTCATGTGATGTTCTGCTTCCATCATCCCTAAAACAACCCAGCGATAACGCTGATCTGAACTCATCCACCTTTTTATTTTCTTGATGTATTTTGTTAACTGTGAATTTAAATTTTCGATACAATTGGTTGTTGTAAAGCTGGTTGCAAAATGTTTGATTATACCTAAGCGGTGCATCGTTAATGTTTCTTCCAGACCTTCTTTTAATGAATTTGCAGCTGATCGATTGATTGCTGCTAATTCCTTATGAATCATCAATAGTTTCTCTTTTGCATCTTCATATTCTTCTTCCCGGTAAGCTGCCTGTAGTTTTTTCCTGAAATATTTCTGGTCCTTTTCACTCAGGTAACTCAATACGTTTTCTCTCTTATGCCACTGGCAACGCTGAATAACTGCTTTTTCGCCAAAGGTTTCCCTGATGGCTTTCCGTAAACCGGTGGAGCCATCTATTACGAATAAAAGGCCATCTTCATGCTTTAATCCTCTTGCTATTAAATCCTTTAATAAACCCTTTATACTTTTTGAATTCTCAGTAGTTGTCTGAATAACACCCAACGGAACCTTCCTTCCTGTTAAGGTAATCCCTAAGGCAATTACCATTTGCTGCATGGCCAGGTATTTACCATCCAGGAAAATGGCTACAAATTCTTCTGATTTGAGCTTCCTGGCTTCAAATTCTTCCAGGGCTTCTTTACTCCGTTCAATGAAAGATCTGCTAATAGAAGAACTACTCAGTCCAAAACTATCCTGTAATTGATGAACAACGGATCCATAGTCCCTCATGCTTAATCCCTTTAATACAGAATTGATCACCTGATGATCTTGCTTGGGTAAATTCTTCAACTGCTCATAATATTCCAATGAAATAGTAGCGTTCTCCTCCTTGTCAAATACACGGGGAACATCGACGGGTATCTTCTGATCCCCGATTTTAACACTCCCCGGGTTAAATCCCCATCGGGAATATCTGTTGTCATGTGGCTTTTTGTGACTATACCTTTCTCCGGTATAGTCACAAACCTCCTGTTCTATAATGGAGTTAATCATTAACCTGCATATTTCCATGTGGTGTGAGATTATCTCCATTTGTGTTTCAATCGGCTGATTTATTAACCATTCAACCTTTTTTCGTTTAATTTCTTTAATTTTGTTTTCCATGAGGTTCCTGTTTTAATTAATATTTCTTTGTTGGTGATAAAACAATATTAATAAAATCTTAAGGAACCTCTTTTTTTAAAATTTCAACTAACTTTTATACGATACCTTTTTTTCAAGCTTAGTAGTAGTAATTGCTTTATCTGCAATAACTATCACTGCCAAGAAAAAGTTTTATTACGCTTTTGACGAAAAAATCTACCTTGAAACTGTTGAGTATAAATTGATTGTAAACTTTATTGAAGGATTTGATAAAGACAGCACTACCACTTTTCTTAAAAATGTATCGCCCGATATAAAAATTGAATGGCGGAATTCGAATAATGTTGTAATTACAACAGGTTCCGAAAAATTAAAAGAAGACTTAATAAACAAATTGCAATCCAGAGATGATGTTTATACCTGCCAGCCTTTTTATACTTTGGAAAATGGATTAGATATGGCGATAACTGATCAAATTGTTGTAAAATTTTTGCCAGGGGTAAATAAAGAGAGACAAAATGCATTGCATGAAGAATACAGAACAAAAGTTATTGATTCTTATGAAATTTTTCAAATTATTAGAGTTCCAAAAGGTGGGGATGCTTTAGAAATTGCTAATAAATATTATGAAAGTGGCTTAGTAAAATTTTCGACGCCAGACTTTTTTAGTAATTTTGAGCCCTCTCAAGATTTACCCAATGATACTTATTTTAATTATCAGATAACCTGTAATAATACAGGGCAAACAATAAATGACGGACATACGGGTACACAGGATGCTGATATTGATGCACCAGAAGCATGGGAGAGAACAACAGGATCGAATGATATAGTTATTGCAGTCATTGATGAAGGTGTAACAAGTAATCATTACGATCTGCCAAATACCCGTCAAGATCGCTTAACTGGTAGTGATTTTGTTGATGGTGATGAAGATAATGACCCTTCACCAACAGGTAACAATAATCATGGAAATGCTTGTGCTGGAGTTATAGGGGCAACCATGAACAATAACCAGGGAATAGCAGGTATTGCACCCAATTGCAGGATTATGCCAATTCGAATAGACTATCTTACTTCACAAGTATCTGATTTTGCTCTTGCAATAAGGTTCGCAGCTAACAACAGTGCGGATATTATTTCAAACAGTTGGGGTCTTAGAAAAAAAGGTATTCCTCCTTATAGTCCAAATTTATTTCCACAAGTAGTATCGGCGATTCAACATGCAGTGAATAATAATTGTGTAGTTATTTTTTCTGTAGGAAATACAGCCAGACATACTATTGATGATAATGGATATATTTCTTTTCCCGCCAACGTTACTATTCCTGGAGTGATATCTGTAGGGGCTTCAGATCGTTATGATCATCAATCTGATTATAGCCCAACCAGTGATCCTGAAAGTGGAAAAAATCAAATAATTGATATTGTTGCACCATCTCACAGGGCATATCCACCTGAAGCATACTACCCCCTTCCAGGTGGTATTTCAGGTGAAACATTAGAAATGTGGAGCATAGATATTCCCGGTAATACTGGATATAATCCATGGCCTGAAGAACAATTTCATCCGCCTTCAACAGGAGAGCAATTACCAAACTCAGGCACAGACTATTTATACTATACCGGGAGATTTGGTGGAACTTCTCATTCTTGTCCTGTGGTTGCAGGGATTGCAGCATTAGTATTATCTATTGATCAAAGTCTTACATATTTAGAGGTATTCGATATATTAACTTCCACTGCAGATGAAGTTGGAGGATATACATATACAAACGGTTGGAGTGAAGAATTAGGCTATGGAAGAGTAAATGCATTTAGTGCAGTATGCGAAGCTTTAAATAGAAAAATGTCTGTCACCGGCCCATCATTGGTTTGCACGTCAAACTCCACCTTTACACTTCACGACCGTCCGCCAAGTGATACAGTGAGCTGGACAAAGGGTCCTTATCTCAGTTATGTAAGTGGCCAGTATACAGACAATTACACGGTAAAAGCAAGTTCTTCCTCTGTTTGGGGTAGTAGTTGGGTAAAAGCAACTATAACTTCTGATTGCGGTACTGTTATATTTGATAAGTTTATTTGGGTAGGCTGCACGGAAATAGGCGACCTGGTATTTACGAATGATTTAGGTGAAGAAGATTTTTTATGTTCCGACTGGGAGGGTAACCTGGTTGAATTTTCTTCAAGTACTAGCTGCAATTATTTTGACATTTGGCTTTTAAATGAGTATGGAACGCAGGTACTTTATAAGCTTAAAACGTATACAACCGAAGGAAGCCTGGATTTCTCCTGGATTTCTCCTGGTTATTATCTTGTTCAGGTACGAGGGATTAACGATTGTGGCACCGGTCAATGGAACGGTTCAGAGGTGGAATATGTTGATTGTTGGGATATGGAGGAAGAGGGAAATATGTACTATCTGAAGTTTGTGCCCAATCCTGCTTATAATTCTGTTGAAATAAGCGTTTTTGAAGATGAGAATCTAACTACTCTTAAGACAAATAATGAATTTTATCAGATGCAGATTTACAATACTATGAAAGTCTTAAAATATCAAGTCATAACCAAAGAACCAATCCTTAGAATTAATACTGCGAATTTTGAAAACGGTCTTTATTTTGTACATTTTATTTTCGGAAAGGAAACGCAAGTGCTTCAATTGGTAATTAGTCATTAGATTTAATTACGGTGAGCTAACCAGCGGTATTTGCCTTATAAATTGCCATTAATCGATAACAAGAGTCTTGAAAATTTAGAAGCCCTCCAACCAGAGGGCCTTTATTATTTAACTCCCGGATCATTTCAATCACTCCCAGCATAAAAGAGTGGGCACTTGAAAAGCATCCAAATTCGACGAATGGCCTGATTTTTGGTATTGACTAAAGATGAAATCAAGATTGATCTAAAAATTCGGTAGACGGATTTCTGCAGTATATTGAAGTATTTTGTTGTTAATAAGGTTATCCTGTAATAAAAAGCTATTCTGATAATTAACAAAATTTCTTGGTGATCATATTATTTTTCACTAAATTTGTTTTGCTTCTCTGATTTTATTTTAAAGAGATTCTCACAAAACAACTAAGCCTTGATTGATTGTTAATATTAACAATCGACAAGTTCGTAACGTTTCATCATAATTTTATTGGTCATGTTTTTTAACTTGACATACGAGTTATTGAAGTGATAACTACATAAATATAAATCTATGAAAGCATCAATTAGAATATTATTCCTATGCGGAATAATTGTTTTTACGGTATTTAGCTGTAAGAAAGAAAATACACCCGAATGGTCTGACTTTGTTGAAGGTTATATTGTTGGCACTTTTAAATGCGATGAAACCGGGAGCGAAGAAGGACAAGCAACAGGAAGTATAACTGACATGGGATATTGTATTTTGCTTGAGGGTAGTGAAAATATGGATTCCTCTTGGCCTATAGATATTTACACATTTAATCTGCCATCCGGACTTTTTAACTTTCCTGATGAAATTTATACTGTTCTTTGGGATCATTCTAATTGTGGACCTGTTTTTTCCCCTGATAGTTTAAAAAATGAATATAAATTAGGTTTTAGATACAGGAACCCGAAAGAATCAGAAAGAATATTTTTTTCATGTGGACCCTGTACAATGAATGATCTTCCTTTCCCTTGGAAAGATATTAATCAGGTAATACTAAAAGATATTTCTAAAATTAACCAGTACAAATAATCGATTATGAAAAAACAATGGTTTGTTTATTCATTTGTCGCGTTGTTTACAATATTTGCATTAACCTCGTTGACTTCCATTAAAGAAAGAAAGTTTTATTATGCTTTTAATGAAAAGACACCTCTTATATCTCAGGAAAATATTCTATTGGTCAAGTTTACAAAGGAGTTTGATAGAGTAAATATGGAAAATTTCTTAAAAGATTCAGTAACCGGAATTCAAATAAAGTGGCATAATCCTTTCGTTGTTGAGATTTCTTCAGAATCGTTAACGACAATAGAAGATTTGAAATTGAAGTTAAAGTCACAAGAAAATATCACTTCCTGCCATCCTTTTTACAAATCGGAAGACGGAGTGGATATGGGGGTAACCGATGAGATATTAATCAGATTTTTGCCAGATGTTTCTGATAAGCAGCAAAAAGAGCTTCATGACAAGTTTAACACAGAAGTTATAAAAGAAACCAAAATCTATCAAAAATTAATTTGCCCTAAAGGTGGTGATGCTTTAGAAATAGCTAATGCATATTTTAAAACAGGATTGGTTGAATTTTCAACACCAGATTTCATTTCTTATCCTGAATTATTTCAGACATTACCAAATGATACATATTTTGGATATCAAATAACCTGCCATAATACAGGACAAACATTTAACGATGGGCATTCAGGAACTAATGACGCCGATATAGATGCACCTGAAGCATGGGAAGTAACTACAGGTAGTAGCGATGTTATAATTGCTGTTCTTGATGAGGGAGTAACATCCGACCACCCCGATTTACCAAATACCAGACAGGTGAGGTTAAATGGGAGTGATTTTACGAGTGGTGATAATGATCCATCACCAGTAGGGAACGAAAACCACGGAAATGCATGTGCAGGAGTGATTGCCGCAACAATGAATAACAATCAAGGAATTGCGGGTATTGCACCTGATTGTAAGATAATGCCAATACGTATGATGGATAAACCTCCTTCTGTAGTTGCAGATGCCATTGAATTTGCAGTAGATAACGGAGCAGATATTTTATCAAATAGTTGGGGGTGGTGGACATCAAATCCAAACAGATATCCTGTAGTTGTTACGGCAATAAACTATGCTATAAATAATGACAGAGTTTTAATTTTTGCTGCGGGAAATACTGCCATTCACGATGAAAATAATGATGGGTATGTTACATTTCCTGCTAATGTAAACATTCAAGGAGTGATTACCGTTGGGTCTTCAGATCGTGATGATCAACAAGCAAATTACAGCCCAACCAGTGATTGGTATTCTCAAAACAATCAAATTATTGACATTGTAGCGCCATCGCACCGAGCCTGGCCTTGCAGAATAACGGGTGAAACAAAAGAGATGTGGACAATTGATATCCCTGATTCGGCAGGTTATAATCCATGGCCTGATTCAGGATCTTGTGATAACCCACCTCCTTATGAAGAAGAATTGCCAAACTCAGGTACAAACTATTTATCCTATACTGGGAGATTTGGGGGTACTTCTCATTCTTGTCCTGTAGTTGCGGCAGTTGCAGCATTAGTATTGTCTATTGATCAGAGTTTTACATATTTAGAGGTATTCGATATATTAACTACCACCGCAGATGAAGTTGGAGGATATACATATACAAACGGTTGGAGTGAAGAATT